>JAAENN010000054.1 GCA_024224295.1 Shimia sp. | reverse complement strand
CGTTGAGCGTGCCCAATATCCGTTCGGCATTGGTGTCATTTTCGGTGAAAAGCAGTTCACCTTTCTGCCCATTTGCATAGACATACCACCAACGTTCGCCCAGGTGATGGTGAGTTGTGTGCGCCGACGAGTCGTCAAGCGCGATGATTTGAGGCCGGTCATCGCGATACCCCACGACCAGGTGTTGCGATACCATAAGTGCGGCAACACATGGATTGGCGCGGCTTCTGGCCCGCGATTGATAACCGAAATCCGGCACAAAATGTCTTCCTGGTCCGCCTTGGCGTATTCGATGAAGACATCAAAATAGCGATTTTCGGCGAAACAATCGCGCAGGGCATCAATCAGTTCGAACTCTGGGGCATGTCTATCGCGTTGCGCGTTTTCTTGCACAAGCTGGTCGTAGGGATAGGCCACTTGCGGATATTTATACAGCATTTTCATGTAGTTGGACTTTGGACAAAACAAGGTCAAAAAGCGAGCTTGAGCATAAGATGAATCTGTTCCAAAATTGGGGGTATGAACAGAAAAAGAGAAACCCAACTGGAACAGTTTCGCGAACAACTATACCAGAGCTTTGAACGTTGCGCTGACAGCCTGATGGACTTGCTGGACGCGCTATCGAGTCAAACGACAGCCCGGTCGGTGGTGGAGTTGAGTTTGGAAGCCTGCTTTCAGCGGGAGTACAGCAGTCTGTACAAGGCCATCGCCGGGTTCTTCGAGGTCTCAGCGGAAGGGCCAGCAGAGGGAGAACGACGCGAGCAAGAGGAGGGATTGCTGGGCATCGTAGCGAACTATGTGCCGTCACCGGCAGCGCGACCCTATTGGCTCTTCGGCACGGATGTGACCTCGGTACCGCGCCAGTTTGCGCGGACCCTGGCGGAGCGGGGCTATGTGTACCAACCGAACCCGATCAAGAGCAACAAGCCGGTGACCATTGGGCATCAGTATGCGGTCATGGCCCATCTACCAGAAAAGGCGACGCGGGAGGAACCGCCATGGATAGTGCCGTTGGTGGTCCGCCGGGTGAGCAGCCAGGAGCAAGAAGCTACA
Organism: Shimia sp.; assembly: GCA_024224295.1. Classification (GTDB taxonomy): domain Bacteria; phylum Pseudomonadota; class Alphaproteobacteria; order Rhodobacterales; family Rhodobacteraceae; genus Shimia. Next base: position 1,086 of record JAAENN010000054.1, on the reverse strand, counting down.
GTTGGGGCTGACCTGCTTGAGTTGCTCATGAGCGACGAAACGCTGCCCTGGCATGACGCGTTGAGTGTGCATGTGGGCGACACGCGGTATAGTACGCCTGACTATCTGGCCGCTGCCGCCAAACACAAGAATCTGGTGACCATGGCCCGGCTACGGAGCAACCGCACCCTGTATCGGCAGCCGCTGCCGGTGGAAGGCAAACGGAAACCAGGGCGTCCCAGGTGGTATGGCGAACGATTCTCTTTGCTAGAACCGGAAACCTGGCCCGCGCCCGATGAGCAGGTCGCGTTTCCCTACACCAGCCGGCGGGGGCGCTCGTACATCATTCAGATTGAGGGTTGGCACGATATGCTCATGCGCGGCAAGCATGACTGTCCGATGCACAAGTATCCGTTCACTCTGGGGCGTATTCGCTGGCTGGATGCAGCGGGCCAACCGGTCTTCAAGCGCCCCATATGGGTGGTCGTCAGCGGACAACGACGCCGAGAACTGTCTTTGAGACACAGCCAGGCGGCTTACGCCCAACGCTATGACCTGGAGCACTTCTTTCGCTTTGGCAAACAGCGTTTGTTGCTCACCAGCTATCAGACACCGGACCTGGAGCATGAAGAAAACTGGTGGCAACTGGTCCAACTGGCTTATGTCCAACTCTGGCTGGCCCGCCCTTTGGCTGACCGGCTGCCGCGTCCCTGGGAGCGCTACTTGCCAGCACCCCAAACTGCTACACCTTCCCCATCGGCTGTACAACGCGACTTCGGACGCATTATTCGCCAGTTGGGGACACTTGCCGCTATGCCCAAACCCCGGGGTAATTCCCCTGGACGGGTTGCCGGCACCCGATTGAGACCGCGCGTGCGGTCGCCGGTCGTCAAAAAGTCCAGTTGAAGTGTGAATCGGCGCTCTTTTCAACAGAATATGCGCTCTTGTTAAGGTTCTTGCTGCTCTTCATCTCGTTCATCTGTCAGGTGAGCCAGTACCGTTTGTCCAAAGTCCAAATGAGTCAACGTATCTATCAAATAGACTTCTTCGTTCCCATCGCGATCTGATTGAAACATTATCCAACGGCCACTTGGAGACCAGACAGCG
>JAAENN010000053.1 GCA_024224295.1 Shimia sp. | reverse complement strand
GGGGCTGCCAACCTGGCGACCCAGCACGCTGCGCTCCCGAGACTGAGGCATGCGGCCGACAGCCGCGCTCACAACGAGGATGGCGCCATCCGTCAGTGCCGCACCGGTGGGCATGCTTTTCACATAGTCAGCGTGGCCGGGGCAGTCGACGTGCGCATAGTGGCGGTCGGCGGTTTCATACTCAACGTGTGCAGTCGAGATGGTGATGCCGCGCGCTTTTTCTTCTGGTGCGCCGTCGATCTGGTCGTAGGCTTTGAAGTCACCAAAGTATTTGGTGATCGCTGCGGTCAGAGTGGTTTTACCGTGGTCAACGTGGCCGATGGTGCCGATGTTGACGTGCGGCTTATTACGTTCAAACTTTTCCTTAGCCATGATGGCCTCCTTTGTGATTGAGGAAGGTCCGCGAAAATTGCGAACCTTCCAATATCTTGTCGCTTACGCGAATTTTGCCTGGATTTCGTCCGAGATGTTCTGCGGTACGGGATCGTAATGCGAGAACTGCATGGTGAACTGGGCGCGGCCCGAGCTCATCGAACGAAGGGTGTTGATGTAGCCAAACATATTTGCCAGCGGCACGTTTGCATCGATCGCAATCGCGTTGCCGCGTGGTTCCTGGCCGGAAACCTGACCACGACGGGAGGTCAGATCGCCAATGATACCACCAGTGTATTCTTCTGGTGTGATCACTTCCACTTTCATGATTGGCTCAAGCAGCTTGGCGCCAGCTTTGCGCATGCCTTCACGCATACACATACGTGCCGCGATTTCAAAGGCCAGAACCGAGGAGTCCACGTCGTGGAACTTACCGTCGATCAGAGCAACTTTGAAGTCGATCACAGGGAAGCCTGCCAGAGGACCGGAGTCCATGACCGACTTGATACCCTTTTCAACACCCGGGATGTATTCCTTAGGAACAGCACCACCAACGATGCGGCTTTCAAAGGAGTAGCCTTCACCAGCTTCAGTCGGCATGATTTCCATTTTGACTTCAGCGTACTGACCGGAACCACCAGACTGTTTCTTGTGCGTATAGGTATGCTCAATCGCTTTGGAGATGGTCTCACGGTAAGCCACCTGTGGCGCACCGATGTTGGCCTCAACCTTGAACTCACGCTTCAGACGATCCACGAGGATGTCCAAGTGAAGTTCGCCCATACCCTTCATGATGGTCTGACCGGATTCCAGGTCAGTTTCCACGCGGAAAGATGGATCTTCGGCTGCCAGACGCTGCAGACCCTGAGACATTTTCTCTTGGTCAGCTTTGGTCTTAGGCTCAACAGCAATCTCGATCACCGGATCCGGGAAGGTCATGGTTTCCAGAACAACCGGGTCGTTGGTGGCGCAGAGTGTGTCACCAGTGGTTGTGTCTTTCAGACCTGCCAGCGCGATGATGTCACCAGCAAACGCTTCGGTGATTTCCTCACGGTTGTTGGAGTGCATCATCATCATACGACCGATGCGCTCTTTACGACCTTTTGTGGAGTTCAAGAGCGTGTCGCCCTTGCTCAGCACACCGGAGTAAATCCGGGTAAAGGTCAGGGAGCCAACAAACGGGTCGTTCATGATTTTGAACGCCAAGCCGGAGAACGCCATGTCGTCGTCTGCACGACGGGCAATGTTACGTTCTTCGGTTTCGTCACCTGGTTCAAAGCCCATGTAATCAACAACGTCGAGCGGGCTCGGCAGATAGTCGATTACGGCGTTGAGCAGAGGCTGAACACCTTTGTTTTTGAACGCGGAACCGCCCAGAACCGGCACAAATGCCATTTCCAGCGTACCTTTGCGCAGCAGTTTGCGCAGAGTTGGTACGTCAGGCTCTTCGCCTTCAAGATAAGCTTCCATGGCGTCGTCGTCTTGTTCGACAGCCGCTTCCACCATCTTGCCACGCCATTCGTCTGCCAGCTCTTTCAAGCTGTCACGGATAGGAGCTTTCACCCAAGATGCGCCGAGGTCTTCACCCTGCCACAGCCACTCTTCCATGGTCACCAGGTCAACCAAGCCTTCCAGCTCGGTTTCGGCGCCAATTGGGAAAGCGATTGGAACAGCGGTTGCACCGGTACGGTCTTCAATCATGTGAACACAGTTGAAGAAGTCCGCGCCGATTTTGTCCATCTTGTTGACAAAAACCATGCGTGGAACCTTGTAGCGGTCAGCCTGACGCCACACTGTTTCAGTCTGAGGTTCAACACCAGCGTTGGCGTCCAGAACACAGACAGCACCATCGAGAACCGCCAGCGAACGCTCAACTTCAATAGTGAAGTCAACGTGGCCTGGGGTGTCGATGATGTTCAGACGGTGCTTTGGAGAATCCGCGGATTGACCATCCTCGGTGCGCTCCCAGAACGTGGTCGTCGCAGCGGAGGTGATGGTGATACCACGTTCCTGTTCCTGCTCCATCCAGTCCATGGTGGCTGCACCGTCGTGCACCTCACCAATGTTGTGGGATTTGCCGGTGTAATACAGGATGCGCTCGGAGCAGGTGGTTTTACCTGCATCGATGTGCGCCATGATCCCGAAGTTACGGTAGTGCTCAAGCGTATATTCGCGTGCCATTGGTCTAATGTCCTCTGGGATTTACCAACGATAGTGGCTGAAGGCTTTGTTAGCTTCGGCCATCTTGTGCGTGTCTTCCCGCTTTTTAACGGCGGTACCGCGAGAGTTCACAGCGTCCAGAAGTTCACCTGCGAGGCGCTCTTCCATAGTGTTCTCGTTGCGGTTGCGCGACGCGGTGATCAGCCAGCGAATGGCCAATGCTTCACGACGCTCTGGACGCACTTCAACCGGTACCTGATAGGTGGCACCACCCACACGGCGAGAGCGAACCTCAACCGATGGTTTGATGTTGTCCAGCGCTTCGTGGAACACTTCCACAGGGGCGCGCTTTACTTTGTCTTCAACGCGGTCGAGGGCGTTGTAGACAATCTTTTCTGCGACCGACTTCTTACCGTCGATCATCAGGTTGTTCATGAACTTGCTCAGCACCAGATCGCCAAATTTGGCGTCGGGCAGAATTTCGCGTTTTTCAGCGGCGTGACGACGTGACATATCAGCCTCTCCTTCTTACTTAGGACGCTTCGCGCCGTACTTCGAACGACGTTGCTTACGGTCTTTGACGCCTTGGGTATCCAAAACACCACGCAGGATGTGGTAACGGACACCCGGAAGGTCTTTTACACGACCGCCACGGATCAGAACCACAGAGTGCTCCTGAAGGTTGTGGCTTTCACCCGGGATGTAGGAGATCACTTCGTAACCGTTGGTCAGGCGAACCTTTGCAACTTTACGCATAGCGGAGTTCGGTTTCTTCGGCGTGGTGGTGTATACACGTGTGCACACGCCGCGCTTCTGAGGGCACTGCTCCAGGTGCTGCGACTTGGAGCGCTTGATTTTAGGCTGACGCGGTTTGCGGATCAGCTGCTGAATCGTTGGCATAGGGTCTCTTTCCTATTGCTTCCATTTATACGCCGGGCTGACGCCCAACGCGGTTATCTGATTTTTCACGCCTTGTGCGAACACAAGCGTAAAAACCGCAATCGTTTCCATTCCGAGGCAAACGACGCGGTGAGGTCTCAGAGGTTGCGGTCTTCAAAGTAGACCGGAACTTGACCACTACAGGTGTGAAACGGCTCAGGATACACTTGTCCCACTGCCGGATAGGCGCGCGTATATGGGGAGTCGCGACGCTTGTCAACAGCCGCCCTGTTGCGCTGCCGCGCTGGCCCTGCCAATGTGCGCGCAACGACAGGAGAGGCAAAATCATGATCGACAGCAGGGACATGCAGATGATTGGTCTGTGCCGTTTTTCCTACCCCGCTCTAGGCGGATTTCAAGTGGAACATGAAACCATCGAAGACCGCATTGCCTTCCTTTATGCAGAGAAGCGGCTGGAGGAACGGTTCCAATTGATGGAGACCGTGGCCCTGCCCTGCCTACGCGCTCAAACCGACCAGAATTTTGAGATGATTATCGTGATTGGCGACACCTTGCCAAAACATCATGTGGACCGTCTGCAAGACATTACGGCCGACATTCCGCAAGTCTCGATAGTTGCCCATGAGCCAAAACCGCACCGCCCACTGATGAAAGAGCTGATCAACGGCGCGCGCAAGGATCCCAAGGCGCCGTGTTTGCAATTCCGCCATGATGATGACGACGCCATTTCCGTGGATTTTTTTGAAAGGTTCCGTGAAGCGGTGAATGCAGTGCCAGGCCTGTTGAAGAACCGTAGCGTCGCCTTTGACTGGAACCGGGGCATCATTGCCGAAATGAGTGGCGAGGGGATCGCCGCTACGGACACGGTCCGCAATCTCTATGTGGCGTCGTTGGGAATGTATGTGCGCGGTGGCTGTCCCCTCACGATCATGAACTTCCGTCACGGGATCATGAACCAATTCATGCCCACCGTGTCTTTCACCGATACACCAATGTGGGTGCGCACCCACAATGGCTACAACGACAGTCGCCAGAAAAAGGTCAAACCGGTGCCGGTGGAGCCATTGACGCTGGAGCAGGAAGCGGAGTTCAAAGCCCGCTTTGCCATCGACGTGGATCAGGTGCGCGCCACTTTTTCCTGAGACAGCTTGCGCCCGCGCAATAGGGTGAACACCCCTGCCCCCACAACAATCGTTGCACCGGCGAGCGTGATGGGATCAGGCCAATCGCCAAATACCGCAAAGCCGAGGATCAGCGCCCAGAGCAAACCGCTGTAGCGGAAGGGCGCGATAAAGCTGACTTCACCGACGCGCATCACCAGCACGGAAAACAGATACCCGCCCAAGATAAACAGCGCCGCGCCGCTGAGCAGCCCCCATTGACGGCCATCAAGGGTGACCCATTCGCCGCCCAGGCTGGCTACTCCGGCAAATACCATGACACCAAGCGAGGCAACTAAGGTTACTGTCAAAGACGGCACGTTGGGAGACATCTTGCGCGTGGACAGGTCTCGCAACGTGACAAATGCCACCGCGACCATGGCGTAGATCGCATATTGATCAAAGCCTTCCGGCCCCGGTCTTACAATCAACAGCATGCCGCAAAAACCAGCCGCAATCGCCGATGCTCTACGCCAGCCGACCGTCTCGCCAAAAAACAATGCGCCACCAAGGGTGACGGTCAAAGGCAGGATTTGCAGGATCGCCGTCACATTGGCCAAAGGCATGTGATAGAGTGCCGTGATAAAGAAATAGGCCGCGCCAATTTCGGCAAAAGTGCGGATTATCACCAGCGTCCAGTCATGGCGTGACAGGCTCCAGCGCAGCTTGCCCAGCGATATGGCCAAGCCCCAGATCAACACAGAAGCCAATAACCCACGCAGAAACAACATCTGAAACAACGGCACATCCGTGCCCAGCGATTTGACCAAAGTGTCGTTAAACGTGAACGCCGCCATCGAGCACATCATGAGAAGCGCGCCCTTGGTGTTGTCTGACATCGCCGCCATCTGCCGCCTCTCCCAACCTGCAACCGCGCGACACTAGGACCGCCTGCTGGCTTTGCCAATACCCCGGTTTCTCATTCCGCAAATCTCAGTCCAAACGCAAAAAGGGCCCCCGGCGTGTTGCCGGAGGCCCTTTCTAAATGCGTAAGATCGATGGTTTAGTCGAACTCGCGGCTTTCCGGTGTTTCCACCAGACCGCTGTCAAACACATCATCTGCGGTCACATCTTCAACCGGTGCAGCCAGGCGTGCGGCGGCTTCCGCCTCCTCACGACGCGCTTCCACAACCACGTTGTCCCGCTCAGACGCAACACGACGTACTTTCTGCGTCGCACCACCGGTACCTGCCGGGATCAGTCGGCCCACGATGACGTTCTCTTTCAGACCAACCAGTTTGTCTTTCTTACCTTGGACAGAGGCCTCGGTGAGAACACGAGTGGTTTCCTGGAACGATGCCGCAGAGATGAAGGACCGGGTCTGAAGCGACGCCTTGGTGATACCAAGCAAGATTGGCTCACCTTTGGCAGGGCGACGGCCTTCGGCCAGCGCCTTCTCATTGGCGGTATCAAACTCAATCTTCTCAACATGTTCGCCTTTGAGCAGGGTGGTTTCACCAGAAGCCTGGATTTCCCACTTCTGCAACATCTGGCGCACAATCACTTCGATGTGCTTGTCGTTGATCTTCACACCCTGCAGGCGATACACGTCCTGCACTTCGTCGATCATGTAATCCGCCAGCGCTTCAACACCCATAATGGCAAGGATGTCGTGTGGTGCCGGGTTACCGTCCATGATGTAGTCGCCCTTCTGCACGAAGTCGCCTTCCTGCACCGGGATGTGTTTGCCTTTAGGCACCATGTATTCCACGGTTTCCATGGACTCATCAGACGGTTCAATCGCGATGCGGCGCTTGTTCTTATAGTCGCGGCCAAAGCGCACGTAACCATCGATTTCAGCGATGATCGCGTGGTCTTTTGGACGACGGGCTTCGAACAGTTCGGCCACACGTGGCAGACCACCTGTAATGTCCTTGGTCTTGGCGCCTTCACGCGGGATACGCGCGATAACGTCACCAGCTTTCACATCCTGTACGTCTTCAATCGACAGAACTGCGTCTACAGACATTGGGTAGTGTACTGGGTTGCCTGCGTCGTTACGTACCGGCTCACCGTCTGCATCCACCAAGATTACTTCTGGTTTCAGCTCGTTGCCTTTTGGCGCGGAACGCCAGTCGGTCACGATTTTCTGGGTCATGCCGGTCGCATCATCGGTCTCATCGCGGATAGAGATACCCACGGTCAGATCAACGAACTTCGCCTTACCGTCTTTTTCCGCCAGAATTGGCAGTGTGTACGGATCCCATTCAAACATCTTGTCGCCGAAGTTGACAGCCTGACCATCTTTGACAAACAGCTTGGAACCGTAGCCAACTTTGTGGCTGGCACGCTCTTCGCCGTCTTCGCCCTGAATGATCAGCTTCATGTTGCGGCCCATCACCAGGATCTCGCCATTGGCGTTCTCCAGAGTGTTGGCGTTTTCAAAGACGATCTTGCCTTCCTGGCTTGCTTCCAGGAACGACTGTTGACCACCCTGCGCAACACCACCGATGTGGAAGGTCCGCATCGTCAGCTGTGTACCGGGTTCACCAATCGACTGTGCTGCGATGATACCCACGGCTTCGCCAGTGTTCACCATGGTACCACGTGCAAGGTCACGACCGTAACACATGGCGCAGACACCTTCTTCTGCCTCACATGTCAACGGGCTGCGGATCCGCATGGTTGCCACGCCGGCTTCGTCAATTGTGTCCGCCATGCGCTCGTCGATCAACTGACCGTGTGCGACCAAAACTTCGTCTGTACCTGGCTTCGTCACATCCTCAGCCGCAACACGGCCCAGAACACGCTCTGCCAGAGACGCCACAACTTCACCGTCATTGACTGCCGCTTCGGCGGTGATCGCCGCATCAGTCCCACAGTCATGCATACGCACAATGCAGTCCTGAGCCACGTCAACCAGACGACGCGTCAGGTAACCGGAGTTCGCAGTTTTCAAAGCGGTATCTGACAGACCCTTACGGGCACCGTGGGTGGAGTTGAAGTACTCCAGAACGGTCAGACCTTCTTTAAAGTTCGAGATAATCGGTGTCTCGATGATGTCGCCGTTTGGCTTGGCCATCAGACCGCGCATACCGCCCAGCTGTTTCATCTGCGTAACAGAGCCACGCGCACCGGAGTGCGCCATCATGTAGACCGAGTTTGGTTCCGCTTCCGAGCCGTCCTCGTCACGCTGCGAGGAGGAGATCGTACCCATCATCGCGTCGGTGACTTTGTCGTTACACTTGGACCAGGCATCGACAACTTTGTTGTACTTTTCGCCCTGAGTGATCAGGCCGTCCATGTACTGTTGTTCAAAGTCTTTCACCTGATCACGGGTGCCGTCGACGATGGTCCATTTGTTGTCCGGGATCACCATGTCGTCTTTACCAAACGAAATGCCAGCCTTGAACGCTTCGCGGAAGCCCATGGTCATGATCTGGTCACAGAAGATCACGGACTCTTTTTGACCACAGTAGCGATAGACGGTGTCAATCACGTTCTGTACGTCTTTTTTCCGCAGCAGCTTGTTCACCAGCTCAAACGGCGCTTTGGCGTTCTTTGGCAGAAGCGATCCCAAGCGCACACGACCTGGTGTGGTTTCGAAACGCTCAAAGACTTCCAGTCCGTTTTCGTCAAACTGAGGAATACGGGCGGTGATTTTGGTGTGCAAATGCACGGTGCCATTGTCCAGCGCGTATTGAACTTCCTCGATCGAGGAGAACACCATACCTTCACCCTTCATGCCTTCACGCATGATGGTGGTGTAGTACAGGCCCAAGATCATATCCTGCGACGGAACGATGATTGGCGCACCGTTGGCTGGTGACAGAACGTTGTTGGTGGACATCATCAACACACGCGCTTCCAACTGAGCTTCAAGGCTCAGAGGAACGTGCACAGCCATTTGGTCGCCGTCGAAGTCCGCGTTAAACGCAGAACATACAAGCGGGTGCAGCTGGATTGCCTTACCTTCGATCAGAACCGGCTCAAACGCCTGAATGCCCAAACGGTGCAGCGTTGGCGCACGGTTCAGCATGACAGGGTGTTCGCGGATTACTTCGTCCAGAATATCCCAAACTTCGGGACGCTCTTTTTCCACCAGCTTCTTGGCCTGCTTCACAGTGGACGACAGACCTTTGGCTTCCAGACGCGAGTAGATGAACGGCTTGAACAGCTCGAGCGCCATCTTCTTAGGAAGACCACACTGGTGCAGTTTCAGTTCCGGACCGGTCACAATGACCGAACGGCCAGAGAAGTCGACGCGCTTACCCAAAAGGTTTTGACGGAAACGACCCTGCTTACCTTTCAGCATGTCAGACAGCGATTTCAACGGACGCTTGTTGGCGCCAGTGATCACGCGGCCACGACGGCCGTTGTCAAACAGCGCATCCACAGATTCCTGCAGCATCCGCTTTTCGTTACGAACGATGATATCAGGCGCGCGCAGTTCAATCAGACGCTTCAGACGGTTGTTCCGGTTGATCACACGACGGTAGAGGTCGTTGAGGTCAGACGTCGCAAAGCGGCCACCATCCAGCGGCACCAGCGGGCGCAGCTCTGGCGGGATCACTGGGATCACGGTCAGGATCATCCATTCAGGACGGTTGCCGGACTCGATGAAGCTTTCCACAACTTTCAGACGCTTGATGATCTTCTTTGGCTTCAGTTCACCAGTCGCTTCGGCCAAATCGGCACGCAGCTGCTCGGCTTCAGATTCCAGATCGATCTGGGACAGCATCTCACGGATGGCTTCGGCGCCGATGTTGGCGGTGAAGGCGTCCATGCCGTATGCGTCCTGCGCATCCATGTACTCTTCTTCGGTCATCATCTGGCCGTACTGCAAGTCGGTCAGACCGGGCTCGATAACAACGTAGTTTTCAAAGTACAGCACACGTTCCAGATCACGCAGTGTCATGTCCAGCATCAGGCCGATGCGGCTTGGCAGCGATTTCAGGAACCAGATGTGCGCAACCGGCGCAGCCAGTTCGATGTGACCCATGCGCTCGCGGCGCACTTTCTGAAGCGTAACTTCAACACCACATTTTTCGCAGACAACGCCGCGATATTTCATGCGCTTATATTTGCCGCAGAGACATTCGTAGTCTTTGATTGGGCCAAAGATACGCGCACAAAACAGACCGTCCCGCTCAGGCTTGAACGTACGGTAGTTGATGGTTTCCGGCTTTTTGATCTCACCGTAGGACCACGACAGGATCCGCTCGGGCGACGCGAGAGACACTTTGATTTCATCAAAAGTCTTTTGCGGTGCAAGCGGGTTAAACGGGTTATTCGTCAGTTCCTGGTTCATTTTGATACCTCAAATTTGGTTGGGAGGGGAGTGGTGGGGGTGGGGGCTGACGCCCTCACTCACCTTCCTCCGTATCCAGGAGTTCCATATTCAGGCCGAGGCCCCGAACTTCTTTCACCAGAACGTTAAACGATTCTGGGACGCCCGCTTCGAAGTTGTCCTCGCCCTTGACGATGCTTTCATAGACCTTGGTCCGGCCTGCCACGTCATCCGACTTCACAGTCAGCATTTCCTGCAGGGTGTAGGCGGCGCCGTAAGCTTCCAGAGCCCAGACTTCCATCTCACCAAAGCGCTGACCACCGAACTGTGCCTTACCACCCAGCGGCTGCTGTGTGACCAAGGAGTACGGACCAGTGGAACGCGCGTGGATTTTATCGTCCACAAGGTGGTGCAGTTTCAGCAGGTACTTGATGCCGACGGTCACTGGACGCGCAAACTGCTCACCTGTTCGGCCGTCAAACAGCTGCGACTGACCGCTTTCGGAGAAGCCTGCACGCACCAGAGCGTTGTTCACGTCGCCTTCTTTGGCGCCGTCAAACACTGGCGTCGCAATTGGCACACCGTTGGTCACGTTGCCTGCCGCTTCGAGAAGCTGCCCTTCGTCCATGCCGGAGATGCCTTCTTCGTAGACATCATCGCCATAGGCCAAGTGCATGGCTTCACGCACAGGGGTCAGATCGCCGGAGCGACGGTATTCCTGCAGCGCTTCATCCACGTTCACACCCAGACCACGTGCGGCCCAACCCATGTGGGTCTCAAGGATCTGACCAACGTTCATACGCGACGGAACGCCAAGTGGGTTCAGACAGAAGTCAACCGGCGTACCATCTGCGAGGAACGGCATGTCTTCCATAGGCACAACCTTGGAAATAACACCTTTGTTCCCGTGACGACCGGCCATCTTATCGCCTGGCTGAAGCTTACGCTTCACAGCGATGAAGACTTTGACCATCTTCATCACACCTGGTGGCAGGTCGTCGCCACGACGGACTTTCTCGACCTTGTCCTCAAAGCGGTGCTCAAGAGCCCGTTTCTGGATTTCGTACTGCTCGTTTAGAGCCTCAACAATCTGGGCGTCTTTCTCATCTTCCAGAGCAAGCTGCCACCACTGACCACGGCTCAGGGAGTTCAGCAGTTCCTCGGAGATTTCCGAGTTTGCTTTCACGCCTTTTGGACCTTTAACAGCCACTTTACCGAGGATCATGTCTTTCAGACGGGCGTAGATGTTGCGGTCCAGGATCGCCAGTTCGTCGTCACGGTCACGTGCCAGACGTTCGATCTCTTCACGCTCAATCTGCAGCGCACGTTCGTCTTTTTCCACACCATGGCGGTTAAAGACACGCACTTCCACAACCGTACCGAAGTCACCAGGCTTCACGCGCAGCGAGGTGTCGCGCACGTCAGAGGCTTTCTCACCAAAGATGGCGCGCAGAAGTTTTTCTTCCGGCGTCATTGGGCTCTCGCCCTTTGGTGTGATCTTACCAACCAGAATGTCGCCCGGCTCTACATCCGCACCGATGTACACGATGCCAGCCTCGTCGAGGTTACGCAGCGCTTCTTCACCGACGTTTGGAATGTCGCGGGTGATTTCTTCTGGACCCAGCTTGGTGTCACGTGCGGCAACTTCGAATTCTTCGATATGAACCGAAGTAAACACGTCGTCACGCGCGATACGCTCGGAGATCAGGATGGAGTCTTCGTAGTTGTAACCGTTCCAAGGCATAAACGCGACAACCACGTTTTTACCCAGAGCCAGTTCACCGATATCGGTGGATGGACCGTCGGCAATCACTTCGCCCTTGGCAACCGTGTCACCCACTTTCACCAGCGGACGCTGGTTGATGCAGGTGTTCTGGTTGGAACGCTGGAACTTGCGCAGACGATAGATGTCCACGCCCGCGTCGCCCAGCTCCAGATCGGAGGTAGCGCGGATCACGATACGCTGTGCATCCACTTGATCGATGATGCCTGCGCGCTTCGCCTGAATGGCCGCGCCCGAGTCGATCGCCACTTTTTCCTCGATACCAGTACCCACCAGTGGTGCTTCCGCACGCAGCAGTGGCACCGCCTGACGTTGCATGTTCGAACCCATCAGAGCCCGGTTCGCATCGTCGTTTTCAAGGAATGGGATCAGAGAGGCCGCAACAGACACCAGCTGTTTCGGACTCACGTCGATCAGGTCCACGTTTTCCGAAGCCGCTAGCGTGTATTCGCCAGACTGACGGGTGTTCACAAACTCATTGGTGAACTTGCCGTTGTCGTCCAAAGACGCGTTGGCCTGCGCCACAGTGTGACGCTGCTCTTCGGTTGCGGACATGTAGTTCACCTCATCGGTGACCACGCCGTTCTCAACCTTGCGGTACGGTGTTTCGATGAAGCCGTATTTGTTCACGCGAGCAAAAGTCGCCAGCGAGTTGATCAGACCAATGTTTGGACCTTCCGGCGTTTCAATCGGGCACATACGACCGTAGTGGGTGGCGTGCACGTCGCGCACTTCAAAGCCTGCACGCTCACGGGTCAGACCGCCTGGGCCCAACGCGGAGAGGCGACGCTTGTGCGTCACTTCAGACAGCGGGTTGGTTTGGTCCATGAACTGCGACAGCTGCGAGGAGCCGAAGAATTCGCGTACCGCAGCAGCCGCTGGCTTCGCGTTGATCAGATCCTGAGGCATGACCGTGTCGATCTCAACAGAGCTCATACGCTCTTTGATCGCACGTTCCATACGCAGCAGACCCACGCGGTACTGGTTTTCCATCAGTTCGCCAACGGAGCGCACACGGCGGTTGCCGAGGTGGTCGATGTCGTCGATGTCGCCTTTGCCATCACGCAGCTCAACCAGCGCTTTGATGCAGGACACGATGTCTTCTTTGCGCAGGGTGCGCAGGGTGTCTGGCGCATCCAGAGCCAGACGCATGTTCATCTTCACACGGCCAACCGCGGAAAGGTCATAGCGCTCGCTGTCAAAGAACAGGGTGTCAAACAGAGCGGAAGCAGCGTCAACTGTGGGCGGCTCACCTGGGCGCATCACACGGTAGATGTCCATAAGCGCGGTTTCACGGCTCATGTTCTTATCCGCCGCCATGGTATTACGCATGTACGGACCAACATTGACGTTGTCGATGTCCAGAACCGGAATGTCGGTGAAGCCTGCGTCCACCAGATCTTTCACGGTACCACCGATCAGGTCGCCGTCTTTGTCGTATTCCAGAGTAAGCTCGTCACCGGCTTCCACGTAGATTGCACCGGTTTCCTCATTGATGAGGTCTTCGGCCACAAATTTGCCCACGATATGCTCAAACGGCACCAGCAGATCGGTGATCTTGCCTTCATCGATGATCTTCTTAACCGCGCGCGGGGTGACCTTTTTGCCAGCTTCGGCAATGACTTCACCAGTGGCGGCATCGATCAGATCCTGCGTCGGACGGGTGCCGCGCACACGCTCTGGGAAGAACTTGGTGACCCAACCTTTGCTCTTGTCCAGCTTGTAGTTCACGGTGTCGTAGTAGGCATCCATGATGCCTTCCTGGTCCAGACCCAGCGCGTACAGCAGAGTGGTTACAGGCAGTTTACGACGACGGTCGATGCGGGCATACACGATGTCTTTGGCGTCGAACTCGAAGTCCAGCCAGGAGCCACGGTATGGGATAATGCGGCAAGCGAACAGCAGTTTGCCTGAAGAGTGGGTTTTGCCTTTGTCGTGGTCAAAGAACACGCCAGGGGACCGGTGCATCTGAGACACGATCACGCGCTCGGTGCCGTTCACCACAAAGGTGCCGTTCTGGGTCATCAGAGGCATGTCGCCCATGAAGACGTCTTGCTCTTTGATGTCCTTGACCGACTTGGCGCCGGTGTCTTCGTCTACATCAAACACGATCAGGCGCAGGGTGACCTTCAGAGGTGCACTGTAGGTCATGTCACGCTGCTGACATTCCTCAACGTCGTACTTCGGCTTTTCCAGCTCGTAGTTGACGAATTCCAGAACGGAGGTTTCGTTGAAATCCTTGATCGGGAAGACCGATTGGAAGACGCCTTTGATACCCTCACCATCGGTGGGGATTTCAAGATCGCCAGATTTCAGGAATAGATCATAAGAAGATTTCTGAACCTCAATCAGGTTCGGCATCTCCAGAACTTCACGGATTTTACCGTAGTATTTACGTAGACGTTTCTGGCCAAGGAAGCTTTGAGCCATGGTCAATGTCACCTTTCGATTCATCATCAACAACATACCGTCGGGCCCCGGCACGTCGCGTCAGTGACGGCGTGGATCAGATCCATTCTCGACCCCGTCCCACCGGGGTCTCTCGATCAAAATCCTGCCTTGGAAAACCTCTTGCTGCGCGCAGTGCAGAACGCAAGAGGCTTTCCAAGCCGGGGTTTTCACCTGTTTTTCAAGGCTGTGTCGTGTTTGTGTCGTCTTTTGAAAGTGTGGGGAGAGTGCCCCGATCAGCGCCGCCTTATCCAATAAATCCGCAAAGGACAAAAGCGGCCCCGAATCGCTCGAAACCGCAAGAGATTACCGAATATTGAATCAAGCGTGCCTTTGCAACCCCTTGGGGCTTGACAATCGCCAAATCAGCCAACGCCTCGTTCTGAGACCCTCGCCCGGAGATTGGCACAGTTCCATTTGCGCCGCCGAGGAATTTTCACAATACTCCACGACAAAACACCGAACAACAAGAGACTGACATTTAAGATGACTGTAATAATTGCCGGCGGGGGTATCGCCGGACTGACCATGGGCCTCACCCTGCATGAGATTGGCGTTCCTTTTCACATCCTTGAAAGCGTAAACGACCCAAAACCTCTGGGTGTGGGGATCAATCTGCAACCACCCTGCGTGCGCGAGCTTTTTGCACTTGGCCTCGAAGACATGCTCGAAGAGGTGGGCGTCAAGACCCGCGATTATGGGTTTTACACTAAGACCGGCGTGGAAATCTGGACGGAACCGCGCGGGCGCCATGCGGGATACAACTGGCCGCAATATTCGGTGCATCGCGGCGAATTGCAAATGGGCCTTCTGAAAGCGATGTGGGAGCGATGCGGAGAAGGGTGCATCACCTTCGGCTGTCGCGTGTCCCAATACGCCAACACCGACAAAGGTGTGGCCGTCATCTATCAAGAGGGGGAAACCATCAAATCCCTGTCCGGCAAGATGCTTGTGGCTGCGGACGGTGTGCATTCCGCCATTCGCGCAAAGATGTATCCGGACGAAGGCGCGCCGGTCTGGGGCGGGGCCATCATGTGGCGCGGTACCACCACAGCGCCGGCATTCCTGAGCGGCAGTTCGATGATCCTCGCCGGTCACGACACCCAGCGGTTTGTCACTTACCCGATTTCCGGGCCTGATCCAGAGACAGGCGCCACGCTGATCAACTGGATTGCCGAGATCAAAGTAGATCCCAACAACCACATCAAGAAAAGTGACTGGAACCGCAAAGTGGACGCCTCCCGCTTTGCCGCTGACTTTGCAGATTGGGATTTTGGCTGGATCAACATTCCCGACCTGATCGCCCACGCCAATGAAGTGTTTGAATACCCGATGGTGGACCGCGAACCAGTGGACAGCTGGACCGACGGCGCGGCCACGCTGATTGGCGACGCTGCCCACGCCACCTACCCAGTCGGCTCCAGCGGCGCGAGCCAAGCCATCATCGACGCCCGCCTGCTAGGCGCAGCCATCAAGGCGCACGGCACAGGGCACACCCCCGCTAAGATTTACGAAGATCAGGTGCGCCCGATGGCCAATGCCATCACGCTGGCCAATCGCGGCAATGGGGGCCCGGATGCCATCATGCAAATGGCCGAAGACCGCTGTGCAGGCGACTTTGATCGCCTGGACGAGGTGTTGCCCATGCAAGAGCGTCGCGATCACGCCGAAAGCTTCAAGAAGCTGGCGCGCATTCGGGTTGAGGATACCAACACCCAAGCACCGATTATCGCCTGATGCAAAATGGGCGTCCTCAAAGGGACGCCCTTTCCGAATTCCTCCACAGCCCCCCTAGACCCACTGCCCTCATTTCGGGCAGGCTGAACGCAGTTCGTTTTGTTCTTCACATTTGGGAGCCTGCATTTTGTTTTTGACCTCTTCCCTACGCACCATAGGTCTGGCCACCCTAATCTGCACCGGTCTCGCGGCACCATCTCTGGCGTCGAAAGCCTCCCAGGACATACCACGATGGCTGCAAAAACATGTCGGCACGGGCACAGGCCAAATTGCGCCCATCGTGCTCGACCGGGCCCGCGCGCTTTACCTAGAGAAGCACCGCAGCGGCACAGTCAAAAACCCCTGTTACTTCGCCATGGACGCCACCCGCCCCAGCACAGCAGATGACGGCAGCGCCCTGCCCCGTTTTTACGTGATCTGCGAAGGCCGCAGAACCTTCAAGGCGGTCTCCTCCGGCTACGGCAACGGCCGCAAACTGGCAAAAGCCAATTTTTCCAATGGCCGGCAATGCGCCCGCAACTTCAGCAACGCCGAAGGCTCTAAGCTCACTGCAGGCGGGGCCTATATCACTGCGGAATCCCGCACATCGTTTAAGGGCTATTACCAAAGCAGCGCGGGCACCAAACCCTTCCTGCGCACCTTCCTGCTGTTTGACGGCGCAGGCGAAACCAGCAACGCCCGCGCACGTGCCATCGGCGGGCACCGCGCCATGTTCCTGCGCTGGCAATGCCGCATGGAACGGCCCCAAAGCACCCATGCGGACGCTGACGGCTTTGTGCCTTTTGGCAAACTGGTCGACTACACCTCTGGCCGTAGCAACGGTTGCACCACTTGGTCCAAGCCCGCCACGGAGCACATCCTCAAAACTGCCGACGGCAAGCCGACAACCCTCTACATCTACCCGTCCTCCAAGGACATCAACGCCGTCGCCAAAGCCATCCAACGCGGGAAGTCACCGCAACAGTCGGGCCTTTATTGGCACGCCGCTTGCCTCAAAACGATTGGCATCCCAAAATTCTGGCCCAAGAAGACCCTACAGCCAATCATCAACGAATGGCGCGCCTCGTTGCCAAAGCAGCCGCCGCTGGAGTTGCCACTTTGTAAGTGATCGTAGTCCTAGAAAGTGGTGCCAATACTCATTTGCGCCCGTTACATTTGCGAGCGCTACAAACCGTTCCCACCGCATACCGTACAAGGCAACCGCACACAGTGTGTACTGAGCAGCCAACGTCTACTATCACTTTCAGGAAGGAAGAGGCTGTCAGCGAGTAGGCTCCCTCCTGTGCCAACCTGTGAAAAGCCGAAAATATGGACAAGAGGTTTCAAAATTGAGACAAATCCCACCGAAGGCCCTGACGGCAACATGCTGTGCCATTGCGTCTCTTTTCCTGACACTTCCTACCCAAACTCTAAGCCAGAGCAACTTATCAGGATCGTGCAACAACTTCGAAGACAAGGCACAGCAAACCAACTGGTGGCTGCAGGAATATGGTCCATTGTTGACAACAGGATCGCTTTTTCTTGACGCTTCACAGGGTGAAGACCTTCGAATTGGTCAACTCTTTTTGATGCTTGAGGAACTAAATCGAACTGACGTTTCAGACCTACAAAAACATCTTGCGATCACGGTGGAGTTATACACTCTTTTGAACGCAAAGAACCCTGCGGATAGCGACACAGTTTTTGGTCTTCTAAGCGGATCTGCACGATCAGAACTCGCGAGCCAAAGTACTGATTTCAAGAAACTTCAAGTCTGCGCGTTCGAGTGCCCGAATGGTCCAGGAGGAAGCCTCTCAGATGCGTTCAGAGCCTGTATCGCTGATTAATGGTGGATAGCGGCCAGTCCCGAAAGCAAGAGAAAGACAGCTTCAGGCCGAAAAAGACAATACCCCAACACTCAGAAAGCGCCCCCTCCAAACGAAAACAGGCGCCCCCGAAGGGACGCCTGCAATAACTCGGTGAAAACCCGAATTACTTAACTTCGACTTCCGCGCCAGCTGCTTCCAGCTTGCCCTTAACGTCTTCGGCTTCGTCCTTGGACACGCCTTCTTTGATCTTGCCGCCAGCTTCAACCAGAGTCTTGGCTTCTTTCAGGCCCAGACCGGTGATGCCGCGAACTTCTTTGATCACGTTGATTTTGGATGCGCCGGCGTTAACCAGAACAACGTCAAATTCAGTTTTTTCTTCTTCAGCTGCGCCACCGGCGTCGCCGCCAGCTGCCATTACAACTGCGCCGCCAGCGGCGGGCTCGATGCCATACTCGTCTTTGAGGATGGTTTTCAGTTCTTGTGCTTCCAGCAGGGTCAGACCCACGATGCTTTC
>JAAENN010000052.1 GCA_024224295.1 Shimia sp. | reverse complement strand
CGGAGAGGCTGGGACCCTTTCTGGAGAGAGTCAGGTAGTCGAGACCCACATTGAGTAAAAAACCCAGACGGCCGACAATCTCCTTTATCAACTCTGCGGCGATCAATTTGCGGTTGCCGTCCAGGGTGAGCCGACCCAAAAAGTCGTGGGCCTGACCAATGGTCATGTCGGTGACATCGATGATCGACTGATCGCCGATGCGCACGTGCAGCACTTCGGGTTTGAGCCGCCGGCCCCGGCATTGTCGGCAAGGCTGGGAAGACATGAACCCGGCATAATACTTCTTCTGATGCTCCGATTGGGTCTGGCGGTATCGTCGCATCATGGTGTTTACCAACCCTTCCCACGCAAGGGTCACCTTGCCCTGGATTTTCTCCGAATCCCAATCTACGGTCATCTCACGACCATTGGATCCATTCAGAAGGAGGCGCCGATGCTTTTTTGGCAGCTGTTTCCAGGGGGTGTCGAAGTCGATGCCCCATTGCTGTTCCATGGCCGCAAGTTGGCGGCCGCCCCAGGAGCCGTTCCGGTCTTTGTTTTTATGGAAATAATTGCGCCATGGAACCACGGCCCCCTCGCGAATGGACAAAGCCTTGTCCGGGATCAGTTTGTCGATGTCCATGCTCAACTGGTTTCCGATGCCGTTGCATTGCGGGCACATGCCCAACGGGGAGTTAAAAGAGACGAGCGCGGGTTGTGGTTCGGGATAGGCAATCCCGCAGCAGGTGCGGGCCTCGCTCATCAGTATTTCTTCGCCTCCCAGGATATGAACGATCAATCGGCCCCGGCCCAGCTTGAGGGTGGTCTCCACCGAATCGGTGAGCCGTTTGCGAAAGGACTTGGCCGCTTTGATGATCAGGCGGTCCACCACCACTTCGATGGTGTGTTTCTTGTGTTTGGCCAGGCGTTGCACATCCTCGATGGCCCGGACAACACCATCGATGCGTACCCGCGCATAGCCTTCTTTGATCAGGGTTTGGAGACGGTGGCGATGCTCGCCCTTGCGGTT
>JAAENN010000051.1 GCA_024224295.1 Shimia sp. | reverse complement strand
TACTTGGAGAATCAGTTGGCGCAAGTAAGCTGTCTCTGGTGTCAAGCGACAATTAGATTTACCCATCAGCGACAACTAGAAATGCCCATGGCGAAACCAGACGATCAGGGGTGCAATACCTGGATAGTCACCGTTTGACCCGACTCGCACTTGGGTGTACGCATGCGTGGCTTTACCCAAAAGGGAAGGCGAGGACGGGACTCATCAGCAGTGAGTTTCTGTGCTCGTCTTTCATTATCCAGCAGTAGCATCATTGTCCCCCCTGTCCACGCGGTTGCGCCTTGCGGCTTCTTGAGCACGATAGCTGGTCATCTCTTTGCCGAACTCGATAATCAAGCTGTGGTGGACGACACGGTCAATGGCGGCTGCCGTGGTCAAGGGATCCTTGAAGATCTGATCCCACTCTGAAAAGACCAGGTTGGAAGTAATGACCACACTGCGACGCTCATACCGCTCGGCGAGGAAGGTGAACAGGACTTCCATCTCTTCGCGGCTCTGCTGGACATAGCCGATGTCATCGAGGATCACGACCTGGAAGCGGTCCAGGCGGCGCAGTTCGCGTTCCAGCTCATAGTCTCGCTTGGCGCGCAGCAGACGTCCGACCAATTTGTAGGTGGGCGCGAAGAACACACTGCGGTTGGCGTATATCCACTCATAGCCCAGTGCGGCCGCCAAATGCGTTTTCCCTGTGCCGGGCAAGCCAAAGATCAGGATGTTTTCCGCACGGTCGATCAGCTCTCCTCGACAGAGTTGGGGCAGCATGCGGCGCACCCGCAGCGGCAGTCGCTTCTGATCAAAGGCCGAGAGCGTCTTGCCTTCCGGCAGATGAGACTGCTTGGTCAGGCGCGAAATGCGCCGCTGTCGTCGTCCGGCCAGTTCCTGCTCCAGCAGATGGTGGAGAAAGGTCTCCAAGGGCCAATCCTCACGTCGGGCGATGTCCAGCGTTTCCCCCACGATCTGGACCGCGGTAGGCAAGGACAGCGCTTTGCAGTGTTGGCGCAGGACGTCTATGCTCGGTGCTTCAGGCTGGCTCATAGCACACCTCCTGCAACAACTGGTCGTAGACATCCAGTGTCACCTCGCCGCGCGTGATCTCCGGTGCAGGAGCGGGTGCCAGTTCCAGGAGTCGTTCCACATCGGTCTCATTCCACCGCGCCTCGGTGGTCCGCAATCGCCCCAGCGCACCGGCGACGTCGCATTCCAGCGTGCGTGCCGCCAGGCCGAGGACGCGCAGGTAGATCAAATCTGCTTTGCGTGGCGCATACCACTGGTTCAACTGCTCCCAGGCCTGGCGAAAGACCAGAGAAGGAAAGAGTGCGTTGTGGTAACGATAGTTGCGGAATCCGCCCGGCTTGCGTAACAAGGTGCCGATCAAGTGGCGGTAATTGATGTGATGTTTACGCCTGCCCACCAGGCGTGGCAAGGTTTCCATCAACTCGTTTCCGTAGTACACCTCCAGGTGCCACTCGTGAATGTGCACGGTAACCGTGTGACCGATCAGGCTCGTCGGGACAGAATATGTGTTTCGGAGCACGCGGATCAGGCTGCCTTTGCTGACCGTCACCTTCTCCTCACGACATATGGCCAAAGATGCCGTCGGCAGCGGCTTCATCACCGCCATTTCTTCTGCCAACCGTTCTTGCCGGGCACAGTTGCGTTTGTCCATCGCCTGGCCCAGAAACGCTTCGTAGGCCTCAATGCTCTCAAAGTCGCAGCTCCCGCGCAACAGCAGGTGCTGTTTCAAGGCCCGCTTCAGACCGCCATTGGATGACTCGATATCGCCGTTCTCGTGCGGGCTGTCGAGATGCGTCGTGCGTGGTTCCATTCCATAGTGATCGAGCAACTGCAGGTATCCGGCCGTATAGCCACGGCGCTTGTCCGTCTTTGCTCGCTCTTCTGCGCTCAACACGTGCGTAGCCGCCGAACTGTTGTCGGTCTGGTGAAACCGCGGCACGTATCCTAGCTTGACCAATGTACTCTGTACCCCTAGCTTGATCGCTGCCAGCGACTCCGACTGGGCGACACGACCCCATTCCCAGTTCGAGTAAGGAAGCACACAGTGAATCAGTAGGTGCTTGAAAGGCTCACCCTGGATGGTCACGCCCAACTCCGTGAGCCACGTACCGTCTGTCTGCAGCACTTCTCCAGGATGATGCACCTGTTCCAGCACGGCGACTTGGTTGCAGTGAAGCACTCGCCAACGGCCGACCCGTCGCTGAAACGTGCGTAACTGTCCTTCTTGGTACTTGCCTGGGTGTTGTGCGCACAGCCACTCGAACAAGGCCTTGGCTTCTAGCTCAGGTGCACCCACAAGCATCTCTTCCATTTCTGGCCAGTCCTCGGTAAAGGGATCGGCACGGGTTCGATAAGTGCGCGGTTCCCTCAACTCGCTGGGCAGTTGTCCTAGCTCCTCGTATTTGGCCGCTGTTTTGCGGCTGCGCAGATTGGCTGTAGCTGCTGCCTGCTCTTGTGTCCGACCTTTTTCTCTTTCTCTCATGACAATCCTCACTTGGGCATCGGTTGCAGTCATTGTCTTCTGGCCTCCTTCTCGAACTGGCCAGTTTACATCGACTCCGCCGATTCTCCTAGTGGGCGTTTCTAATTGTCATCAGTGGGTAATTATAGTTGTCGTCAGACACGGAAGAGAGGATCACGTGCTCTATGCCGACCGCGCGGACCTGGTCCCGGACCACCTCGACGGGGATCTCGCCCGGGCCGCG
>JAAENN010000050.1 GCA_024224295.1 Shimia sp. | reverse complement strand
GGGCTCTGACCTGCCTCTCGCTGCACTCGGCTTGAAGGTCCGCTTTCGGTAACCCGCCTACACTTTGCAAAGGTCGCAATCTGCGCATAGCAGCCATTGATGCAACCCGCGGCGAGTGCTGGTCGCTCCCCCCTCAGTCCGCTGGCCTTAACAGGTGACCACGACCTCATCACCTTGTGTCGTCGCCGCACCGATGAGCGCGCCGCTGCGGAGGTGCATCTGAGCCTGCAGCCCGTGCTGCGCCTCGGCATCCGGCATGAGAGTGATTTGATCGATCAACGTCGCCAGATACCCATGAGCTTCCTCAACAAATTCCTTTTCAGAGAGCAGGTGCTCGAAGTTGTTGAGCGCGCGCTCATAGATCGTGCGCACATCCTCAACCTCGGTCTGGGTGCGCGTGATCTGCGTGTTCAGAATGGCGATGCGGGACGCAAGATCATTGATCTCTTTTTCGAGCGCGTCAGCTTTGGTCTTGAATGGTGCGTAAGGCGCGCCTTCGGCAACGGCCGCGAGGATGTTGTCACGCCTGGTCATTGCAATGTCTTGCGCCGCCACAAGCCGTTTGAGGTCTGCCTCCAACTGCCCGTCTGCGAGTTTGCAGCGCTCTTCTTGCAGCGCATGCTCAAACCGTTGCAACAGGTCCTCAGATCGAAACGCCGACCGAAGAGCATTGAACACACGTGTCTCGATGCGCTTGCGGGAGATCGCACGGGTGTTGTTGCAGGCTGATCGTTTGGCCTCGCGGCAGCGGTAGCTTGTGCGGTTGTGCAACGTATAAGTCCCGCCACAACAGGCACACTTCAGGAGTCCTGACAGAAGGTAGGTTTGACGCCTCGCCGCACGGACCGCCTTGGGGGTGGCCGCCGCCCGTCGCGCAAGCTCTGCCTGCACAGCGTCCCAAAGATCCTGATCAATAATGCGCAGTTCAGGAATTTCTTGCTCCACGTAGTCTTCCGGCGTGGGTTTGAGTTTCCGCTGGCCGGTCTCCGGGTGATACGTGTGGGTAAACTGGCAAATGCTGGCGATCCCGATGTAAAGCTGATTGCGCAGAATACCTTCGCGCCGAGACCGATTGCCTCGGATCGTGGAGCCATCCCATGATCCTCCGTTGGGCGCTGGAATGCGATCGATGTTGAGGCCCTCAGCAATCGATTGCGCTGAGCGGCCGGAGGCAAACTCCTCATAGATGCGCCGCACAACGCGCGCCTGCTCGGGATCAATTTGCCGATTTGTGCCGGTCTCTGACTCACGCTTGCAATACCCGTAGGCGCGTGTGTGCAAGCGCTGCCGTGTGATCGCCCCTTGCATTCCTCTACGGGTGTGATCGGAGATCTTCTGGCTAAATAGCTGCGCCCCAAAGCCGGCAAAGAGCACCTTCATAAAGTCCTGCTCGCCCTCCTGGATTGAATGCAGTTTGATGTCCTGGAACATAAAGAAGTCATACGTGCTCAAGGCATCTTTGACTTTGCGTGTCAGCCGGTCGATGGCTTCCACCACAACCACGTCAAAAGCCTGCGCTGCCGCTGCCGCCTTCATCGCCTGAAAGCCCGGACGACGCATGTCTTTGCCGGACTGTTCGCGGTCCTCGAAAATCTCGACAATCGTCCAGCCCTGCCGAGCGCAAAAGCGTTCCGCCATGGCGATTTGATCTTCAATTGAAGTCGCTTTCTGCAAATCGGAGCTGTAGCGAGCGTAAACGGCGGCGCGAACTGTCATGAAGTTTCCTGTTTGGGGTGGTTGCAGTTAGCGGGGGGCTGCGAAGCGGTGGCTTGCATCTCCGCGCGCGCCATCAGCTTGAGTAAGCCGCCTACGGCGATCTGAGTTTGATCAATGGTGCCCGGTGAAGCATTGGCTGCTTGGGCGGTGAACAAGAATGGAGAATGATCCATGTCGGGGTCCCTGTGCGGTGTCTGTCGTGATTGGCAGTCAGGACTTGGGATCGACGTGTTTTTTGCAAAAACCTGGTTTGGTTGGTTTGATCCGAAGACGCCAAATGCGCCTTCGGATCGGTTCGGGTCAAGCCATGTCTTGCCCGCGTAAGGTCAACGCAATTTGCTCGGATCGACGTAATCGCCTGAGAGTTTGTAGCGTTGTGCGCAACGACATCAGCGGCTGGATCTTGCGGTCCAGATCGCACACTTCGGGCGCCAAGCCTTCCGTGTGATACCCCCCACGGGCGTGATACTCGTCGGAGACGAACTCGGTGCGTCGACCGGCATCGACAACTTCGATCAGAGGGAGCAATACGCACTCCAACGCATCGAGGTCGCGCGCAGAGAAGATCTTTTCCTGAGCGACTTGAACAGCCAGTCGGCGTGCTGCATGCGCGCTTTGACTGTCCTCCCAGTGGTCGGCCAGCTGGTCCAACGCGTTGTGCGCACCCGGAGCGAGACTAAGTGCCTGAAACACTGCCGCCTGGATCGGGTCGTAGTCGAGATTTGGCTCAGACATTGATTGTCTCCCATGTGGTTTTGTGTGCTGGGGAACGTCGTTCCACAGTGACAGGGCGAAGGCCGCCCGCATTGCGCCGCTGACGCCCGAGAAAATCGCGCCGTATGTCGCGTTCCGCATGGATGCGTGCACGCACACGGTGCATGCGATCGCTTGCCGGTCCCATCAGTCGCCCGAGCACCGGCGTGCCGACTTCTGAGCTCAGTTCAAAGCCGGGATGATCAAGCGAAACCACGACCCTCCTTGCAGCATTGAAGCGCGTTGGACGGTGAAGTGCGGCCGAAGCGCGGTCTTTCTCGGAGCGCACATCGACGCAATATGCGGCTTTGCGCGATCGCGGATTAGACGTGCCGTAGGCGAGCGATGCGAAGCGGCCAACGTCTGTCTCTTCTACATCGAGCACCAGGGCAGGACGAACCTTTGGATCGTTTGAGCCATCGGTCTCATGCGGAAAACGAAACGCGACCACGTCGCCGGTTTGTAGGTCGTGCTGCCATGCTGCGCCGGGCGCCAATTGAGGTTGAACAACAGTCATCAAGGTATCCTTCTCGGATGAAATCATCACGTCTTGTTCTGATCGGGGCTGGTCCCCGTTCTCAGATGCGCGACACAACGTCTGCGCAGCTGAGAACGGGCGTCCTGCACTGGCGGCACACACCGCTTTGCAGCCTCAACGAGGCCAAAGCTGGGAGGGGTTTGGGGAGGGTCGGCGAAGGACCTTCCTCAAGAGCACGGGGTCTCGGGGCGGTATGCGGAATACCCCCTGAGCCGGTCGGGAGACGCCCTTGGAGTGCAGAGGAACGTGGCGAACGTTCCTTTGCCGCCCACGGCGCAGGTGGCCTGCGGCAGCACGGGGTTTGGGGCAGGGCCCCGACGAACGCCAGCCAGAGCGGTTTCCAACGGAAACTGCGCGGGCTGATTAGTGAGTAACTTGCCCTGCGCAGCCAAGCAGCGCTCTGGTCAAGTTGGCGCCTCAAACCTGTGATGCACAAGTTTGCGACCGCGGACCCACTTCCCGTCCTCACAAGATGAGGACAACAGCATGGG
>JAAENN010000049.1 GCA_024224295.1 Shimia sp. | reverse complement strand
CGCGCCATTCCTTGCCCGACAAGCACCTCAACCTGCCGTAACTTCGTGACAATTTCCTCGGGCTTGTGTCGCTTATTTCCCATCGTGAATCCTCCGTTTTCTAAACATAGCGGCGGACCACTTCAGTGGGGGAGGATCATTGCGGGACGCCAATAGCTCCTGGTCAGACGCAGACAGATCCAGAGTGTCGATTTCATCATTTGCGCCAAGGACCGGCCAACCTTCTGTGTCTGGATCGCGCAACATGTGGCGGATGCGATTGATGCCGCGCGCTTTCTTTTCCTCGTCTTCAAAAGTGTCTTCCAGCTTCACATAGCCGCGCACCTGGACACCCGACGCATTACGCGCCGCCGCCTCTTGTCCGGCAAGCGCAAGACCCACCGATTCCGCAGCAACGGTCAAAGGGCTGCGCCCCGTCCAACCGTCCAACGGCAAATAGCGCAGATGCACCATGGAGCGCGCCGCCACCCGCCGCTGCGCGCCCGCGCCATCCTCAAACTGATAAAATCGCGCGCGGCCATCACGTAGCATGCCGCATCGATCCGTGTTGATGTGTTCAACAAACAGCGGCTGGCCGCCCGCGTCCGTGGGCGCAAAGGCGTAGCCGTTGCCACGAATGGAAAAAGAAAAGTTGGCGCAGAAGCGCATGGCGATGGCCGGAACGCCAAAGGAGCTTTCAACGTTCAACAGATAAGCCAAGGAATGCTCTTGCACTTGGACCAAGCGCCCCGATTTGCGATCCTTTTGCATGACATTCAGCGGCAGCTTAGCGAGATCCCCCGCGATGATGTTGCCACAGGCAAACACGGTGGCATGCCGTTGCGCGGTTTCCGGTGTCACGCGCGGCAGGGTTTTGACACGGCTTTGCGCGCCGCCCCAGCCATCCACCAGCCAGCCTTCCGGGGTCATGGTGCCGGATGTATCTGCCGCCTGCACCGGCGGTTCAATCCGGTCCGCCGACACGGCATCACGTTTGCGAAAGCGACTAAGCAGGCTCATACGGATTCAACCTCTCCACGGCGTTTCTTGCCCTCGTTGGCGGTTGCGCGCCCGATGGCCATAATCAGCGCCACCGCCGCATCGATGCGGCCTTGGCTCTTTTTCTTATTTGGCTTGATGTTCTCCGCCGCATCTTCGTCGCGGTGAACATTACTAACCTGCCAGGACAACACCGGATTGCCCGCATGCCGGATGCGATTTTGCGCCACCCGTTCTTCCACCCGCTTCATAGGCCCCGACATGGATGCAAAGCCCTGCCGGTGTTCAATCATCGGAAAGCGCATTTGATCCAGCCGGTTGGCGAGATCCTTCATCCCCCACGGGTCATAGGCCACTTCTTGCAGGTCAAAGACCTGACGTAGCCATTCCAGCCGCTTGACCACTTCGTCTTCGTCAATCACGCCGCCGTGGTGGACTTCCAACCAGCCCTGATCGCGCCAGCCCACATACTTGCGTTTCTCTTTCTGCGCCCGCTTAATAAAGCCCTTGTCGCCTGCTGGCAGGTAGGTCCACACCCAAACAAAGATCAGATCGCCCACCGGAATGGCCAAGGCGATTGCAGTGGTGTCCACTTTGTTGGACAGATCCAACGCCACCCAAGCTTTGTGCCCGCTAAAGTCTTCCGGCGCGAACTCCGCCACCGCCTCGCCTTTGTCCCACGCTTCCTGCGTGATCCAGGCCTCCGCACCTTCCGTCCACAAGTTCATATGGAACCGTTTGAAGTTTGGCATCTGGCCCGCGATGATGCTGGCTTTCTCCGCCGCCTTGCGGATTTGGCTTTCCGGCTTGGACACATTCAGGTTTGGGTTGCCCATCAACCAGGCCACAGGGTCCAGTGGGTCGGCGTCCGCTGGCGGTTCTGCGACATAAGCAAACATCGAGGCATCTTCCACTTTGCCGCGCAAAACCGCCTCGGCATAGTCGCGCAGCTCCCCGCACAACCCTTTTCGGTTTTGGCCTGCGGTAGTAATCACCCAATCAATCGGCTGCGCCCGCGCGATCATGGATTCAACAATGGTTTCCGCCAGCTCGCGATCTGTCCAGCGGTGCATTTCATCACGCGCCAAGAAAGACGGGTTGATGCCGTCCGATGAATTGCCGTCACGAGACAGCGACGAGATAGAGCCGTCTGTTTGCGACGTTTCAATCAAGTGCGTTTGCACATTCATAAAATGCGGCAAAAACGGCGACCGCTTGATGATCCGTTTCAGCCCCTTGAAGAGCAAGCCCGCCTGGTCGCGCGTCGTAGCCGCGCAATAGCCTTCCGGTGCCGCTTCGCCATCAAACAGTTGCGTGAACAACATCGGAACCGCTGTGTCCGTGGTCTTGCCGTTCTTCTTGCCGACCTGGTGGTAGGTGTCCCGAAACCGGCGATAACCTGTTTCCTCCTGCTTCCAGCCAAAGACAGAGCCATGCCGAAACACCTGCCAAGGCTGCAATTCCATCGGCTGGCCCGCTAACGGTCCCTGCGTGTGGTGCAACATCTTTGCAAAATTGCAAATGGTTGTGGCCGCCTCGCAATCAAAGACCAACCCGCGCTCTTTGGCTGTGTCCAGATCCAGCAAGTGGCGCTCACAGGCCATCCGCACCAACTCACCGGTGATGGTGTCACCTTCCAAAACACTGGTCGCGTAGCGGCTCACCGGATGATCAAGCGGGTGCAATCGTACCGCCTTTGAGTTGGTCCATCAACTTGTCAAACAGGTCGCCCTGTCCGCCGCTGCTGATCCGGCTTTCATCCACCGGCGTCAAACCAAACAGCGCCGCATCCCGGCGCATCTGATTCATGGCCTCGTTCTGCGCCGTCCATGCCGCCGTTTTCTTGTGCTGTGTCCCGTTGCGCGTCTTGGTTTCATACCAAACACCGTGCAAAGCGATGTCGTTTGTTGCGCGGATGAAATTGGCCACCGCCTCGCAATAGCTGGCGAACTGGTAGCGGTAGTGGATCTTCAACCGATCCAGGCGCGTCAGTTCCGGGGCAAGTTCGTCCCAAACCTGCCGCCCAAGTTCCGTCAGCATGTCCGGCGCTTCCAGCACCGGCTTTTCCATGTCGCCCTTCATCGGGATCACGTTGCCCAACGGCGTAGGTTTTGCACCTTTCATCGTGTTTCCCCAGACTTTGGCCACTCACCCCACAGCGACCCAACATTGAAATTGACGGTTACGATTGGGCTTTTTTCCCCAATTCCAACCGCGAAAAAGAAGAGGTATCCCGGCCGGTTTCAGAAAGCGCGGTCAGATTTTTGACCCACCCCCCCTACTGTTCGCCAAGACCTCGCGTGCCGTCTTGCGGCTGTGGCATGGCTTACACAGCGCTTGCCAGTTGGTCCGGTCAAAAAACAATTCCCGATCACCGCGATGTGGTTCTATGTGGTCAACCTCTGTCGCCGCAACCACCAAACCCAATTCACCACAATCAACGCACAGCGGATTGCGGGTCAGGAACACGCGGCGGCCAGCCTTCCATGCCGGAGTTGCATAGAGCTGGATACCTGTCTGCGCCGCTTCACCAAGCTTTGCCTTCGCGCGCCGCTCTGCCAGCTTTTCTTTGCGGCGTTCTTCGTGCATCGGACAATGCGCGCCGCCCTCAACCGCCAGGTCATCGCAGCCAGGACGGCAGCACACTTTGCGAATTGCCATTGCCACGAACTCCACAAACGAAAGCCCAACAAAAAACGCCCGCCGGTTTCCCGTGGGCGTTCTTGTAGATGATGCATATTTAGTAAGGGGCTGACGACCTTTTCGTCAATGACGAATTTACAACCATCTGTAAATGAACAACTTTTGAACTGCCGGCCACAATAAATCTGACAAAGTTTGTTCTGGGGCCACTGTTTCCGATGTTCCTCGCCACAAAATGCTATGGCCAAGGCCGAGGTCATTCGGAGGCAAGGTACACAACAAGTTACCAGACCACCGTTGTCACATTTCTCAAAGGGGTTGTGGAGGCTGCTTATCCGGGAGCGAATGTTCGATCATCGATGTCTCATCGAAACCTTCGGGTACCGCTATTAATCTTCGACGTTGGCTCTATGTAGTTTCATGATCGGATAGGATGGTTGTTGCATTCCCAAGCCCAGGAAGCAGAGCGTTTGAATTTCAATTGGTGTACACCCTGTAAGGGGTAGGAGCGACAATTAAGGGTGTACACCGTCCGAGAGTGAAGGTTTCCATGATGCCTGAATAAACGGATTGTAGGAACTCCAATTAAGATTAGGTAGCTGACCATTTAGGTTATGCCTCTAAGCACTTGGAGATATCCGGCAGCGAGCTGCCGGCGATAGTTTCAGTCATTTATACTTCGTAAATACGGCAAGAATCTCGGAGATAGAGGTAGACTTTGCCACTTGCACAACGAAACTTTGAAAATCGGCAAATGACCCTTTCAGATCAGACAATACGGCTTCCTAATCGCAAGTCACTCCCAGATCGGATTGCACGGCGCACCAAAAGCTGCTGCTCGCGTCCTATGCGACTGCGTTGGCCCTGCCATCCGGTCCAAAGCCGCAGCCAAAGCCCTGGTCAGCGCCTTCACATGCTCACCTTTGGCGCTCTGTCCAACCCTGACCCAACCCGCACCGCGTAACACATCCGTCATGGTCTGATCATGCAAGCACACCGCATCAACCAATGCCCGATCAAGGATCACACCGCGACAGGTGCGCGCCCGCCGCAAAGTCAAAGCTGCGCCGGACCCTACCCGCTGTCGGATCATATCCAACGTCCGCCCGTCCGAAAGTACCGCATCCATGAACTCGCCACCGAGGCCACCACCCCCCGACAGATTCTCAAGCGAGGAGCAGCGCACACCCGCCTTTTCATAGCGCTCAAATAAGCCGCGATAGAAACGCCCCATGACCACCTGCCCAGGCGTAAACGGCGGCTGATACTCCGGCGCATCCTTGCCAGTCGCTTCCGCTCGCTTCACAGCCTTGGTGTGGGCCGCCCGCGCCTTCCCTTCGATCACATCAAAGGCATCACCAACATGCATGGTCCTGCGGCCCTTGTAGCCATCATGCACACGCCGCAATCCGCCGCTGTTGGTGCGCACCATCTTGCGCATGTCGGTGAGACGCACCGGCCCACGTGCGGGTGCTTCGATCACATCCGGCCCAACTTCTGGCGGAACCGCGCCAAGCGCCTTAACTGCCGCAATCCGCACTGCCTCTTCTTGCGCCCGCACATCCGCAACCCGCGCCATGCTATCACGCCCCACCACAATCGTTTGCTGATCCGTCACGCCGCCGCCCCCTCATTTGCTGCCTGACGAACATCTCGGCATTCCTGCATTGCAACCTCACGCCGATC
This sequence comes from Shimia sp., assembly GCA_024224295.1. Lineage (GTDB taxonomy): Bacteria > Pseudomonadota > Alphaproteobacteria > Rhodobacterales > Rhodobacteraceae > Shimia. The sequence goes on along the minus strand of JAAENN010000049.1, from coordinate 3,537 downwards.
ATAAAACGCCTGATCCTCCGCTGAGATGACGTCTCCCCGATCAATGCGCATTTGAGTATCTTGCTGGCGACGCACCGCGTGGTAAGCGTCTTTCTTGATGTTGCTTACAGTGAAACCACCCGGCCACTTGCGTTCACCCAATGGCACGGCGCGAAACCACTTCATAAGCTCTGGTGCCCAACCATCGCGGATCGCGTCCGCCCCAAGCTGGTTGGCGAATACCTCCTGCATCAAGGGCGACACCGATTTTCCGCCGGTAGGCCGTGTGGTGTCCTTCACTCGCTGCAATAGAACCTGACCATTCGGCACCCGATCCTTTTGCGGGCCACCTGGACGCGCCTGCGCCCACTCACGAATTTCATTCAACTGCGCTTCACTAAGTGCCGCCAAACATCCGCACACCATGTGCTTTATCTTCTCATAGCCTGCCATGGTGGTGGTGGTAGGTCGCCCAAGGCCCAACCCTTCCAACGGATCAAACAAAAGAGCCATCACTCGCGCCTCGCCTTTGGCTTGTGTCGCTGCATCCATCCCTTTCCCCTTCTCTGCAAATCCCACTTATCCACAGGCAAACCACTTCACGAGTGTCGCGCAATTGCTTGTTATCGTTTTAATTTCATTGTCATTGTCATTGTCATTGTCTTTATCGACGCCGACATTAAGTTAGTGTCCGTGAACTTCAGTTAGTGTCTAACCGACACTGTGTGACGTTGATGTTAGGTGTTGTCAGGGAAGCGCCCCACGAGCGCCTCCGCCTTGCAGGCATGAACGGCCATTTGCAGATCTTCCGCCGTGCGCCGCTGCCCGCGACGCTCTGCAATCCGCTTATCAATGAACTCATTTACCCACCGCACCTTGCGCGGGTCTTCGGCCACCTTCGCGGACAACAGGACGATGTCCTTGGTCAACCGATCCAGCTTGCGCGCTTGGGATGCGGCCTCTACCCGCGCAGCATGATTGGCACGCGAAGCAAACGCCTGCGTCACGATCCGCGTGACCACAGGATGCATCAAACGCACATCATCGCCGCACCGGCATTGCTGCCAACCATGCAGCGGACCAAACTCAAGCTTGCACAGGGCTTCGAAGTGATCGCGATCCACAACCGGCTGCACCATACGCGCCAACCGCTTTGGGTCGTTTGGCAACGTGCCAACCGGCGTTTCGCAATGGGCGAGGTTCACCAGGTCAAACCACATCGACTTGCATTCATGTGTGCCGTTCCACCGCATGTCAGACGACAGCCAGCGGAGAAATTCCCACTGCACAAAGCCGTGCGAATCCAACCTTTGATCCGGGTCAATCGGGTATTCTGGTAGATCGTCAATCGACACCGGGGTGACAAGTTGCAATGCGGTCATGATGCTCTCCGCTATTCACGCGCCTGACGGGAAACACACACCATGCGTGCGCCGCACCATCGGCAAAGTTGTGTCCGATCTGGAGTGCCTTCACAGGCTGGGTCCAAGACGACCAACCCGCCCCAAGACCGCAGGGTCTCAACCGGATCATGGGTCAGCGGCACAAAACACAGATCCGCCCCGCGATAGGTAAGTGCCCGCCCCGAAACCTTGCGCGGCAGGGCAAGCGCAGCGGCCCGCGTCATCGCCGCCGGGATGTCCTCAACAGACGGCACCACGTAAACGTAGCTCCCGCCCTTTTCGACCTCGCACAGAACGCGGCCAAGCGTCCGGGATGTGGGGGCCGCGTCGATCATCCCTGCCCCCTTACCGCCATGCGCGCCGCGCGATCCCGCATCATACCGGTCTGTACTTGCGTCACAAACCGGCGCGCTGCCTTTGTGCGCTCTATGATGGCTTCGTCTTCGCGCTCATACTTACCAACGCGCCAAACCAAGAGCGACAAAGCCACCTTGTGCCCGACGCGCCGAAACTCCGCCGTGTCAGCCCGTTTGCAGGCGTCACAGCAATAAATCTGCCAAGGCCGCGACGGGGTGAAAACGCGGCCACATTCCGGCAAAAAACAAACGCCGGGTTGCCACAGCGGCGCGGCCTTCAATTCCGAAAAGGCAAAGGATTTGAAATCCTCAATCTCAAAACGCGGTGCCACCGCATTTGAGCAACGGGTTTTTGGTAGGGCTATGGTCATGACGCCCCATCCAACGCGCTCACAGGCGCATTTTTTGAGGCATCGAAAACCGCTTGGTCCGCCAGTTCACAGACCAGATCAAACCATATGCTCATATCTTCACCCCGCGCCGGGCCATCCGCGCCATCACGTCGGCGGCATACATCTGCTTGCGCACGACCGGCAAAATCCAATCGCCATCAATCCCGGCAAGCCCGCAGATAGTGTAGAAATGTGCCGAGGGTCGGAAGAACTCACGCGCCAACAGAATTTCGTCCAACGTGTCCGCGCCGCGTGGCTGGGTCGCCACTTTAAAGGCATCTCGGATAACCTCGCACCACAACTTTTGACAGGTCAGCACCTCCGGCTCTTCGGAAAACTCCGCGCCCCCTGTCACGATGTCAGCGTCAACTGTGCTTAGGCTGCGATGCACCGTCATGCCGATACCCTGCCGAAAAAAGCGACCCGATGTGCAGGGAGGAGGAAAGCACATCGGGTCAAGGCCAACAGGGAAGTTAGCGGGCAAAGAGACGACACGCGGCCACGCCCGCAACTTGGTGGCTGATTGGTGCATGTTGAATGGGGAAAAATATGGGTCATTCGGTTGGCTACCCTACGTCCGAATTTCGAGAAGCGCGCCGTACCAAGCGCCAAACCCACTGATCAAAGCAGCAATAAGCATCACCACCAAGACCCACACGAACCGCTTGAAATACAACTCGCTAGAATTCGGTTCTAGATCACGCTCCATGCGCTTACCTCTCATCACATTGGTTGGTTGGTGCTTTCGAAGAGGCGGCATCGACCATCATCATTACCCAAAGCGCGAAAAACCCGACGCAATAGCAGATCAAATCCCAAAGGGAATCCGCCACAACAATCGCCGCGTAACCGCTGTTGGGAATGTCGAATGCAACTTCTTTCACGGCGATCATGGCCAGAAAGGCCCAAAACCAAGCTACGGAACGATCCCGCAAGAGGACAAACGAACCGATCGAAATGCCTATGCCATAATGCGCGAAGCTTACGGTCGCCCATTGCGCCCACCGAGAGCACACAACTTCGGCCCCTGCACTGCTGAGATCACTGTGAAACAACGAGCCAAACTCTTGACTGAAGTTGATCATCCTTGCGCAATCCTCTCCAGAATGTCGTTACGGGTCTGATCTTTCGTCAAAATTTCCATTGCCTCGAAAACCCCAATGATCGCGCAGACAGCAAAAACGTCCCCGATCACCGGGCTAGATTCACAAGATAACCAGTTGCGGATCTGACGCTCCGACCGGCCCAATACCGGCGCGGCCATCCTCGCGACCTCAGTATCGGATCCACCTGGAAAGGCACGATGGAGCGCCTCCACAAATCGAAGCCTAACTTAGGGACACTGTAGCCCCTACCGTAGTTGGTTCCTACGCCTCCAACACTAGACCATCCACCAATCTGATCTAT
>JAAENN010000048.1 GCA_024224295.1 Shimia sp. | reverse complement strand
TTGTTTTGCGGCATGTCAGTTTTGCGCTATTTCTCCCCATGCGGAGCTGGGGTCTCGGACGGTCGTTGTCGCATGGCCTTTCACAGTCGTGGTGCAGCAGTGGGCAAGCGATAACTTGACCCGGAACGGTCGTTGTTCCTCTCCAAAATCTCCATGTGATCCCGAGTTTTTCGGCCACGCCGATTTCAACCTTCACGACTCGTATCGATGATTTGCCCCCATCGAATGGCTGGGCGGTGTATTCTTGGGAGGAAGATTGCCGGCGTAGTCCGAGCGATTGCATCCGGTGCGCTGGCGGAAAGGACGATCGGTGCACCACATGCTATCGAAAATCAGAGCCCACCTTGAAAGGGTCGCTACTCTCGAAACCGACACTTTCGAGGAACGCCGCCACAAGGTGACGTTGCTCGTGCTGGTGGGCATCTGTTTTTGGGCCAGCATCATCTGGGGGACTATGTATCTCGCCATCCTTGGTCCCACGATCACGGTGTCCATCACCTACGGGTTCACGTTCGTTATCGGGGCGGCATTGCTTGTCTTCTTCGCCACTAAACGGTTCGCCCTGCTTCTCTATCCTTTCTTCCTCATGATCCTGTGGAACCCAATCGCCATGCAGTGGAGTCTCGGTGGATTTGCCGCATCAGGTGACTTGATGACATGGTCGATCCTAGCTCCTTTTTGCGCTCTTATGTTTCAAACCGCCCGCAAGGCGGTTTGGTGGTTCTGTGCATATCTGGTCCTCCTCGCCATCTCTTTGGCCTTCGACGACCAGTTTCAGCAATTGGCCCTACCGCTATCGCATCGCACGTCGATGCTTTTCTTCGGTATGAACATCGTCGGGCCCTCAGTAGCTATCTTTCTCACCATGATGTATTTCGTGAACGCCTTTCGGCGTGAACATGAGAGATCGGAAGCGCTGCTGCTCAATATACTTCCCGCACCAATCGCAGAGCGCCTGAAGGAGGGTGACGAGGTTATTGCCGACGCTCACAGGGACGTCACGATCCTGTTTGCCGACATTGTCGGGTTCACGAAGCTCGCGGAGGAAAAGGGGGCCGAGCAGTTGGTGGTGCTCTTGAACGCAGTCTTCTCGAGTTTTGACCGCCTCACCGCGCAATATGGACTTGAAAAAATCAAGACCGTGGGAGACGCCTACATGGTTGCCGCGGGCGCGCCGGAGCCACGGCCCGATCATATCGAAGCAACAGCCAATCTGGCTCTGGATATGCGTGCCGAGGCGGCACGCGTCAGCGAGGGTCTCGGCGTACCGCTCAGCCTGCGGATCGGAATCAACACAGGACCCGTTGTCGCCGGGGTCATCGGAGAACGGAAGTTCGCTTACGATCTTTGGGGCGATACCGTGAATACCGCCAGCCGGATGGAGTCCCAGGGCGTCAAAGATTGCATCCAGTTGACCGAAAGCACTTACCAGCGCCTGAAATCAACATTCGAGTGCGAGGAACGCGGTACGATAGCGATCAAGGGGAAAGCGGAGATGCAAACCTATTTTCTCATCGGCAGGCGGAGCTAGTTGTGGGGCCCGGTTGAACCCAGTGCTCCGGCCGCCGCAATCCTGACCGGCGGCTCGGTCGGCAAGTGGCGTTTGCGGGGCAGGTGTCGTGTGAGGTGATCGAAACTATGCTGCATCGTGTCGAGGTCTGCAACGCGGGACTTTTGAGACATTTGGATAATTTCGCCACCTATCTTGCTGTGAACGGCGGAGCAATACTCGGCCACGGTAGCGGCGGCTTTGTGTTGTCGCGGGCGGCGTAAAAGTCGGCCACTTTTGCCCTTTCATTTGATGGGAGGGTTTGGGGATATTCACCGTGGAATTGTATTTGAAGGTGCGCCGCGCCCATTTTCAGGATGGGCTGAGTGGTTGGCGGATCGCTCGGGATTTTGGGATCAGCCGAGACAGCGTTGCCAAGATGTTGGCCTATTCTGAGCTGCCAGGGTATCGACGGACGGCTTTAATCAAGCGCCCAAAGTTGGATGCTCACGTCGATCAGATTGATCATTGGTTGGCTGAAGATAAGGTGCGCCCGCGCAAGCAGCGTCATACGGCCAAGCGCATTTTTGAGCGTCTTCGCGACGAATGTGGGTTCGACGGCGGCTATACCATCGTCAAAGATTACGTGCGCAGCAAGAAGCGCGGTTCACGGGAGATGTTTGTCCCGCTGAGCCATCCGCCGGGACATGCGCAGGCTGACTTTGGCGAAGCTCTGGTTGTGATCGGCGGTGTCGAGCAAAAGGCCTACTTCTTCGCGTTGGATCTGCCACATAGCGATGCGTGTTATGTCCGGGCGTATCCCGCGGCGAACACCGAGGCCTGGCTAGACGGTCATGTTCATGCGTTCGCATTTTTTGGCGCGGTGCCGCAGTCGGTTCTGTATGATAATGACAGGTGTCTGGTTGCCAGGATCCTGCCGGACGGCACCCGCCAAAGAACCCAGCGGTTCAGCGCGATGCTGTCGCATTATGTGATTGGGGATCGGTACGGTCGCCCCGGCAAGGGGAATGACAAAGGCAAGGTCGAGGGTCTGGTTGGCTACGGACGTCGCAACTTCATGGTGCCAATGCCCCGCTTTGCCGACTGGAATGCGTTCAACGATTACCTGGAAGAACGATGCCGCAAACGGCAGGGTGATATCCTGCGCGGGCACAAAGCCAGTATTGGCGACCGCTTGGAAGCGGATCTGGCCTCGATGCGGGATTTGCCCGCTGCGCCCTTTGAGGCCTGCGATCTGCGTAGCGGTCAGGTGACGTCGACATCCATGGTGCGCTATCGCGGCAACGATTACTCAGTGCCAGTTGCCTATGGCCACCGTGAAGTCTGGATCAAAGGCTTTGTGGGCCGTGTGGTGATCGGCTGCGCGGCTGAGATCATCGCAGACCATCCTCGCTCTTACGATACAGGTGACATGGTGTTTGACCCGGTGCATTACCTGCGGCTGATCGAGCGTAAGATCATGTCCTTTGATCAGGCCGCCCCGCTGCAAAACTGGGAGCTGCCTGACGCCTTCGCCACGCTGCAACGACTGCTGGAAGCCCGGCAGGGCAAGGCTGGCAAGCGGGAGTACGTGCAGGTTCTACGCCTGCTGGAGCGCTTCGAGATGGAGGTGCTGCACCTCGCAGTCAAAGAGGCGCTGCAGATGCGGACCGTCAGCTTCGACGCCATCAAACACCTGGTGCTATGCCGTGTGGAACGCCGACCGCCCCGACTGGATCTGGACCTCTATCCGTTCCTGCCCAGAACCAATATCGCCACGACGTCCGTGTCATCTTACATGAGCCTGCTCGCGGGAGAGCAGGCATGAGTGAAGCCCCCGAACTGCTGCTGGCTCATCATCTCAAAACTCTTCGGCTGCCCACGTTCCTGCGTGAGCACGACAAGCAAGCGCGTATCTGTGCCGCTGAAGGCGTGGATCATGTGCGCTACCTGGCGCGCCTGACAGAGCTGGAATTGATCGACCGCGAACGGCGCATGGTCGAACGGCGGATCAAGGCGGCCAAGTTCCCGGCCGTCAAAAGCCTGGACAGCTTCGACTTCAAGGCCATCCCCAGCCTTAACAAAATGATGGTGCTGGAACTGGCGCGCTGTGAATGGATCGAGCGCCAGGAGAATGTCATTGCCCTCGGCCCGTCAGGCACAGGCAAAACCCACATCGCCCTCGGGCTGGGACTGGCGGCCTGCCAAAAGGGGCTGCCGGTCAGCTTCGTCACGGCAGCATCTCTGGTTCATGAACTGATGGAGGCCCGTGACGAGAAGCGCTTGCTGCGATTGCAGCGCCAGCTGGCCAAGGTCAAACTGCTGATCATTGATGAACTGGGCTTCGTGCCGCTCAGCAAAACCGGGGCTGAGCTTCTCTTCGAGCTGATCTCGCAGCGCTACGAACGCGGTTCTACCCTGATCACAAGCAACTTGCCGTTCGAAGAATGGACAGAGACATTTGGCACCGAACGCCTCACGGGCGCACTGCTCGACCGGTTGACCCATCATGTGAACATCCTGGAAATGAACGGCGAAAGCTATCGCCTCAACCAGAGCCGCGCACGCACCAAAACAGCTGGAAAATAATCAAAACAGGATTGGCCTGACGGCCAATGCGCCATGGAACGTGCTTGCTATTTGAGGGCCACACGCTCCAAGGCGCGAACCCCAAACTGGCCTGCTTTTGCTCCGCCCCAGTGGCAGGTTTTTACACCGCCGTTGACAGCCGCGTGTGGTGATCGGTCATCTGGTCTACAAGAAGGAAGACACCGACGAAGAGGTGGTGCTGCCGCAATGCACAGGCATTATCCATCAGATTGAGCAGACAGCCGAATGGGCCAGAGACCACAGGTTCTTTGTCGGCGACCTTTCGCAGTCGCGTCTCGCA
>JAAENN010000047.1 GCA_024224295.1 Shimia sp. | reverse complement strand
TTGCTGGCGCGCTATCCAAAGGGCGTGCCGGCCCGCCAGACGCGCGACGAGTTGGTGCTGAATGTGGACCTCGCGCCAACCATCCTCGAGGTGGCCGGACTGGCGCCGCCGGACGACTTCGAAGGCCATTCGGCGATGGCGCTGGCGCGCGGCGAGGAGGCGCCGGACTGGAGGCAGTCGTTCCTCTACGAATACTTCACCTCCGGCTGGGGCGTGCCCTCGCTCGAATGCGTCCGCACCGCCGACGGCTGGAAATACGTCCGCTTCGCCGACTGGGAACAGATGTACAACCTCAACGCCGATCCCATCGAAGTCAACAACCTGGCCCAAGCCACCGATCACGCTGAGCGGAAGAATGAGCTGATGGCCGAATTGAAGCAGCTAGGCGCCGGCGTCCGGCAGCTCGAAGGCCCGAGCGAGTACAAACGCAAGACCGGCCAACACCAGCCACACTAGACGTGGCGCGGGCACTCTTGCCCGCGCCCTGGAGTTTCTACATTTTTCAGGCCGCAGCGCTGCTGGTGAAGCCCTGATAAGTGGGATCAAGGCCGATGGGCGCCACCAAATGGGGGTTTTCGGCCATTTCCTTACGCAGCAAGGTGATGAGGTCGAGGCAAGAAGGCCGTTTGGCCTGTCGTCTCCATTTGGGCAGGGCTGCATAGGCCGCGGTACGCTGTTCGCCGAAGGCTTCGAGCGAGGCCAACAGCAAAGCAGAGTAAGAAGCCACCGCCAGAGCGGGTTGTTTGGGAACCGCCGTGGCGTTCCACAGCTGTGCCTGGCCGACGCCCAGGGTATCTTTCTCCTCGCGGTGGTTGACCTCGATCTGCCAGCGGTCGAAGAAGATCTGCAGCAGTCCGCGGGCCTTGTCTTTTAGGTCGGTGGTCAGCAGGTAGGCGGGCTGGCGATAGTACAAACGGCTGCTTTTGCGTTTCCGGTAGGCGGTGGGAGCGACCACCAGCAGCCGCAACGGCAGTCGCCGCGCACCACCCTGCCAGTACACCTCCGTCAGTTCCTTGTAGCGAATCTTGCGGCGTTTGCCGCCATAGAAGATCCTGGTGGTCTGCCAGGGGATGGAATCGTCCTGGCGCACCTGCTCGGGAGTGAACTTGTCGATCCCATAGAAGCGCCGTCCCCCCGGCTCGGCCCGGCGGCAGAGCTTGGCATCCTTGCGGGCGCGGGCAATGATCTCGGTTCTCTCCCGCGGGGCGGTCAACACCGTCCGATTGCAGAAGCTGCCATCGGCGGCCATCACCAGGATCTTGCTGGCGGCGCCGATCCCGTCCAGTTCCTGGCGCACGTCACCCATCATCTGGACAAACCGCTGGGAGAGATTCTGCTTCTTCTTCAGTTCCCGATACTGCTGCTGTTCCTCCTCGGAGGCTTTGCTGCCCGGCTTCTTCACCGTCGAGACCTCTTCGAACCGGATCGGCAAGGCGCGGGCGCTGACCGAGGTTTGCCGGTGCAGCGGGACCAGCAGCGAGGCCTGCAAGAAGCGCAACCCGAGCATCAGGTTGACATGGAACGGCGGCGACATCGGATCCCGGTGGTAGGAGGCTTGCGGAATGCAGCGGCCCGTCTTCTTCAGCCGGGTGTC
>JAAENN010000046.1 GCA_024224295.1 Shimia sp. | reverse complement strand
GGATTGACAAACGTTCGCAGACTGGTAAGCTGCGGACGTTTTGCGTGTGACGGATGTAGTCGAGAATGATCAATGGTAAATGGATTGCGGATCGAACACGTGGTTTGGGGAGTGATGCTGGTTCAGTTAGCGCGGCTGTGGTGGCGATTGAACCAGCGGCGGGTGAAAGGGTGGTGGCAGCGGGCGAAGGACTACGTCCCGCGCCAACGGCATCCGAAGTCACCGAAGGATTGCCCGCATTGCTGTCGCGGGGTGAAGCTGGAGACCGCACGGATCAACAGTGACGTGACACCCTGGTGTCAGGTGAAGAGTACGCGGGGGGCGAAGAAACGATATGCCACCCAGGGTAAGGCGTGTCTGAACACCGGCTGTGCGTACTTCGGGATCACTGATGAGGCGATCCATGCGCTGGTACGTCATACAGTGCGCGGGAAGCATAGAGATATTCCGTACTTGCGCTGCCAGGCGTGCCGCCAGGTGTTCAGCAGTCGCAAAGGGACGCCGTTGTACTATATGAAGACCAAGGCCGAGACCGTGGAGATGGTGCTGTGGTTTCTGGTGGAGGGCGTCGATAGGGCCGTGATGGTGCGCTACACTGGACACCAAGACGCGACGATCGCGCGCTGGTTGGCCCGCATGGGGACCCACAGTAGCGGGCTGCACAACGTGTGGTTCCGCGGCCTGGTCTTGGCCGTGGTGCAGATGGACGAGCTCTACGCCAGGGTGAGGAATAACGAGAAAGCCCGCTGGCTGTGGGTGGCGAT
>JAAENN010000045.1 GCA_024224295.1 Shimia sp. | reverse complement strand
TTGGCAAAATACTCCATGCGCCGCTTCAATTCACGCTCATAGCCACGCTCCACCGGCGTGTAGATCACCGGCCGCTTGATGCCTTCCGGGAAGTAGTTCTGCCCGGAAAACCCATCTTCAGCTTCATGGTCATATTGATAGCCATCGCCATACCCCTGGTCTGCCATCAATGAGGTTGGCGCATTCAGGATGTGTTTGGGCGGTGGCTCGGAACCGGTTTTCTTCGCTAAAGCCCGCGCCGCCTTATAGGCCGCATAGCCTGCATTGGTCTTGGGCGCGAGCGCCAGATAGATCACCGCCTGCGCCAGTGCCAGCTCCCCTTCGGGGCTTCCCAACCGCTCATAAGTCTCCCAAGCACTGAGGCAAACGCTTTGCGCCTGCGGATCGGCCAATGCGATGTCCTCACAGGCCATCCGCGTCAACCGCCGCGCCAGAAACCGAGGGTCTTCGCCACCCTCCAGCATCCGCGCATACCAATAAAGCGCCGCCTCCGGATCAGACCCACGCACCGATTTGTGCAGCGCTGAAATAAGGTTGTAATGCTCATCGCCAGACTTGTCGTATTTCGCCGCCCGCCGCATCAGCCGTGTAGACAGCGCATCCGTGTCGAGCTTGCCGTCCACTTTCCAGGCCATGACCTGCTCAATCAAGTTGAGCAACGCCCGCCCATCGCCGTCAGCCATTTCCAACAGCGCTTCCCGCGCTGGCCCGTCCAAAGGCAAGGACTTCTCAAGGTCCTTCTCCGCCCGCTGCGCCAGTCGCTCCAGATCCCCAAGCGCCAACCGCTCCAGCACCAGGACCTGCGAGCGCGACAGCACCGCAGCGTTGAGTTCAAACGATGGATTTTCTGTGGTGGCCCCCACCAGAAGGATCGTGCCATCTTCCATGTATGGCAAAAACCCATCCTGCTGCGCTTTGTTGAACCGGTGGATTTCGTCAACAAACAGCAACGTGCCTTTGCCATTCGCACGGCGCACCTTGGCGGCTTCAAACACTTTGCGCAGCTCTGGCACACCGCTGAAAATCGCGCTGATCTGCACAAAATGTAGTTCGGTTTCATCCGCCAATAGCCGCGCAATGGTGGTCTTGCCCACACCGGGCGGCCCCCAAAAGATCAGCGACGATAACGAACCGGACGACAGCATTACCCCCAGAGGTGCCTCTGCACCCAGCACCTGCTCCTGCCCAATCACCTCGGACAAAGATTTGGGCCGCAGTCGATCCGCCAGAGGACGCGGTGCATCGCCCTTCGGGCCCGCTGCCGGAATATCCGCCGGTGTGGTGTCAAAAAGATCGGCCATGGTCAGCCTATAAGCCCTTAAAGTCTAAAGCGCATCACCACCCGCTGGGTGCCGCGCTGGACCTCTAACGTAAGCCGTTTTCGCGCATCCCGCAAAGCCTTGTCCGCATCTTTTGTGGTGATGATCTCCGCGCCGTCGATCACACGCAGCACATCACCTGGACCAATGCCCAAACGAGCGCCAATCTCACCAGGTTTTTCTACGACAATCCCTTTCAGGTTCAAGGGCAGACCAAATTCTCCCAAAACCGCTGGGTTAATGTTGGACATTATCATACCCGGAATCGCCGATTTGCGGCCGGTTTCGATTGTTTCGCGGCTGGGTGTATCGGGTGCTACGCCCATCTTCACCTTGCGTGTCATCAACGCGCCGTCACGCAGGGTCTCAACCGTGACCTCACTACCCAATCCCGCCACCGACATGCGGAAAACCATTTCGGCGGGTGTGTTTACCGGCTGCCCGTCCAAAGCTGTGATGACGTCTCCCGCCTCAACTCCGGCTGCAAGAAACGGGCTGATCTCATGCATCGTTGACACAACCATACCGCCCGCACGATCCAGCCCCAAACCTTCTGCCATATCCGCATCTACTGGCTGGCCAAACATGCCTGCCCAAGGACGTTGGAAGTCATCAAAGCCTTGCCGTGCTTGATCTACAAACTGCGCCACCAGATTGGCCGGGATAGCAAAACCAATCCCGTTAGACCCACCGGAACGGGTCAAGATCGAGGTGTTGATGCCAATCAAATCCCCGTTGATGTCAATCAGCGCCCCACCAGAATTGCCAGGGTTAATCGCCGCATCCGTCTGAATGAAGTAACCGCGCGCATTGCCCGTCGCCACACCAGAGCGCGCCAGCCCGCTGACAATCCCGCTGGTCACGGTCTGGCCCACCCCAAACGGGTTGCCAATCGCCATCACCAACTCGCCAACATCGACATGGTCACTGTCGCGGAACTGCAAGAACGGCAGGCCGTTCGCCTCCTTCAGCTTCAAAACGGCCAGATCGCTCTCTTCATCCGCCAACAAGACTTCGGCGGTGTACTCGCTGCGGTCATTCAACTGCACGCGAATGTCTGTCGACATGCCCACAACATGATAGTTGGACACCACAATGCCATCTTCAGACAGGATCACACCGGAACCAAGAGAGTTTTCCACTCTTGGTTGCGGTGTCCCAAAACCACGAAACAACTCGTCAAAAAACGGATCACCTGTGAATGGGCTTTGACGTACCTGCACAACTTGTTTTGCAAAGATGTTCACAACTGCCGGGGCCGCTTCTTTCACCAAAGGCGCAAAGCCCATCGAAATCTCGGCTTGGGACTGCGGAATTTTAGTCTCTGCAGAGACTGTGGTTGCCAGCCCCAGCGTGAGCGAAATCAATACAGCGCGGATCATGCGTTATCCTCAATTGTTCAGTGCATCGCATATGCGCAACGCTTTTGTATAATACAAGCTGCTCTGCGCTCTGCGACGGCAGACATCCGCCAGAAACCGTTGACTTATTCTAGCAGCGGAGAAACCACTCCGACATGTCCAAAGATCGCCAGACCGCCTCAATAGACGCCTTTGACAGCGACAAGATCATGGGGCGCCCTTGGGACCAGCTCGCCCCCCAATCACCGGATGCCCTCCCCCGAGGGCATTTGGGTCAGCCGCAAAGGCGCAAAGTCCTACGTCTACGACCTAATCCACGTCTGAACGCAGCCTAAGGCTCAAAGGTTGTACTGTATCCTTCATCATCCAACGACTGCCCCATCACCATCAGCGCACCTAAGCGACCAATCTCATCAGCACATTTTGCTCCGGCCCCATTGCCGCCGGTCAAGGCGAACACCCGCTCGGTCTGTCCATAAATCAAGGGATTGCCGCGGGGTGTGAAACTCGTTGCGCAACTATTATGGATCACGCCCTTGGATGCCAAATCCGGCATCAGCTTAAACAACTGCTCTGCCATATATGCCGCTGCTTTCGTATCGCCGTCGCCACGGAACCAGTCCTTCATCTCGGCGACTGTGGTCAGCTCCACATCTGTCGGATCTCCACCGATTTTCAAATAGGTTTTGCCATCCGGATAGCGCACCGGTGGCAGAATGTAGCAATCCCCTTCCCCATTTGGGAAGAAATAGACCACCGACGGCATTTCCTTAAGCCGTTCTGTTTCCGCCTTATCAATTTCTAAAAACGCAACCGTGCGGGCATAAACCTGCAATGGAACAGGTTCAGCCAAAAGCCCCGGCGCTTTAGAAAACGCGCCCCCGGCCACAACGACTTTGTCAGCCTGCAGTGTTTCCCCAGTAGCACACCGCACAGTCACGCCGTTTCCGATGTCCTCAACCTCTACAACCTCGTCTCGCAAAAGCATCACACCATTGGCCACACCTGCACCAATCTCTGCCGCCACATGGGCACGTGGGTTGATCCAGCCAGCGTCTTTCTCGAAAAGGCCCAAAATGCCGTCCGGAAAATCAAAAAACGGGAACCGTTCCCGCAACGCTCCCCCGCGCAGGGCTTCGTGTTCAATACCCTCAGCCTGAGCCACAACCGCCGTGTCGCGCATGTAGTCACTGCCGGTGCCCGTTTCCGGCCCAGCCATCAACGCGCCCACCTTATGAAAGAACTTTCGTCCGCCTAGCGTCTCGATCTCCGTGTAACGGCGCAACGCGGCATTCGCGAACAAAGCCCAGTCAGGACTATTGTCCAACCGGCGCGAGATCCGCGCCTGATCATAGTGACTCGCAAAAACACCATCATGTGTCGCTGCATTGTCAGGCTCCGCGGGCCCCACCAGGGCAACCTTTGCCCCCATCTCTGCCAAATGCCGTGCACAGGCACTGCCCCATAGCCCCGCGCCTAAAACAATCACATCAAAACTCATCTTACCCCCTATTAGTCCATACTCCCGACCATGCCGCGCGCTGCGGATGGTCTAGTTCAACCGCACGGCTCTCAAAGTCGAGTAATGCTCACCATCCGGCACCACATGAAGACGACAAGGGGTAGACAACGTCTCCCTGACCGCCTCTGCCATGGCCAGCGGTGCCCATGTGTCCCTGTCTCCGTGCCAAATGTCCACCGTTGCCCGCACACGATCTAGGTCAGCACGCCAATCGGCCACATAGGAGGCAAGATATGCCAAGTACCCATCGCGATGCGCCCCAAAGCTGTTGCGCATCCCCGTCTTTAGACACTCAACAAACGATGGATCCTGCAACAAAACTTGCTCCTGTGCACCGCATTTAGCAAAGAGCTGATTGATCAACACCCCCGGAGCCTTGCGCGCTAGAACACCTTGAACACCTGTCACCATCCGCAAAACACCGGGCCGCGTGATGGCCAGTTTGAACACCGCCGCACCGGCCATATCCGGCAGAAAATCTCCCAACGATAAGGGGGCTGCTGTCGACACAATTGTCACTTTGGCCACCTCCTCCGGGCGCGCAGCTGCCAACCGTAGTGCAGCCATGGCTCCAATGGAAAACCCAACCACATGGTACCCGTCATGACCACCTTCAAGCACCGCAGCGTCGAAGGTCTCTAACAAAGCTGTCATAGGGTTTTGCGTCGAGTGATCAAAAAGATTTGGCGCAACGACAGCACGCCCAGTTGTTTCCAATAGTTGGGCATCTTCCGGACACCCCGGCACACCATGGCAAAAGAAAACAGGAGTTTGGTAAGAAGATGTCATTGCAGCACCTATTGGCTTTTCTTCAATCAGGTAATGGCTCCCAATTGAATCCAAAAGGTGGCGCTATGCCTCAGGCTAGCCTTAAACAAAAAAAGACCCCCGCCGCTTCGGCAGGGGTCCAGGCATCTGGTTGATCCAGATGGATATTTATTCTTCGGCGGCTTCTTCAGCTGCCAGGCGAGCCTTGTCGGCCGCGCCTTTTGCATCAACGTCACGATCCACAAATTCGATGATCGCCATTGGCGCCATGTCGCCGTAGCGGAAGCCGGCTTTCATGATGCGGACGTAACCACCCTGACGGTCTTTGTAGCGAGGGCCCAGAACGTCGAAAAGTTTCGCAACATACTGGTCTTCTTTAAGACGCGCAGCAGCCTGGCGACGGGCGTGCAGATCACCCCGTTTTGCCAACGTGATCATTTTTTCAATGATCGGGCGCAGTTCTTTTGCCTTTGGCAAGGTGGTTTTGATCTGTTCGTGTTCGATCAACGAACCCGCCATGTTGGAAAACAGGGCTTTACGGTGTTCGTGAGTACGGTTCAGGCGGCGATAGCCACGAGCATGACGCATTTGATTTCTCCTAATTCGCGTTTTGCTTTGTCAGACCAGTGATGCGTGTCACCAGTTCACCTTGGGGCGGAAGCCCATATTGTCCCCGGCAAATCCGGGCATTGGTTGAGCGGGGCACTTACGCGACCCGCTCAAATCTTTCAAGACTTAGAAGTTGTCTTCGAACTTCTTGGCCAGATCTTCGATGTTGTCTGGTGGCCAGTCCTCGACGTCCATGCCAAGGTGCAGGCCCATGCCGGACAGCACTTCTTTGATCTCGTTCAAAGACTTGCGGCCGAAGTTCGGCGTGCGCAGCATCTCTGCTTCGGTCTTCTGGATCAGATCGCCGATGTAAACGATGTTGTCGTTCTTCAGGCAGTTCGCAGAGCGTACAGACAGTTCCAGCTCGTCCACTTTCTTCAAGAGAAGCGGGTTGAACTCGAGACCATCGTCCTCTTCCTGACGGCCCGCAGATTCCGGCTCATCAAAGTTCACGAAGATCGACAACTGGTCCTGCAGGATACGCGCAGCAAAGGCCACGGCGTCTTCCGGCGTGATCGAGCCGTCGGTGTCGATTTTCATCGTCAACTTATCGTAGTCCAAAACCTGACCTTCACGGGTCGGCTGCACGTCGTAAGAAACACGCTTCACCGGAGAGTAGATCGCATCGATTGGAATAAGACCAATAGGTGCATCTTCAGGCTTATTCTTGTCCGCAGACACGTAACCTTTGCCGGTGTTGACGGTCAGCTCGACATAGAGGTCGGCGCCATCGTCAAGGTGGCAGATCACGTGATCTTTGTTCAGAACTTCGATGCCCGCGCTGTCGCTGATGTCACCAGCAGTCACGGCACCCGGACCTTTAGCATTGATAGAAAGGCGCTTAGGGCCTTCCACTTCCATGCGCAGGGACACGCCCTTCAGGTTCAGGATGATATCGGTCACGTCTTCGCGAACGCCAGCAACGCTGGAGAATTCGTGCAATACGTTGTCGATCTGTACGCTGGTGATGGCCGCGCCTTGCAGCGAGCTCATCAAAACGCGGCGCAGCGCGTTGCCCAAAGTAAGACCAAAACCACGCTCCAGTGGCTCCGCCACAACGGTGGCTTGGCGCGCAGGGTCATTGCCCGGCTTCACTTCAAGCTGTGTAGGCTTGATCAATTCTGCCCAATTCTTGTGGATCATGCGTCCCTCCATACTTGTCTTGTTCCCATGTCCAAAAGAACCAGACGCCCGAGGTTTCAAAATGACGAACTGGGGCCGTGCGGATCACGCGGCCCCAGGTGGTAGAAATGTCGCTTAGACGCGGCGGCGCTTTGGTGGGCGGCAGCCGTTGTGGGCGATAGGTGTTACATCACGGATTGAGGTGATGTTGAAACCAACCGCAGCCAGAGCGCGCAGTGCGGATTCACGGCCGGAACCCGGGCCCTGAACTTCCACTTCCAGTGTCTTAACACCGTGATCCTGCGCTTTTTTGCCTGCATCTTCCGCAGCCATCTGAGCAGCGTATGGGGTGGACTTACGGGAGCCCTTGAAACCCATGGTGCCAGCAGAGGACCAAGAAATGGCGTTACCCTGAACGTCAGAGATCAGGATTTTGGTGTTGTTGAACGAAGAGTTCACATGCGCAACGCCAGTGGCGATATTCTTGCGCTCTTTTTTCTTCGCGCGAGTCTTTTCACGTGCCATTGATCAGTACCCCCTTATTTCTTCTTGCCAGCAATGGCCTTCGCAGGGCCTTTGCGTGTGCGAGCGTTGGTGTGGGTACGCTGACCGCGAACCGGCAGGTTGCGACGGTGGCGCAGGCCACGGTAGCAGCCAAGGTCCATCAGACGCTTGATGTTCATCTGCACTTCACGACGCAGGTCACCTTCAACGGTGTAAGTCGCATCGATGTGCTCACGGATGGCCAGAACTTCTGCGTCAGACAGCTCGTTGATGCGACGGGTTTCGTCGATCTTCACGCTTTCGCAGATTTCTTTGGCCGAAGCTGGGCCAATACCAGTGATATAAGTCAGGGCGATCGGGACCCGTTTGTGGGTCGGGATGTTTACGCCGGCAATACGTGCCACGTGTCACTTTCCTTTTCGTTGCGGTTCCGTAGCTCCGGAACCTTTTTTCACAACGTAAGCCCGACGCTAGCAAGCGATCGGGCCTCAGCTGATCAGGTGGTCTTGCAACATGGGTGCGACCCACGCGCAAAGAACTGATTCTCCGTTAAGAGATGGGGTGAAATAGGGGGGATTGAGGGGGGTGTCAAGTGGCTAACATCTGTGTGCTTGCATTCAAAGATAGACCTTACGTTTCATCAACCAATCGCTTCGCAAGAAACTCTTTCACCCAATTTGAATAGAAAGGCAGTAAGTAGCGGCTCTTTTGAATTTCTCCATCCGAACCGCGTTCCAAATGCAGCACAGAAGCGAAAAGTGTTATGTCCGACAGTGTAATACCACTGAGCCAAATGTGGTTGAAGTAACCCACTTCTCTCGTTTTGTTGACTGGATCACCCAGCGCTGCATATATTTCTTGATCTGACAGACTTGAAAAATCCGTTTTCCACTGAGGAGGCACATGAAGGAACAACCCTAATACTGCCGCGACGAGAAAGATGAGATATTTTATTTTCGACACCATAAACGCTATCTCGAATACCTCGTGAACTCGGCCCTGTTCCATTGATACATCCGCATGTCATTCATAAATGACTGGCTTCTGTGAGTACCGCCGATAGAACCAGCTGCACCAATCGCGCCGCCGCCTCCGTCTGGTCGATAGACATTACCGCCAGAAACGACAGAAACTCCACCGGAATAAATCATAGCATGCCCTGAGGCACCAGCAGCATACCTTTGGACTTTTCCCCAGAACCCGTCACCACCCACGCGCCAAGAAATTACATCTCCAATCTGGGCCTGATCAGCTCGAATGAGAGACATGCCCTCATGAGCCGCGCTAAACCAATCTGCAGCCAAAGAGGGCGCGGGCGATCCATCGTGCATACGTGTCGGGAAACTGCCGTGACCGGCCTCAATCGCGACACTCACGAAACAATTACACTTGTTGACCCCTTCGCTAAAATAATCGTTGTAGCGCGCAGCCTGAGCAAATTTTCCGTCACCAATCAAACCAGCCGCATGTTTAAAGGTCCTAACATTTGCACTGTCACCGAGGCTTACAATGGCGCCGTTTGAAATGGAGTCGTCAAGCGTCAGACCTTCGTTCAAGGCTAACAGATCGTCCGCCTCCAACCCGGTATCCTCTGAGATGCTCTCTATCGTATCACCTTCTTCGGCGAAGAATTCTTCGTCCTCAGTATTATAGCTAAGGTTTCCATTTGGATCCAACTTGTTAATCGGATCATTCCCCGAATACGCATACCGATTGGTCCCCACCCCCGGCTCGGTGGGGTCCAGCCAGTCCGGCTGAATGAACATCGCCGAGGCGGCGTTGGCAAAAAGGGCAAATGTCAGGGAAAGCAGCAGCTTTTGTTAAAGCGCGGAGAGCGAAGGCATTTTGAGACGTCCAAATGTGTCGTGCAATTGTCGCCCGAAATTCCCGCAGGAGATGTGTGATGCAATAAAAAAACGCCCCACATCCACCGATGCAGGGCGCTTTTCAATCAATCTTGTGGGCGTTTAACCCAACACGCCTGCCACGGAGGCCTCAACCTCATCCATCGATGCCAGACCATCAATCGACGTCAGGTTGCCTTTGGCGTGGTAATACCCGATCAACGGCGAGGTCTGCTTGTAATACGCCATCAAGCGCACCTTCAGGCTCTCTGCATTGTCGTCCGCACGAGCTTCGCCACCGGCGGCGACCGCCTCTTTGGCGCGGTTGATGATACGCTCTACCAGAACCTCATCATTCACCTGCATCTCGATCACAGCGTCCAGCTTCTCGCCGCAGTCTTCCAACAGGTCCGCCAGTGCATCGGCTTGTGCCAGGGTCCGTGGGAAGCCGTCAAAAATGAAACCACCCTTTTTGTCGCCTTCCAGCTGCTCGCGGATCAGACCGATCACAATCTCATCGGTGACAAGCTCGCCACGGTCCATGACCTCGGCAACCTTCTTACCCATCTCCGTACCGGAGGTTTTTGCGGCGCGCAGCATGTCGCCCGTAGAAAGCTGGATCATGTCGCGCTTCTCTACGAGACGGCCAGCCTGGGTTCCTTTACCGGCACCGGGCGGGCCAAGCAGAATAATATTCATCGACGAGCAGGTCCTTTGCGTTTGCGCTTGTTCCGACCTTTGCCGGACAGCTGCGATTTTTCAATCAGCCCTTCGTACTGATGGGCCAGCAGATGGTTCTGAACTTGCTGAATGGTATCCATGGTTACGGAAACCACAATCAGAACCGAGGTGCCGCCAAAGTAGAAGGGGATCGCAAACTGACCACGCAGAATCTCCGGAAGGAGACAAACTGCCGCAAGATATGCAGAGCCCAGAACCAATACGCGGTTCACAACATATTCCAGATACTCGGCGGTGCGCTTACCAGGGCGGATGCCCGGTACAAAGCCATTCTGGTTCTTCAGGTTGTCGGCCACATCGTCAGGTTTGAAGCTGACGTTGAAAGTATAGAAGTAAGCAAAGAACACGATCATCGCCACGAAGAACAGCAGGTAGAGTGGCTGCCCCGGGCCAAAGTTCGCCAGCAGCCAGGACATGACTGGACCTGTCGCAGTGCCGGAGAAGGTGGAAATCGTGGTTGGCAGCAGAAGCAGAGAGCTCGCAAAGATCGCTGGGATCACGCCGGCTGGGTTCACTTTCACCGGCAGGTGAGAGGAGCCACCGTCATAAACCTTCATGCCAACTTGGCGGCGTGGGTACTGAATGTGGATCTTACGCAGCGCGCGCTCCATGAAGACCACGAATGCGATAGTGGCAATCACCATCACGATCACGCCCACAATCACCGCTTCGCTGATTGCGCCGGTGCGGCCGGACACAAAGAACTGCGCCAGTGCGGCAGGCAGTTCGGCCACAATGCCAACAAAGATGATCAAGGAAATACCGTTGCCGATGCCGCGTGCGGTGATCTGCTCACCCAGCCACATCAGGAACATGGTGCCGCCCACCAAAGTCACAAGACAGCTGAAGCGGAAGAACATGCCCGGATCGGTGACCAGCTCACCGGCCTCCAAGCTGACTGCCAAGCCGTAGGCCTGCAGCGTTGCCAATGCCACCGTGCCGTAGCGGGTGTATTGGTTCATTTTCTTACGGCCCTGTTCGCCTTCTTTCTTGAGCTGTTCCAACGCAGGAACCATGGAGCCCAGAAGCTGAACGATGATGCTGGCCGAGATATAAGGCATAATGCCCAGAGCAAAGATCCCCATGCGTCCCAGCGCACCGCCGGTGAACATGGACAGGATACCACCAATGCCTGCGCCCGCCTCTTCCATAAACTCACGGAGGGCAACGCCGTCGATGCCCGGCACCGGAATCCATGTGCCAAGACGATACACAATCAGCAATGCCAGTGTGAACAGGATGCGATTGCGCAGATCGGTGGCTTTTCCAAGCGCGGCCCAGCTGGTGTTGGCCGCCATTTGCTCTGCTGCAGATACCATTTAGGATCTCTCTTAGACTGGAAACGCCGCCAGAACCGTTTCCCGGTTTGGCGGCGTTAGGAAAACTTGGAAGATTATGTAAGCGGGTATGTGCCCACTCACAACCTCTTATTCAGCCGCTGGCGCGGTTTTGACCGTCAGAGAGCCGCCTGCTTTTTCGACAGCCTCAACAGCTGCTTTGGAGGCGCCGGTCACTTCGATGTTCAGCTTGGCAGAAACTTCGCCTTTTGCCAGAACGCGGATACCGTCTTTTTTGCGACGAACCAGACCGGATGCGATAAGCGCGTCCTCGGTGATCGCAGCGGAGGCGTCCAGCTTTTTCTCATCAACAAATTTCTGGATCAGACCCAGGTTGATCACAGCAAATGCCTTGCGGTTCGGCTTGTTGAAGCCACGCTTGGGCAAACGCTGGTACAATGGCATCTGGCCACCTTCGTAGCCGTTGATCGCCACACCCGAACGGGACTTTTGACCTTTGATACCACGGCCACCCATTTTACCTTTACCGGAGCCAGGGCCACGGCCAACGCGTGTGCGTTTTTTGGTTGCGCCAGGATTGTCGCTCAGTTCGTGAAGTTTCATTTCGCTTCTCCTTGCCGGAACTGACCCACGAAGCGTCTTCGGGTCAAACACGGCTTTTCTTGATTTTGATTCTCGTGACGCAAAACGCCACCGGGGGCGTATAGACCCTCAGGCGTTGGTTTGCAATGTGGAAGATGTGTCTAGGTGTCCACCTTCGACCCTACCGCTCTTGATGCGCGAGCCGCGTCCAAAACGCGACGCCTTTTGCGATGGCATCATCATTAAAATCATAAGACGGATTGTGCAGCGGCAAGGCGTTGTTCCCCTCCAACCCATTGCCCATCAATATGAAAGCCCCTGGTCGATGAGCGAGAAACTCCGCAAAATCCTCAGAGAACCCAACAAGCCCATAAGTCGCATCAATTCCCCCGACACTGCGTGCAGCTTCGGCAATCACTTCGGTTGCCTGGGCGTCATTCACCAAGGGCCGGAACGACGTGGAGTAAGACACCTGCCCCTGTGCTCCCTGTGCCGTGCAAACACCGTCGACAATTGCACGCATGCGGCGCTCGATTATCTGGGACACCTCTTGTGAAAACCCTCGGCAATCGCCGCGCAGTGTCACATTGCTTGGCAGAATATTCCGTGCCCCATCCGTGAGGAACTCCGTAACCGACACAACCGCATGCTCACTTGACGCAACATTACGGGAGATGATGGATTGCAACTGCATCACGGCCGCAGCCCCCGCCACGATCGGATCGACGCCTTTCTCCGGCATCGAGGCATGTCCGCCCTGCCCTTCAATCCTGATCTCGAAATTGTCCTCAAAAGCGCAAAACGGACCGGCCTGCGTGGCAAACTGCCCAAGCGCCATACCCGGCATGTTGTGCAGCCCATAAATCGCCGCCATGGGAAACCGCTCAAACAATCCGTCGGCGATCATAGCCGCCGCGCCGTTGCCGTTTTCCTCATCCGGCTGGAATATGAAGCGTACAGTTCTCTCTAAGGTCGGGTCACCCGCCAATTTGAGCGCCGCTCCGAGCAACATAGTACTGTGCCCGTCATGACCGCAGCCATGAAATAGCCCGTCCTGCTTCGAACGATAAGAAAAACCATTGGCTTCCTGAATGGGGAGCGCGTCCATGTCGGCACGCAATCCAATGGCCGTTTCATCCGGGCCACGCCGCAGGGTGGCCACAACACCGCACTGTCCAACGCCACGCACAACTTCAAGCCCCGCATTTGCCAAAACATCAGCAATCAAGCGTGGCGTGCGTTCCAGATCAAATCCGGTCTCCGGGTGGCTGTGTAGGTCGCGGCGAAAAGAAGTGAGATCCAGCACCGGTAGCGCTCCTTATGAAGGTCTTGTTCGGGCGGCGCGCCCTACACAAAGACATAACAAAGCCGAGCGGTCATTTTGCCTGAAAATTCGGAGATAGTGAGCAGAGACCGCGGGGATCGATAGCCAATTAGAAAACGGGTCGGGTTGATCCCTTGCACTTGACCATCATCTCTCTCCACACCTTGATCAACGCCCTCCGCCGTCTCGGATAAGCTGCATTCAAAACATCGAGCGCTACGACACGGTCCCACAAGCCTCCTAACAAAACAAAACGCCCCCGCGGATCAGGCAGGAGCGTTGCAATCGATGTTTTAAGTCACTTAGCCGTAAACGTGGGCTTCCGCGATGCTGTCGATGTCGTAGCGAAGGATGCCAATATCGGCCAAATCGCGATCACTCATCCGGGCCAATTCACGAACGGTGGTTTTGTATTTTTGACGCAGCGCGCGGGCTGCTTTGAACTCTTCAATCGATGCGCGCAGGCTTGCAAAAAGGTCGATGCGGGCGGATTGAGCTGTTTGAACAAATGCCATGGAGGTGGCTCCTTATCTATCTGTGCCGAAACGCATTTTCCGGCGTTTTCTGTTTACCTTCTGGTGCCTTCAACATAGGCGCCACCGTTATCGCTAACAATTGCCAGATTGATCTACCTGATATGCATCTTTGGAATGGCAGTTTACGTCTCACTAACCAAAAAGCCTCGGCATTTGCCGAGGCTTTCCGATTTAAAGCTCAGGTTCCGTTACCGTGAAACAGTCTGATCCCGTGCCAGTTTCTCGATGTCATGCCGGGACACGCCAATGTCCTCCAGCTGCCGGTCACTCAACCCGCCGAGTTGCCGCGTGGTTTCACGGTACAGCGCGTTTTGCCGATGCTCCGCACGATAGGTGGACCAGGCATCATAGATGCGGGCGCCCATACCAATGCTGCGCGAATGTGGTGTGTTCAGATAGGCCATCAGACAAGTCCTCCTAGGGGCGCCAATCCACCTTCGGATAGCGCTGCTGTGTGTCAGTAGTGCGTGGTTTGTGTTACCCGACAGATAAAAGTGGTCGACCGCAGGCTTTCAACACAGGCAAGTGACTACCTCCTATGCAACCAGGACAAGGTTTTGCGAATTCCTGCCAAACGCAAAAAAGCCCCGGAGCAATCTCCGAGGCCTTTTAGGGGAGTGTCTGGTTGACCTGTCTATTACAGGGCCAGAGCGCCTTTGCGAGCAACATCTTCAATGTCGCCACGGCTCAGGCCAATGTCTGCCAACTCGCGGTTGGTCAGCTTGTTCAGCTCCTTGACGGTTTTGGCGAACGACGCGTCGCGCTTACGTGTCAGCAGCCAGTTCTCAACCAGGCGGGTGAAACGGCCAACGATGTCTACGGCTTCGATGTGCAGAGATGGAGCATGTTGCATGAGTTAAATCCTTCAAGTGCCGATGCGCCACTTCGGCTTGACGCGCATTATCTGTTCATGCTGTCCATTTAGTGCCGAACTTTTCAGCGAGGTAGGCACAAGATAGCATCCCAGATATGCACTTTGCGAATATCGATGGGTGAGATGTTAATCATTCGATTTTGGAATGGCGTATTTAGAGGCCGCCACCGCTAAGGCACCCAATATGTAGACACCGGCGGTTACGACACCGTAGAAGCGTCACCAGAGCTTTAACAAATTCTCGACAATCCAAACAAAAACGCCCCCGGAAAATCCGAGGGCGTTTTCAATATTATCGATCGAAAAGGCTTAGTCGCGCTCTTCGATGATCTCCACCATGTGGGAAACCTTGCGAATCATGCCGCGTACAGAAGGAGTGTCCTCCAGTTCACGGGTCCGGTTCATTTTGTTCAGACCCAGACCGATCAGCGTGGCACGCTGGTCTTGTGGGCGACGGATCGGCGAACCGACCTGTTTTACAACGATGGTTTTTGCCATTGGTCGTTACTCCTTACTCTGCAGCTTCGGCAGGTGCTTCATCCTTGCGCAGGATGTCAGCAACTTTCTTGCCACGGCGAGCCGCAACCTGACGTGGGCTGGCTTCTTTCTTCAGCCCGTCGATGGTGGCGCGGATCATGTTGTAGGGGTTCTGCGAACCGATGGATTTCGAAACAACGTCTTTGACGCCGAGCATTTCGAAAACAGCACGCATTGGACCACCTGCGATGATCCCGGTACCTTCTGGCGCAGTGCGCATAACCACTTTACCGGCGCCGTGACGGCCTTCCATATCGTGGTGCAGGGTACGACCTTCGCGCAGAGGCACGCGGATCATTTGACGCTTGGCTTGCTCGGTGGCTTTGCGGATGGCCTCAGGGACCTCTTTCGCTTTACCTTTACCGAAGCCTACACGGCCTTTTTGGTCACCAACAACAACCAGAGCTGCGAAGCCAAAGTTCTTACCACCTTTGGTGGTCTTGGAAACACGGTTGATCGCAACGAGACGATCAGCGAATTCCGGGGTTTCTTCTTCGCGGTTGCGACCACGGCCCCGGCGGTTTTCACGTTCTGCCATTTGGCATTCCTTTATCTACTGGCGCTTGGCGCCTGATATACTCAATCCCAGTGAAGCCCGACCATTGGCCTGACCTCCCGGATCATCGGGGGGACGCGAACGTCCCCCACAAGTCTTAGACTTTCAAGCCGCCTTCACGCGCAGCGTTGGCCAGAGCCTTCACTTTGCCGTGGAAGAGGAAGCCGCCGCGATCGAAGTATGCTTCGGTCACGCCTGCTTTGTTCGCACGTTCGGCAATCGCCGCACCCACTTTGGTGGCTGCTTCGACGTTGTTCTTGCCGATCAGGCCCAAGTCTTTTTCCAGAGTGGAAGCGGACGCCACTGTGACACCGTTGCGATCGTCGATCAGCTGAACGCTGATGTTCTTGTTGCTGCGGTGCACGGACAGGCGCATCTTGCGATCGCCATTGACCTTGCGAAGTTTGTTCCGGACGCGCAGGCGGCGCTTGAGGAACAGATCCCGTTTGCTGTTTGCCATCTAACTGGTCCTTACTTCTTCTTACCTTCCTTACGGAAGATATATTCGTCCACGTACTTGATACCCTTGCCTTTATAAGGCTCTGGTTTACGCCATTCGCGGATGTTTGCCGCAACCTGGCCAACCAGTTGGCTGTCAGTACCTTCCACGATGATCTGGGTGTTCTTCGGTGTGGTCACGGTGATACCCGCTGGCACGTTGAAGTTCACTTCGTGAGAGAGACCGAGCGACAGCTTCAGGGTGGTACCCTGCATCTGTGCACGATAACCAACACCGTTGATCTCGAGTTCTTTTTTGAAGCCTGCAGTCACACCGGTTACCATGTTGGCAACGATGGTGCGGGACATGCCCCACTGCTGACGGGCGCGCTTGGACTTGCCGCGAGGAGTAACAACAACTTTGTTCTCTTCAACGGAAAGGGTCACGTCGTCAGTAGCGGTGAAAGACTGAGAGTCCTTCGGGCCTTTGATTTCGATGGTCTGGCCGGAGACAGAAGCGCTAACGCCACTGGGCAGCTCGACCGGTTTTTTACCAATACGAGACATCAGGCTCTCCTTAGAAGACCGTGCAAAGTACTTCGCCGCCAACATTGTTGGAGCGAGCAGTTGCATCCGACATCACACCTTTGGAGGTGGAGACAATCGACACACCCAGGCCCTGACGGACGGTTGGGATGTCATCAGCGCCCATGTATACGCGACGGCCGGGCTTGGAGACCCGTGCCAGTTCACGAATAACAGGAGTGCCTTCGTAGTACTTCAGACTGATTTCGAACGCCGCGTGGCCGTTCTCTTCAGTTGCTTCGTAACCGCGGATGTAGCCTTCGTCGGCCAGTACATCCAGAACCCAGCCACGCAGTTTGGACGCCGGGGTGGAAACCACGGACTTGCCACGCATTTGGCCGTTACGGATACGGGTCAGCATATCACCGATAGGATCGTTCATATCGTTCTCTCCTTACCAGCTGGATTTAACCATGCCAGGGATCTGACCAGCAGAACCCAGCTCGCGCAGCGCAATACGGCTGACCTTCAGCTTACGGTAGTAAGCGTGTGGACGGCCGGTGAGCTGGCAACGGTTGTGAAGACGGGTTGCCGAGCTGTTGCGCGGCAGTTTCGCCAGTTTCAGACGCGCTTTGAAACGCTCTTCCATTGGCTTGGACTCATCGGCTGCGATTTCTTTCAGCTCGGCGCGCTTAGCAGCATATTTTGCTACCAGACGTTCCCGCTTCTTTTCGCGTTCGATCATTGCTTTTTTAGCCATGTCGTAATCCTCTCAGCCTTACGCGATGAAGGGCATGTTGAAATGCTTCAACAGGCTCTGCGCTTCGGCGTCGGTTTCAGCATCGGTGGCGATGACGATATCCATGCCCCAGTTCTCATCCACTTTATCAAAGTCGATTTCTGGGAACACGATGTGCTCTTTCAAACCGGTGGCGAAATTGCCACGGCCGTCAAAGCTCGGCTTCACACCACGGAAGTCGCGAATGCGTGGCATCGCAACAGTGATCAGACGATCGAGGAATTCGTACATACGGTCGCCACGCAGGGTCACCTTGGCACCCATTGGCATGCCTTCGCGAACGCGGAAGCCAGCAATGGAGTTCTTTGCCACGGTGGTCAGAGCTTTCTGGCCCGCAATTGCGGTCAGATCTGCCTGTGCCGACTTGGCTTTCTTGCTGTCCTTAACGGCTGCACGGCCACAGCCGATGTTCAGCACGATTTTTTCCAGCGAAGGAATCTGCATGTCGTTCTTGTAGCCGAACTCTTCTTTGAGAGCGGCGCGGATGGAATCCTTGTAGAGCGACTTCAGACGTGGGGTGTAGTCTGCGTTATCAAGCATCAATCACGTCCCCTGTGGTCTTTGCGAAGCGAACCTTTTTGTCACCTTCCATGCGGAAGCCAACGCGGGTTGCTTTGCCGTTTTTGTCCAGGAATGCCAGGTTAGACAGTTCGATCGGCATCGCCTGAGGGATGCGACCGCCCTGAGAAGTCTGGCTTTGCTTGGTGTGGCGGATGGCGATGTTGATGCCTTCCACAACGGCTTTGCCAGCGGATGGGTTTACAGAGGTGATTGTACCCTCTTTGCCCTTGTCCTTACCGGCCAGAACGACGACCTTGTCGCCTTTTTTCAGCTTAGCAGCCATCTTACAGCACCTCCGGCGCGAGCGAGACGATTTTCATCATGCCTTTTGCGCGAAGCTCACGAACAACTGGGCCAAAGATACGTGTACCTACTGGCTCGTTGGCGTTGTTCAAGATTACGGCTGCGTTCCGGTCAAAGCGGATTGCAGTGCCATCTTCACGACGGACTTCTTTAGCGGTGCGTACGACGACGGCCTTACGGACGTCACCTTTCTTAACGCGACCACGAGGAATGGCTTCCTTAACCGAGACAACAATGATGTCGCCTACGGATGCGTACTTACGCTTGGAGCCACCCAGAACCTTGATGCACTGAACTCGGCGAGCGCCGGAGTTGTCAGCAACATCCAGGTTTGTTTGCATCTGGATCATGTGGTTTCTCCCGACCTATGGGGCAGCGATGCGTGCTGTGGTCCCCAGGGTTTCGACTAAACTAAAAAGTTTCAGTCGCCAGGAGTCTCGAATGAGACTCTTAGGCTTCCAGAACTTCCCAGCGTTTGGTTTTCGAACGCGGAGCGCATTCGATAATGCGAACAGAGTCACCTACTTTGTAGGCGTTGTTCTCATCGTGAGCCCGGTACTTTTTGGACTTACGAATGGTTTTCTTCAGAACGGGGTGTGTGAAACGACGTTCCACGGACACGGTTACGGTCTGGGCGTTGGCGTCCGAAGTAACGGTGCCTGTCAGGATACGTTTGGGCATCTATCTAGCTCCTATTACTCTACTGCCGACTTGGCTTTTTCGTTCAGGATGGTCTTCACGCGAGCAGCGTTGCGACGCGCTGCACGGATCTGAGCCGGGTTTTCCAGTTGGCCAGTGGCTTGCTGGAAACGCAGGTTGAACGATTCTTTCTTGAGGTTGGCCAGCTCTTCACGAAGCTGATCCGGCGTTTTTTCACGCAGTTCGTTGGCGTTCATCGCCTCTTCCTTTCTCATACATCAGAAGGCCCCCGAGATATGTGCGAGGTTACCTTTTGACCTGATGGACAAATGATAAAACCACGAATCCCGAAACAACGGAATCCGCGAGATGTCGCTCTATATGGGGAGTCCCGAACCTTGGCAAGTGACGAAAGCGGTTTTCGCCAACTTTTATTGGGCGTTTGGACTCCCCACAAGAATCCTCCGCGATCAATCCAACATCGGATTGAACATCTGCGCTGTCGTCATGTCCGGCGCTCCGGCCACGCGCATCAAAGACGGCGTGCCTTTGCCAAACACGATACTAATCCCAAGGTGAACCTTCGTCGCCCACAAGGCGTGATCTGCCGAAGGCGGTGCCTCTTTCAAAATCGTGCGCGACACACCCGCATTCAAAAGCAACGGGTTGTTGCCGACCTGCCCCATCTTGTGACGCAGATAGATGCCGAAGCCGCCGCCATCCACAGGATCAGGTGTAGAGCCGTCCCAATCCATCTCGCCCTCAAAATAGGATGCAAACATACCCAGCTGCGTCCTGTCGTTGAACGCATATTCGCTCTGCACTTTCACGATCGCTGTATCGCTCAGGGTTTCCGGATCTTCGGTGGCAATTACATCCATCACGCTCAAGCTCAAACCGTGGCTCCAACGGCCTGCCTGATAAGCGCCCCCCAGCCCCAGAAGCCGGTATCGTGCGTTTTGATCGTCGTCGCTGCCGACAAACCGCACATCCCCCAGCCCGGCAAAGCCTCCCAGAAACCATGCCCCCTGCAGGCTCCCAACCATCAACACAGCCTGCGACGCCCCGGC
>JAAENN010000044.1 GCA_024224295.1 Shimia sp. | reverse complement strand
CGGGGCATGATCACTTTGTGGATCGCCCACGTCACTTTCTGCGCCGCCTTTGTGGCCGTGGTTATCACCTCCCGCCTGAGAGAAATGGATGCATCCATCGAAGAGGCGGCCATGGATCTCGGCGCACCGCCTTTCAAGGTATTCATCGCGATCACGCTCCCCATTATAATGCCGGCGATTGCCTCCGGTTGGCTGCTGGCGTTCACGCTGTCCCTGGACGACCTGGTCATATCGAGTTTTGTGGCCGGCCCCGGTGCAACAACGCTCCCCATGAAAGTGTTCTCCAGTGTGCGCCTGGGAGTCAGCCCGAAAATCAATGCCCTGGCAACCATCGTCGTACTGTTCGTCTCTCTGTGCGCCGCTGTGGCCGGAATCTTGATGTTCCGCGCCGAGAGGCGACGCAAATATGAAATCCAAGCCGCCATGCGCGATACGGCTTGACGGCTTGCCGACGTGTATCCGTGAAACCTAGGTTGAGCGGTTCAGCGTTCACGGTTCCCGGTTAAAGTGCTCTAACTGGTCTCTAACAATAGTATTACGCGTCAATCGGGTCGAATTCCATGTTTCACCCAATGGGTGAAAGAGGCCAATCCAAACAATGGAGTATAAAGTTATGGAAATCAGCATTTTTCACCACAGAGACACGGAGGACACAGAAAATTTTAATCTTTATGCCCATCGGGAGACCCCAGTTAAAT
>JAAENN010000043.1 GCA_024224295.1 Shimia sp. | reverse complement strand
TAAGCCGTCAGGCTTATCCATCATATCCACAGGCAGCCCGGCGCTGTAGGCCTCTGCCGGTGTCTGGCCGGCAAGGGCGGAGTGGGGTCGCTCGGTGTTGTACAACTCGGCTCTCGAACGCCCATATTACCGGCGCACAGCAAGTTCTGTATCCTTGGCATCCCTGGGCTGGGCGTTCTGTCGTCATTCAATCTGTTGTCGAGAAGTCCGTTGGTCCCATCGCGCGATGTGGCCTGGTTGGCGAAGCACCCGGCTTTCCGCTGGAGCTGCCGCTCTGGATGTTCGACCGTACAGCGTGTTCTGCAGTCCGGCTTAGAGATAGTCCTGAAATTGAGATAGCTGCCCTTTGCGCTTTGCAGGCTTTGCTGACCGAGGTGGCCGAGGTTGGCCATGTGGACCCCCAGATTACTTCGACTGCTCTGGATTTGAGCGCAGACTTGGCGTCTCGCGATCAGAACCAGGGAGACGTTCATGCGCCCTCATCACACAAAGGCAGCCCAGTTCGAGCTGTTCGGTCTGTCGGACCAGGCCGACACAGTAACGACGCCGGCCTGGCAAACCCTGCCGGCACAGACGCGCCAGAAGATCACCGGTCTGATGGCAAGATTGCTGGTGGAACACGGCCAGGGCAAAGCGAGAGAACGCCTGCGCGAAGCCTTCAGTACGGTCCAGATGGGGGAGGACGGTGATGTCTGACAAGATCCAGCCGCATCATCTGGAACGCAAGGCGATCCTTTATGTCCGCCAGTCATCTGCCCATCAGGTTCTGCACAATCGCGAGAGCCGCGCGCTTCAATATGCGATGCGCGGCCGGCTTGACCAACTCGGCTGGTCCAAGATCGAAACAGTCGATGAGGATCTCGGCCGCTCGGCTGCGGGCAGTGTCGAACGCGCCGGTTTCGAGCGTATGGTGGCCGAGGTCTGCCTCGGCAAGGTAGGCGCTGTGGCGGCGCGCGAAGTGTCGCGCTTTGCCCGCAACAGCCGTGACTGGCAGCAGCTCATCGAGATGTGCCGTGTTGTCGATACCGTGCTGATCGATCAGGAAGCCATTTACGCCCCGCGTCAAAGCAACGACCGTCTGCTGCTCGGCCTGAAGGGGTCTCTCAACGAGTATGAGCTCGATCTTCTGCGCCAGCGCTCGCTTGCGGCGCGCCACGAGAAGGCAAAACGCGGTGAGCTCATTGTTGCTGCCCCTGTCGGCTATGTGAAGGCCGGTGACCGGCTGGAGAAGGACCCAGATCGTCGGGTTCAGGAGGCGATTGGGCTGGTCTTTGACAAAGTCATGGAACTTGGCAGCGCTCGTCAGGCTCTTCTGTGGTTCCTTGAGCATGGCCTTGATCTGCCCGCAAAGCACAAGAACGGCGAAGTCGTATGGCGCAGGCCCTGCTATGGAACCATCCACCGCATGATCACCAACCCGGTCTACGCTGGCGCTTATGCTTATGGTAAGACCAGGGCGGTCACCGGCTATGACGGTTCGGGTCTGCGGGTAAAGAACCGCCGCAAGCCGCGCAGTGAATGGCTGGCTTTGCAGCCTGGAGCCCATGACGGATATGTGGATTGGGACCGTGCGGAGGCAATACGCAAAATGGTGAGCGACAATGTTCCCACGAGCCGGCACCATGGCGCGCCCAAACACGGTGATGCGCTGCTTGCCGGTCTGGTTCGGTGCCGCCGATGCGGGCGCAAGCTGACGCTTCGCTACTCGGGAACCAAGCACAACATCCCACGTTATTCCTGCTGCAGGGGGCAGCTCGACAATGGCGAGCCCCGCTGTATCGCGTTCGGCGGATTGCGGGTGGATGACGCCATCGAGGAAGCCTTGCTACAGGTCGTCACTCCCGGTGCCGTCGAAGCAGCCAGACGGGCCCAGGCTGAAGCTGCTGACCGGCTCGATCAGGTTCGCGAAGCGTTGATGCGGGATCTTGAGGCCGCCCGTTACGCCACAGATCGCGCCTTTCGGCAATACGACGCGACAGATCCGGCCAACCGGCTTGTGGCTGGGGAACTGGAGGCGCGCTGGAACGCGGCACTGGCGCGTCAGGCCGAGCGGGAAGCAAAGATCGCCGAACATGATGCTTTGGCGGTTCCCCGGCAAAGCGTAACGCCTGTGTCTTTCGCCACCCTGGCTGATAATCTGCAAGCCGTCTGGGACGCGCAGACAACCGATGCCCGGCTTAAGAAGCGTATCGTGCGCACCGTCATTCACGAGGTGATTGCCGACATCGATGCCGAGGCCAGCGAGATCGTGTTGGTCATCCACTGGATGGGCGGCGTCCACACCGAATTGCGCCTGCCGCGGCGGCGGCGCGGTCAGCGCAACAGTACGGCCTCGGACGTTGTCGACGCTGTCCGAAAGCTCGTTCTGATCGCGAACGATGATGTCATCGCCGGTATCCTCAACAGAAACAAACTGGTGACAGGCAATGGTAATCGCTGGACCCGCGAGCGCGTCTGTGCGTTGCGATCGCATCGTCGGATTCCGGTCTATCGCCGCTCATCGGACGGTATTGAGCCATGGCTCAATCTGACCAAAGCAGCAGCGCTTCTCGACATCGCGCCCAAAACGCTTAGATTGGCTGCCGAAGCCGGCGAGGTCGCCGCAATCCACCCCCTCGCCGACGGTCCGTGGCGGTTCAAACGCGCAGACCTCGAAGGATCAGCCGGTCAGAGCCTGGCCAGTCTAGCCAAGGAACTGCGAAAATACCCCACGGGACCACACTCCGATCAACAAAATCTTTTTACTTCAACAGCATAGACAGATGGGCGTTATGAAGCAGGATTGTAGAAGGTGATCCAGTCGCCGATGACCTGTTCGGCCTTGAAGCCGTCGGTCAAGTCGTGCAGGTAGACCGCCTCGTATTTGAGCGAGCGCCACAGCCGTTCGATGAAGATGTTGTCCATGCAGCGGCCCCGGCCGTCCATGGAGATCGCGACGCCTGCGTCCTTGAGCGCGCCGGTGAAGTTGAAGCTGGTAAACTGGCTGCCCTGGTCGGTGTTGAATATCTCCGGCCGGTCGTGGCGGGCCAGCGCCTCGTTCAGCGCCTCAAGACAAAACCGGGTGTCCATGGTGTTCGACAGCCGCCACGCGAGGACATGGCGCGTCGCCCAGTCCATGATCGCGACCAGGTACAGAAAGCCGCGCTGAACCGGGATGTAGGTGATGTCGGCGCACCAGACCTGGTTGGGCCGGTTGATCACGAGCCCCTTCAGCAGATAGGGATAAATCCGGTGCGACGGGTGGGGAACGCTGGTTCTCGGAGCCTGGTAGATCGCCTCCAATCCCATCAGGCGCATCAAACGGCGAACCCGGTGACGACCGGCGCGGATACCGTCGCGCCGTAACTGGCGGATACCGTCGCGCCGTAACTGACGGACCAT
>JAAENN010000042.1 GCA_024224295.1 Shimia sp. | reverse complement strand
GCCCTGGTGGTTGTGCTGGCGACAACGGTTATGTTGCGCAAGGACCTCATCCACGAGGAGTCCTTGCAACTGGCGGGCAAATTCAAAGACCGCTTCGACGCGACTTTTGTCGGCTCTGAAACCTGCAAAAAATGCCACGAGCGAACCTATCTGGAATGGAAGACGTCCCTGCATTCACGCATGATGCGAGATGTCAAGTTGGATCCGCTGGCAAACATCGGGAATTTTGACACACCCAGCGATGTGCGCAGCTTCAGCAAGGATGAGATCGCCTACACTCTGGGCAGTCAGTGGCGGCAACAGTACCTGAAAAAAGTAGGCGATGATTTGGTTGTCTTGCCGGCCTCATACCATTTTTCGAGCGACAAGTGGACCCCCTATCAGGTTGACCAACCGCAAAAGAGAAAATGGTGGATAGAGTGCGCCGGCTGTCATGCAACCGGCGTGGATCCGGTGAAAAAAACGTTTGTCGAAGCCGGAGTTGCCTGTGAGGCCTGCCACGGGCCGGGCAGCAACCATGTCGAAGCGATTCCCGGCTTTGAAATTCCTACCATCATTTCAGCCGCACGGCTGAATTCGGGATTGTCCGCCCAGATATGCGGATCCTGCCACACCCGCGGCCGGGAAAAGAATGGGGGCAAATACGCCTATCCGGTCAATTATCAGACCCACAAGGGCGAAGCCAACCTGCAGCTATATTTCGACGAAGTAAATCCCGCTCACGGACATGATGCCAAATATTTCTGGCCCAG
>JAAENN010000041.1 GCA_024224295.1 Shimia sp. | reverse complement strand
GGCTCTTCTCCCAAAAGCGCACCCGTCCAGGGGGTGTTGGTAAGTAGTTGACGCACCGGAGGCTTGCGTTTCTTTCGTGTTTGCACAGAGCACGAAAGGAGGCAAGGCCGATGCGTCTGGAGCATTGTATCCGTAGATGGCTGGGACTGAATGGCCATCGGGTCCGAAACGTCGAGGAGAAGGCCGATTGCCTGGTGGCCGAGATCGAGGCGATCGAGGGGCGTTTGCCCCGCTGTGGGCACTGCGGGCGGAAGGTTGGCCGCACGAAGGGGCGCACCAAACGCCGACTGTGGCGGGACTTGAAGATTCGGAAGCTGGCGCTGGTGCTGGCCTACACACCGCGGCGGGTGGTGTGCCCGGACTGCGGCGTGCGGGTCGAGCAGGTGCCGTGGGCCGAACGTTGGTCGCGAGTGACCAGATCGCTGGCCCGGGCGGTGGCGGAACTGGCCCGACGAACGGATCTTTCGACGGTGGCCCAGCAGTTCGCGATCAACTGGAAGACGGTGGCGAGCATCCTCCATCGCGTGGTGCAGTGGGGGCTGGCCCGACGGCGGAAGCGACCGTTGCGTATCCTGGGCCTCGACGAGGTCAGCCGCAAACGCGGGCACAAGTACCTGACGCTGGTCTACGACCTCCAGCGAGGCGAGCTGGTCTGGATCGGTAAGGACCGCACGACCGACACGCTGCGGCGCTTTTTCGACGAGTTGGGCCAGCGGCGCAGCCAAAACCTTCAGGCCGTTTGCATGGACATGTGGGCGCCGTACCGCGACGTGGTCAGCCGGCGTGCTCCACAGGCCACGATCTGCTTCGATCGCTTTCACGTGGTGCGGCATCTGAACGCGGCGGTCGACGAGGTGCGGCGGAGCCTGGTCCGCAAACTGGCCGGACCAACCAAGACGCTGATCAAAGGGACACGCTTCGTGCTGTTGAAGAACCCGTGGAACTTGACGCCGAAACAGAAGCGTTCGCTGAGCAGCCTGGTGCGGAGCAACCATCCGTTGGCCCGGGCTTGGTACCTGAAGGAGGACTTTCAGCGGTTCTGGGATTACTTGTACGAGGCCTGGGCCTGGCGGCATCTGGAGCAATGGCTCTGGTGGGCCAGCCACTCGCGGCTGGCACCGTTCAAGGACTTCGCCCGCCTGATCCGCAAGCACAAGGAGGGCATCCTGGCGTGGACCAAGCTGCGGATCAGCAATGGGGCTCTGGAGGGGGTGAACAACAAGGTCAAGCTGGTCAGCCATCGCAGCTACGGTTTCCGCAACGACGACCGCTACGTCGAAG
>JAAENN010000040.1 GCA_024224295.1 Shimia sp. | reverse complement strand
TCCTGGCAACAAGCCCTGGTGATCGTGCAGCCGGCAACGATACTGCGCTGGCATCGGGAGCTGTTCCGCATTATCTGGCGGCGCAAGTCCAAACTCAAGCGTCCGCAACCACGCATCGCCATCGCGACTATTCTCTTGATCCAACGCATGGCCCGGGAGAACCAGCTATGGGGCGCCGAGCGCATTCGCGGCGAGTTGTTGAAACTCGGTATCCGGGTGAGCAAGCGCACCGTGCAGAAGTACATGCGGACTGTCGACCGGCTGCGCCATACCGGTCAGACCTGGGGCACCTTCCTCAAGAACCATGCGGACGATATCTGGGTCTGCGATTTCCTCCAGACCTATGACCTGGCCTTCCGCTCGCTGTTTGTGTTTGTCATCATCGAGCTGGGCTCGCGGCGGGTGGTGCACGTCGCCGTCACTCGCTCACCCTCTGACTACTGGGTCGCCCAGCAGCTGCGCGAGGCTACCCCCTGGGCTGAAGGTCCGCGTTACTTGATCCGCGATAACGACAAGAAATTCGGGCAGCGCTTCTCGACGGTGGCCTTGGCCAGTGGGATCGAGGAAAAGCGGATTGCTTATCGCGCCCCCAACATGAATGCGGTCTGCGAGCGTTTTCTGGGTAGTCTGCGCCGCGAATGCCTCGACCATCTGCTCATCCTGGGCGAACGCCACTTGCGGCGCAAAGTGCAGGAGTACGTCGCCTATTTCAACGCTGCACGCCCTCATCAGGGAATTGACCAGCGCATCCCCGATCCCCCCGACCAGGTCGTTGCCCTTGATTTCAGTGAGTGTGAAGTCGTCGCTGAACCTGTCTTGGG
>JAAENN010000039.1 GCA_024224295.1 Shimia sp. | reverse complement strand
TTTAGATCATTTTTCCGGTTAATCCAGGTTAGAGCACTTTAACCGGGAATCCCTGGCCCAGACCTGATTTCAATAAGGTGTATCCACGGCATATGTTTTTAATAACAGAGGGTTGACCTTCTATATAACGGCCGTCGCACCAGGGCGGGCGTGAACGCTGAACCGCTCAACCTAGATCACAGATACACGTCTGCGAGTCGTCAAGCCGTATCGCGCATGGCGGCTTGGATTTCAAATTTGCGTTGCCTCGCGGCGCGAAGCATCAAAATTCCGGCCACTGCGGCACACAGAGAGACGAACAGTATGACGATGGTTGCCAGGGCATTGATTTTCGGGCTGACTCCCAGGCGCACACTGGAGAACACTTTCATGGGAAGTGTTGTTGCACCGGGACCGGCCACAAAACTCGATATGACCAAGTCGTCCAGGGACAGCGTGAAGGCCAGCAGCCAACCGGAGGCAACCGCCGGCATTATAATCGGGAGTGTGATCGCGGTGAACACCTTGAAAGGCGGTGCGCCGAGATCCATGGCCGCCTCTTCGACGGATACATCCATCTCTCTCAGGCGGGAGGTGATAACCACGGCCACAAAGGCGGCGCAGAAAGTGACGTGGGCGATCCACAAAGTCATCATGCCCCGACCGTCCGGCCAGCCGATGACTTTTTCCATGGAGACGAAAAGCAGCA
>JAAENN010000038.1 GCA_024224295.1 Shimia sp. | reverse complement strand
TGGTATAATTTGCCTGCACGAACCGAGCGTTCTCTAAATAGCCGATGCGGTGTGCGTTAGCCACCCCCTTGTGTGATTCGCGCCATCGATTCATTAGTAGGTCGAACTCGTCATCGCCGATCGGATTAGTGGCCTCAATAATCCCGCCCGGGTCGGCGCCGTTCTTAAAGAACATGGCGTTGTATTTCGCGGCGGCTACGTCGCCGGCGGTGTCATAAATCAGCGACCCGAGTGGGGATAGTCCACGATACGGATTCAACGGGTTCGGGCGTTTGTTCCATATCGCCTGATCCAACCGGAGCGGCACCTTCTCTCCCTGGTTCCCTGTATATTCATACCCACTGATATATTCGGTCGGGTGGGGTACAGGTGCGATACGGTCCGGGCGAACATTCCACAGCTCGAGCGGGAACGCAACCTCCCGGCCCCCAACCTGATTAGACAACACCCACCAGAACTCGCCAGTCAACTCGTAATGCTGTTGACAGGCCTCGACAAACTCGGCTGTGGTTTGGAACGGGTTAGGTTTCGCCCACACCGACAACGCCGCATGTCTCGTTACTTCTACCCGGTCCGGGTCGTCTACCGTATCGCCCCGCCACAACCGCCACCTAGCGGCACCCACACCCTCAGCGATACCGTCAACCACCGCAAACAACGCAGACACATTCCCCATCTGCCCCAAATCCGCTGGCCGCGGATCCCCCATCAACGCAGTGTTGAGCAACCCGGACCTAGGCCGCAAATCCACCGGGGCCCGATTCAATATGCGACCGAGAAGTGTGTTAGCCATTAGTTTCGACTCCTAATCAACGACCCACGTTCAGGGTCAGGGTGGGTAGACCAGTCCCCCGGAATCCCGTAATTCCCCGGTCGGTAATTACTCACTAACCCATTCCCCAAATCAACCGCGACACCAGGCGGATAACCAAACCAATCCAGCCCCGACATATCCAAACCATCGACCCGATCCACCACCTTGATTGTCACATGTTCGGGCGGGTTCTCCCCGCTCCCAGGTACACAACTAAATGCGCCACTAAACACCCACGCCTGGCCTTTAACCTCGAACCCGACCCCCGCCACCGTATCCACATATGACGCATTATGAACCTGGAACGCCGATGCCCCATCACCGTCGTCACCGTCGAACCTCACCGCGGGATGTGACCAATCCGATCCGGGGTCGGGCGGGGATGGTGTATCTCCCCACCCTTGAAAAATAGGGGAGTTCAACAGCCATAGCCCGCCAGGATTCACAATCGACGCCTGCGCATTCCTGAAGAACTTGACCCGATCCCACTGATGGATATTCGACGCCGACTGCGGGAACACAGCCCCAGGCGGATAGCCCAGAATCCCGATACCCAGTCCCATGATGTGTCCGTCTCGGAACGCGTGCCCGTGGGAAAACTGCAACGACAACCCGGCCCCCGCGCCGCCACCCAACAACAGATACCGATCTAGCGTGTTCTCCTTCGCTTCCCTAGTGTCGGTGCCGCCGAAATCCAGCAACGTCCCAGTGAACCCGGCATCGGATGCAGAAATCGACAGGTCTGTGAATCGGGCGCCGCGGTTCCCAGCGAAATCAAGAAACGTGAACGCCCCGCCACCTGCCAACTTCAACCAAGACCCTGGCCGATGCGGGGAACCCCCCGCCCCAACAATCCAAGCCTCATCCTTCTCGCGCCACACAATCGGGGCATCAAACCAATACTCGCCGCTGCCATCAACCCGCGGGATCTTCACCGGTTTGTATCCGTCCGCCGCCGCTAACGCATCATGCAAAGCGGCCACATTCACCGCGGGCGTCTTGTCTGGTCCGCCACCGAAATCAGTGATCGAAACGGACCCGTCACCCGACCCGTCAGCCTCTAAAACCGATACCCGACCGGAAAGGGCATCCAGCTCAACCTGCACATCCGGGTCGATAGCCAAAAGCCTGCCCCCTCAACTAGCAGCCACCGTATACACAATATCGACATAGCAATCACCGGCCGAGGTCGTGATCGTCAAGTTGGTGGCGTTCGTCAACTCCCGTCCCGCGTAACGGCCGTTCCCATCAGACCCCCGCGGGAAATCCCACACCGCCGCCTGTTGACCAGCAGCCAACAAATACGCACCCGCCACCAACGTCGCTCCCTGCTCAAAAAACACCGTAGCGTTCGCCGAAGAAGACACCATCACCCGATGCAAAACAATCGCATATCCCGTAGCCGGCGCCGCGATAACTTCCTGATCAGTCTGCGCCCCAGTGAATGGCGCCACGTAATGCTTCTCACCAGTCTTAGAGTTCGTGTACGTCGCCATAGGGGTCCTTCCGCGGTGAACCGAACGATGCTATAGCCGCGACTGTATCACCAAACAGCCACCACGTCATTAACTGCGGTCCTGCCACACCCAATTCAACACCAACACACCCGCCCCACCCAACAACAACCCCGCAGGCACAACCGGCATCAAAGCCACCGCAGCCAACACCAACCCAACCCCCAAAACATCTATGAGTCGAACCATCGCAACCTCGCCCCCCTCGTCTGCTCCCGATGCATCACCACATAACGCAACGCATCACACCCATGATCAGAATCCTTAACCGGCTGCTCCGGACGCTTCTCATCCCACACATAACCCGGAATCTCCTCCACCGTCGACGTCGGCAAATGCCGCTCCTCCAACCCAGTGTCCTTCCCCACCCGAGCCCCCCGCATCACAAACAACCTAGGTTTGCCGTCCCCAGCAACCACAAGACGCCTCGCAACCGCCTGAATACCCGCAGCAACATCCTTCCGAGCATCCACACACGCCAACCCGGTTTCTCTACGGAACACAACTTGCGCCTCAGGATCATGATCAGCAACCACCACCCTAGGCTTAGGCTCCACCCACTCACCACCCGGCGCCACCACCCGCAAAATCAACGCAGCATGCTGATCCACCGTCAGTTGCGTCTTATAGAACTCGCGGTACAAAAACAACCTGCCGTCAGGATCCTCAGCCCACATCTGACACACAAACGCATTAGTAAAACCCCAATCCACGCTCCAGTAACGAGGCCAATCCACCGGAATCACGAAAGGATCAACGAGATGCTGAGAAGCGTCCCACCCCTCCCAAATCACACCAGCCGCGCTACTCCACCTGCCCTCCAACAAACGCTCCCGCAACACACCCGAAAGAGCCTCCAAACGCAACATATACTCGCGGCCATACCGCGTCAACGACTCCGAATCGTCATACAACCGCGGATTATCCGAATGAACCGACTGCAACAACACAGCAGACCCACGATCACACCTCTGCTTCAACCAATGCGTCGCATGACTCGGGTTACAATCCGCAATAATCTGCTGAAACGACACCACACCATTACGGACACGGGTCGTCAACGTCAACCAATCCTCTTCGCTGAGTTCGGTCGCTTCCTGCACATAGACCATGTCGAATTCGGTCGAGAGAACCTTTGAGGCGCGGTCCATCCCCCCAATACTGACCACGCTCCCGTTGTCATATCGAAACTGCGCTGGCTCTTCCGCAGACCCCCCATAAAACCACACACCCTTCGCCTCCACCGCCTCCGGAATCACATCACGCTTCCACGTCACCAACGCAGAACTAGTAAGAGACGCAGCAGTCTTACGAACAATCAACCCACGCATCCCCGGATTCGCCAACGCCACACCATGCAACTTCTCCAAACACGCACGCGACTTCCCCGTACCAGCCGGCCCACTGATCACAACCTCACCCTCACGCCTACCAAACAACTCCAAACACGCACCCCGCGGCCCATACACATGAACCAACTCAGCAGTAGTCATCGCCGCGACCGCCTCACCGCATCACGCACCGCCGACGTCGCACGAACATTCTCCCAAAACCGATCCATATCAGGACGCCCCGGCGCCGGCTCACCCCTCAACCGACCAGTCCTCACCTTCCGAATACCCTTCAACTGATCAGCCTTACAATCCATACACGAGCAATAACCATCACGACCCATTGCGCACCAACCCTGCTGGATGAAACACCCGCCGATCAGGAGACGCCGGCGGAGTACGCAGACCCGGACGCCAGAACGCCAATGGCAGTCCGGTTACGCGGTACGGTGCGAGGCGGTCCCCGATACGCGACGGACCCCAAAACCTAAACATCATCCACCCCCAATCTCACCAACGCCGGATCCACACGCCTCACAACCCCCTGCCTAGTACGCATAACAAACGAATGGCCATACAACAACTCATCAAGTTCAAGCAATGTCCGATCCTCTTCGCTCAGTTCCGCCCAGGTCCCGATCTGTTCTAAAGTCCTACAAATGCGAAGCGCTTCCTCCGGTGTTCCCCACTTCATCTCAGGTCCTCCATGTTCACGTCATTCAACTGCACCGACAACACCTTCACCTCAGCCTGCACCCGTTCGATCATGTCACCCCGTAGTTTGCCGATCAGCTCGAGTGCAGCCCTCGCAGCAAACGGGGAATCGTCATCGCCGTTAGCCCACCGCTCCACCATGTCACGCAACCGAACCAGCACATACTCCGAAGTGATGCCCAACTCATCCGCGGTGGCTCTGCCGCGGCGACGGATCTCCGGACCCACCACCGGATGCCGCAGCAATTTCCAGCCCTGCACCCCTAGCGCCTTATCCGATTTGTTTTCATAGCCGGCCCGTTCCGCGGCACGGGTGGCGTTGTAGTCGATCACGTATTCGTCGATAAACGCTTTTTGCTTCCGAGTGAGACGGTCTACCGCGGCCAGGTGCGCGGCCTCCTCTTCGGTCAGTTCAGCTGGCACCGGAGCGGGGGTAATCTTTTTCAGTGTGGACACCGGATTCTCCTTGACAAACGGCCCGGACCCTGGATCTCTTCTCGACACGGTGTAGCCATCCTAAGCCTCGCTAAGCCCCTGCTTCTCTGCCCAGTCCGACAGCCCACGCGGACCCCACGCAGGCCCCCAGAGCAGCCACAAACGCCCTGACAGGCTCCTGCCAGGCACCCCATCCTAGCCAAACCTTGGCCAGGG
>JAAENN010000037.1 GCA_024224295.1 Shimia sp. | reverse complement strand
GGCGTTGCTGGGCGTTGAGCCTGTCCGGGCCCCAGTCATCAAGGATCAACAGCTTTGCTCTGGTCAGTGCTTTGAGCATGCGCGGGAAGCGCCCGTCACCATGGCCAAGTTCCAGCTCGGCAAACAACCGGGGCACCCGCTTGTAAATGGTGGGCAGGTCCTCGCGGCAAGCCTTTTGACCAAGTGCACAGGCCAGCCATGTTTTGCCAATACCGCATGGCCCGGTAATAATCAGGTTACGGCGTTCCTGGATCCACTTGCAGGTTGCGAGTTTCTGGAACAGAGCCTTGTCGAAGTGGCGCGGTGAACGTGTGTCGATGTCTTCGACACAGGCCTGGAAGTGCCGCAGTTTGGCGGCACGCAGCAGACGGCTCAACCGCTTGTTTGTGCGCTCAGTGGCCTCACGGTCGAGCAAGAATGCCAGCCATTCGGGATGGGACAGCTCATCAGCCTGGTTGTTATCGGCAAGCTCTGCGAAGGCATGCGCCATGCCGGTGAGCCTGAGTTCCTTCAGTTGATCGTAGGTTGGATGTATCAGCATATTTTACCTCAATGAAAGTAGTTGGGGCCGCGGATGTTGGGATGAGCGATCGCCGGGGCTCCCGCGGCCTTGTCCGGCCTGCGGCGATCGAGATTGTTTTTGAGGATGGAGTTGACCGAGGTGTAGGACCT
Source organism: Shimia sp. (assembly GCA_024224295.1). GTDB lineage: Bacteria > Pseudomonadota > Alphaproteobacteria > Rhodobacterales > Rhodobacteraceae > Shimia. Next base: position 1,182 of record JAAENN010000037.1, on the reverse strand, counting down.
GGCGCCAATTTCGATTGCCCGTTCGCAGGCGGCCTCCAGACGCTCCGCCCCGAAGGACTTGGCCAGTCTGACAATGCCGATACAGGCGCGGAACCCCTGTTCAGGGTGGGGCTTCTCGCGCATGATGATCTCAACAAGCGCCTGTGTATTCGGGCCGATCTGCGCCACCTTTCGGGTGATCAACTCCGGTGTCCAACCGGCATATTTACGGTGTGAGGAGGGCATGTGTGCCTCACAGGTCGTGTGTTTTCTGTTGGAAGAGGAGCGGATATGGCAGGCCACACGCTTGCCTTTGTTGAAGACCTCGACTGTTTTGGCTGTGATGCGCGCCATAAGCTGTTGGCGCAGCAAATTGTGCGGCACCGAGTAATAGTGCTTGTCCACCTCGACGTGATAGTCGATACCGACGCGGCATTTCTTCCATTGCGCATAGGTATAGGGCGTAGCCGGCAGCGGTTTGAGCGCCGGTTTGTCCAGTTGTTCGAACAGTTGGCGTCGGCTGGCGCCCAGATGGCGGGTGACCCGGTCATTCAGTTGATCCAGTAACGTGCGTATCTCCGCATTCAGTTCTGCCAGGGAAAAGAACGTCTGATTGCGAAGGCGCGCCTGTATCCAGCGCTGCGCAATCTGCACAGCCACTTCCACCTTGGCCTTATCACGCGGTTTATAGGGTCGTGCGGGCAGAACGGCAGTGCCGTAATGTCTTGCCAGATCGGTATATGTCCGGTTGACTTCCGGCTCGTAAAAACACGCCTTGATGACTGCGGATTTGAGGTTGTCTGAAACGACCTGGCACGGCACGCCGCCAAAATAGTCGAAGGCCCGTGTGTGGGAGCCGGTCCAGTCCGGCATACCCTGTGTCCATGTGGCCTCGGCAAAAGTGTAGTTGGAAGCACCAAGTGCCGCCACAAACAGTTGCGCCTGATGCACTTCGCCGGTCAAAGGATCGACGACGTCGAACGTCGAGCCACCATAGTCGACGAACATTTTCTCGCCGCCAATATGGGTCTGACGCATGGACGGCGACAATTTACCCTTCCAGCGCCGGTAATGCTCACAGAACTGCGTGCGTCCATAGCCATCGGGATGTTCAGCCCGATACTCCTCCCACAAAAGGGAAATAGTAACATTCGGTTTACGGTATTCCAGGTGAATAGCGGCCCAGTCCGGCATCGGTCGTTT
>JAAENN010000036.1 GCA_024224295.1 Shimia sp. | reverse complement strand
CTAACTTACTAGCGCAACCCGCTGACAATCCTCAATCTTTTTTGAAACTTCCCAGTTTGAAGCATCGCTCCGTTCCAGTCCGTCCCGCCGTTGTGCGCCTCAGCGCCGCCGGTGAAGGGGGTTCTAAGGTTATACCCCAACAGCCGCAAGCGCTTTTTTCAACTTTCTACAAAAATCACCCAACTTTCTGCAAAAACCAACAAAATCAACACCTTACAAACGCACCCCACCGACAAACAATGCCCTTCAGACAAAACCAAGGTTAACAATCAACGCATATCAGAACTTATCCACAGACTCACAACAAGACTCACCAAAGACTCACACAGAAAAAGCCTCTGAATGAGACAGAAACCTACGTCGGGATCACATCGGTATCGCGCAGGTGCGGAAAGAAGGGCAGACTAAGTATCCTTTCGAGAGGATGAAAACACAGGGCGGAGAAAGTCTGTTACCGCAACAGGAGGGATGACAGCACACCGGCGATGACTTCCAGTCCTAGACCGCGCTGTGAGGATGCCTGCCTTGGTTACGACAGCGGCGTGTATGCCTTCAGTACCCCCGTAATACGATCCCTCAACGGGTTGTGACAGGAAAACGCCTGTGACCTTAGATCCTGGGCGGCAGGGTTTTTCAAAGCCACCGCAAGATGTACCGTCGCAAGAGCAACCAACGCTGAGAGCACCAACAGACCCGATGTGTCGGCTACGGTCGCCGATCTTGAATTGGGAAAACACTGTCGAACTCTGCCTGCAAGTGATTGAGGTGTGCCCCCCAGTTTTCCTCTGTCGAATTTTGCACCGCCTGCAGGGTTGACCAAAGGTCCATCCACCCCAACACAGCGGCAGAGCCTGACAAACGGTGCGCCTCTTCTCTATCCGCATCAACCAACGGATCAGAGGAGCGCTTTCCAGCCAAGAACTTCGAAATCTCTTCCTGAGTTTCCTGCACAGCTTCGGTGTAGCGTTCCAGGCCAAACTGCTTCAAAAATTCCGGGGCGTCTTGCGTCGCATCTTTAAATGCTTCGACGCCATCTCCCACACCGAACACATCGGCCAAAGCACCATGGATCGCGGCCCTTCGCACAGGCTTCAGGATCAGCGTTTGAAAATCTTGCGCCAGCATGGCCTCATGATCCTTTGGCGCCGCATGCGCAGTGACCGCCACAGCCGGAGTGGTCGCGTTTGGCGACGTGCTTGCTCGGATGCGCTTCAACGTTTCTAGCCCATCAATACCAGGCATGCTGATATCCAAAAGCAAGACATCGAAAGCCGCCGCATTGCAGATGTCTATCGCGTCAAAGCCATTGCTAGCCTCCTGCGTCACTCCCCCCAGATCGCGGACAATGTCTGTAAGGATTTCGCGGTTGATGTCGTTGTCATCCACCACCAAAGCCCGAAACCCAGCAGGCAAGTCCTGCAAGGAATGCGCGGTCGAATGAGTTTGAAGGTCCGCCACATCCGTCATGGTTGGCAAAGGTAAGCGGAACGTAAACAGACTGCCCTCGCCCAACAAGCTGTCCGCCTCCAATTCCCCTCCGTTGCGTTCAATCAAGCGTTTGGTGATGGCCAGCCCAAGCCCTGTGCCTGAGTTCTCCCGATCAAAGGCTGTGTCGATCGTGACAAACTCTTCAAAAATCCGGCTCAAGTTTTCCGGCGCTATACCCACTCCGGTGTCGGTCACCCGGAACTCGACCAGATCGCCAGCAGACAATCGTTCGACCTCTATTGCGACACTGCCTTCGCGGGTGAATTTCAGCGCATTGCCAACCAAATTCACCAAGCAGCGCTGCAAGGAACTGCGATCCCCGCTCACTGTTTCAAGCTCCTCCGTCAGGAGGTCCACTGAAAGCTCGTTTGCGTGCTGGGAGGCGTTGCTCTGCAGGCTGTCCACCACATCCTGAACCAAATCCGTGAGATTAAAGGGCGCGTGTTTCGGAGCCTCAGCGTCGGAGGTCAAAGAGGACAAATCCAGCACATCGTTCACATGGGACAGCAGCAATTCCCCGGAAATGCCAATCGATGACAAATGCCGCTTTTGCGCGTCATTGAGGTCTGAGCGGTCGATCAGTTCCAACGACCCGAGAATGCCATTGAGGGGTGTGCGCATTTCGTGGCTCATGACGGTGAGCAAGTTTGACTTCGCCTTTTCGCCCACCTGCGCCTTTTCCAGTGCGTCTTTCAAGTCCTCTTCGGCTTTCAGCTCATTGGTGATGTCACGCAAGAAGGACACAAACACCGTTTCCCCGCTGGCCTCAGACAAGGAGACCGAAAGCTCCACCGGGAAGACTTCGCCGCCTTTGCGCATCCCCTTGAGGCGCACGCGCCCGGCCCCGATAACCTTTTTTGTGCCGGTTTCCACAAACCGCTTCAGCCCCGCTCGGTGAGCCTCTCTCAGATCTTCCGGAACAATCAGCTCTGACATATCCACGCCCAGCGCCTCATCGCGTGTGTAGCCAAACACGGTTTCCGCCGCGCCGTTGAACTCCACAACATGGCCTTGCGTATCTGCGACCAGAACCGCATTCAGCGATGACGAGACTACAGCTTCAAACCGTGCCCGTGCCTGTTCCCTTTTCTGCGAGGCCCTTTGCCCCTGGCGGTAGAGCTGAATCAGGCTGGCCAGCGACAGAAACAGCACAGCGATCAACGCGGTCAAGCCATAGGCGAGCCGTTGCAGGGTGACTGCCAGACGGGTGCGATCTGCGGTTTCCTGTGTGGTGAAATGGTCAACACCAGCAAGTGCGAGAGCCCGCATTTTAGGGCGCAAGGCGTCAATGTCGGACAACAATGTTGGCAGAGAAGCCCTCAACGCCTCGTCCGGACCGTCTATCAGTGGAACTGTACGCTCAAGAAAGGCCGTTGCGTTGGCGGTACTTCTTGCGACAGTTTCCTCTTGCGAAATAGGCCTGAAGAACGCGCTTTGGCGAACGTTAGCGACACGACTGTAAAAAATGTCAAACCGCTTCCGTACGTCGTTCAACGGCAGGGAAGTGTCAGCGGTCACGGATTGTGCTGCCATTTGCAACCGCAACAACTCCACCTCCAGCTGGGACATTCTCCAGCTCACATCATCGTTTTGTGCGGTGGACAGAACACGCAGGTCCGTAAAAACCGTGCGCCCCAAGCCGCCAACCAAAAGCAAGCTTGCCAAAAGCAAGCCTGCGAAGAGGACAAACGGCCATCTGCCATTCATAAGAAGGTGCCTGATGCGCGTGATGGTGGCCTCAAATCACTCATTGGCAACCACTTCAATGCGATCGAGCTGCCAGATACTGCGGGAATAATACTCTTCTGTTTTATAGGCGTCGTTGCCTGCGAATGGGTAAACGATCCACAATGGCCCCTTGTCACGCAAGGACATTTTTTCGCCGTTTCGCAGATAGGCAATCATCGGGCCGTTTTCCACGGCATCGGAGGTCGGGATCGACACGGTGTAGTCATTGGCGGCTGTGGCCAAGAGAGTGCCATCACTGGCACCCACATGAGTGAGCAATGCGGACAGGGACACACCCTCAAAAACTTGGGTCCCTTCAGTCCAGATGGTGTCAGTTTCAAACTGCACGAGAGGCAGTGCCCGGAGATCACTTTCCTCAAATTGCCAGCGCTGCCCTTCGGCCGCTTCCGAAACATCCCCTGTGACCGTCAAGACAGTGTCCGCCATTGCTTGAGTCGTCACCAAAGCCAGCAGGATAATTCCCGTTAAAAAGCTTGGGGTGGTGGAGGCGCTGAGTAGTTTTTTGAGACGTTGCATGGGACACTCCGAATGCTGGGTTGCGGTGTCTCTTTGTGCCATGCAGGCGCAGGTCGCGTGTTTGGGCATCCGGCTAGGGCACTAACCTTTGGTATAGTTTGCCTGACCCTTCGCCGGAAGTTGATCATCTGATGCACCAATGGGTTTTGCCTAAACTATGCGAATTTACCTGGAGTTATCCTGTTGGTGCCAGCATCGGCTCACCAGGGCACATGGTTTAAAAGGAGCTTGGTATGTCGCAAGATTTAAAGCAAAGTCAGGGTGTCACGACTGGTTTACACGCGCAGGGCCTCGTAGGGTCCTCCCAAAACCCAAGAGTAGGACGCCCCGTTTCTATGCGTATTTTGTTAGCTGATGACCACGGGATGGTTCGCGAAACCATCTCTGCCTACCTCACCTCTGAAGGCCGTGCCGCCGTGGTGGCCGGCTCAGACTACTTCGAAGCCATGAAGCTTCTGGAACAAAAGGGGCCGTTTGATCTTGTGCTGCTAGACTTCAGCATGCCGGGCATGAACGGGCTTCAAGGCCTGATCGATGCTGTTGCAGCCTACCCGGATCAGGCGTTTGCTATTATCAGCGGCACCGCCCCCAACAAAGTGGCGCAAGACGCTTTGGAAGCCGGGGCCATTGGCTTTTTGCCCAAAACCATGGGAGCCAAGTCTTTGGTCAATGCGGTGCGGTTTATGATCGCCGGAGAAACCTTTGTGCCGGCCAGTGTTCTTGCCGCAGGTGGTGAGGCGGAAGAAAGCGATTTTGAGAAGCAGTTGAGCCAGCGTGAGAAACAAGTTTTGACCGGTCTCTGCAAAGGCCAGTCGAACAAAGAGATCGCGCGGGATCTTGATCTGCAGGAAGTGACCATAAAACTGCATGTGCGCACGCTGTGTAAGAAGTTGAATGCGAAAAACCGCACACAGGCGGCTTTGATCGCAAAAGAGGCAGGCTTTGAGTAAGCCCGCCTCTGCGTCGTTTCTTTAAAAAACGAAGCTGTCGTACAGCTGTGCAAAATCTTCTGCAGCGTCTTGAAGCAGAAGCG
>JAAENN010000035.1 GCA_024224295.1 Shimia sp. | reverse complement strand
ATTTCCAGAAGACCGTAGAATGGTTTGCTGATGAACCCTATGAGGTCACTCCGATGGCTCTGCAAACGCTAAACGCTCTGGTGCAGGCCAGCCCACAGCCAACAGCTACGTCTATATCACCGATACCCCTTAACCCCATAGACTGGCTCCCTATCGCCTTCGAGGCATTACAACGCCTTGCTACGGCGTGGAAACCACCCGATGGGGTTAAGCATTGGCGGTACCTAGTCTTCACACGGGTACTTTGTGATGAACTTGAAGCCGCCTACACCCGCGCGGGCGAAAACCACATTCCGTTGATCTGTCCATTCCCGCCACCGGCCCCTTCGATCAACATAGCGCATCTGGCTCAACCCAATGAATTACGCATCAAATCACGCCCCAAACCACGCTTTGACCATAGGCCCTATCAGGGGCTTGGCAACCTTCTCGCCGGTCAAAAGCTCCCACCGGAGGGGCGGGGGTGGCTGGGTGAAGCTGGCATGGCCGGAATCAACTGGTTTTCCTCTGAGGCATTTTGGGCGGCGTATCCGTCATCAGCGTCCGAGCCAGCGACGACGCCTCCCCCTGATCAAGAAGCTCCCACCGAATCCAGTGTAAGTACGGCTGTT
>JAAENN010000034.1 GCA_024224295.1 Shimia sp. | reverse complement strand
CTACGCCAGGAGTGCTTCCGAAGACGAATGGAATCGGCGGGGAGGGACTTGAGAGGCTCCGATTTTGGTGCCCGCGTGCAAGATGCCTTCCGTAAACGCGGCGAGCGTTCCCGGATGTGCTCTTGGCTACTGGATAGCGCCGGATAACGCGGTTGGTGTCAGAATCCGGCCACCAGAGTGGCGTACTCAAGCTCCGTCCGTGCGTTGATGCCGGCCCCCCACCTGCCTCCAATCGAGCGTTAGAGTGCATCCGTGCAGGCTTACGAGGTAGTCCTCGCAGTACTCTCTGCCGGCCCGAGCGTTCTCGACCCAACTTGGTGCGGCCTCCCAGCCACGCTTGTCGTCGTCGAAAATGCCTTTGTACCAGCCACTCTTTCTCAGTTCGACGATCGCTTCAGATGGCTCCGCACTGGCTATGTACCGCGTGCCGAAAACATCTTCCGCTACAAGATCCTCGACAAGCTCGGGGAAGGAGGAATAGGCAATTTACATCACTCTTGTCCAAATTAGCTCGGTAAGTTCCGCCCGCCAGGAAGCCTGAAAAGGCTGAGCCTCTGATAGGTTGGCTTGGGGTTCTGGCAAAGGACCCAATCACAACCTAAGGAGGCTCAACCATGAATCGAGTATGCAGCATTTTCAGCCAGTTGTTGCAGCTATTCCCGCGGACCGAGTTCCAGCGGGCGGTGAAGCAGCACAAAGCCGAGCGGCACGCGCGGGGTTTCACCAGCTGGGGCCAGTTCGTGGCGATGTTGTTCTGTCAACTGGGCCATGCCCACTCGCTGCGGGAGATCTGCGGCGGATTGGCCGCTTGTGAAGGCAAGCTGAGACATCTGGGGATTCCCGCGGCACCGAAGAAATCCACCCTCTCCTACGCCAACGAACACCGCCCCTGGGAGTTGTACCAGACCGTCTTTGAGCAGTTGTTGGAGAAGTGCCGGACACTGGTGGCCAGCCAGGGAGGGCGGAAGAAGTTCCGCTTCAAGAACAAACTGATGAGCCTGGACGGCAGCGTGATCGATCTGTCGGTGTCGATGTTCGACTGGGCCAAGTTCCGCCGCACCAAAGGAGCGATCAAACTGCACTTGCTGCTGGACCACGACGGCTACCTGCCATCGTTTGCGGTGGTCAGCGAAGCCAACCTGAGTGAGCTGAAAGTGGCCCGGGCGCTGCGGTTCGAGCCGGGCACGATTTTGGCCATTGACCGCGGCTACATTGACTACGAGTGGTTCGAGCGGTTGACGGCGCAGGATGTCTACTTCGTGACGCGGCTGAAGCAGAATGCGGTCTACCAGGTGGAGTCCGAGCGCCAGGTGCCGCGGAACAGTAATGTGGTGAGCGATCAGTTGATCTGGTGCCCGAGCCGGACCCCGGCCGGCGAAGAGCCGATCTACTTCCGCCCGGCGGAGATCTGGGACCAGGAGCAGCAGAGATCGATCGTGTTGCTGACCAACCTGCTGGAGTTCGGCGCCACCACCATCGCCGCCATCTACAAGGATCGGTGGCAGATCGAGTTGTTTTTCAAGGCGCTGAAGCAGTCGCTGAAGATCAAGACCTTTGTGGGGACCAGCGCCAACGCCGTCAAGACGCAGGTCTGGACGGCGCTGATCGCCATGCTGGTGGTGAAGTACCTGCAGCTGCGGTCGCAGTTCAAATGGTCGTTGTCGAATCTGGTGGCGCTGCTGCGGCAGCAATTGTTCGTCTATCGGGATCTCTACAAATGGTTGGATGAACCGTTCCAAGCACCGCCAGCTTTGGCTGGCGTGCATGACGCCCAGTTGGCTTTGCCGCTGGCTGGGTAGCGGGACCTTGGAGAAGCCAGAACTTGGACAGCAGAATTCGACCAGCTACACCAAATCTAACCAGGAGGAGGTTTTTCGGGCTCTAATCTGGACAGCAGCGGACATGGAAGTTAGAAAAACGGGTGGCAACCTGGTTCCGGAAACGGGCGAATCGGGGAAGTATGTCCCGTGTTTTCAACACGCGCCAGGGCGGCGCTCAGCTAATTTGGACAGCAGTGATTCCAAATGGGACTGCAAGTACCACGTGGTGTTCGTGCCCAAGCGCCGACGGAAGACCATTTTCGGCCAGACGCGTCAACAATTGGGAGCGATCCTCCATGAGTTGGCGAGGCAGAAGGAGTGCCAGATCATCGAAGGGCACCTGATGCCAGACCATGTGCACATGTGCATTGCGATTCCACCGAAGTACCCCGTCTCTTCGGTGATCGGGTTTCTTAAAGGAAAGAGCGCCATCGCGATCGCCCGGCTGCGCGGCAAGGAGAGGAACTTCTCGGGCGAGCACTTTCTGG
>JAAENN010000033.1 GCA_024224295.1 Shimia sp. | reverse complement strand
GGTTGCGGCTTGGCAACCCGAAAATGGTACGCCCGCCGGGAGAAATCTCTGTTCCGGTGAATAAATCCGCCCCTTGACCCGGACCGGAGGAGATGTTTCCCTTCCCCACGGAAAAAGTGACCCTGCCCAACAGGTCCACCTTGCGGGCCCGAAACACGGCCACAAAATTAGGATTGCGTCCGATTTGGGTCGGGTCGAACACTTGTTCGACACCTTGAAATTCAATCAGTGGATTGCGGTCCAGCCACGCCATCAGCTTCGGTGTTCCTAAAGCGTAGGAAGCAACGGATTTGCCCCTGAAAACTTCCTTGCGATAGTTGGTCACCGCGCCGCTTTTAACGAGATCCATTAAGGCATCGGTAAAACAGGACGAATGGATACCCAGGTGTCGTTTGTGGGTTAGGTGCCGGCCCAATGCCTCACACAAAGCATCCGTGGTAAAGCTGAGACAGTCCCCATCCTCAATCACCTGGGCAATGTTGGCGGCCACTTGATCGATGACCTTATTTACAGCCCGGCGC
>JAAENN010000032.1 GCA_024224295.1 Shimia sp. | reverse complement strand
GTGCCTGTAAAATGGGCGTTTTCTCGAAAAGCGTCACGCTCAGAATCTGTAGAATTTGGTAGAGACTGACCTCCAGACCCAACTGCTTGCGAATGATCGCGACGAGCACGTAAACGGACACGGCGATCCAGATTTGGGTCTTCACCGCGTTGCTGCTGGCGCCATAGAAGGTTTTGATTCGCAGGTGCTGCTTGATCCACTTGAAGAACAATTGCACCTGCCACCGGGCCTTGTAGATGCGGGTGATAGTAAGTGCCGGAAGCGTGAAGTTGTTGGTCAGAAACTTGAACCGCTTCCTCGTTTCCACGTCGAGAAAACTCACGCGCCGCAGCGGGTCCGGGTACGCCTTGGCGGAGTCGACGGCGGCCAGGATGACGGTCTGATCGGATCGCACGCCGGTGGACTTGTCGACGGGATGGGAGTAGCGCCGCTGCAGCTGAATGTTCTTCTTGGTGCGCACCACGAAGAACGACGAACAGAGGGTGAACCGGTAGAGACGCTCGAAATCGACGTAGGCCCGATCCATGACGTAGAACGCCCCGGCCTCCGGCAGAATCTCGTCGAGGATGTTGACGTCGTGCACTTTGCCGTCTGTAATGCTGATAAACGTGGGGATGTTGCCGTGCAGGTCGAGCAGCGTGTGCATCTTCACGGCGGCTTTGTGCTTCCGGAATTTGGCCCAGGGAAACAGGGAGAGGCACAGGTCGATGGTGGTCGAATCCAGCGCGTACAAGCTTTGATGCAAATCCACGCCGATCGGATCCGACGCATAGAGCGGTCGCGCGATGCGGATCAGGGCCTGCGCGAAGTCGGCGTAGATTCGCCAGTCATGCGCCTCGTTGGCGTCGGCCAGCGTGGATCGCGCTACCCGTCCGCGAAAACCCATGTGGTAGAGCTTGCCGCTCAGCGATCGCAGACACGCTTCTATGTCGCGCAGACTATCCCGGTAAGTCAGTTGGGCAAAGACCATCGACAGATACTGGTCCCAACAAGAGAAGCCTCGCGGTCGAGCCTCTCCGCCGTATCGAGCCACGCAACGGCGAAACTCACGATCCGGAAGGAAGCTCATCAACTGGGAGAAAACAGTTCGGCCCTGGTTCATGCACCATTGTTGCGCGTTCCGGAACCGGCTTTCCGGGTCAGTCGCAATTCAAATCGCGGCAAGAAAATTCCCCGCTCAACTCTCAGTAACGAAAGGGCTTGTCAGCGCTGAAGCTCGCGTTAGCCGGACAGTAGTGATCCTCGGCTTGGCGGGCGCAAGCTCCGATTTCACAGGCGGTTTGCTAGTTAACGTATCGGCTCGAATTGAGGATCCGTTGAGGAGCAACGTGGAGCAACTGCTCTTGAGGACGGGCGGGCGAATGATCAAACATGCTCGCTACTACTG
>JAAENN010000031.1 GCA_024224295.1 Shimia sp. | reverse complement strand
GAAGAAGCCATCGGCATCGTTCGCGCCGGGGTGCGATTTAAAATGCCTGTCGTGATAGCATTCACGGTAGAGACAGATGGACGCCTGCCAACCGGCATGCCTTTAAGGGAAGCCATCGAAACTGTGGACGACGCTACCGATGGCAGTGCCGCCTTTTTTATGATCAACTGCGCTCATCCGAATCATTTCAGCGGCGTGCTGGCAGATGGACGGTGGATTCAGCGCCTGCGGGGTGTCGTTACCAATGCTTCCCGATGCAGTCATGCGGAATTGGACGAGTCGGAAGAGCTTGACGACGGTGATCCCGAGGAACTTGGCGAGCTGGTCGGTGCTCTTCGCAAGAAATTCCCTCATTTCACCGTCGTAGGCGGATGCTGCGGCACGGACATGCGCCACTTGCGGAGAATTGTGAAACAGGCACAGACCGCTCCGGCTTAACTTCCGTGTTGAATCACTTCTCTCCGTTGGTGCCGTGACCTATGAACGTTTGTTTCTTGATCGTAAAACGGGCATCCCGGGCAGCCG
>JAAENN010000030.1 GCA_024224295.1 Shimia sp. | reverse complement strand
CGTGTTTGACGGCCTCAGCGGACATTTCCCGATTGTACCTGTCAGCCTCGGTGGCGGCGAAGCCGAGCGCATCTGGGGACAGCTAGTAACGGGAAACTCTATTGACGCAACCAACGGTTGGATCGTTTGTTATCAATGAGTTACAGGGATTACCTATTCATACTTGGTCACGATCATGCCTGATCTGTGCTGATCCTGGGCTGATCGTCGCCTCTTCCGGCAGCCGGCTGCAATCCTTCTAACATCCTTGCTCATAACAAGATATGCGTCATCGTGCGCTTTCCTCCCAGGCTCAGCCGAATTGGACTTGCCTGCACAACCACCGAACAAGTATAAATGGATAAGGTTGGATTTGACCCATTGTTAATACTTGATCAGAGAGGTGTTTGCTATGCCTGCGATCCAGCAATCCGTGGAGCAACTCAAAACGCTGTTTGCATTGCGCCAGTGCTGGATGATTGAGCCCCTGGCTGCGTCGATGGGCTGTGCGGTCGTCTCGGTTCGCCGACTGCTGCGGCAGGCGGGCTACCTTCGAAGCTACACGCACAATGGGAAGTGGTATACCCTGGATTCGATTCCCGCTTTTGACCGCCATGGCATCTGGGTGCACGAAGAGATCGCATTCTCCCGGCATGGCGATCTGATCAAGACGATTGCCCATCTGCTCGACAAGAGCCCCAGGGGGCTTTCGGCCCGGGAGCTGTCCGAGATTCTCCATCACCCCTGCCAGGCGGTGCTGACCCATCTGCACAAGGCGGAAAGGGTGGCGCGGGTGCGAGGTGCGCAGGCCTTTGTCTATCTCTCCTCCGATGCATCCACCCGCCAGCGGCAGCGAAAAGCCTTGCCCGCGGTGGAGCGTGCCCAACGCCCCCCCCCTGACGGCCGAAGTCGCGGTCTTTGTGCTGGTGGATTACATCCATCACCCATCCTGGTCCTGGAAAGAACTGGTCCGTGGACTGAAGAACAATCGCGGGATCGTGGTTTCGCCGGAGGCCATCGAATCCTTCTTTGCTCAGCATGGTTTAAAAAAACGGCCGGCCTCCGGAAGTTGACATTCTCCGCCTGTTGCGCCAGCAGATGGAAGCGCTCTGGGCCCAGACCGCGGG
>JAAENN010000029.1 GCA_024224295.1 Shimia sp. | reverse complement strand
GGGCTGTTCACTTGGTGGCGGGAACGCCAATCCGCTTGAGGCCTCAGCGCACCTTAATGGTGCCGCCGGTGATCTCTTTACCAAATGACACCGGATGTGGGTCTTTCCCCAACCGCGCACGATAGACCGGTAAACTCTCGGACACCCGCATCACATAGTTTCGGGTTTCGTTGAACGGTATCAGCTCGATCCAATCAATCATCGCTTCAACAGAGCCGCCGCGCGGATCGCCATTGCTCCCCATCCATCGCTCAGGGCGACTCGGGCCAGCATTGTAAGCCGCCGAAATCATGATGATGTTGCCGTCAAACTGCTCCGCCAAGCCCGCGAGATAAGCGCTCCCCAGCCGCGCATTGTAACCCGGGTCAGAGGTCAGGTTGCCCAGCACATAGACCTCGCCAATCTTCTTGGACACATCGCGCGCCGTGCCCGGCATCAACTGCATCAGTCCGCGCGCACCGGCATGGCTCACCACCACCGGATCAAACTCGCTCTCCCGCCGCGCAATTGCCAAGGACAGTTCGTCAGCCACGGGCAGCTTCTGATCGACCAGCGGATGCAGCGGGTAATATGGTCCGGGCAGGGTCACCCCCATGCGCACCATTTGTTTGCCCAACATCACCGCAATATGCGGCTGGCCAAGGTCTAGTGCCATCTGGCCAAGCTGCCCCAGCCCCGTTCGGTCTTGTGTCTCACTCAGATGCACCCAAAACCGCTCTGCCAGACTCAACTCACCCGCCGCCAACAATGTACGCGCGGCCTTGTGTACACTCGACGTCGTCCAACTGGCTTTTTGCCAATCTGGAAAGCGCTCCTGACCGGTCAGCGCTGTGTCGTAGGCAATCCTAGCCTTCTCTGCAGCCAATAACCCATAGAAACTTGTCTGATGCGCGCCACCCGCCACATAGGCCTGTTGCGCGGTATCCTTATCGCCCATCGCCTCATAGGCGCGGCCCAACCAATATCCGGCACGCCCCAGAGAAATTGGTGTTTCCACCGACTGGGCGAAGTTCAAGAAATGCGCGGCGGCTTCCTCGGGGCGATCCAGAAAGCGCAACGCAAGATAACCCGCCAGCCACTCACAATCGGAATAGGCATACCCCGCCTCTGGCGTCAGCTTATGCGTCGAAGCCAGCGTATAGGCTGTTGTGTAATTCCCAGCCCGCATCTGATTGCGGATCAACGACCGGCGACGTGGGGCCCATTCCTTAGGCTCGCCCAACGTGCCCGCTTTGCTGCGCGCCAGAATCAACTCAATTGCGCTGACGTTACGGTCTTTCTTATGCCGCCAGACAAAGCGTTCATGCGCCAACCCTGGATCATCCTGCAAACTGTCCGGCACTGCCGCAATCAACCCATCCACACCTTTGGCCATCGCCCGTAGCCCAAGCCGCGCCTTGGCCAGCGCCACCCAGCCTTCCGGCACATGCGCATACATCGCCTCAGAATTGGACGTCCAGTTCTTCCACAGCATTGCGTCCAATCGCGCCGTGTGGTGTGGCTTCAATAAATCTCCGTAGCGCGCAAAGTAATCTGCCTTGGTCGTGCTGTTCATCGCCATGGTGCGCCAGGCTTCCACGATCGTAGCCTGCGCCGCGCCATCCTCACCCGCTTGTTTAAGTACTTTGGCCTGCGCCAGCGCCCCTTCGGCAGTCTGCGCCGGACCGTGCACAAAGAATGACAGCGCCATCTCATCACTCACATCCTCAAACGCCGCCTCGGATTGTTTGCGCAAAAAGGGCAACCCCGGCCAATCACCCCGGCGATCCAGAAATGCCAAGACCTGATCCGCCGAGCCTTCACCCGCCCGCAGCCTGTGCCATTCAATGATGTCACGTGTGACTTGATCAGTTTCGCGCACCGCCTTGGCCGCGCCGTCCCAATCCTTGGCCCGGATCGAGGTCATCGCCGCACGAAGCTCATCGCGAAGCTGCGCATTTGCGGGAACAGCGACCAGCAAGGCCACAAACAGAGTCAGAAAAAGACGCAACATGGCTTGCATTTTCCTATGCCAGACAGGATAGAACCCGCAAGATACGCCGCGCACCCGAAGGCCTCAACTCACAATCTTGGCAAGTGGGCAACTTCCCGCTAGGGTCCGCGCGATTTAACTTTTGGGCAATTCCGCCCAGCTACGCATAAAAAGGAGCGTGCCATGTTCAAAGGGTCCTACCCCGCACTCATCACGCCGTTTACGAACGGCGAGCTGGATTTGGAAACGCTCAAAAAGATCGTCGAGTGGCATATTGGTGAAGGCACCAATGGCTTTGTGCCTGTGGGCACCACCGGTGAAAGCCCAACGCTGAGCCACGAAGAGCACGAAACTATTGTGAGCGAAGTGGTGAAAGCAGCGGCGGGCCGCGTGCCAGTGATCGCAGGCGCTGGCTCCAACAACACCTTGGAAGCCATCCGCTTTGCCCAACACGCCGAGAAAGTTGGCGCAGATGGCATCCTTGTGGTGACACCGTACTATAACAAGCCCACCCAACGCGGCCTGATCGCACATTTCACCGCTGTGCATGACTGCTGCGAGCTGCCGATCATCATCTACAACATCCCAGGCCGTTCCGTGGTCGACATGACACCGGAAACCATGGGTGAACTGGCCAAGCTACCACGCATTGTCGGTGTGAAAGACGCCACAGGCGATCTGGCCCGCCCAAGCCAACAGCGCGCGTCCTGTGGCGCAGACTTCATTCAGCTGTCCGGCGAAGACGCCACTGCACTGGGCTTCAATGCGCACGGCGGTGTGGGCTGCATTTCCGTGACCGCTAACGTAGCGCCAAAGCTTTGCGCGGAGTTCCAGGCCGCAACTCTCGCTGGCGACTATGCGAAAGCGCTGGAGTATCAGGACAAGCTGATGCCACTGCACGAAGCCATCTTTGTGGAGCCCGGTCTGGTTGGCGCGAAATACGCGATGTCGCGCCTTGGCATGTGCAACGAAGAGGTCCGCCTGCCGCTTACTGGTCTGACCGACGCCACCAAAGCACAAATCGACGCTGCCATGGCGCACGCGGGCCTGCTCTAACACGGCAAGCTTCGAGGCTTATTGCTCAAAAGAAAGGCGCCCACTGGGCGCCTTTTTCATGTCAGGTATTCTGGAAACACGCACCTAGCTCCACAATACAAAGCCCACGGCCAATGTCGCAACAGCACCACAAACAGCGCCCAATCCGACGCCAGCCACCACCCACGGCCATGCAGCTCGCTTGGCCTCTGGTTGATCCTCAGACTGCGCAATCAACGCCGCCTCAACCATGGCAGGCAGTCGCGGCCCAAACCGGGACAACACCCGCGCCGTCTTTGCCAAATCGGTCAACACTGCACGTGGCCCTATGCTTTCTTTGATGTAGTCCGACACCACAGGCTTCGCGACATCCCAGATATTCACACGCGGGTCTAGAGACCGCGCCACCCCTTCCACCACAACCATGGTCCGCTGCAGCAGGATCAACTCTGTGCGCGTCTCCATGCCAAAGCGTTCGGTGACTTCAAACAGATAGCTTAACAACCGTCCCATCGAAATCCGCGTGGCGTCCATGCCAAAAATCGGCTCACCTACGGCCCGCAACGCACGTGCAAATTCATCCACATCCTGATCCGCAGGCACATAGCCCGCTTCAAAATGCACCTCCGCGACACGTTTATAGTCCCGCTGAATAAAGCCATAGAGAATCTCGGCATAAACCCGACGAGTGTACTCATCAATGTAGCCCATGATGCCAAAATCATAGACAATGATGTCTCCATTGGCAGCGACTTTCATGTTGCCCTGATGCATGTCCGCGTGAAAATACCCGTCACGCAGCGCGTGGTTCAGGAACAGCTCCAGAATCCGACTGCCAAGCGCATGACGATCATGTCCCTCCGCATCCAACGCGTCATTGTCGCCAATTGGCGCGCCTTCGGCCCAGCCCAACGTCATCACGCGGCGTGCTGAATGCTCCCAATTGATGACCGGCACCTGGTAACCCGGGTCATCAGCTGAATTGGCTGCATATTCACTGGCATTTGCACTCTCAAGGCGCAGGTCCAGTTCTGATGTCACGCCACGATCAAAGTGTTCAATCACATCCCATGGCCGCAACCGGCGCGAACCAGGCGACAGGAGTTCAATGGTATTGGCCGCCAAATAAAACGCATCAATGTCCTTGCGGAAGGCCTTCTCGATCCCAGGCCGCAGGATTTTCACCGCCACCTCTTCGCCGGTCTCCCGCAACCGAGCCCGATGCACCTGCGCAATCGACGCCGCAGCCACCGGTTCCGAAAACTCAGAGAAAATCTCATCCACT
Organism: Shimia sp.; assembly: GCA_024224295.1. Classification (GTDB taxonomy): domain Bacteria; phylum Pseudomonadota; class Alphaproteobacteria; order Rhodobacterales; family Rhodobacteraceae; genus Shimia. The sequence goes on along the minus strand of JAAENN010000029.1, from coordinate 145,249 downwards.
GGCTGACCAAGTTCGGCCTCGACCTCCGCCTTGGCGGTCGCCAGATCAAACGGCGGCAGTTTGTCCTGCAGAACTCGCAACTCGCCAGCCAAATCTCCTCCCACCACATCCGGGCGAGTGGAAAGAACCTGACCAAACTTGATGTAGGCAGGCCCCAAAGCCGTCAATGCTCGTGGCAACGCCGGCGCATCCGGATCGCCCTTATAGCCCAGCCACTGAAACGGCCAGACCAACCCGCGCAGAACAACGCGTACCAAGGTGGGTGCCTCAAAGGCGTCCATTACCACCTTCATCGCACCAGTGCGCTCCAATGTGGCGCCGGTGCGGATCAGGCGGATAATATTGTGGGGGCCTCTCACAGCTTCCAACCCGAATGCAGCGCGGCAATGCCCATGGTCAGATTGCGATATTTCGCATTCTCAAACCCGGCCGTTTTCACCATATCAAGGAAAGTTTCTTGATCCGGAAATTTTCGAATACTTTCCACCAAATACTGATAGCTGTCGCGATCATTGGCGATCACTTTGCCCATCTGCGGGATGATGTTAAACGAATAGATGTCATAAACCTTCTGCATCATGTCATTGGGGATTTGGCTAAACTCAAGCACCATCAAACGCCCGCCCGGCCGCAACACACGAAACGCCTCATTCAGGGCTTCCTGCGGACGGGTCACATTCCGGATGCCAAAGCTGATCGTGTAAACGTCAAAAGTGTTGTCTTCAAACGGCAACGCCATCGCATCCCCGACAACCCAATCTAGGCTTTCCGCCATATGATCCGCTTCCGCGCGCTGGCGGCCTGCCACCAACATGGGTTCGGTCAGGTCGCACACGGTCGCATGCCCATGACCAGCCCTTTTCAGGAACTTGAACGACACGTCGCCGGTCCCCCCGGCCACATCGAGCAACTTCTGCCCTGGACGCGGCGCGAGCCAATCCATCATCGCATCCTTCCAAATGCGATGAATGCCCATCGACATCACGTCATTCATAATGTCGTATTTGCTGGCAACCGAGCCAAACACGCCCTGAACGCGCCCGGCCTTTTCGCTTTCCGGCACAGTTTCAAATCCAAAATGAGTGGTGTTATTGCTGTCCGCCATGATGCGAAATCCTCTTGGTTGCCACATTCATATAGGGCCACCGAAACAGGCACAATGCGCTGATTTGGCACCCGACCAATGCAAACCAGAACTCCCCCGCTTGCGTATCCTCCAAGTCTTTGCGCATTCTTTGCCAAGTTGATCTGTAGGAGCACAAATGCCCGAACTGCCCGAAGTCGAAACCGTGCGCCGAGGACTGCAACCCGCCATGGAAGGCGCCACCATCTCCCGCGCGCAAGTTAACCGCCCCGACTTGCGCTGGCCCTTCCCTGAGCGCATGGCAGACCGCCTCACAGGCGCCAAAGTCACGCAACTGCGCCGTCGCTCGAAATACATCCTTGCGGACTTAGACACCGACGAGTCGCTGTTGATTCACCTCGGCATGTCCGGCCGTATGACCGTCTCCGGCGATCCATTGGGACAGTTCGCTCATAACCATCCACAGGCTGAGAAACATGATCATGTGGTCTTTGACATGGACAACGGCGCGCGCATCACCTTCAACGATCCCCGCCGCTTTGGCGCCATGGACCTTTTGCCGTCAGGTAACACCGAAACCCACCCGCTCATTGCAAAGCTTGGCCCGGAACCGCTGGGCAACGATTTTCACGAATCCTATCTGGCCGATCGACTCGCCGGTAAGAACACCCCGATCAAATCAGCCCTACTTGATCAGCGCATCGTGGCCGGCCTAGGCAACATTTATGTCTGCGAAGCACTGTTCCGCGCAGGGATAGCACCAAAACGCAAGGCTGGGGCCATTTCAGAAACCCGCGTACACAGTCTTGTGCCTATCATCCGCCAAGTGCTGCAGGAGGCCATCGAAGCCGGGGGAAGTTCGTTACGTGACTTTCGCCAAGCTGACGGCGAACTGGGGTATTTTCAACACACTTTTGACGTCTACGGGCGGGAGGGGGAACTGTGTAAAACCCCCGATTGCACTAGCAAAATCAGCCGAATCACCCAGTCTGGACGCTCGTCGTTCTACTGCGCGCAATGCCAAAGATAGCTTGATCCATGTGTATCAAATGATAATCAATCACTCCTGACCGGAACAATGAAAGCATTACTCATGGCTTTTGAGACGATCATCGTCGAAATCGAAGACCACGTCGCCCTTATCAAACTCAACCGCCCAGACGCCCTGAACGCGCTCAGCCAACAGCTGATCGGCGAACTGCAGGAAGCTCTGGAAAGCGCGGATGCCAACGACAAAGTGCGCTGCATCGTGATCACCGGCTCTGAGAAGGCCTTCGCTGCGGGCGCGGACATCAAAGAGATGTCTTCGATGAGCTTCGCAGACGTAAACCTCTCCAACCTGTTTGCCGAGTTCGGAGATCGCATTCAGGACATCCGCAAGCCCGTCATCGCGGCTGTCTCCGGCTACGCCCTTGGCGGTGGCTGCGAGCTCGCAATGGCCTGTGATTTCATCATCGCCTCTGAGACCGCAAAATTTGGCCAGCCAGAGATTAATCTCGGTGTGATCGCAGGCATCGGCGGCAGCCAGCGCCTGACGCGGGCGGTGGGCAAATCCAAATCCATGGACATGAACCTCACTGGCCGTTTCATGGACGCCGCGGAAGCCGAACGCTCCGGCCTTGTGTCCCGTGTTGTGCCACCGAAAAAGCTGATGGAAGAATCCATGGGCGCCGCACATAAGATCGCGGAGAAATCACTGCTCGCCGCGCGCACCGCGAAGCAGGCCGTGAACCGCAGCCTTGAAAGTTCCCTGCGCGGAGGCCTGCTGTTTGAACGCCGCGCTTTCCACTCGCTGTTTGCGACCGAGGATCAGAAAGAAGGCATGGCAGCCTTCATGGAAAAGCGCGAAGCGCAGTTCCGCGACCGCTGATCGGTTGGTTGACCACATCAAAAAGGGCCGCCCGAAGGGGAACGGCCCTTTTTTTGCGTGCGGTTGGGATATTCACGCCGCTTGGGTTACGGTTTCACCCTGCAGCCTTAGTGCCAATACACAAAGGGCTCCCAACACCAATTCGATCACGGTGCTTTGAATCAAAGCGGCATTGGGCAGGCCGTCCAGCAACATACCGACCATGCGGGCGCCGCCGTACCCAAAGTAGGTTACTGCCGCAGCCGTCAATGCGGCCATTGTCCAACTGGAATTCCAGATGGCCCAGAGGGACAGGGCACCCACAGCCAAAGGAACAAGGGACGGAGCGCGCAACTCGCTGCGCAGATTGATGTCAGACACTTCGGCAATGCCAACGGATTGGTGCAATAATTCCGGAAAGAACAGCAGCATCCCGCCGATGGCGAGAGCGATAACTGCGCTTAATAGAAGGACGGTTTTGGTAAAGAGAGAAGTCATTGGGTGTTCCTTTCTTGACTAATAAGCCAAATCTAGAACACCAAATGGCGACGATTAATGCCCGTGTTTACTAATATATTAGCTTTTCGTCCAGAATATCTAGACGAGAGCCGATTTAGGTGTTGTCTTGGTGATCATGAACACACGCTCCCCAATTCCTTTTGATCCCGCCTAATCGCAAACGGTGAAACGCGATGCCTTTGGCGAAATCTTTCATCTGCTGAAATTGACGGGAACATTCTATTGCCAATCATGGCTTACAGCGCCTTGGGGCATTGCCGTACCTGCCATGCCAGACGTCATGACATTTCTGGTGGTGACACGAGGCCGGTGCTACCTGCGCCAAGGTGGTGCGCCAAATATGGCGCTGGCGCAGGGCGATTTTCTACTGTTGACCGCTGGCAAGGCGCATGAAGTGCTCCGCGACCCAAATTGTACAGCAACCCCTCTTGATCAACTGCCCGTGGAGCCTGTGTCTGAGGTGTACGAAACGCTGTCCTTTGGCGGCGGCGGCGAAACAACGCAACTCATGTATGGTGTGATGCGGCCGGATCATGCCGCAAGCAGCATCTTGATGGCGCTGCTGCCGGATCAACTGCACATCAGCCGTTGGTCTCAAAGCAGCACGGCTTGGCTACAAGGGACGATGCAATTCATCGCGGATGAGGCGCAAGAGCAGCGCCCGGGCGGAGAAATGGTGATCACGCGGCTGGCAGATGTGTTGGTGATCGAAGCCATCCGCACCTGGCTCAACACGCGCGGAGGCGCAGAAAGCGGTTGCGTAGGTGCTGTACGAGATCCGCAGATTGGTCGGGAATTAGTGCAGATTCATCAATGCCCCGACAAAGACTGGAGCGTGCACTCTCTGGCTCAGGTGGCAGGGATGTCCCGTTCTGCGTTCTCGGCAAAGTTCACGAACCTGATTGATATGTCCGTGAAACGCTATCTCACTATGTGGCGCATGCATCTGGCACGGGACCACCTGTTGCGCACCACACAGCCCATCAGCGCCATTGCAGCCGAACTGGGGTACTCCTCCGAACCGACTTTTCATCGGGCGTTCAAACGCGTGTTTGGCATTCCGCCGGGCGCCGTGCGCCGCCATGCCGATCGTCAGGAAATGGATGCAAACTAGCCCCTGCGTCAACAGTGTCCGTTGACCTTTTGCTCAAACAGGCGCAAAGCTGACTATACAAGTCAGAAATGAGACACCTGAATGTATCGCTCTCTCGCCATTGCATGTGTGCTCGCCTCCTCGCCAGTTTTGGCGGAAGACGTCCCCACCACCCTGGAAGCCCTCGGAGAACACCTGTTCTTTGATGTGAACCTATCTGCCAACCGCACGCAATCCTGCGCCACCTGCCATGATCCGGAACGAGGCTTTGCCGATCCGCGCGGCATGGCGTCAATTGGCGACGACGGTGAATCCCTCGGTGACCGCAACGCGCCCAGCGTGGCCTACGCCGCCTTCACTCCGCAGTTTCACAAAAACGCGGATGGCATTTGGGTTGGGGGGCAGTTTTGGGATGGCCGCGCCAACCGATTAGAAGATCAGGCGGGCGGCCCACCTCTGAACCCAATGGAAATGGGAATGGCTGATGAAGCCGCCGTTCTCGCACGTCTGCTCGAAGACCCGGTCTATACCCAAGCCTTCCCGGCGCTGTTTGACGGCGAGGTTTTGAGCGATCCTCAAACCGGCTATATCGCCATGACCGAAGCTATCGCAGCCTTTGAGCGAACCGAAATTTTCGCGCCATTTGACAGTAAATATGACCGTTTCCTGCGTGGGGAAGTCGAATTGACCCGCGAAGAAGACCTCGGCCGCGTGCTGTTCTTCTCCGAGCAGTTCACTAACTGCAACCTCTGCCACCAGCTTAGCAAAAGCCAATTGGACCCGCAGGAGACCTTCACCAACTACGAGTACCAAAACATCGGCGTACCGGAGAATTTGGCCTTGCGCGAATTGAACGGCGTGAAGCGCGGCACAGTGGATGTCGGACTCGCCGCCCACCCGGACATGGCAAAAAACCCCACCCTGCGCGGCAAATTCAAAACCCCAACCCTGCGCAACGTGGCGGTCACCGGCCCGTATATGCACAACGGCGTGTTCGAAGATCTCCGCACTGTGGTACTGTTCTACAATCAATTTAATACCACCGACGTAAAGCGCCGTACCAATCCGGAAACCGGCGAGACCTTCCGCATGCCCGCGGTGCCAACAACCTTGGCTTTTGAGGAACTCACCCATGGACCAGCGTTGGACGACCAGCGTGTCGACGCCATTGTGGCCTTCCTCAAAACCCTGACGGACTCGCGCTACGAGCACCTGCTCAAAGATCAATAAGCTTTATTTTCTATGCATATTTGGGTGCGGGACATAGCGCCGCACCTAAAAGCATACAAAATTAATAAGGATTGACGAAGCCGACAAAACTAGTCAGTTATGAGCCAAATTCGCTAACAGGGAATGGATTCCATGACTCGTCACATTTTGATCACTTCCGCGGCCGTGCTGGCACTGACCGCGCCTGCATTTGCCGCAAATAAAGCTGATGTTGTTGCCAACTACGCCAACATCGCCGCCGCCAAGTACGAAGACAGCCTGACCACCGCCAAAACACTACAAGCGGCCGTGAATGCGCTGATCGAAAACCCATCCGCTGAGGCACTGCACAACGCACAGGGCGCATGGCTGGCTTCCCGCGTGCCGTATCAGCAGACCGAAGTCTACCGTTTCGGCAACGCCGCCGTGGACGACTGGGAAGGCAAAGTGAATGCTTGGCCTCTGGACGAAGGCCTGATCGACTATGTAGACGCCGCTTACGGTGGCCCTTCTGACGAAAACCCGCTGGCTGCGCTGAACGTGGTGGCCAATGCCTCTTTCGACATCTCCGGTGAAACCATTGACGCTGCAGAGATCACCCCAGCTTTGCTGGAAAGCCTGCACGAAGCTGACGGCGTTGAAGCCAACGTTGCCACCGGTTATCACGCCATCGAATTCCTGCTCTGGGGCCAGGACATGAACGGCCACAACCACGGCGCGGGTGACCGCCCTTGGACAGATTTCGCAGCCGGCGACGCCTGCACCAGCGACAACTGTGACCGCCGCGCAGCCTACCTGAAAGCCGCTACCGATCTGCTGGTCTCTGATCTCGAATTCATGGCCGCTCAGTGGTCCGTAGACGGCGAAGCCCGTGCAACCGTCACGGGTGACACAGACGCAGGTCTCGTGGCCATCCTGACCGGCATGGGCTCCCTGTCTTATGGTGAGCAAGCCGGTGAACGTATGCGCCTTGGCCTGCTCCTGAACGACCCGGAAGAAGAGCACGATTGCTTCTCCGACAACACCCACAACAGCCACTACTACGACGGTCTGGGCATCCAGAACGTCTACCTTGGCGAATACGTGCGTGTAGACGGTTCCCTGGTGTCAGGCCCTTCCGTGTCTGATCTTGTGGCAGAAGTGAACGCCGATCTGGACGCAGAGCTGCAAGCCAAGCTCTCCACTACTATGATGTCCCTCGGCCGCATCAAAACCGCCGCCGAATCCGGTTTCTCTTATGACCAGATGCTGGAGCGCGGCAACGCAGCTGGCGAAGCGCTGGTCATGGGTGGCGTAGACGGTCTGGTGGATCAGACCAAATCTATCGAAGCAGCAGTAAAAGCACTGGGCCTGGACCAGCTGGCGTTTGAAGGCTCCGACAGCCTCGACAATCCAGACGCCGTGTTCCAATAATAATCAAGGTCTCAGACCAATAAAGTCTTTGAAGGGGCGGCTATCCCGCCGCCCCTTTTCCATTCCAAGGCCCGCCATGCGAACTTCCTCAGCCACGGTCTTCTGCCTACTCTTCGCTTCCACATCGGTACAAGCTCTAGATGACCGCCATCTCAACGTGGTGCCCCGCACCGACGCCGAGACCAAACGCATCCAAGGCGTCACAGCCGCACCCACCGACTTTTCCCAACCGCAAAAGTTTGAATCCCGCCCTGGCGGTGCCGCAACCGTGCCCGTGCGCAACGACGCCTTTGCTTTCAAACAGCCCTCCGCCAATCTCAGCAAAGAAGACGGACTGATATTCCGGATGGGCGAGGCGATGTTTGACAAGCTATGGGTTTCCTCTCCCAGCTCCACACTGGCCTCTGACGGCCTGGGTCCGCTATACAACGCCCGCAATTGCCTAGGCTGCCACCAAAAATCCGGACGTGGCCACGCGCCGGAAGGCCCGGATGACGACGCGCTGTCACTGGCGATCAAACTTGCAATCCCCGGCCAACAGACCGACCAGATTTACGAAATCGAAGACTTCCTGGCCACGCGGCCAGAGCCAACTTACGGATCGCAAATTCAGGATTTCAACCTACCCGGCCATCCCGCCGAGGCACGTATCGAAGTCACCTTTGAAGAGCTTGACATAGCTTTATCCGGCGGCAAAACCGCCACATTGCGCCGCCCTTCCTATGCTCTGAAAGACCTTGGCTACGGCCCCCTCCACCATGATGTGATGTTCAGCCCCCGCGTTGCGCCGCAAATGATTGGCCTCGGCCTGCTGGACGCCATCCCAGCCGACGACATCCTCGCCAACGCTGACCCCGATGATGCAAATAGTGATGGTATCTCGGGACGGGCCAACATCACCTGGTCGGTCGAATACCAACGCCCGATGCTGGGCCGCTTTGGCCTTAAAGCCGGCGCACCAACCCTGCGCCAGCAATCCGGCGCTGCCTTTGCCGCCGACATCGGCATCTCAACACCATTGTTTGAAGCAGGTCATGGCGACTGCACCAAAGAACAAGTCGAATGCATCGACGCGCCGCACGGCGACGGCGATGTACGTGTCTTTGAAGTCGATGAAATCGGCCTCGACCTTGTCACCTTTTACAGTGCCAACCTCGCCGTGCCCGCCCGCCGCGACGTGGACGATCCCGAGGTGCTGCGCGGCAAAGAAGTGTTCCACACGACCGGCTGCGCGTCCTGCCACACGCCGTCATTTGTGACCCATCGGCTCGAAGAGCAGCCTACCCAAAGCTTCCAACTGATCTGGCCCTACACCGACATGCTCCTGCACGACATGGGGCCGGATCTGGCCGACAACCGTCCCGAGGGCCGCGCCACTGGCCAAGAATGGCGCACGCCACCGCTCTGGGGTATCGGCCTCACAGGTCAGGTGTCCGGCCACACACAACTCCTGCACGATGGGCGCGCCCGCAACATCCTCGAAGCCATCCTCTGGCATGGCGGCGAAGCGCAGTCCGCCCGCGACACCGTGGTCTCCATGCCGCCCGCCGACCGCGCCGCTCTCATCCGATTTATTGAAAGCCTCTGACCATGCGCCTGCTTGCCCTGACCGCCTCGCTCCTATTGTCTCAACCCGCATGGGCTCTGGACCCCGCTACGCTGGTGGACACTGCCATCGACGCGCATGTCCTGCCGGGATTCGCCGCCCTGACAGAGGCCAGCGGTACGCTTAAAAACACCGCTGCTCAAGACTGCGCCAGCGACTCTTCCGCCCTGCGCGCGGCCTATCACCAAAGCTTTGATGCCTGGATGGCCGTCAGCCACCTGCGATTTGGCCCCACAGAAGAAGGCGAACGCGCCTTTTCCATGGCTTTCTGGCCCGACACCAAAGGCTTCACCCCCAAAGCACTCTCCAGACTGATCACCGCCAAAGACCCAGCCGCCTTTGATGAAGACGCCTTTGCCGAAGTCTCCATCGCCGCCCATGGTTTTTTCGCGCTGGAGTTCCTGCTTTATGACAAGCGCATCCAGACCTTAGGCAGCGACGCCTATCGCTGCACCTTGATCCAAGCCGTCACCAACGACATAGACCGCAACGCCACCGAGATTCTGAATGATTGGCAAAACGGCTATGCCGACCTCATGCGCACCCCGTCGGAAGACGGCCCCTACACCACGGACCTCGCCGCTGTGGCCGAGCTGTTCAAAGCGCTCGATACCGGCCTGCAATTCAACGCAGACGCCCGGCTCGGTCGCCCGCTAGGTACATTCGACAAACCCCGCCCCCTGCGCGCCGAGGCCCGCCGATCGGAGCGCAGCCTGCAAAACATCAGCGTGTCTCTTGAGGCGCTAGAACAGCTCGCCGCCCTAATGGCCGCACAAACACCCTCTCAAGCGGACAGCCTTACCGCCGCTTTTTCGCTCACACTCGGCCAAGCCACTGAGCTTGAGAATGATCCAGCCTTTGCTGGTGTCTCCGACATCCAGGGCCGCCTGCGTGTCGAAATCTTACAGCAATACATCGGCAACATCCGCGACATTGTACTGCAGGAACTTGGCCCCGCCCTCGACGTCAGCGCCGGCTTCAACGCCTTGGACGGCGACTGATGGTCACCCGCCGTCGCATGCTCGCAGGCCTCGCCGCCGCAAGCCTTCTGCCCCGCGCGGGTTGGAGCAGCGTGGGTACGCCGAACTATCTTTCCGCTGCCCGCGCCCCGGACGGCACCTATCTGCTCGCAGGCCTCACCTCGATCGGCGACATCACCTTCACCATCCCTTTGCCCGCCCGCGGACACGCCGCCGCCGCACATCCAGAGCGCGCCGAGGCTGTCGCCTTTGCGCGCCGCCCAGGCACCTTTGCTTTGGTACTGGATTGCCGCGACGGCGCGATCATAAACACCCTCACGGCGCCAGAAGGCCGCCACTTTTACGGTCATGGCACTTTCTCCACAGACGGCAATACGCTCTTCACATCCGAGAATAGTTATGAAGTTGGCGAAGGCGTCATCGGCCTTTGGGACGTGACCCAAAACTACACCCGCATCGGGGAGTTTTCCTCCGGCGGCATTGGTCCGCATGACCTCAAACTCATGCCAGACGGCCAAACCCTTGTGGTTGCCAACGGCGGCATCGAGACCCACCCCGACATGGGCCGCAGCAAGCTCAACATCCCCGTGATGGAACCGAACCTCAGCTATCTGAGCACCAACGGTACGCCGCTTGAACAAGTCACACTGCCCCCCGCTCTGCACAAAAACTCAATCCGCCATCTTGCCGTCCGCCCCGATGGTCTCGTCGCTTTTGCCATGCAGTGGCAAGGCCCCAAAACCGAAGCTCCTCCGCTGCTTGGTTTACATAGACGCAATGCAACCGTCGATCTCTTAACTGCGACAGAGCAGGCTCATCGCGCCATGCAAGGCTACGCTGGAAGCGTAGCAATTTCTGGCGATGGGCACTTTGCGGCCATTACCTCACCACGTGGAAACCTGGCTCAAGTATTTGACATCAAAACCGGCGCCCTGATCGTCTCTCATAAACTCGACGATGTCTGTGGTATCGGACCCGCACAAACAGGCTTCTTCCTAACCACAGGTACCGGCCTCGTCGGGCGCATCAGAGCCGAAAAGCGCGAACATCCCCTGCAATGGGACAACCACCTGATTGCCATTGCACCGCAAGCCTGAGCCACACGTCAAACCAGCGGTTGATCCTCGGACAGAAACAAATCCATCACGACCGGAATCGCCTTGAACTCCAAGGCTCGCCCGTCAGGTCGATTTTGCAGTGGTCTGGTCACCCGCTCGGTCCACCGCAACCACCGGCACCAGCGTTGTGCCAAAGGCCAGATCGCGTCATCCGCCCTCTCTCGGTAGGCAGCCATTGCCTCACGCAAACTATTCCGCATCTGCGGAGAATGCGCTGCCACATTGAACGCAAACACCACCAAATCCCGCGCTTTCCCGACAGGGGTATTGTTACCTTGTTTGTAGCGTTCAAAATCTAGGAGCAGGATTTGACCGTCAACGCGACACATATCTTTCGGACTGGGCCGTCCGTGTGCAAACCCTAAACCATGGAAGTCTGCGAGCATGACACTGGCTTCTATTAACATCTGCTGCCTGCGCCCAATGTCCACTTCATCGGCCAACAAATAGCGCAGATTCGCCCCACAATCCGGCAACACCAGAAAATCCGCCCCCTCTGCAACCAACCGCGGCACCGGAGCCTGCGCGGCGTTCATCTCATGGTATGCCAGCCGTTCCCGCTCAAAGGCCTTGCGCGGATCTCCCTTTTGCAAACGGTACCGCAACCCCAACTGCTCCACACGTTTGATCCAGAACACCTGTGTCTCAACTTCTAACCGTTGAACGCGCGGCCCGGTCTGCCGTGCCTGTTCTTCCAGCATTGCACGCAGTTCATCACTCACATCTTGGGGGGTCTTGATATCCATCGCTGATACTTAAGATGTCGCACCCGCGCCGTAAAGCCACGCCTCCTAAGCAACCTAACGCCGGAATATCAACAATCCCCCGCGAAACATTGAAACACGCCGCACAAAGCCGTAAGTGCTTGTCATCAGAGACATTGAGGCACACATGGCAAATTTCCTTTATCAAAACGACCTGCCTGACGACCTGGACCTTGGCCCGGTTGTGGCGATTGACTGCGAAACCATGGGGCTCAACCCCCACCGCGACCGTCTCTGTGTGATCCAGATGTCTGGCGGCGACGGCAACGCCCATTTGGTGCAGGTCGCGAAGGGCCAGACCGAAGCGCCGAATCTTTGTAAAATGCTCGAAGACCCAAACGTGTTGAAACTCTTCCATTTTGGTCGCTTTGACATCGCTGCAATGTACCACGCCTTTGGCGCTCTCACTGCGCCGGTGTACTGCACCAAAATCGCCTCCAAACTGGTGCGCACGTACACAGACCGCCACGGTCTGAAAAACCTGCTTCAAGAATTGCTGAGCGTTGACGTGTCCAAGCAACAGCAGATGAGCGACTGGGGCGCTGAAACTCTAACCGATGCCCAGCTCGACTATGCCGCCTCTGATGTGCTTTACCTGCACGGTCTGCGCGAAAAGCTGAACGAACGTCTTGCGCGTGAAGGCCGCACCGAAGTGGCCCAGGCCTGCTTTGACTTCCTGCCAACGCGCGCCAAACTGGATCTGGCAGGATGGCCGGAACAAGATATCTTTGCGCACTAACGGAGCCGCCCCATGACGGACGCCGACAAGCAAACCTTTCTGGCCACCGCCCGCCGTGTGATCTCGATCGAGACCGCCGCCCTCTCCGCCTTAGGTGACAGCCTGGGCACCGAGTTTGGAGAGGCGATCGAACTTCTGCTCTCCGCAAAAGGTCGCGTGATCATTTCTGGCATGGGCAAATCCGGCCACATTGCCCGCAAAATTGCCGCCACCTTTGCCTCTACTGGCACGCCGGCACACTTCGTGCACCCGGCCGAGGCCAGCCACGGTGATCTTGGCATGATGGCGCAAGGTGACGTGGCATTGGTGCTCTCCAACTCTGGCGAAACCCCGGAATTGGCTGACTTGGTAGCTTACACCCGCCGTTTTAACATCCCGCTGATCGGCGTCGCCAGTCGTGCCGACAGCACGTTAATCAAACAAAGCGATGTGGGTCTCATCCTGCCCAAAGCCCAAGAAGCCTGCGGTACCGGCGTGGTGCCCACCACCACCACCACCATGACCCTTGCGCTTGGCGATGCGCTCGCCGTAGCCCTCATGGAGCACCGCAAATTCACCCCCGAGAACTTCCGCGAGTTTCATCCTGGTGGCAAACTCGGTGCCCAACTCTCCCGCGTGCGCGATCTCATGCACGTTGGCGAAGCCCTGCCTCTGATTACTGCGCAAACCCCAATGAGCGACGCTTTGCTGGAAATCAGCCAAAAAGGCTTTGGCGTTGTTGGCGTCACCAACGACACCGGTGCGCTACTGGGAATTGTCACCGATGGCGACCTGCGCCGCCACATGGACGGCCTGCTGGACCGCACAGCTGTAGAGGTCATGACCGCAGCGCCGCAAACCATTGCACCCAGCGCCTTGGCTGAGGAAGCCGTCGCCATCATGAACCAACGCAAGATCACCTGCCTGTTTGTGATCGACCCCAGCGGTGCAGGCACGCCTGAGGGCCTCTTGCACATCCACGACTGCCTGCGCGCCGGACTTGGCTGACACCGTGGTGCGCAGGCTGACATATTCCAACCTAGTTGCTTGGCTGAAAGTGCTCCTGCCACTCACGGCCCTCGGGATTCTGTCGACACTGTTTCTGATCTCACACGAGGTCGACCTCGAAAGCGCCATCCCGTTTGCGGACGTAGAACTTGAGAAACGCCTGCGAGATCGCCAAATCACCGCGCCCTACATAGCTGGTCAAACCGATGACGGGCACAAGATCACGCTCACATCTGCTACCGCGCATCCCGATATCAAAGATTCCTCCCGTATAATCGCAAAACAGGTCGGGGCGTTAATAACCACCGAGACTGGTACGGAAATCACCGTGCGCGCCAATGCCGGCGAAATGGATGGCAACTTTCAGGAAGTCGAACTCAATGGTGATGTGGAAATTGTGACCTCGGCTGGATACACGATTCTGACCGAAAACATGCTCTTTGGGCTGGAGGATGCCCGCGCTGAGTCTGTCGGGGATGTGACCGCAGAAAGCGAAATTGGTCAGCTTCAAGCGGGGCGAATGGCCCTGCGCCCTTCCGGGGAAAACAATGAAATTTATTTGTTTTTCACAAAAGGTGTGCGACTGGTATACACGCCCCAAAATTAGAACGAGGTGTTTCTGTGATATTAATCCGTGCTTTGGCTTTTTCCCTTTTGGCAACTGCGCCCATTGCGGGAATGGCACAGGGGTTTCAAGTTGGCTTTGGCCAGATGCAACAGGATACCGGCCTCCCCGTCGAGGTCACTGCAGAATCTCTTTCGGTAAATCAATCAGACGGCAGCGCCGTGTTTGAAGGCAAGGTCGACGTGTCTCAGGGCGAAATGCGCATGACCGCTGACAAAGTAAATGTTCACTACAATCAAGAAACCAAAGCCATTGCCAAACTGGTGGCAGAAGGCAACGTCTTGTTGGTGCAGGGTCCAGACGCCGCCGAAGCCAACGAAGCAGTCTATAGCATCGATGACGGCACAGTTGTCATGACAGGTAATGTCACAGTCGTGCAGGATACAACCACCATAACCGCTGACAAAATGCGCCTCAATCTGACAGCAAATACCGCGCAAATGACTGGCAACGTTAAGACAGTTCTGAAGTCACAATAATCATGGCCAAACCTGATCTCTCCGTCACCCAAGGCAGTTCCGGACTGCAGGTACAAAGCCTGCGCAAAGCTTACCGCAAACGCGTGGTGATCCGTGACTTTTCAATGGAGCTGCAACGCGGTGAAGTGGTCGCCCTGCTGGGCCCCAACGGCTCCGGCAAGACCACCACGTTTTATGCTGTTGCCGGCCTGCTGGTTCCCGAAGGTGGTCGGGTGACCCTTGATGGGCGCGACGTGACCACCCTGCCTATGTATCGCCGCGCCAAATTGGGCATCGGCTATTTGCCACAAGAAATGTCAATTTTCCGCGGCCTGTCGGTTGAGGACAATATCACCGCAATCCTCGACATCACCCACAAGGATCGCCACAAACGCCGTGAACGCCTCGAAGAGCTGCTCAGCGAGTTCTCCATCGAGCACCTGCGCCGCGCGCCTGCCCTGGCCCTATCTGGAGGTGAACGCCGCCGCGTGGAGATCGCCCGCTGTCTGGCGGCGGATCCCAAGTACCTGCTTTTGGATGAACCTTTCGCTGGCGTCGACCCGATCTCTGTAGGTGACATCCGCCATCTTGTGGCAGACCTCAAAAAGCGCGGCATTGGCGTGCTAATCACCGATCACAATGTGCGCGAGACACTTGAGATCGTTGACCGCGCCTATATCCTGCACGACGGCAAGGTGCTGATGTCCGGCACCCCAGACG
Source organism: Shimia sp. (assembly GCA_024224295.1). GTDB lineage: Bacteria > Pseudomonadota > Alphaproteobacteria > Rhodobacterales > Rhodobacteraceae > Shimia. The sequence goes on along the minus strand of JAAENN010000029.1, from coordinate 130,085 downwards.
AAGTGGTCGAAAACGAAAACGTGCGCCGCGTCTACCTTGGCGAGAATTTCCGGATCTCCTGACCCACGCGGAAAAGCGCACAATCTTGCTCTCGCTCATTGACTCTTAACCGTCTGCCTACTCAAATGGTTTTATGACATTTGATCGACCCACCGCTGTGACCATGGCGGCCTTCGCAAAAAGGCCCGGTCTTTCGCAAGGGTTGGCAATGTCGATTTCCAGCATTCGGACCTAACTGATAACGGGCACCTCAAGCCCGTGGTCCGACATGTCATCGAAAAGGAGACAGGATGCGCTATCAGATTACCGGAAAACACATCGACGTTGGTGATGCTCTGCAAACTCATGTGAAAACAGAGCTTGGCAGTGTGTTGGACAAATACGCTGGCCGACCTACCGACGCGACGATCACGTTCTCCAAACACGCGCACGAATATGTCTGCGAGGCCACTGTGCATCTGTCCACCGGACTGACCGCTCAGGCCAAAGCACATGAAACTGAAATCTACGCCGCTTTTGACAGTTGTGCGGAAAAAATGGACAAACAACTGCGTCGGTATAAGCGCCGACTGAAGGATCACCATAAGGAACGTCAGGACCCGGTTGAACTTTTCGGCGCTTCCTCGTATATCCTCGCGCCTGAAGCTGAAGAACATGAAGCCGAGCCCGACACCCTGCAGCCAGTCATCGTTGCCGAGATGGAGACCCAGATCCCTTCTCTAAGCGTTGGCGAAGCCGTTATGCAGATGGAACTCGCAGGGTCCCCGGTGCTTGTCTTCAAGAACGAAGGTAAAGACGGATTGAACGTGGTCTATCGCCGTGAGGACGGCAATATCGGCTGGATTGATCCGCAAGCATAAGTGAGTAGGCGCATAAAAGCGCTCTCCGGAGATACAGGCCCTATGGACCTTTCTATGATCCTCAAGCCTGAGGCGGTACGTGTTGTCACAGCCGCCTCAAGCAAAAAGCGTTTGTTGCAGGAATTTGGCGACCTCGCGGAATCGGCCTACGGGCTGAATGCGCCAGCTGTTGTCGAAGCCTTGATTGAACGCGAGACCCTTGGACCCACCGGTGTCGGTCACGGGGTGGCTCTGCCCCACGCGCGCTTTGATGGACTCGACAACGTGGTCGGCGCTTTCATTCTGTTAGAGAAACCTGTTGATTTCAACGCGGTAGACCGGCAACCTATTGACATCGCCTTTGCGCTGTTTGCGCCGGAAGACGCGGGTGTCGAACACCTTAAAGCCTTGGCCAAAGTGTCACGGCGACTGCGTGAAACATCCATCTGCACCAAACTACGTGCCAACCCAACGGCAAGCACGTTGTTCACAATCTTGACCGAGAGCGACAAAGTTCAAGCGGCCTAATCACCGTATCAGAGAGTATTCAAACCGCGCCGCAGCCCTGCTGACGGCGCGTTTTTATTTCCAGACTTCGAAGCCAAACGAGATATAATCCCGCTTGTAGATCTCCTGGCAAAGCTTCTCGATCTCCTGATCGTAGATCTCCTCCAGTGCCACGGGATGACCGGAATCAACCTCGCGAGGATCAGGCGCATCCATGCGCCCAACCTGCATCGCCAAGGCCGGTAAATAGCTCATCATCTCGTCTTCGCGCACGATCATGTCAGGCAGCGCCAAATCCGCGAATCCCTGCATCGCTGTGGTCTGACTTACCCAATGCGCATCCTGTCGAAGCCCGGTCTGGCCCGCCAGATTCGCTTTCACGAATCCCAAGAACGCGATGAAACCAGCCTTATGCTCCTCCGCTGTGTAATCCACACTTGGCGGGTCTTTCGGCAACGGCATCTTGTAGACACGTCGCAACGTGTTGCGGATCTTCTTATAGACCCCCTGCTCTGCGGCCAAAATACACTCGCAGAACGCCGCATGCGCGCGCACCACAGGATGGCGGATCACAGTAAAGCTCCGGTGCCCTTTGTGCGCCTTCTTCCACTGGCGCAGGCTTTTTTGACTAAAGCTCTGGATCAGTCCGTCCGGTGCTACATGGTCCATCTGGGCCATCCATTGTGTGACCACCGCCTGCGGACCAGAGCGCATTGGCAAATACAACAACGGCGCCACTGCACAGGCCACATAGCTTGGCACAGCCGCGCCGCGACGCGGCTCAAAATTAGGTGTCCGGTTCAAATTAAACCGATCCAGATCCGCCAACGCGAGAGTCACCTCACCAAAGTTGGACACTTTCTCTGACAGTGGACTTGGGTTCTGCCGCTTCAGCTTCTGATTCAGCTCTGGCAAATCCTCATCAAGCCCCAGAAACTGTGCAAGACCATTCATCACTTGAATGTCCTGCAGATCCTCATATGCAACGTAAAACGCCGTCTGCCCGCTCACTTGCAGCGCCCGCATCAAGGTCACCTGGAAATCTTGCAGATCCTCAACATGACGCCGGAATTCAGGACCATCAAACTTAACTTTGCTTTCCCGTCGCCGACGCACATCGGTTAACTTCCACTGGCCGGTCTCCTGCGCAATCTTCCAACTCACATAGCTGTCCAGCGGATTGCGGATCAGCACAATTTTGGCGCATCGTGGATCGTTCAAGATCGTATTCAAAACCCTTGGCTCATGATCATGAAAATATCGAAACCCGGAAAGGACTTCGTTGTCTTTGACCTTATCAATCAGGACATGCGGGTCCGCCACGCGCTGCGCCAGAGTCACCCCCAAACAGTCGTCTTTGTTGGGGTAGCCAATAAAATGCGGGTTGAACGCCTCACCGAGGCACTGCAGCCCCTCAAACCCGTTGATATTGGCTTCCAGAAAGTTGGATCCTGTCCGCATCTCTGCAAAGACCACAAAATAATCAAAAGCTCTGCTCATAAGGCCTTATTGCACCAAATACGGTTTGCGCGGTGGTTTTTTCTGATCAGTATCTTCCTGAGATACCGGGAAATCCCCCATCAGGTAAGGGTGCATTCCTTGGTTTTTCAAATTCTGCAGGAACTGACCAAACCCAGTTAAATCTGTCATGCGCGGCGCCTCGGACAACCGGCGTGCTTTTTCCGGCCCAATCTCATCTATAATGGTCTGCAAAGGCTCCATTGGCGCTTCAATAAACTCCGCAAGCGTCCAGATACGCACCCGTGCTTTTGCATAGGGACTGCGCAACGCAAAAAGCTGTTCGTTCTCCAACTTTTGCAGCCGTGCAGCCTCTTTGCGGATATCGGCAAAGTTCAAATTGGACTTAAACAGCGGAATGGCCCAGGCCCCGCTGATCACCGACACCTGCGCGTTGGGGTCTTTCGCAAAAAACCATACTGGGGCGCCTTCATCCCGTGGTCCGGTTTGAAAACATTGGCGTTCGCCCCGCGTGTTCCAAATCAGGTTGGTCAGAAACGCAATCGAGTTGTAGTCGCGATTTCTGGGAGCGTCACTGAGCGCTCCATTGATCACCCGTTGGCCGGCTTCAAACTCCGCTCGCTCGGGCGCAAATAGATGTCCATGCACGCGAGCGCCAGTCGCCCGCGCCAACCAAGGGTCAAAATCCTCGAACAGCTCGGTAAACCCTTGAAAAATGGAATAGCGACCAAAAGTCATGCCATTCTCCCAGCCTTCATTGGGATAGCGGCTTTGCATATAAAGTCCAGTCCGGCCTTTGGTCCGGCGCTCGACCGCCTTGGCGAAAATCCGGTCGATTTTGGCCGGATTGGGCTCACTCATCTTGATCGCCCCTTCCGGACTGCGCAAAAACCCATCGTACAAACGATTGGCATGCGGCCAAATTTTACGCGCCACAAAGCAATCAGACCGCCGTAGCAACTGAAGATGATCATCATAGAAAATATGTGGCTTACCCTGGAAATCGAACTTCGACAGCGTCAGGGAGCGACTTTCTATGTTGCTGGAATAGAGCCGTACCAAAGTCTGAAAATAGCTCTCATCAGGAATCCACACTCGCTTGAAGTAGCTGTCAAATGTCTCTCGATCCGGGTCTTGCAGAATGGCAGACAACGTTTGGCGCGTCAGGCACCACCATTGACTTCCCATATGCGGCACCACGCCATGCGGAATCTTGCGTTTCACCCGCAAAAACCGCTGAATATCAACCCACTTGTCGAACAGGAACCGGTGCTTCTTCCAGGAAAACGGGAAGTGCAGTGTAAAGCGCTCCGCGTCTAACCCGCCAACAGTCCATGGCACATCCGCGGTTGTGGCACTTTCAATGAAATCAGTCCGAGGACGTGCCTCCAGATAGTCTTTCAGTTCCTGAACAGGGCGTAGCGGCAAACAGGATCCAGACGACAGATAGATGTGGCGCACATCCGGGAACTCGGCAAGCATGGTTTCCCCAGCCGACTGACTGGCCGCAACCAAACCCCAATCGCCCCACTCACACTTATGCCGTTTGCAGAACCGCACATCCGGCTCATTTTCCAAGGCTTTGACAAACTTCTTATAGGCTTTTGGCTTTACCGACGAATCCACATGGATCACCACCGGACAGCCGTATTTGGTCCAGTGCCGCGCCACCTGCTCGGCCCGGCCAAATGCCGTGTGTACCAACATGAGAATGCCAACGCTCATGCCCAGTTCCCCTTGGACATTAGCCCCAGAATCTCAAGCTGCCGCCAATTGATGTACTTTTCACTCCACTTGCACCAAAGCTCAGGCGCATCCCGCAGGCGCTCAGCATAAGCCTTGTATTCCACGCTCGCGGAATAGTGCTGATTGCGCTCCAGTTCTTCTTCGGCCTTCACTGTGAACGTGTCCAAGAACTTCGCGTGCAACAATAGACCAGAGGCCTTTTCACCGCCCCACTCATCATAGACTTGGTTTAATCCACGCGGCAGCAACATATGCGTAGAGCTGGCATAGCAGTACCGCCGGTTCCACTTCACCAGCGGGATCTTGTTAAGCGCAGGCGCCAACTCTGGCTCATCCGGGAAAAACACGCGCGACCGCGGTCCACCTTGAATCCACAGATTGCCGTACTGCGGATTTTTGGTCATCGTATAATTTCCCGCATCAAACCAACAGGCAATGTCCATCGGATCCTGCCCCGATTGGTACGGCTGCTCCGTAATGGGTCCACGCGGATACATGTCCAAGAGCATCGCGCTGAATGATTTGATTGAACTGGCATCCAGCCAATCCGTCAGCGCCCGGATCGGCCTCGTGTCACAGAAAGGGTAGATAAAGAACTCATCCGGATCCACCACCAGACACCAATGATTGTGCCCGTATCGGAACTGCAACCAATTGAGCCAGTCCACCCCGAACTTGGATTTCTTGTAGCTCTTGCGGGTGTGCCATACCGACACATCCGGCTGCTCCATCAGATATTCCAGCGACCCATCGTCGCTGTCGTTGTCCACGATCAGAAAGTGATTGATGCCTTTGTTCCGGTAGTAATCCAGAAAAAACGGCAAACGAATATGCTCGTTGCGCAGTGTAGAAAACGCCAGCAAATCCGAGGATCTGATCTGCCCAGTACGGTCGGACATGCTGCGTAATTCACGCCGCTTGCGGATAGCACGCACAAGACGATGCCGGCGTCGAATCCGAAGCCGATATGATTGCAGCGCGCTCACTCCTGTCCCAACCTTCCTCAATCTCCAAAGGTCCAGCTACAGGGTGTATCACGTGACCCTTAAGACCGAGTTGAAATGCGCCTCCCATGTTGGTGGTGTAAAGCGCTGATGTGTCTCTGATCCGGCCTTCGCAGCGGTGGCGAGAGTCCGAATGATTGTTTCCCATAGATAAACATCTGAAACGCTTGCGTAAATGGGATAATCCCCGAGAATCTCCCGCAAAACAGGTAATACATTGGCCACCACAGGCACCCCCATGGCAGCGGCTTCCACCGGTGGCAAGCCAAAGCCTTCGGCATGACTTGGAAACAAAAGTCCATCAGTGCCTCCTATAAGAGAGCGCAACTCCTTGTCCCCTAAATCATTAAATTCCAACAGAATCTTACCCCTCAAAGGCGATGATTCGAGTCGCGTCAGCACGTCCGCGCTCTCCCAACCACGCCGTCCTGCAATCACCAGGCGTGGAACCTCATCCTCCGGCATACGCCTGGCCATGTCCTCCCACAGGTCCAGCAAAAAGCAAATATTCTTCCGCGGCTCAATGGTGCCCAAACACAAGAAATAGGGCGCTGCGACCGAAGCTCCGCTTTGATTGTTCTCAGTTGCGAAAAAATCAACCTCGACCCCAAGGTGGGCAACCTCCACTGGAGGGACCTCTCCCAAAGGTGCCATGTGGCGGGCAATGTCACTGGCTGAAACATGCGAATTGGTAAGGATCAAATCCGCATAACTGGCACAACGCTTTAAAATGGCTGCCAGTTTCTCCACCGACCGTGGGGTCTGATACTGCGGATGATCCAGCGGAATGGTGTCATGGATAAACACGGTGATTTTGCCATTCTTCACGCTTTTCACAGCTTGCGCCACGCGGGTCGTGAAAGTGGTCTGATCGGCATTGATGTAGACACAGCCTTCCGGCACATATCGCTGCAGCATACGCCCCAGTCCACGGGGACGCGCCCGCGCCATGGCCGCTTGCCGCGCCATTGTATCCGGCACCCGTCGCGCGCTGCCCACTCGATGCCGCATCCGGGAAATAAAATCCGGTGCCGGCCACGCCCTCTGACCCTCTATGGCCTCAAGACAAGCCTCCATGCCCGCCTGATCCAACAGCACAAAACCCAACCCTGTCCGCACCAGTCCAAAACATGGCACACCATCAGACAGGACCGCTCGCAGATAGGCCAGGCATACCCGGTCCACGCCGGACGGGCGCCGTCCCGCAAGGGCCAGCACTCGTGTCATTTCCAGAAGTCGAGCGGGAGGATTACTTGTCGTAATGCCCGGTCTGATGCCATCTCCATGCATCGGCAATCATCAGGTCCATTTTGGAGCGTTTCGGCTCCCACCCTAGCTCTTTCTCAGCCCGTGTCGAGCCAGAGACCAGCTTTGTGCAATCCCCCGGACGGCGGGGACCTTCGGTATATGGCACCGCCCGATTGGTCACTGCACGGGACTGATCAATCACCTCGCGTACTGAAAACCCAGTTCCAGTTCCAAGGTTGAACACCCGACTGCCTTTGCCTTCTTGGAGCCAGCGCAGCCCCAAAACATGCGCATCCACCAAATCACACACATGCACGTAGTCGCGAATACAAGTGCCATCAGGTGTGTCATAATCGGTACCAAAAATGGTCAAAGCATCACGTTTGCCGTCAATTGCGTCTAGCATCAATGGCACCAGATGGGTCTCAGGCTGATGGAATTCTCCGACCTCCGCATCCGGATCGGCACCCGCCACATTAAAGTACCGGAAGATCACGGACCGCAGTCCACTAGCACCCTCAAAATCGCGCAACATATCCTCAATTGCCCGCTTTGACCCGCCATATGCGTTGATTGGAAGCTGCTCTACATCTTCGTCTAGCGTCACATTGTCATGGTCACCATAGGTCGCACAGGTCGACGAAAACACAAAGTTGCGCACCCCCGCATCCACTGTCGCTTCTATAAGATTCAGAGAACCCTGCACATTGTTGAGCCAGTATTTTCCAGGCTCCTTCATGCTTTCGCCCACCTGCGAGAGTGCAGCAAAATGCATTACCGCAACCGGCGCATATTTTTTGAACACCTCATCAAGACGCCCACGGTCCAGCAGGTCGCCTTTTTCAAACGGGCCAAATTTGACCGCGTCTGACCAACCTGTAGTCAAATTGTCGAAAGTCACAGGCACAAAGCCTGCTGCCGCCAATGCTTTACATGCGTGCGAGCCGATGTAGCCCGCGCCGCCTGTGACGATTACGTGGTTCACAACAGTGGTCCTTTCAGGGGAGTATTATTCCGCCGCGCGGCGCGCCACCACCAGCTCTTCCAGATATTGGGACAGTTCGTCGCGCAAATCGTCGCGCTCCAGCGCAAAGGCCACTGTGGCCTGGAGGAAGCCGGCCTTAGAACCACAATCATAACGACGACCCTGGAAGCGGTAACCAAACACGTTCGCGCCTTTTTCGATCTCGGCCGCAATCGCGTCGGTCAGCTGAATTTCGCCACCAGCCCCTTCACCCTGATTTTTTAGATTTTTGAAAATTTCCGGTGTCAGGATGTAGCGCCCAATTACCGCCAGATTGGACGGCTCTGTACCCGGGACAGGCTTCTCGACCATGCCTTTTACCGACACCATCGCGCCCATGTCTTCTTTCACGTCCAACACACCATAAGACGATGCTTTGACCGGTGGCACTTCCATAGCGGCAACCATACACCCACCGGTTTCCTGATAGGCATCAACCATCTGCTTAAGACAGGAAGTCTCGCCGGCAATCACGTCATCCGGCAGGATCACAGCAAACGGCTCATCCGCGACCAAACGACTTGCACAGGCCACCGCATGACCAAGCCCCATAGCTTTGTGCTGACGAATATAGGCAATCGCGCCGCTTTCCATATTGGTCGCTTCTACAGCTTCTAGAAGCTCGGTTTTGTCCTTTTCGCGCAGGATCTGCTCCAATTGCGGTGCGCAATCAAAATAGTCTTCAAGTGCACCCTTGCCGCGCGACGTCACAAAGATGAATTCTGTGATACCCGCCTCGCGCGCCTCATCAATCGCATATTGGATCAAAGGACGGTCAACCAGTGTCATGATTTCCTTCGGTACCGATTTGGTCGCCGGCAAAAACCGGGTCCCCATACCGGCTACAGGAAAAATGGCCTTGGTAACTTTACGCTGCATACTTAGCTCTCTCTGTTCACTGCGGTGTAAGGTCAGCACGCTGAACACCGCTTTTAAGAATATAGATTCGATTATGAAAATTCAGTTTCAAAAAATATTTCGGCGATAGCACGATTTTTCACCCGTTTCCACACAAACAACCTGGAAGCATATTCCTTGTTTCCACGCTCTGTAAAACGCTCAAATGCTAGGCGCGTCAATTAAATACATTGGCAATCGCAAACATCGAACCAACTAAAGCAATGACCGCTTGCGCGGGCTTCACGGCCGACTCGCTCGCAACGACGATATCGCCGGGATACACTTGAAACGTCTTCGCGCCAAACAAATGGTCAGGCTTTGTCAGATCAAACTGAAAAATCACATGTGGCGCAATTGGTCCTGTGCCATCATTACGTACATCGCCCTTTGCATATTGCCGCAGAATAAAGAGCCCCTGTGGGTTGGCTCGCGCGTCATTCAGCCCGCCAAGCAACGAAACCGCTTCAATGGCTGTGATCTTTTCCTGATGGAAGTAAATCAACTCTTCGTTTTCTGTGGATCCAACCGCGATGAAATAGCGTTCATCCTCTTCAACGATGACATTATCACCACCTCGGACGATGACATTCTTAGCGGGATCTTTCAGCAAACTATCCAGAGGTATCTCATAGGACTTTCCTTGACGCTGTAGCCGCACAAGCGGGTTCTGGATCGTCTCGCTGACTCCACCAGACTGCGCAATCACAGACAAAATGGAAACATTTCGATCAGACAGCGGCAATTGCATTGGTGTGGCGACCCCCGTCACGACATTGACCGAGTTCGACGGCCCTGAGATAACATCGATCTGGACTTGAGCCGACGGGGCAATCGGCGTCATTTGCTGCTGGATTTTCTCGCGGGCCTGATAGGGTGTCAGCCCTTTGACCATGATGTCGTTCACATAAGGCACAAAAACTGTGCCTGCCTCTGTGACCTCAACCGGGCGCAAAGGGACAGACCGATCGGCTGGCCCCAACAGTAATGAGTTCTCTTGGTTGTCCCACACTGTGAGTGTGACCAAATCTCCAACTTGAATTATCCGGCTACTGGCTCCAGGCGAACGGGCAAACCAATGGTAGTGACCATGCCATCCAGTTTTGGGCCAAGAAGCGATCTGAGCAACACTTTGACGCGTCACTTCTGCAACTTGAATATCTTCGGGAACCGCTTTTTCACCAACAATCTCGGAGGCAATTGGACCGCCCCGTGGCAATGAGCACGCCGCGACGGAGACCAAAGCAAGCACCAAAGCTGCTCTCAAACCCACAAACCGCATATCCCGCCTCACCTATTTTTTCCCTTTCTGTACCAGCGCATTTTTCAAAGCAAGCACGACATTTTAACTTTCCCAACACTGTGGGCCTCCGGCCTCTATCAAAAACATGTGCTGCATGTGACATGGCGGCTCAGCACGAGGCTGCCACCTTCTTAGGCGCTTTAGTGCAAACAATGCGAAATATTGAGAATCCAATTCAAATTTACTCAGCCCTACCTTATAAAGAGGTCATTAGTGAATGGGTGCACGTAGCACCCCCAGAATCGACAGATACACTCCAGGGAAGAATTCCCATATTTAGAGCAAAGTCTCAAAGTGTACTTAAATAACTAGTTTTTTATGACACCGAGTGTGAATAAACATTATGATTTTCAAAGTTTTATCTTCGCTGTCGCACTTTCACAAGGCGTGCATTTTGTTGCTCGTAGACCTTGTAATGGTCGCGTTGGCACTGCTCATCGCGATACCCCTCGCCAGCGATTCGCAAGTCTCGACCTCTGTACTTTGGTTTGCACCGGCGGTGCTGGCCACCACAGGGATAGCCGTCCATCTTTTGGGCCTTAACCGTATTAAACTTAACACTTTTGGCATCGATGATCTTGCCAAGGTCATGCTGGCTTCATTGGCGACGGCAATGACAGGTTTCACCTTGTCACAAACCCTTGGGCTTTCTGATATCACCGCTGGAATATGGCTTGAGTTTGCAACGCTTTTTGTCGTGCTGTCTGTGACAAGCCGTTACGTGATGTTCAAAATTGTGGAGCGTGTTTACGCTCAGAAATTGCCCCGTAAGCAAGTGCTGATTTATGGTGCAGGGCAAACAGGGCAACAAATGGCGGCTGCCCTGCAAACTGATCACGAATTCAAGGCCTTCGGCTTTGTTGACGACGATCCAAATCTATATAAACTCACTATTTTGGGGCTCAAGGTTCACTCCCCTAAACGGATTGCGGCCATTGTACGCCGCAATCGAATTGACCGCGTGGTGTTGGCCATGCCGTCTGCCAACCAGTCTGTACGCTTGCAAATTGGCAAGCGTTTGTCCGCCCTTGGCTGTGAAGTTCTGGCGCTTCCATCGTTTGCAGATATTGTCCTGCGTGGCGAAGAAGTCACTGCCGCCGCTCCGCTTCAACTCGACACACTTCTTGGCCGTGACGCCGTAGAAAACGAGCTGCCTCAAACCGAAAGCACTTACCGCGACCATCGTATCCTCGTGACCGGCGCTGGCGGCTCCATTGGAGGCGAACTCTGTCGGCAAATCGCCCGTTGCCGCCCCCAGGAACTGGTATTGGTCGACCACAGTGAATACGCCCTCTACAAAATCGCCAATGAACTCAAACAGGACAACCCCGGCTTACGTATGACAGCGGTTCTGGGCAGCATCGAACACCCGGAACTCATGCGCGAAACCTTGATGAAACATCGGATTGAAGTGGTTTTCCACGCGGCCGCGTACAAGCATGTCAATCTGGTGGAAACCAATGCGTTTGAGGGTGTGCGAAACAATGTCATTGGCACCCGCGTACTAGCCGAGGAGGCCCGTCTCGCCCGCGTCGACCGGTTCATTCTGGTCTCAACCGATAAGGCCGTGCGACCCTCTTCAATGATGGGATCCACCAAACGTATGGCAGAGTTGGTCATACAGGATCTCGCCAAACGCTCTGAACACACCAAATTCTCTATGGTACGCTTTGGCAATGTGCTGGGATCTTCCGGCTCCGTGATCCCACTGTTTCAGAAACAAATTCGGGATCTTGGTCCGGTAACCGTGACGCATCCGGACGTCACCCGATATTTCATGACCATCGACGAAGCCGTGCGCTTGGTACTTCTGGCCGGCAGCTTCTCTCGTGGCGATGATGTATTTGTGTTGGACATGGGTGAGCCCGTCTCAATCCACGACATGGCCCTCAAAATGATTGAGGCCGCAGGCTATTCTGTTCGCAACGAAAACAACCCAGCAGGCGACATCGCAATCACCTTCACCGGCCTGCAAGAGGGTGAGAAAATGCATGAGGAATTGCTGATAGGCAGCGACATGCTGACGACACCACATCCGAAGATCATGCGCGCACAGGAAAAAATGCTCTCCGAGCTGCAGGTTGCCAGCGCCCTACAGGAGCTTAGGCGCTCTATCGAAACACGTGATATCCAACTGTTAACAGCCACCCTGCATCGCTATGTCGAAAACGGACAGACCGAAATTGTCGCACTTGCGCCTTCAAAGACTCCGGCCCTCTCCGTTGTGGGCGAATCCTAAGCGCGTCTAAACGCTGTAGTACTCGCGATACCATTCCACAAATTTCGCAACGCCCTCTTCCACGGGTGTTTGCGGAATGGTGCCGGTCAACTGCACAAGCAAACTTGCATCCGCCCAGGTCGCTGGTACGTCGCCCGGCTGCATGTCCATGAAGTTTTTCTTGGCTTCTTGGCCAAGCGCGGCCTCAATGGCCGCCACATACTTCATCAACTGGACGGGCTGGCCATTGCCAATATTGACCACACGCCATGGTGCAACCGGACTTAGGCTATCGCCAGTACGTGCCACATCGCGTGTATCCGCTGCCTCCGGGACAGCCTCAACCAGGTTGACGATACCGGTCACCAGATCATCGATATAGGTGAAGTCCCTACTCATATCGCCGTGGTTATAGATATCGATCGCGCTGCCTTCCAAAATTGCCTTGGTAAACTTAAACAGCGCCATATCCGGCCGCCCCCACGGGCCATAAACCGTGAAAAAGCGGAACATCGTCGTCGGCAAGTGGTATAGATGCGCGTAGGAATGCGCCATGACCTCATTGGCCTTCTTGGTGGCTGCATAAAACGACATCTGATTGTCCGCCTTATGGGTCTCCGCATAAGGCATCTCAGTGTTGGCGCCATAAGCCGAACTGGTCGATGCCAACAACATATGCTGTGGCGGATACGCCCGTGCCGCCTCCAGCAACTCAAACGTGCCTACCAGATTTGCCTCAACGTAGGATCTCGGCGCATCGATCGAATAGCGTACCCCAGCTTGGGCCGCGAGGTGGATCACCACATCCGGCTTGTGCTCGGCAAACAGCCCCATCAAAACGCCTTCACCTTCCAGACGATCTTCCACCGCGGTGAACTGCCCGCTCTGCTTCAAGATCGCATGACGGCGCTCTTTGAGGGACACGTCATAGTAATCGGTCATCGCGTCCAGCCCGACGACTTTCCAGCCTTCCTGCAACAACCGCTCTGCGGTGTGAAAGCCTATAAAACCGGCGGTGCCTGTCACCAAGGCGGTGCGTTGTTGATCCTGCGTCATGATCTGCTCCGTTTCTGAGCCTGTTGTTTTGTCTGCAATCGTTTCGGCAGAAGTGTCTCTGACATAAGCCGTTGCGCCGCAACCCGTTGAAATTCTTGTTTAAGCCGCGCGCCAAAGCCACCGATGCGAAACAGTGACTGCCGCCGCTCAGATCGTCCGAATAACCCGCCGCGCTGCAACCAAAAACCTGCCGGATCAAACCGAACCGAATGGAATAATGCTGTACGTGAAAAGATGAAAACCGAAGGCAACTTACCGTCTTGGATCGCTTGCCGGGTATCTCGCAAAATAGTCTTTCGGCGCCAAAGTCGTCCAAAGATCACAACCTGCGGTCCTAATTGAACGACCAACGGCGCGAACCCGTCTGCGGCCCGTGTCAGCTCCGGTGTTTGCCCAAGTGCACGGGTCTGCCCATCCGAATAGCCTTGCTGCAAGCCGCGCATCAGCCGGCGCACATCGCCTGGCATGATGTGGCCCGCCACCATATGGCTCAACAATCGCCGGCGCTGACCCTGGCAAAAGGCTTTCCACACCGTCGCACGCTGCGCTTCAGGGCAGTGCTTGCGTAAAAACACTGCTTTGCTGGCCCCAATCTCGCTCAGATCCCGCGGCACCCGAGCCGCCGTCCGTTGGCGATTTTCCGCATAGCCATGATGCACCTCGGCCCGTGGCACAATCGCGGTCTTATGCCCTGCCGCCGCCAGCCGCAGGTTCAAGTCCGTCTCATCCAAATAATAACGAAACGCTGGATCAAACCCGCCGAGCTCGGCGAGCACCATACGCCGAAACGCCATATTGGTGCCCTCAGTCTTGATCGCTCGACCATTGTTCGGGGTAAGAACTACGGACTCATCCCCGTTTACGTCCAACGGCAAGCCCTCTCCTGTACCATCCACACTCTGCGCTTGCCATTGAAAGCCAATTCCATTGCGCCCGCGCACATACCCGCCCGCCGCCACGACCTCAGGCTCGGCAAAAGGAATAGCCAAATGGTGCAGCCATCCGGTTTCCGGCACCGCGTCATCATCAATAAACGCCACAACCTCTCCCGCAGCATGAGCAATGCCACGGTTGCGCGCCGCCGAGATATTGGGGGTTTCGTATTCCACAGTTTTGAGCTGATCGCCAAACGGCAGGTCATTGACCACCGCAAGCCCCGCAGCATCCGCGACCACCACAACCTCAAATGCCGGATAGCGCAGCTGCGAGATGCCCACCAAGGCGCGCTTTAACGCCTCCGGGCGCCGCCGGCTCACCACCACCACGCTGATGGTTGGTTGTCCGGCGGACAGGCTCATGCGGTGCCCATCTGCGCCATCATCGCCTCAATACGCGGCACATCTTCGGGGTTGTTCAACTCCCAAAACTGCCGTCCACGCGCCTCTACCTCAACGCAGAGAACCTGCCGCCCATGTTCCATGAACCGCAACTGTTCCAAGCCTTCGAGCTGCTCCAGCGGCCCTGACTCCCACCGCGGATACGCGCCCAGCGCAGAGGGCCGGTAAGCATAGACCCCAACGTGGTGGAAAACCGGCGTCTCATCCTCATCAGTAAATGTCGCGTCAGTGAACGGCACCACTTCCTTGGAGAAGTAGAGCGCATGGCGATCTTTGGTAAACACCGCCGTCGTACCGCCGACTCTCCCGGCCTTACGATCATCTAGAAAACCGTTTAGCGCCCGCCCGTCACAGCGCAACACAGGCGTTGCCACCTCCGCCATTGGGTCGCGGCGCAACCCTTCTACCAGGTCCTCAACAAACCACGCCGGTGTGAGCGGCGCATCCCCTTGCAGGTTCACCACAATCTCATAGCCGCCACCCAAAACATCAAATGCCTCGGCACAGCGTTCCGTGCCGTTGGCGCAGTCCGGCGAGGTCATCACCACCTCTGCGCCAAAGGCTTCGCTCGCCTGTTTGATGCGATCGTCATCCGTCGCCACGACCACGCGATCCACGCCTTTCACCTCGCACGCAGCTTCACAGCTGCGTCGGATCAGGCTTTTCACCTCCCCCGTTGCACCTTTGAGCTCCGCCAAAGGCTTGCCGGGATAACGTGTGGACGCATACCGCGCCGGAATGACGATCAAGACAGACATTAGGCTTCTTTCAGCTCCACTTTTGGGGCGTAGGCAATGAAGAACGGGTTAGCAAAGTCTTCCTTGCCGTATTTCAGCGGCGTGTGATCATCAAATCGCACTACGTCCCCGCCAGCGCCCAGCAGCACCGCATGACCGGCAGCTGTGTCCCACTCCATCGTGCGACCCACACGCGGGTAAATGTCCGCTTCACCGGTCGCCACCAAACAAAACTTGAGAGAGGACCCTGCGCTCTTCATGTCTTTGACATTGTATTTGTTGATGTAATCGTCGGTCGCTTGATCACGGTGCGACTTGGACGCCACCACATAGAGCGCGGCATTGTCGCTGTCCGCCACTTTGAGCGCTTTCACGTCCCCAACAGTGTCCGGATCAAATGCCCCGGTCTCTTCCACCGCTTGCCCGTCCGCTTGCGTAAAGAACATCCGGTCGCGCGCAGGGGCATAGACCACACCCCTCTGCGGCACACCATTCTCCACATAGGCAATGTTTACCGTGAAATCGCCACGACGGTGAATAAACTCCTTGGTGCCATCCAGTGGGTCCACGATCAGAAAGGTCTCGCCTTTCGCCGCATGACTGTCCGCCTGCTCTTCAGTCACCAACATCACACCTGGGAACGCCGCGCGCAAACCAGCCGAAATCAACGCATCAGCCGCCTCATCTGCCGCGGTCACCGGGCTGTCGTCACTTTTGACTTTCACGTCAAAATTATCCGCGTGATAGATTTCCATAATCTTGGCGCCCGCCTGGATCGCCAACTTGCGCATCACCGGGATCAGCGTGTCGTAATTCAAAAGACCACTCCTAAAAGGCATTTGTTGTTTATTTCTGTCGCGCCCCTTATGCTCGTTGCGTAACAGAACGGCAAGATTTCCCTGCCATCATAGGGATACTCCGCAACCGGACAGGCAATGTTTCAGCAATCCGCACCCAAAACAACGTTCGCATCCGCGCTAAATATCGCAGAGCTGACCTATCACTCGATTGTGCGCAGCATTCGCAAGACACACGGCAATGCGCTCATGTCCATCTTTATGAACATGTTGCAGACCGTGATTTTTGTGTTGGCGTTTTATGTCATGTTCTCCGTGCTTGGCCTGCGCGGTGCCGCGATGCGTGGCGACTTTTTGGTCTACATCATGTCCGGCGTGTTTCTGTTCATGACCCACACCAAAGCGATGGGCGCCGTGGTCAGCGCCGAAGGCCCGTCTTCGCCGATGATGAAACACGCGCCAATGAACACCATCATTGCCATTCTGGCTGCCGCGCTTGGAACTCTTTATATTCAAGTGCTGTCCCTCGCGGCGATCCTGTTTGTCTATCACGTGGCCTTTACGCCCTTTGATATCGATCAGCCCATTCCAACCTTTGGTATGCTGCTGGTTGCTTGGTTCACCGGCCTGTCAATCGGCACCGTCTTTCTTGCATTGAAGCCTTGGTTCCCGACGTTCGTTGGTATCGCCAACACCATCTACGCCCGCGCCAATATGATCGCCTCGGGCAAGATGTTTGTCGCTAACACCCTGCCACCCTTCATGCTGAAGATGTTTGATTGGAACCCGCTGTTTCACTGCATCGATCAGGCACGCGGCTTTGCGTTTATCAACTATTTTCCGCGCAACTCCTCTATCGAATACCCTCTCATAGTTGGCATTGTCCTTTTGATGATTGGGTTGATGGGCGAATTTTACACCCGCAAACACGCTTCCCTGTCCTGGAGTGCCCGTCAGTGATCCGCTGGTTGGTCATCCTACTACTGTGGCCCATATCCCTTTACGCTGACCCTTTTCCTGCGCTGTATGACGTCTCTGGCGTAACCCATGACGACGTTCTCAACATCCGCGAAGAACCCAGCGCCAACACCCCAGTGATTGCGGAATTGGCCTTCAACGCCCGCAACATCGAAGTCGTCGATGTCACCGAAGATGCCCGGTGGGGTTTGGTCAACGCGATGGAAACCAGCGGCTGGGTTGCGATGCGGTACCTGAAGCCTGTGCCGGGCGATCATTGGTCACACCCTGGCGCCAAGCTTAGCTGCGGCGGCACAGAACCATTCTGGGATCTTAACGTCAACAACAGCGCCGAAGGTCAAGCGATCTTTGACGCACTGGCTTTGGACGAAACGCACACATATTCCATCAACTGGCAGTCAGGCCAAACAGCGCGCCCTGATCTTGCTGTTGGACTTGGCGGCTCTGGCGCAAACGGGAGCTTTTCCGCTGTCATACGCCGCGAGGCCTGTCATGACGGCATGTCAGACCGCAACTTTGGCTTAGACATCGATCTGTTTTTCTACAATGGAAACGAAGCGTCCGGTTTCGAAGGCTGCTGCTCCGTCGTTCCTTAGTCTTGCACCACCCTCAGCGTGATGTTGATGCGCCCCCCATCCGGCAACAGGGATGAACTGCCAAAGCGGATACGGTCCACCCCGTGATAGGCCAGACGCGCAGAGCCACCCATCACGGTCACATCACCTGAACTAAGCCAGATCGACCGCGTCTTGTCTCCGCGCTCAGGCCCGCCCATGCGGAACAATCCGTCGTCGCCAAGACTCACCGACAAAACCGGATAGGAAAAATCCCCTTCGTCATTGTCCTGATGCAGCCCCATGCGCGCGCCTTCGCCGTAAAAGTTGATCAGACAACAATCCGGCTGGCGCTCAAAATTGGTAATGTTTTGCCACAGTTCGAGAATGCGCTTCGGGATCGGCGGCCAGCCCATGCCATCCGGATGCCTCTGCTCATAGCGATATCCATCCTGGTCGCTAATCCACCCGACGCGCCCGGCGCTGGTCATCTTCACAGTCATTTGCTTGCCCCGGCGAGTCACTGGATGCCGCATCGGTGCAGCCCGTGCGACAGCGCGTAGATCCGACACCAACGCAGCCTGTTCAGAACTATCCAAACACCCTTTGAAAATCTCAAATCCGGCAATTTTTAAGGGTTCACTCACTTTTCACCGCCTCATATTTAAAATGCAGCATAATTTGTAGCGTTTGAGCCACAATCCCCCTTTCGAGATGCTTGCAGCACAAATTTATGCTCCCTATATACGCTTCGAAGCGCATTCCGGCGCACTTGCCGGATGCTTTCTGGATCAGGCTTGGATGCCATAACGGGTCCAACCTGAAATATCGCCTTAAGTGAAAGGGATCAAAAATGAGCAAAGTGATTGGTATCGATCTCGGTACAACGAATTCCTGCGTAGCCATCATGGATGGTTCACAGCCAAAAGTGATTGAAAACGCCGAAGGCGCGCGCACCACGCCGTCCATCGTCGCTTTCACTGATGACGAGCGCCTGGTAGGCCAGCCGGCCAAGCGCCAAGCAGTTACCAACCCAGAAAACACAGTTTTTGGTGTAAAGCGCCTGATTGGTCGCCGTCGCGATGACGCGGCTCTGGCCAAAGACCTGAAAAACATGCCGTTCTCCGTGATCAACGGCGGCAACGGCGACGCATGGGTCGAAGCCAAGGGTGAGAAATACTCCCCATCGCAACTGTCCGCTTTCATTCTTGGAAAGATGAAAGAAACCGCGGAGTCCTACCTCGGCGAAGACGTGACTCAAGCGGTCATCACCGTACCAGCTTACTTCAACGACGCTCAGCGCCAGGCAACCAAAGACGCCGGCAAAATCGCTGGCCTCGAAGTGCTGCGCATCATCAACGAACCAACCGCGGCCGCCCTGGCCTACGGCCTGGACAAAGAAGACACACAAACCATCGCGGTATACGATCTCGGCGGCGGTACCTTCGACGTGACCATCCTGGAAATCGACGACGGCCTGTTCGAAGTGAAATCCACCAACGGTGACACCTTCCTCGGTGGTGAAGACTTCGATATGCGCATCGTGAACTACCTCGCGGATGAGTTCAAAAAAGAGCACAACGTCGATCTGACCAAAGACAAAATGGCGCTTCAGCGTCTGAAAGAAGCAGCAGAGAAAGCCAAGATCGAGCTCTCCTCTTCCTCTCAGACCGAGATCAACCAGCCGTTTATCTCCATGGATCCAGCCACTGGCACCCCGCTGCACATGGTCATCAAACTGACCCGTGCGAAGCTGGAAAGCCTTGTAAACGACCTGATCAAGGCGTCCCTGAAGCCTTGCGCCGCAGCTCTGAAAGATGCCGGCCTGTCCGCAAACGAGATCGACGAAGTGGTTCTCGTGGGTGGTATGACCCGCATGCCAAAAGTGATCGCGGAAGTGACCAAATTCTTCGGCAAGGAGCCACACAAAGGTGTGAACCCTGACGAAGTGGTTGCCATGGGCGCCGCCATTCAGGCCGGTGTTCTGCAAGGCGACGTGAAAGACGTTGTTCTTCTGGACGTGACCCCGCTGTCCTTGGGTATCGAAACCCTGGGGGGCGTGTTCACCCGCCTGATCGACCGCAACACCACGATCCCGACCAAAAAGTCTCAGGTGTTCTCCACCGCCGAAGACAACCAGAACGCCGTAACCATCCGCGTGTTCCAGGGTGAGCGCGAAATGGCAGCGGATAACAAAATGCTCGGCCAATTCAACCTCGAAGATATCCCGCCAGCTCCTCGCGGCATGCCTCAAATCGAAGTGACTTTTGACATCGACGCAAACGGTATTGTGTCTGTAGGCGCAGCCGACAAAGGCACGGGCAAAGAGCAGAAGATCACCATCCAAGCCTCTGGTGGCCTGTCTGATGCGGACATCGAAAAAATGGTGCAGGATGCTGAGGATAACGCCGAGGCAGACAAAGAGCGCCGCGAGCTGATTGAAGCCCGCAACCAAGCCGAAAGCCTCGTGCACGACACCGAGAAACAGGTGGCTGAGCACGGTGACAAAGTGGATCCATCCACGGTTGAAGCGATCGAACTGGCTGTGGCCGCACTGCGCGACGAACTGGAAAACGACGACGTCACAGCTGAGAAGCTAAAGTCCGGCATCCAGAACGTTATGGAAGTGGCGATGCGTCTGGGTGAGGCGATCTACAAATCGGCTCAGGAAGACGCCGGCGAAGAGGCGCCTGATATGGACGCAGGTCCAGCAGCTGACGATGACATCGTTGACGCTGACTTCGAAGATCTGGACGACAACAAGCGCTAATCACAGCGTAACGGACCTGAAAATCGGGCCGGTCCGACTTCCGGATCGGCCCTTTTCAATCCGGCCAAAGGAGTACCCCCATGGCAAAACGTGACTTCTACGAGGTGCTTGGCGTCGGCAAAGGGGCCTCAGCAGACGAAATCAAAAAAGCTTACCGCAAAAAGGCCAAAGAACTGCATCCGGACCGCAATGCGGACAATCCGGACGCCGAATCGCAGTTCAAAGAGGCGAACGAAGCCCACGAAATCCTCAAGGACGCTGAGAAAAAGGCAGCCTATGACCGCTTTGGTCACGCGGCTTTTGACGGCAGCATGGGCGGTGGTGGCGGACCTCGTGGCGGCCATCCCGGCGGCGACTTCTCATCTGCCTTCTCTGACGTGTTTGACGATCTGTTTGGCGACTTCATGGGCGGCGGCGGCCAACGTGGTGGCGGTCGCCAACGGGCTTCCCGTGGCGCAGATCTGCGTTACAATCTGCGTGTGTCGCTCGAAGAGGCCTTTAGCGGACTGCAAAAGACCATCAACGTGCCCACCTCCGTCGCCTGTGACAGCTGCAACGGCTCCGGCGCCGAGGGTGGGGCCGAACCGGCCACCTGCCCAACCTGTTCCGGCATGGGCAAGGTCCGCGCACAACAAGGCTTTTTCACCGTTGAACGTACCTGCCCGACATGCTCGGGTCTGGGTCAGATCATCAAGAACCCCTGTAAGGCTTGTGGCGGACAGGGCCGCGTCGAAAAAGACCGCGCGCTGTCAGTGAACATCCCGGCGGGCGTAGAAACCGGCACGCGCATCCGTCTTGCTGGCGAAGGCGAAGCCGGCATGCGTGGCGGTCCCTCTGGCGACCTTTACATTTTCATCGAGGTAAGCCCGCACAAGATCTTTGAGCGGGACGGTGTGAATCTCTACTGCCGCGTACCGGTCTCCATGGCCAGCGCAGCTCTCGGCGGTGACATCGAAGTTCCCACCATTGATGGTGGCCGTTCCCGTGTGAAGATCCCTGCCGGGTCTCAATCTGGCCGTCAGATGCGCCTGCGGTCCAAAGGCATGCCCGCCCTTCGTGGCGGTGGCTCTGGTGACATGATGATCGAACTGGCGGTGGAAACACCGGTTAACCTCACCAGTCGCCAGAAAGAGCTCCTGCGCGAGTTCGAGGACATGTCTTCGGACAACAACCCCGAAAGCAGCAGTTTCTTCAGCTCGGTCAAAGGCTTCTGGGACAGCATGAAGGGCTAAGATGTGAGCCCACTCTTCCAATCAAAAAGAGCGCCAAGTTCTGGCGCTCTTTTTTGTAGTGATGATCTCTGTCACGCAAATCTCCCTGGGACAGCCAGAACAACACATGGCGTCACGTCCATTTGCCTTCTCCTGTCATACCAATAAAGTGTGGTGCGAACCTTAAACACAATCGAGCACGAAATTGTCCCCAAGCAGCGTTTTCTCTCACCTATTTCTCTGCACTGTATCATTCTTCTATTGCCTCACCCCCGCGGCAGCGGAACGCTCCAACTCAATGCCAATATATGAAAGGCTTGGAAGACAAATTACCGTTCTCCCTTTCGGGGCTCCGGATGATTTCTCAAAGCATCTTCGAAAGCTTGACGCTGAAAGTTCAGCACTGTCGATCGTTGTGAGTCCAGAGAATCCCTGGACGGCAGATGTGTGGGTCTTCTTCTAAGAGAAACCCGCTCAGTTGCTAGATTTTCCGCCGTTCATTCAACACGTGTTCCTCAAATCATTCTCGGGAGTGCCAGAGGTGACCGCCAGTTACTCCCAGTTCATCTTAAACAACAAAGACACCCACGGAGCGGCATTTCGATATTTGTGGCATCCAAACACTCAACCGCGAGGTATAGGATGCCTGGCAGCTGCTTCCGTCTACCATAATGTGACAGGGCTAATTGACGACGCCGAACTAGAGGAGTTGGCGAGGGAATGCAAAAAGGAGCATTAAAGCCTCCTTTTACAGCGGTTCGCACATTGCAAAGTGGCCCAGGTTCAAAGGGAGTTCTTGGGCCACTCAGCGCGACTTTTAAAAACTGCAGCGAACCGGACGACTACTTAATAATCGGCGCCATGGTGAAAACAGCTCGGTGAATATCCCCCGGTTGTACACCGGGCAACGCTTTTTCGAAAATGGCCTGCATAACTCCACGCGCATACATGCTGGACAACAAGCTATCCACCAGCAGACGAAACTCCGTATCGCCGCGAGCCATGGCCAAACCGTGTTTTTCAATCGTCAAAAGGTCATTGCCAATTTTCAAATTTTCACGTTGCGGGCTGTTAAGCCAAAGCCCCGTTAGAATTGATTGATCGCCGAAATAAGCATCCAACTCCCCGTTTTCCATCGCCTTCATCGCCGCGGAATGGTCATTAAATCGCACAACTTCTGCGAAGGTGGCTGAGGATGATAATGTGTTGTTCAAAGCCGTTTCAGTTGTGCTTTCACGGCGCACTCCCAACTTCTTTCCCGCAAGCTGGGTCAAATCTTCAGCGGCATTAAGCGGAAGTATCACTGTTGTGCCATCGGCAAAGGTCGGAATGGAAAAGTCTACGATTTCGCGCCGCGTCAGAGTAATGGTCGACGCACCGCACAACAGATCGATTTCGCCCGCCGCCACCTTTTCATACTGATCCTGCATTCCCACAGCAACAAATTCTACGTCCATGTTTGGAATCTTGATGGAGTTAAGAATGCCCTGGGCCAACTCGACACAAACCAGCGGAGTATAGCCACCCGGACTGCCATCCTCGGCTTGGTAGGACAGCGGCGCCGCATCGATGCGATACCCAAGTTTGAGCAACCCTGTTTCTTTAATCCGTTCAATTGTCTGAGCCTGCACAGCGCCTGCCAAAACCACGCCAGCCAGAAAGGAAACCAAAAAACGTTTCATCATTTATCCTGCCAATCACTCAATTGTTGTTGCCGTTACACTCTCAGGTTCCAAGGGGCACCACAACCGCGTTTCGGGTCACAAAAGTTAACAAGATCAGCACCGTCGCGAAACAGTCGAGATACCGACGCGTTACCGACGTCCCAAGCATAACAAACTTGGGAGAAATTAACGTTTAGTTTACTCTGTTTGGACATTCTTAAGAGATGTCCAAAGCGCGTGACGTTGACCAAAGGCCGCTGCCGCTTTTTGAAGCGGACGAAGCACCTGTCGCGCCTCTGCCGTACGGAAAACTTCCCTCTTATGTGGCCGATCACCGCAAACGTCTCCGAACACGCTTCCTGTCCGGCGGCGCCCAGGCTTTGCCGGATTATGAGCTGCTGGAACTCCTGCTCTTCCGGGCTATTCCCCGTCAGGACGTGAAGCCACTTGCCAGAAAACTTCTTGAAATTTTTGGAGATTTCAATGGTGTGGTCAGTGCTCCATACACACGACTGGCCGAAATCAAAGGCGTTGGCGATGCTGTGATCTGCGAGCTGAAAGTGGTCGAAGCCGCTGCACACCGTCTCGCCCGCGCCCGCGTAATGCACCGTCGTGTGTTATCGGATTGGCAGGCCCTGCTGGACTATTGCCACACGACTATGGCGCATCGCGACACCGAGCAATTTAGAGTGTTGTTTTTAGACACAAAAAATACGCTGATCGCCGATGAATCTCAAGCCCAAGGCACCGTAAACCACGTCCCGGTCTACCCTCGCGAAGTGGCCAAACGTGCCCTCGAACTCAACGCCAGCGCCTTAATCTTGGTCCACAACCACCCGTCCGGCGACCCGACTCCGTCGGAAGCAGACATCTTCATGACCCAGCAGATCAATCTGGCATGTCAGGCGCTCTGTCTGACCCTACATGACCATATAATCATTGGAAAATCTCGGGAACTCAGCTTCCGCAGTGAGGGCCTTTTGTAGGTCACTTGACCCAAACCTCAACCCGCCGATTCACCTGCCTCCCCCAAGCGCTGTCGTCGCACGCCATCGGCATCGCCTCTCCAAAGGCGTGTACCTGCAAATCAATACGCTCCGGGCTCGCCGTCTCGGCTGCGGACAGTACTGCGTCCTTTACGACATTGGCGCGTCTTTCGGCAATTTGAAGATTCCCCGTTGCAGGCCCTTCACCGTCAGAAAACCCAACAAAATATAGGCTTCTGGCGTCATACATTCCCGCTTCCAGCGCCCGCGCCAGCTGCTGCACGTTGGAGCGAGATTGTGCGTCTAACTTGGTTGAACCGGTCTGAAATCTGAAAGAAGTAGACAGCCGTTTCATGCCAGACAGAATCCCCACCATGCTCTGTATCGACTCTAACGACACTTCCTTTCCAGAGGACACAATAGAGTTGGCAAACCGATCTCCTTGGTGGTTTATGGTGATCTCTTCCGCCGTCTGATCCACGAAACCCACCCTCCGGATCACAAGCTGAGCCGAAGGGCTCCGTGTGTAGCTCAAGAAATCCCGCGCCAACTTTGGCAATCGTCGCGCGGGAAAATAGAGAAACATCGGGGCGTTTAGTGGATAATCCTCGGTCTTAATCGTGCGCCGAGAAGCAGCCAAAGAGAAGCCGCATTGGCCTGTCAACGTCAGGTGTTTGGTGTTGGCTGTCTCCGCGTAGGAGGCAATCCCAATTGCAAACGGATCACGTTCCACCGCGCTCACCATCGCGAGATTCCGATCGTGCCGCACAATCGTTTCAGCCAGCGACATCTTTGAGGGTTGCATCAACTGATCTTCAACAGCCTGGGAAAATCCGGATTGGGCTGTCAGAAGGTGCAAAGTGATTGGCGCATCCGGTCCGCCAAGGTCACTCCAATTCGAGATTTCACCGGCAAAAACATGCGCTAACTGATTGAGAGACAGAGAAGAAACAGGGTTGCCCACAGACACAACAGGGACCAACCCATCAAGCGCAAGAACACGACTGCGATGGACATCCTCCATGTCGCCAAGCCCGGCCTCATACCCCAGCTGCGCTTCCCGAGGGCGAATTTCGCGCAGGGACATCGCGATATCCGCCTCATCCGCCAGAAGATCTGCAAACCCTTCATCCGAGTTACTTGCAAGGAAATCAAAAGTCGCCAACCTCTGCTTCGTGCCTGGCTCTCTCAAGTGATATGTGAACCGATGAACAGACTCGCTCGCACGTGTTACAAGATAGCCTTCACTGAGTGCAAAAGCCTCAAGCAACGCAGGCATCAACACCTCAGCCATGGAGGAAGAACCGGAAATTGCCACTTCCGCGACGTAGTTGACAAGATTGGGGCATCCCGGCCCCTCGCACCACACGCCGGACCCATCCACAGTCAACTCGCCATATACGGTTTCCACCCGGTAGAATTCGCCGTCAAATCCCAACAAAGTACCCGAAATCTCGACCTCTCCGTCGTGCGATTTCAAAAGCACATCTTGAGCCAAGCCAGAAGACACTCCAACCAAAACGAAAAGTGCGGCGCAAACCGCCGCACGAAATTGCAACATGATGATGTCCTAGCCGCCAGCCTAATTTTGCGCGATTGTCAGGTCTTCCACCAGGTTTTTCAACACCAGAAATTCACCAATAGCTGAGCAATCCGGCATTTGCAGTTCGAGGTCATGCTGATCATCAATTTGGCCCTGAAGAAGCGCAAGGCTTTGAACCTTCAGTACCTGGCCACAATTTGCATCGGTCACCTCAGCTTCAACACTGACTTTAACATCGCCAACTTGGCGCGAAATGCCCGTAGGAAAAGTATAGACCTCCGCATGACCAGCCACCGAGAGTTCAGAGTTTCCCAAGGAAACAAGAAAGCCGCCTTCACCTCCGGCGAGCGCACTAACATCTCGGGGCTGGCCATGCCACACGTGGCCAGCATCCCCGTAGTGCGCGCCAAATTCTCTCGCATGAAGCTCAGCACCACCTTTGCCAATCCAAGAAATGGCAACACGGTCATAAAATGCAAGACTGTCCACAATTGTTGAAGCTGTCACCGTATCGCCATTGGCAAAAGACGCACGCACATCCACCGCTTCTTCCAGAGCAGGAATCGAGACTTTCAAAGTTCCTTCATTAGGAAACTGCATATGCAAAACCATATTTTCATGCGTCAACATGACCGTCTCACCGGCATGACAAGGCGCAGTAAGTCGTAAGTCTATCAGGGCGCCTGCAGCAGGTTCTGCCGACATGACCGGCGCACAACCCATACGCGGCGCACTTTCCTCCGTAGGCAAAACACCAACCGGAATATCATCAGCAACTGCCAATAACACTCGCTCCTGCAGAAAATCGCCCCCATGGCCATGATCGCGTGGTAAGTTTGGCAAGGCCGTATCCCCTAGCATTAGAGGGGCAGTGAGATTGCCTGGAAGCGATATGGAAGCTGCGGATGCAGAGTTCTCGACAGGTTCATCATTGACGAGAATTGCGGCCTCTGAAGTCTGCATCGCAAAGCCAACACACATCGCCATCGACCCTGTGGCAAAGGTCAACGCATACCGGCGATAAGCATTTTTCAGAATGGACATGGCGGCTCCTGTATTGGCTATTGCTCTGAGGACAACCTCCTAAAGAAAAAGGGCGCCCATAAGGCACCCTTTTGATCTTTGTCTGTCGGAGTTCGGCTCGGATCAAGTCAAGCGACCGTGGCAATGTTTGAATTTTTTTCCAGATCCACAAGGACACGCTTCGTTACGGCCAGGACTCCCCCAAGTCGACGGATCGCTCTCATCAAAACCAGCCAATGCTTCACCTGTTGCCTCCGGTGTGGCCTGTGTAGGCGTGGACCCAACCTGCGCTTGCGCCATCAAAGCTTGCTCACGCATTACCATCTCCTGCCGCAACTGCTGTTGCTCTTCCTCGGAAATTGGCCGCACCCGCGACAGTGTAGTAGTCACATCTTCACGTAGACTATCGAGCATGCTTTCAAACAGCTGGAACGCTTCGTTCTTGTATTCGTTGAGCGGATCGCGCTGTGCATAGCCGCGGAAGCCGACCACAGACCGTAGATGTTCCAGTGTTAAAAGGTGTTCACGCCACTTTGTATCGATGGTCTGAAGCAAAATTTGCTTCTCGATCATGCGCATGGCTTCCGGACCAAAATTGATAGCTTTTGTAGCCATCATCTCATCTGCAGCATCCTCAAGACGCTCGCGGATGTTGTCATCGTCCACACCTTCTTCAGCGGCCCATTCAATCACCGGCACGTCCACGCCAAGGTGTTCGATTGTCGATGCGTATAGACCTTCCGTGTCCCACTGATCGGCATAGGTTTTGGGCGGCAGATACTGCTCTACCATGTCACCGATCACCTCGTGGCGCATGTCTTGAACGATCTCAGACAGATCAGCAGCTTCCATGATTTCGCGACGTTGAGAGAAGACCACCTTACGTTGGTCATTCATGACATCGTCAAATTTCAGGAGCTGTTTACGAATGTCAAAGTTGCGGCCTTCCACCTTGGCTTGCGCGCGCTCCAGAGATTTGTTTACCCACGGATGCACAATAGCTTCGCCTTCTTTCATACCCAATGAGGACAGAACCTTATCTAGGCGATCAGAGCCGAAAATGCGCATCAAGTCATCTTCCAAACTCAAGAAGAAGGACGACCGACCTGGGTCTCCCTGGCGGCCAGATCGACCACGCAGCTGGTTGTCGATCCGACGACTTTCATGGCGTTCAGTTGCCAAAACAAACAGACCACCCGATTCTTTGACTGCTTGCTCATCACCGTCATGCGCGGCTTCAATCTCAGCTCGGATAATCTCGTGGTCTCCGTCCGGATTTGATGCAATCGCTTCCAGTACTTTGAACTCTACGTTGCCACCTAGCTTAATGTCGGTACCACGACCAGCCATATTGGTCGCGATTGTCACCGCGCCGAGTTTACCGGCATCTGCAACAATCTGCGCTTCCTGCTCGTGCTGACGCGCGTTCAAAACGTTATGTTTCACGCCTGCTTTCTCAAGCAAGCCCGACAGGAACTCAGATTTCTCAATCGAAGTTGTGCCTACGAGAATGGGCTGCCCTTTTTTATGAGCTTCCTTGATGGTGTCGACAATCGCATCAAATTTCTCGCGCGCAGTCCGATACACTGCATCATCTTCATCCACACGCGCCACACCTCGGTTAGTAGGTACTTCAACCACTCCAAGGCCGTAGATTTCCTGAAATTCTTCTGCTTCCGTGGCGGCCGTACCGGTCATGCCGCCCAGTTTGTCATAGAGACGGAAGTAGTTCTGGAAGGTCACCTGCGCCAAGGTCACGTTTTCCGGCTGGATCTCGCAACCCTCTTTCGCTTCAATGGCCTGGTGCAACCCTTCGGATAAACGGCGACCCGCCATCATTCGGCCGGTGAACTCATCAATCAAAACAACCTGCGCATCCCGTACAATGTAATCTTTGTCCTTGGTGAACAGTTTGTGAGCACGCAACCCCTGGTTCACGTGGTGCACAATAGTCGTGCTTTCAGGATCATAAAGGCTCTGACCATCTGGCAGGAGCCCACGCGCATGTAAGTGCTGCTCTAAGAACTCATTGCCTTCATCAGTGAAGGTCACATTCTTAGATTTCTCATCTACTGTGTAGTGATCGTCCTGTAAATCAGGGATCAGCTTGTCGATAGCGATGTACATTTCGGAACGGTCTTGAGACGGGCCAGAAATGATCAAAGGAGTTCGCGCTTCGTCGATCAAGATGCTGTCAACCTCATCCACAATCGCAAAGTGATGGTCGCGCTGAGACATATCGGCGAGCTCGCCCTTCATGTTGTCGCGCAAATAGTCAAATCCCAGCTCGTTGTTGGTCGCGTAGGTCACGTCACAGGCGTAAGCCGCACGCTTCTCGTCGTCAGGCTGCTGTGGGTACACAACGCCGGTGGTCATTCCCAATACGCCGAAAACGTTGCTCATCCACTCTGCGTCACGCTTCGCAAGATAGTCGTTCACGGTCACAACGTGTACGCCCTTGCCGGTCAAAGCGTTCAAGTAGGCCGGAAAGGTCGCCACAAGGGTTTTGCCTTCACCCGTCTTCATCTCAGAGATATTGCCCTGATGCAGAAAAAGGCCGCCCATCAATTGCACATCAAATGCCCGCAGACCCAAGGCGCGTTTTGCAGCCTCACGACAGTTGGCAAAGGCCTCCGGCAAAAGTTCATCGAGAGACTCTCCACCTTTCGCACGGTCAGACAACTCTTTTGTTTTGTCTTTGATGCCGTCGTCGGTCAGCTTCTCAAACTCAGCTTCTAGAGCATTGATCTTTTCAACGATCGGACGTGTCGCCTTGACCTTTCGATCATTTGGCGTGCCAAAGACTTTTTTGGCGATTTTTCCGAAACCGAGCATATAACTTGTCCTTCGTTGACGCTTTCGTGCGTGGCTAATTCTTGCTGTCCCGGCTCTGTGCTCCTAGAAACGGGGAAACAGCCTGTTTGCCTTGAACACAAAGCGATGTAAGGGGCGTCAGGAACAGTGTCAACGCCGCCAACCCACGCGGCACAAGCCAAGGACAAAACGATGTCAAAACACCTCAACTTCTTGCGTGCCGGCGTGATTGCTTTCTGCGGTGCCTTACCTGCCTTTGCCGAAGACATGCCGTCGCTTGACACCGTAGTTGCCTCTGTAAACGGCGAAGTCATTACGCTTGGGGAGATGATCTCGGTACGCGCAGGCTTGCCTGAGCAGTATCAATCAATTCCTAGTGATGTCCTCTTCGGCAGCATTCTAGACCAACTAGTACAGCAAACTGCCCTCGCCCAAAGCCTTGGCGAAGCCATCCCTCAGCGTGTCGAGATTGCACTGAACAATGAGCGCCGTACCTTACAGGCAGCGGAAGCACTAGAAGCCTTTGTGCTGCAAAACGAACTGAGCGAAGACGAGTTGCGCGCCGCCTACGACGACAAATACCAAGGGTTTGTTGGCGAAGACGAGTTCAACGCAAGCCACATTCTTGTTGCCACAAAAGAAGAAGCCAACGCGATCCGCAAGGACCTGACCGACGGCGCTGACTTTGCCAAGACCGCGATAGCAAAATCCACCGGACCGTCGGGAGCCTCCGGCGGTAGCCTTGGTTGGTTTGGGATGGGACAAATGGTCAAGCCCTTTGAAGAATCCGTGATGAGCCTCGCAGTGGGCGAAATCTCTGCACCTGTGCAAACCCAATTTGGTTGGCACCTGATCCTGCTGAATGACGCCCGCAAATCACTTGCCCCCTCTTTTGAGGACGCCCGCACCGAGCTTGAAAACGACGCCCAGCGTCGCGCGGTAGAGGCCTTCATCGACACAACTGCATCCGAGGCAGACGTGGATCGTACCGGCGCAGAGGCAATTGACCCGAACGTGCTGGCAAAGACCGATCTATTGAACCCAAACCCGGTGCAGGATCAGTAAATGGCCAAAATCGAACAAGTGTCTCCGCTTGCGCCCGAGCGGTTCCCAGACCTTCCCGCCATCAAAGGCGCATCTTTTTCTGCTGTTGAAGCAGGAGTGAAGTATAGCGGGCGCAAAGACGTCATGCTTGCTGTTTTGCAACCAGGGAGTGTGGTAGCCGGGGTATTCACCAAATCTGCGACGCGGTCCGCTGCGGTGTTGGATTGTCAGGCCAAGATCGACTCAGATGATCCAGCCGGAGCAGCTATCCTTGTAAACGCCGGCAACGCAAATGCCTTCACTGGCAGCAACGGGGAAAGCTCTGTCCGGGCGGTGGCTCAGGCCGTCTCTGCGTGCACCCGCCTTCCAGAAAACCGGGTGTTCACGTCTTCGACAGGCGTAATTGGGGAACCTTTGCCGCACGATCGTATCACAGCAAAGTTAGACAATTTACGGGACAACCTCTCAGAAACCTGTATGGAAGACGCCGCTGAAGCCATTCGCACAACGGATACCTTTGCCAAAGGTGCATCCAAATCGGTCACAATCCGTGGTCGGACAGTCAAAATCGCTGGAATAGCCAAAGGGTCAGGCATGATCGCGCCCAACATGGCGACTATGCTGGTTTACATCTTCACGGACGCCAAGCTCAGCCGAGAAGAGCTTCAAACACTGGTTTCTGATCTCAACGAAGTCACCTTTAATGCCATCACAGTTGATAGCGATACGTCTACGTCTGACACACTGCTTGTGGCGGCCACAGGGGCATCACAGGTTGAAGTCTCCAGCGCTTCTGAAGACTTCAGAACCGCACTGCACGACGTGATGCGCGATCTGGCACATCAGGTAGTTCGTGACGGAGAAGGCGCCACCAAGTTTGTCGAGGTCAAGGTGACCGGGGCGGCTTCCAAGTCCGATGCCCGCATCCACGCCTCCGCGATCGCAAATTCCCCACTCGTCAAAACCGCCATTGCTGGCGAAGACCCAAACTGGGGCCGCGTTGTGGTGGCCATTGGTAAATCGGGCGCCGCAGCGGATCGGGATTTGCTAAGCATCCGGTTTGGCGATGTTCTGGTAGCTCAGAACGGCTGGGTGGCGCCCTCCTACAAAGAAGAGGACGGTGCCGCGTACATGAAGCGGCAAAACATCGTTGTGCATGTCGATCTCGGACTGGGCAACGCAGAAGACACTATGTGGACCTGCGATTTGACCCACGGCTACATCACTATCAACGCAGACTATCGCTCATGAAAACAGTTCTTGTTGCAGCCGTCGCTCTGATCGACGTGGACGGTCGGATTCTGCTCGCGCAACGGCCTAAGGGTAAATCCATGGCCGGGATGTGGGAGTTTCCCGGCGGAAAAATCGAAGCCGGCGAAACGCCTGAGGTCGCATTGGTGCGTGAACTCAAGGAAGAACTAGGGATTGATACATGGGAAAGCTGTCTTGCACCATTGACGTTTGCCTCCCACAGCTATGAGGGCTTCCATTTGCTGATGCCACTCTTCGCCTGCCGAAAATGGAATGGCATTCCGTCAGCGCTGGAAGGACAAACATTGGCTTGGGTCAAGGCAAAAGATCTTCGAAATTATGAGATGCCACCCGCCGATATTCCCCTGATCCCAATCCTCCGGGATTGGCTTTAAGGACACAAAGTGTGCATTTGATCGACTTTTCAGCAACATTTTGTAGCAGTTTACGAAACCGATGACTTCCCTGAGGATCGATTGTGTCCTAACATGAAACTTATGTGACGGGTGCATATGCACCAAATGTTAACCAATTTACTGTTTCATCGATGTCAATCAAATGGGGATTTTTGACATGCTTAAAACGATCACAGTTGGAAGTTGTGTTTCTATTCAAGGACAGGTGATCAAAAACCTGCCAGACGGTCGGGTTTCTATCCGCGTTGGAGACACGGTTTACTCTGGGAAACCGATTTCCTAAGAGCAAAGACAATCTAAAGAAAAAGGCCGCCTCTCTCAAAGGCGGCCTTTTTCTTGGCTTGTAGCGCAGACGCTGGATTAATCCAGCGTCCTTGTGACTTCTTCACGTTCGAAAATTTCGATCACATCGTCAGCGCGGATATCATCATAATTCTCAAATGCCATACCGCATTCCTGACCAGACTGAACTTCCGCCACTTCGTCTTTGAAGCGTTTCAGCGTCTTCAGAGTACCTTCGTGGATCACAACGTTGTCACGCAGCAAACGTACACCCGCGGAGCGGCGTGCCACACCTTCTGTTACGATACAACCAGCCACTTTGCCGACACCGGTAACCTTGAACACCTCTTTGATCGCAGCGTAACCGATGAAGTTTTCACGGATCTCGGCAGACAGCAGGCCAGAGGCAGCTGCTTTCACATCATCCACAAGGTCATAAATAACCGAGTAGTAGCGGATCTCCACGCCCTTTTGGTTTGCCGTGTTACGAGCCGACGCATTGGCACGCACGTTAAAACCCATGATCGGCGCACCGGAGGCCTCTGCCAAACCGACGTCTGTTTCCGTAATGGCGCCAACACCATGGTGCAGAACACGCACGCGGACTTCGTTGTTACCGATCTTTTCCATTGCCTGAACAATGGCTTCGGCGGAACCTTGCACATCCGCTTTCACAAGGATTGGCAGCTCGGCAACATTCTCGTCTTCTTTTGCCTTCTGCATCAGTTGTTCCAGCGTGGTCGCTGCGCCTGCAGCTGCTCGTTTGTCCTTGGCAGCCTGCTCACGATACTCGGCAATTTCTCGAGCTTGCGCTTCGGTCTCGGTCACGTTCAAAACATCACCGGCTTCCGGTGTCCCATTCAGACCCAGAACTTCCACGGGCACAGACGGACCAGCCTCTTTGACGCGCTCGCCCTTGTCGTTGATCAGCGCACGGACCTTACCGTACTGCTCACCTACAACAAAAATGTCGCCTTGTTTCAGCGTACCGGTCTGCACGAGAACCGTAGCAACTGGACCACGGCCCACATCCAACTGCGCCTCAATTACAGCACCCTGCGCCGCGCGATCGGGGTTGGCTTTCAGTTCCAGAATTTCGGCTTGCAACGCGATCGCCTCAAGCAGTTCATCTAGACCTTGACCAGTGTGTGCGGAGACTTCAACGTCTTGCACTTCACCAGACATCGCTTCCACGATAACCTCGTGCTGCAGCAGCTCTGCACGCACTTTGTTAGGATCTGCAGCCGGCTTGTCGATCTTGTTGATCGCCACGATCATTGGCACTTCCGCCGCCTTGGCGTGATTGATCGCCTCTATTGTCTGCGGCATGACAGAGTCATCAGCGGCGACAACCAAAACCACAATATCCGTCACCTGAGCACCACGGGAGCGCATCGAGGTGAAAGCAGCGTGACCGGGTGTATCCAGGAAGGAGAGAGTCACACCATCATCATTTTGCACCTGATAGGCACCGATGTGCTGGGTGATACCGCCTGCTTCACCGGACACGACTTTTGCGTCGCGAATCGCATCCAAGAGCGAGGTTTTACCGTGGTCAACGTGGCCCATGATGGTAATGACCGGCGGGCGACCTTGAAGATCTTCTTCCTTGTCGTCAACATCTGCAATCACGTCTTCCACGTCTGCATCGGAAACACGCACAACTTTGTGGCCAAACTCTTCGATAATCAATTCCGCGGTATCCGCATCAATTGACTGGTTCTGCGTGACCATCATACCCATGTTCATGAGCGATTTAACGACGTCCGCTACGCGCTCTGCCATCCGGTTGGCCAACTCGGATACTACGATCGCTTCAGGCAGCTGCACATCACGTACAACCTTTTCACGCTCAACTTGGCCACCCATGGCTTTCTGACGCGCACGCTCCTGCTTACGCTTCATCGCAGCCATCGAGCGGTGACGATTGCTTTCGCCACCAGTGGCTTGACCCAATGTCAGTTTTCCGGAGCGGCGCCCGTCATCACGGCTCTTGTTTCCGCGACCGCGCTGCTCGCGTTCGCGATCCGCCTTGCGCGGAGTTGCTGCCGGAGCAGGCTTACCGGTGGGAGCACCGCGACCTTGCGGCGTGGAAGTTGGCGCTGGCGTTGAGGCTTCGGCGGCCGCACGTTTCGCTGCAGCTTCCGCGGCCTCTTTTTTCTTACGCTCTTCTTCTTCGGCTTTTTTGCGGGCACGTTCTTCAGCTTCACGCTGCTCACGCTCTTTAGCTTCCACTTCTAGGCGGCGACGTTCACGTGCTTCGGCACGGGCCTTTTCTTCGGCTTCACGCTTGGCAGCGTCTTCTGCCTCGCGGGCTTTCGCAGCCTGCAGAGCTTTTAAACGGCGCTCCATCTCTGCATCAGAAATACCTGACGGGCGACGCGAAGGGTCGCCTCCTGGTTTCGTCGCACCGCCACCAGTTTTGGCCGCGCCGGGCTTAGGCACCACAACGCGCTTACGCTTGGTTTCTACCACGACATTTTTCTTACGTCCGTGGCTGAAGCTCTGCGTTACATTGCCGGGGCGGTTGCCTCCGCGCAGACCCAAGGTTTTTTTACCGTCGTTATCGCTCATCTGGCTGTCTTGTCCTTCCCGGAGGCCGCTGCCACCGTTTCCTCGCGTACGCCTTTTAATCTTAGGGCTTCCTCTACAACACGTTTTGTGAGTCCGCCAGACGCAAGCGCTCCATGTATCACAGTTTGTCGCCCAAATGCCAAACCCAATTCAGCAGATGCGAGCCAATCTATGTAGTGACCTCCGGAAGGAGGTCGTAGTTTCGATTTGCCGCGTTCAGAACCATCGCTGGCTTGCAGCAGGACGGCGGCCACATCTTTAACCAACCAATCCTTTACCTTCTCATATCCAGTAACAGCAGACCCCGATTTTCGGGCCATACTGATCAACTCGACTGTCCGTCGCGTCAATTGACGCGACACCTCTGCGGCCAAGTCTTCAGGTACCGTCACCTGTTGCTTGGCAGCGCGGGCAAAGACACCCTTTTTAGATGCCTTATCCAGAGCAGAGGCCGAAGCTGTCACCCACATACCCCGACCGGGTAATTTACCAGTGACATCCGGCACGACCTGCGCATCCGGGCCGACCACAAAACGGATCAGACCCTCTTTTGGCACAACAGCGCCGGTTACAATGCACCTGCGCTCTGTCATGTCGCCCTTTTTGCCGGGACGGCCACCGCGGCTCATCTCATGCCCTCCGAGGCCTGAGATCAGACCCCAGCCTCCTCAGAAGTTTCCTCGTCGCCGCCTTCGGCGTCCGTTTCCAGGTCGGCAGGATCAACCCACCCCAGCACGATTCGCGCGGTCATCACCATGTCTTGTGCTTCTTCTAGCGTTATACCAAATGGCTCCAGAACACCGTCGTCTTTCACGCGCTCAGTGCCGTTAGTGGTCCAGCCGCCGGCCAGCTCCCAATCTGCACAAGTTGCAAAATCTTCGAGGTTTAGAACGCCATCTTTGGCTAACGCCTCGATCATCTGGGGTGTCAGACCTTCAAATGCAACCAGGCTGTCCTGAACACCCAACTCACGGGCGGCATCCAGCGCGGCTTTGTTTTGTGCATCGATATAGTCACGCGCACGGGCCTGAAGCTCACCAGCGGTGCCTTCGTCCACACCGTCGATGACCAGCAGCTCGTCAATCTCGACATAGGCAACCTCTTCGAGGTTAGTGAAACCTTCAGACACCAGGAGCTGTGCGAAGAACTCGTCGAGATCCAAAGTTTCCATGAATAGCTTCGTGCGCTCTTCGAACTCTTTCTGACGACGCTCTGATTCTTCCGCTTCGGTCATGATGTCGATGTCCAGCGAGGTCAGTTGGCTTGCGAGACGCACGTTCTGGCCACGACGACCAATCGCCAGAGACAACTGCTCATCCGGCACAACCACTTCGATTTTACCCGCCTCTTCGTCCAGAACCACTTTGGACACTTCCGCAGGCTGCAACGCGTTCACAAGGAAGGTCGGCTGATCTTCATTCCAAGGGATGATATCGATCTTTTCGCCCTGAAGCTCATTTACAACAGCCTGAACCCGGGAGCCACGCATACCAACACACGCACCAACCGGATCGATGGAACCATCGTGCGAAATTACAGCGATCTTGGCGCGTGAACCAGGGTCACGAGCCACCGCCTTGATGTCTATGATGCCGTCATAGATTTCAGGCACTTCCATCTTGAACAGTTCAGCCATGAACTCTGGCGCAGTGCGGCTCAGGAATATTTGGTGGCCACGAGGCTCACGACGCACTTCCTTGATATAGGCACGCACACGGTCGCCAGAACGGTAGCTTTCGCGGCCAATCTTGTCGTTGCGACGCAGCACCGCTTCGGCGCCACCGACATCCACAATCACATTGCCAAACTCCTCGCGCTTCACGGCACCGTTGATAATAGTACCCGCGCGATCCTTGAAGTCTTCGTACTGACGATCACGCTCAGCTTCACGCACTTTCTGTAGGATAACCTGCTTTGCAGATTGCGCAGCAATACGACCCATTTCCACCGGTGGCACTTCTTCGACGAACTGCTGACCGATTTCCGGGCTTTCCATGTACTGCTTGGCCTGTTCTACCGTGAACTCGGCCTGATAGTTTTCTAGCTCTTCGTCAGCAACCACGGTGCGTACACGTGTGAAGGTCGCTTTACCGGTCTTGCGGTCGATGGACACGCGAATATCCATTTCAGCGCCGTAACGGCTTTTGGCGGCACGGGCGAGCGATTCTTCCATCGCTTCAACCACGAGACCTGGATCGATCATTTTCTCACGCGCCACCGCTTCGGCGGTTTGAAGCAGCTCGAGCTGGTTTGCAGAGGTGATTGCCATGTTTTTACTCCTCAGACTCGCCGGACGCTTCTTCGCCGGTATCGATGTCGTCAAATTCATCTTCGTTCAAAATGCCCGCTTCTTTGCGCGCCTTGAGCATCTCTTTGATCAGGTCATCTGTCAGCATCAACTTAGCATCAGCCAGCCAGTCAAAGTTCAAACCAACTGTGACGGTCTCACCTTGATCCTCGATGTTGATCAGAACATCTTCACCTTCAATACCAGCAAGAATGCCGCGGAACCGCTTGCGTCCATCAATGAGTTCGGCGGTTTCGATCTTGGCTTCGTAACCTTCGTAGGCTTCAAAGTCTTTCATCCGTGTCAAAGGCCGATCAACGCCTGGACTGCCAACTTCAAGAGTATATGAGTCCGCAAGCGGGTCTTCGACGTCCAGAGTTGCGCTCACCGCGTTGGAAATCTGCGCACATTCGTCCACTTCAATGCCACCACCTGGCCGTTCGGCCATTATCTGCAGCGTGTGCGTCTTTCCGCCCATCAGGCGTAGGCGCACTAATTCAAAGCCCATGTCTTCAATGACTGGGGCAACTATATCTGCCAGCTTGCGGTCAATCGCCGCTTTGGCAATGAGGTCACTCATAGGCGTGTTCCAAGCACAAAAAAACGGGCCTGCGGCCCGTCGATCTTTCCCGGTGGAGCGTTCAGGCTAACCCGACCGCGCCGCTGTTGAGAGGGATATACGTCGACAAGGGCGAGTCTGCAAGCCCCCAAAGGAAATATGCCTAGGTACGCCACCAACGTTCAGCAAAGCGAGCATTATCGAGCGCATAGTGCGCACCAATGGTTTTGGGCGTACCGATGCTCTCAGAGGTGGCTTGTAAGTGATTGGCAAACGCTGGAACAAGAAGACCGCTTTCGCGCTGCACAAGGCACTGAAGCTCGCGATAAAGGCTCTGTCGTTTCTGGGCGTCCATTTCAGAACGCGCTTTTGTGAGCAACACATCTGCACGACGATTTTGCCATTCTGCAAGGTTCCAGAGCCCTTCTTTCGCAAGATAGGTGGACAACGCCCAATCCTCAGTTGCACGGCCAGCTGAAAAATGTAGCAGCGCGGTTGCACGGCTATCAACAACCTCAACCTTCAATCCAATTTGAGCCATTTGAGAACCAAAGACGGCCAACGTTGGCGCGAAATCCCGCATCGATTGCGGCGAAACGCCAACGGACAATTGATTAATCCCAGCGCTTTCTAATAACGCCTTGGCTTGCTCCGGATCATAAGTCACCAAATCGGTCTGGTCAAAAAAATAAGGATTCGCCGGACCAATAGGAGTGTCCCAGCCTACTTGTCCGTAGCCCAGCAAGCCCTGCCGAACGAAAGAGGGTCGGTCTAGGCCATATTTCACTGCCCTTCGGACAGCATCCGCCTTTTGCGGGTCCAAATGCCCACCGATCGCAAAGCTATAGTGTTGATTCCCCGCCAGGTTTTGAAGCGTGAGCCCCTTATGGCTTACAATTTGGCGCGCATTGGACGGTGCGATTTGCCCCGCAACATCTGCATCCGCTTCCAAGAGCGCATTCAATCGAGCGGAGGGATCTGTTTCATTAACAAAATAGAGCGCCTCAAAGAAACCCGCCTTATCACCCTTATAGTGATTTGGCACCCTTCGCGTGCGCAGAGTTTGGCCCGGCAAAAACTCCTCAACCCTATAGAGCCCTGTGCCAATCCCGTTTTGCATCGCCAACTCGACGTAACCGGCCGGGTAAATCACCAGATGATAATCCGACAACAAATAAGGGAAATCTGCGTTCGGGGCACTCAGATAGAACTGCACCTGATGTGGTCCAACGGCTTTGAGTTCTGACACGCCACGCAGAACTGACTCAACTGGTGATGTGTTTTGCCCCATGTGCAGCGCAAAGGTCTCAAGCACATCCTGCGCCACAAAAGCTTTGCCGTTGTGAAACTGCACATCCTTGCGCAGATCAAACGTCCAAACCCGAGCATCGACGCTAGCTGTCCAGTTTGCCGCCAATTCTCCGCGCAAAGCACCATCAGGACCAATTTCTGTCAGGCAATCAAACACCGCACCATGACAGGCCGCCATCATGAAAAGACTGTCATGGGTGCGCGCATCCCAGGTGTCGCTTGACCGC
This sequence comes from Shimia sp., assembly GCA_024224295.1. Lineage (GTDB taxonomy): Bacteria > Pseudomonadota > Alphaproteobacteria > Rhodobacterales > Rhodobacteraceae > Shimia. The sequence goes on along the minus strand of JAAENN010000029.1, from coordinate 90,399 downwards.
CCGCCGGGCAACACTGCCCGCAGCGTGCCACCGGTCTTTGGCGTGGCCGCAGCCAAGCCCAGCCCGGACGCCGCAAGCATACCTGCTGCGGCACCGGTGGTCAAAAGGCTACGTCTGCTAATGCGTGACAAAGTCAAACTCCGATACGTCGGAGATAGATGAAAAAGCCATCTCGTCCCAATGTCCAGCCGTTTTGCTAAATCCGAGCCAATTCATCCATGATGCGTACAAGTTCAGCGCTGATACCCGGCTCTGACAAAGCATGGCCTGCGTTTCGAATGAGCCTCAGATCCGCCATTTTCCCCCAAGCCAAAGCCAGATCGTAGGCGGCCTTTGGCGGGCAAATCATGTCATAGCGGCCTTGCACAATGTACCCAGGAATATTCTTGAGAGCCGACATGTTCGCCAGAATGTGGCCGTCTTGATCAAGGAAGCCCCGATTGCGGAAATAGTGATTCTCCAAACGTGAAAACGCGCGAGCGTATTCTGCCGGTGCATCACCGCTGGATCCATTGGAGTACACCGAGGCGAGGGCATTTTCCCATCCCGCCCAGGCGCGGGCGTATTTAATTTCGGTTGCACGATCTCCGCAGAAAAGACGGTGATGATAAGCTTCGATCAAATCGCCGCGCTCTTCTTCTGGCACCAATTCTGAAAACCGTGCCCATGGTTCAGGCCAGAAATGACCGGCTCCACCGCCATAAAACCAATCAAGCTCCGATTGGGTCATCAGAAACACGCCACGCAAAACCAAACATACCGTCTGTGCAGGATGGGACTGCGCGTAAAGCAATGACAAAGTTGCGCCCCAACTCCCGCCAAAGACAATCCATTCGTCAATCTCCAGCGTATCCCGAATACATTCCATATCCGCAACAAGATTCCAGCTGGTGTTGTTGTCCACTTCGGCATGAGGGCGAGAATGGCCACAGCCACGCTGATCAAAAAGGATCACACGATATACATTCGGATCAAAATAGCGCCGCATCGCAGGACTAGACCCGCCTCCAGGCCCGCCATGTACAACGACAACCGGCAACCCCCTTGGATTGCCCGATTGTTCGACGTAGATGCTATGCCCGTCGCCCACGTCCAGCATCCTCTGGTCAAAAGGTTCGACCGGAGGATAAAGGTAGTGTACTGCGCGCTTTTGGCCCGAGTTTTTGTCCATGTCCTACCTATAATGGTTGCGACGTCCAAATGAGCATGGAGAGTTAGAAATGCAAGCCACCAATACCACGGTAGATCCTGCTGAAGTGGCAAAATTTGAAGCCATGGCGGCTGAATGGTGGGACCCTAACGGCAAGTTCAAACCGTTGCACATGCTCAATCCGTGTCGACTTGATTACATTACGACGCAGATTGCCGCGGAGTTCAATCGCGACTTATCCTCCACGCGCCCTTTCGAGGGACTACGCCTGCTCGACATCGGGTGTGGCGGCGGATTGCTATCAGAGCCTATGGCACGTCTTGGAGCCGACGTAGTTGGCGCGGACGCTGCAGGCGGCAACCTGCCGGTGGCGCGCATTCATGCTGAACAATCCGGTCTAGACATCGACTATCGCCACACAACCGGCGAAGCCATGGCCGAAGCCGGTGAGCAATTTGACGTCGTTTTGAACATGGAAGTGGTCGAGCATGTGGCTGATCCGCTAAGCTATATGATCGCATGCCAGCAACTTCTCAAGTCCGCCGGATTGCATATTTGCTCTACTATCAACCGGAACCCTAAGAGCTTTGCTATGGCTATTGTGGGGGCGGAGTATGTTATGCGTTGGTTGCCAAAAGGCACGCATGAATGGAGCAAATTTATTACACCGGACGAATTGTTTGGTCTCATCGAACAATCCGGCCTGACACCGGTGGATCGCAAAGGCTTTGTGTTTAACCCGATCAGCTGGCAGTGGTCGATTTCGGACAAAGACCTGAGCGTCAACTACGTGACCGCCAGCACCAAATCCTGACCATCTATTCTTCGAGTTTCAAACGCAATTCGCGCAAGATCGGGAGCGCTGCGCGCACCCGATCATCCCCCAAACGACTGACCATGTCGTTGATGATAGGCTCCATACTGGCAAGCGCGGCATCGCGAGCCTGTCGGCCTGCCGGACTGATCGCCACCATCTTACGGCGTGCGTCGTCCCAATCTGGACGGATATGCACGTAGCCTGCAGTTTCCAGTTTATGAAGCGTATTGGTCATGGCTCCACGCGTGAGGTGAAACGTCTTCGCGAGCTGCGCCGGGCTGCGTTCGGCGTTGGAGCGATCCAGATGGTTCAGAACCGAAAAATGCGACAGCTCCATGCCTTTGGGCAAAACTTTGGACAAGCGGGAGCGCGCAAGCTGATCTACCATCAAAATTTCGCCAAACAGCGTAATCGCCAATCCGCTTTTGTCGTTCATTTAGGGCCCGCTGAAGTCTCGGTCGTGTTGTAGGGACGGCACTTGCCTGCGGGCCTTCTGAACCAATGTCAGATCAAGATCAACAAGCGTCACTCCCGGTTCTGTGCCTGCATCCGCCAAAACTTCTCCCCACGGCGCAACAACCATCGAATGGCCATGGGTTTGACGCGATTTGCCTGTTGAGGTCGGATGCTTCCCTGTTTGCGCTGGTGCAACCACAAAACAGCCGGTTTCAATGGCCCGCGCCCGCAAGAGCGTCTCCCAGTGGGCAGCGCCTGTGACATGTGAAAAGGCTGCGGGAACCGTTAGGATTTCCGCCCCGGCCTTAGCAAGTGTGCGATGCAGACTCCCAAATCGCACATCATAGCAAATAGACAAACCCAACTTACCAAACGGCGTCTGCGCGACAACGGCTTGCTCTCCTGGACAGTAACCATCGGATTCCCGATAAGTCTCTTCGGGTGTCACATCCACATCAAACATGTGGATTTTGTCATATCGTGCGACGATGCCCCCGGCTGCGGAAATCACAAACGACCGGTTGGCAAAACGCGCGTCCACATCTTGGGTTTTTAAGCCGAGACTACCAACCAACAACCAAATACCCAGCTCCGCACACAAGGTCTGCAGACCTGCGAGCGTCGCGTCCTCTGCTTCCAGCTTGAGCACGCTTTCCTGATGGCTGCGGCTTGTCGACAGGCAATTCATCACTTCGGGCGAAAAGGCAAAGTCCGCCCCTTGCGCCTTGGCCTCGCGCAGCATCGCACTGGCGGTTGCCAAGTTTTCCGTGGGCATGTCCGACGACGTCATTTGAAGCAAAGCCGCGCGCATGCTCAGTTACGCTGCCAACAATGGGTCAAGCTTGCCAGCACGTTCCAACGCATAGAGATCATCACAACCCCCAACATGTGTGTCGCCAATGAAAATTTGCGGCACAGTGCGGCCACCATTGGCCCGGGTGATCATCTCCGGCTTGCGGTTAGGGTCTTGCAAAACATCGATCTCGACAAACGAGACGTTTTTTTGGGTCAAAAGCCGTTTGGCTGCGTGGCAAAACCCGCAAAGTGGGCTAGTGTAGATCTCGACCGGCTGCATAGCGTTTCCTCGTGATTTCCTGTTTTCCGTTGTCCGGCATTTATGCATCCTTTGCAACGCGCGCCAGTGTTGCCACACACACTTCTTTGGCATTTGCAGTGAGGCAGGCCTGCGTTGCGGCGCGCAAAGTTGCACCACTGGTCAAAACATCATCAACAAGAAGGACCTTGGCACCAGCGATCAGATGCGTCCTTCGTCGATTGGGTTCGATCGCCCCTCGCAGCTTTTCCGCCCGCTCTGCCGCACTCAACCCCTCCAACCCACCCAACCCCTTGGTACGCAGCAACAGGTCAGGACAAAACGGAACACTGGTTAGAGCCGCCAGATTCTTCGCCAACAAGGCCGCTTGATTATACCGCCGCTTCAGAAAACGTAGGCGATGCAACGGCACTGGCGCAATCACATCGACGTCTGCCAAAACGGGACGAGACGCTTGGTACAGCCATTGCGCCGCCGGTCTAGCGATGTCCGTACGATCACCGTGCTTGAAAGCAAGGATCAAACTGCGACCAGCTCCATTGTACAAAATCGCTGACCGACCACGCGACCATGGAGGCGGATCCGACAGGCAAGCATCACAGACAACGCGATTCTCCGAGGCCTCTGCGGTCACTGGTCGGCCGCAACTGTCACAGACCGCTCCGCCAATGAAAGCCGTCTGCGACCAACATTCGGAACACAGCCCAAAATCGCTTTCAACCATGTGGCCACAAGCCACACACCGTGGCAGGAATAAAAGGTGTAAGGCGGTTTGTAACTTGACCTTCACCTGCCTATTGTCCGGAACATGCAAAACAACCCTCGCCTTACTGACACAATCGCGCTGCAACGCAATCGCGCCCGCGCGGACCTAAGCAACGGCATGTTTCTGCACGATGCAGCCATTGCCGAAGTACAGGATCGCCTCAGCATGGTTAACAGAGGGTTTACAGCGCCAGCAATCGTGACGGGGTTCCCGAACAGTTGGCGGAGGTGTCTGCCGGATGCGAAGGTCGTTGCGGACAATGATACTCTGGATCTGGAAAGCCAAACTCATGATTTGGTGATCCACGGCCTTGGCTTACATTGGGCTGATGATCCTGTTGGGCAAATCATTCAATGTCTGCGCGCGTTGAAAGCTGACGGTTTCTTTCTCGCTGTGACATTTGGCGGAAAAACTCTGCATGAACTGCGCGCCGCATTGGCGCAGGCGGAGATAGAAATCACTGGCGGTTTGTCCCCTCGGATTGCTCCTATGGGAGAAATTCGTGATCTCGGGGCACTTTTGCAACGGGCGGGACTGGCCTTGCCGGTTGCGGACACTGTTCCATTAAAAGTGACCTACGAAACCCCATGGGCGCTCATGAAAGACTTGCGCGCCATGGGAGAAGGCAACGCTCTGGTTGACCGCCTAAAACGACCAACACGCCGCACCGTTTTGATCCGAGCCTGTGAAATTTACGTAGATACGTTTATGGACGCGGGGCGTATCCCAGCGACTTTCGAATTGATCTTTCTCACTGGATGGGCACCGGATGCCAACCAGCCAAAACCGCTGCGACCTGGATCAGCAAAAACCCGACTCGCGGACGCACTGAGCACGTCTGAATTCAAATTGCCAAAGTGAATCACTTACACGGACCTCAACACATGACCCAAGCTACATGCCCGGCACACGCCCCCAAAGATCACCCCAAGGTGGCCCAAGGCAAAACCGGCGTTCTCTTAGCAAACCTCGGCACGCCGGACGACCACTCGTACTGGCCCATGCGTCGGTATTTGAATGAATTTCTTTCCGACAAACGGGTGATCGACTATCCTTCTTGGAAGTGGCAGCCACTGCTACAGTTGATCATTTTGACAAAACGTCCCTTTTCCAGCGGTAAGGCTTATGAGTCGATCTGGGACAAAGAACGCGGCGAAAGCCCTTTGATGGTGATCACCAAAGACCAAACAACCAAGATCAAAGAAACGATGAAAAATCAGTACGGTGATCAAGTCATGGTCGACTTCTGTATGCGCTATGGCAATCCATCGACGATCTCAAAAGTCCGGGAAATGGTAAGCGCGGGTTGCGAACGTATACTATTTTTTCCACTCTACCCCCAATATGCGGGTGCAACCTCCGCGACAGCCAATGACCAGTTTTTCCGAGCCTTGATGCAGGAAAAATGGCAACCAGCAGCGCGTACCGTGCCTGCATATTTTGAGCATTCAGCCTACATTGATGCTTTGGCAAAATCCGTTGAAGACGCCTATGCTAAAGCCAAAAAACGCCCCGAACTTCTTGTCGTGTCGTATCACGGCATGCCTAAACGTTACTTGATGGAAGGCGACCCGTACCATTGCCACTGTCAAAAGACGACACGCCTCCTCAAGGAGCGGCTGGGATGGGAAGACACCGATATTTGCACGACCTTCCAATCTCAATTTGGACCAGAAGACTGGCTGCGGCCTTACACTGTTGAAGAAGTCGCACGTCTGGCACAAGAAGATGGCAAGATCAACATTGCGGTGATTGCGCCGGCGTTCTCGGCCGATTGCATCGAAACGCTTGAAGAGATTAACGAAGAGATTAAGGAGAGCTTTGAGGAAGCGGGCGGAGAGGACTTTCTCTACATTCCCTGCCTTAATGACAATGAATCTCACATCTCTGCGCTGTGTAAGATTATTGACGAAAACCTCGGGGGATGGGTGAAATAACCTATCCTATCCAGGAGGCACCCGACACAATCCATAAAAAAAGGCGGAGCATAGCTCCGCCTTTTTGATTTTCATGTCGTTTTTACGACTTAGGATGCGCTTGCAGCGGCGGCCACGATGACCAGCAGCAGAAGCGGAACCCAAACGTCATTGCCGGAGCTACCAGCTGCTTCTTCGATTACAACAGGTTCAACAACCGGATCGGCCATGTTGCCCGCGAATGCGGTGGAAGCAGCAGCAGTCAGAGCAGCAGCGAGAACGAGTTTCTTCATAGTATCCTCCAGAATTCGCTTGCCACCAATACAATGAGGGCGATGACAAGCACCCAAGACTTACCTCGTAGGAAATGTCTAAACAGCAAAACACCGGCTTTGCAAACCCAAGAATACCGAAAGCTCGCTACCGATGCCCAAATGTCGTCAAATTAGCAACACTTGTGTGCCGACTTTTGTCAACGAAAACAATTCGGAGATGTGTTCGTTGTATAGACCAATGCACCCGTTCGACGACCGACGGCCAATTTTTCGCGTATCATGCGTGCCGTGGATTCGATAGTAGGTCCAGCTCAAGTAAAGAGCGTGCGTTCCCAATGGATTGTCAGGACCGGGACCGACATAGTCAGGCCATTCCGGGTTCCTTTTCTTCATCGAAGGAGTTGGGCGCCAGCTTGGGCCGTCCACCTTGCGCACCACTTTTGTACGCCCACGACGTGTGAGATCTTCGGTCAGCGGTACAGAGGTCGGATATAGCTTATACACGGACTCGTCTTCAGACCAGTAATGCAACGCACGGGATGTGACATCAACCAAAACGGCACCGTTCTTGAGATTGTCGAAGTATGGCGCCCAATCCAAAGAACGGAAGCTCGAAATGTTGCGCACAACAATCTCATCCAAGTCCCGCTCCACCTCTGTGGTTCCAGTCTCTGTCTGAGCAATTGCCGGCGCGCTCAAGAACGCAGCACCACTCGCGAGAAAGGCACGACGCCCAAGTTTGTCAGACCGATCAACAGCCATTTGTTCCTCCAGAACCCGCAAATAAAAGACCGGCCAATCATATGGCCGGAATGCCGCAGTCGCAAATCAATCAAGCGTTAAAGAGCAATGTCACGCCGATGTGGGTTTTCATGGCAACTTTGGGCGGGTAGGACTCAGCGAGCTAATTTGATGGGACGGGAACACAATGCGTGCAATTGCTCTTTTGCTGGTAGCAGCTTTTGGTTTGGTCGCCTGTGGTGCAGGCGGATCCAGCACCAAGCAATACAAGATTTCCGGCAGCAACACGTCCAAAGTGCAATATCAGGTACTCGACTCTATCAACGCCTTGCGCGCCGCGTCCGGCGCTCCGGCCGTTGAACTGAATGCCCAACTTAATGCGGCAGCTGCAACGCACTCTCGTGATATGTCTCTTCAGAATCGTCCTTGGCACTTCGGCTCAGACGGATCTTCGCCATTAGACCGCGTTGCCCGTGTAGGCTATTCCGGCACCCTCGCCGGTGAAACCATCAGCGAAACTTACGAATCAGAGGTCGAAACCCTTGGAGCCTGGATGCAGCAGGACGACACCCGCGCTGTGATCTTGGACCCGAAAGCACAGGACATGGGATTTGCTTGGTTCCAGGAAGACAGCGGAAAGATCTGGTGGACTTTGGTGATGGGCAAGCGCACCGCGGTGCAATTAGCCGATTTTCAGGGGTAGATCGAAATAACGGTACCGTTGTTTACCATAGCATAAATTTCACGCATTTCCCGATCAGTGACCGCGATACAACCTGCTGTCCAATCGTCCTTGCCATCCCGATACTTCTTGGGGCGGCCATGTATAAAGATATCCCCACCAGGTGATCTTCCCAACGAAGCAGCGTGCGCACGATCGACGTTATTCGGATAAGACACGCCAATCGAGAGATAAAACTGGCTGTTGGGATTGCGGCGATCAATGAAGTAATCGCCTTCCGGTGTCTTCCCGTCACCCTCAACTTGCTTATGTCCAATTGGCTGAAAACCAAGGTGCATATCGTAAGACTTCAGCACCTTTTTGTGGTGCATGAGATAAATCTTGCGCTGCTCTTTAAACACAGCAACGCGGGTCACTTCAGGACCATTATATCGCATAAATTTACTGGAACAGCTCGCCAAGCCAAACGTCAAAACCGCAATCAACAACGCGGACATCAAACGCATCATGTAGGTCCTTTATGTACCCTGCCTCATTTTGAGGTCTTTTAACAGATTTCAGCCGTGATGGCCTCTCACGGCTGCGTGATAGCAGCTATTTCCGAACAAACCTTGAAGCCAATTCCACATGAGAGGACCATCGGAATTGATCGACGGTTTGCACCCAATCTAGGCAGTACCCCGACTTGATCAGAACGGCCGCATCTCGCGCAAATGTCACAGGATTACAGGACACATAAGCGATCTCAGCAAGGTTCGATTTGGCCAGTTCCGCAACCTGTGCCTCTGCCCCTGCACGAGGCGGATCAATCACTGCAAAGTTATAACTAAGATCTTCCGCAACAACCGGATTTCGGAAAAGATCTCGTACTTCAGTGGTTACCAGTTTGAGATCCCGAGATTTTCGCCAACCGGAATCCAGAGCTTGGATCATGGCGTTCTCTCCCTCAATGCCGTGCATCCGGAACTTAGATGCCAACGGCAGTGTAAACGTGCCTGATCCAGCAAAAAGGTCGATACCCGAATCCCCTTGGGTAATCGCGCTTTCTACCGCACTCAATAGAGCCGATTCGCCATCTTTGGTGGCCTGCAAAAACGCGCCAGGAGGTGGCACGACAGAAGCAGCGCCAAAGCTTTGGGCAGGGGCAACAAGGGTAGCAATCACCTCACCATCCCATGTCAGACGCGCCAAGCTGAACCGCTCCACTTCCTGCGCTATCCTTGCCAGAAGCGGACCATCCAGCTCTTTCCCACCCACTACTGACAAGTCAAAACCCACGTCAGACAAGGTCACGGTAGCGCTCAGCTCGCCTTTACGGGATCCGCCAATCTGAGTCAGATGCGCGATCACGTCACGGGCAGTCAAAAGTTCCGGATGCAGAAGTTGGCAATCTGGAACCTCGACGATGACGTCAGACGCGCGGGCATGAAAGCCGACTAAGGCTGCCTTCTTGGTTCGGCGTGCCGATAACACCGCACGGCGACGTGACTTGGCGGGGGAGGTCGCAATCGGGCGCAAGTCTGTTTCCAATCCCTGCGCCGCAAGCGCCTGTCGCACCACTTCCACTTTCCAGTCCGCAAGGAACGCGTCAGAGGCATGTTGCAATTGGCATCCGCCACAGGATTTGAAGTGGCGACAGGGCGCTTTCACACGATGCTCGGACGGTGTCACCACCCGCATGTTGATCAGGCGGTCGCCGTCAATGTCCCCCTCCACGGCCTCACCGGGAAGGGTCAAAGGGGCATAGATTGGGCCGTCGGCGATCCCGTCGCCGTGCAACCCCAAACGCTGGATTTCAATCTGGCTCATTCTCGTCCCTTAGTGGGGGACAGGCACAAGGTCAAACTTTACTCCGTCGCTTCATCCGCGTTCAGGAAGCCGCCAGACTGGCGCGCCCAGAAGCCAGCGTAGAGACCATTTTGCGCAAGCAGCTCCGCATGACTGCCTTGCTCCACAATATGACCCCGATCGAGCACCAGTATGCGGTCCATCTCCGCAATCGTGGACAGGCGGTGCGCAATGGCGATCACGGTTTTACCCGCCATCATGCCGTATAGTGTGCGTTGAATCGCGGATTCAACTTCGCTGTCCAAGGCGCTTGTCGCTTCGTCCAAAAGCAAAATCGGCGCATCTTTTAGTATCACACGCGCCAAGGTGATTCGCTGGCGCTGACCTCCGGAGAGTTTTACGCCGCGCTCTCCAACATGCGCATCGTATCCTGTACGTCCTTCCTGATCTTCAAGATCCAGAATAAAGTCATGCGCCTCTGCTTTTTTTGCCGCAGCTATCATGTCTGATTCAGATGCATCTGGGCGACCGTATAACAAGTTATCCCGAACGGACCGATGCAGCAGCGAACTGTCCTGTTGCACCATACCAATATTGTCGCGCAGGCTGTTTTGCGTGACAGCGGTAATATCCTGACTATCAATAAGAATTTTTCCCTTTTCGGCGTCATAAAACCGCAAGAGCAGTTTCACCAAAGTGGACTTACCAGCACCGGAGCGGCCGATCAGACCCACCTTTTCACCAGGGGCGATTGTCAGTGAGATATTGTCCAAACCACCGCTCCCACGTCCGTAGTGGTGCGTCAGGTTCTGCAGCTCGATCTTACCGTTCGCAAAATCGAGCAACTTTGCGCTGGACGCATCAACCAAATCAATCGGTTGGGCGATGGTTTCCATACCTTCGGCCACAACACCCAGCTGACGGAAGAAGGACGTCAGTGCCCACATTATCCAACCGGTCATGGCGTTCAAACGAAGGCTCAATGCGGTGGCTGCGGCGACAACACCGACGCTGGCCAAACCTTGCATCCAGAGCCAGATGGCCCAACCCACCACGCTCACAATAAGAACGCCGTTGAGCAGCACCAACATCACATCCATCAAGGTGAAGATGCGCATCTCCGCCTGAAAGGTTTCGCGTGAATACTCAATGGCTTCTTTGGCGTAGTCCAGTTCTCTTTTGTTGTGTGCAAAGAGCTTCACCGAATGAATGTTCGTGTAGGCATCCACCACGCGACCGGTGACTTTGGAGCGAGCATCAGATGCCCTTTGCGACGCTGGGCCAACACGCTTCACCGTCCATTTTACTAGGAAGCCGTAGAGCACCAACCAGCCCAACATCGGCAGCACCAAACGCGGGTCGGCATCGGCCAAAAGGATAGCTGCCCCAACGACATAAGCGATGGAGAAGGTGATGGCGTCAAACACCTGAAATACTGCTTCGCCAGCCGCAGGTGGGGTCTGCATGATCCGGTTGGCAATGCGGCCTGCGAAATCATTCTCGAACCAGCCAACCGATTGACGCAAAACATGTTTATGGGCGCGCCAGCGGATCAGGGTGCCGAAGTTTGGCAGCAGTGTGTTGTTAAGCAAGAGCACGTCAAACGCCTGCAACGCAGGGCGCAGGAAAAGCACAAAGAGGATGACCAAGATGAACTCGGTGCCGTGATCAGCCCAGACTTGCGAGGGATCCCCACTCAAAAGATCCACAATACGGCCCATGTAGGCGATCAATCCGATCTCTACAGCGGCCACGATTACCGACATTATTGTAGCAAAAACAAAGACTTTGCGGAACGGCCGCGCATAGTCGCGCATAAACGGCCACAGCTTGGTGGGGGGCGTATCTACTTCGTCGTAGTCGCAATAAGGGTCAACAAGGGTCTCGAAGAACTTGAACATGAGAATGTCCTGAAAAAACAGTGGATTGTGCAAAATGAAGTGACTTGCCATCTCTGGCCGCCACAGCGGTCAGATAGGCTTATGAAAACCAGATCCCGCGATACATCTTGCACTCCTTCTCATGTTTGAGCTGTCGGCATGCTGGCGCAGTGTTGCGTTTGCGTCAACCTATGATTTACCCGACCTTTGGCACGTCGGTATCGTGTCGGTAATACGTCTGCAACGCGGAGGTGTGGGATTTGTGCTGCGGGATCAGGTAAACACAACGCGCGCAAGGTGTTGCACTGTTTGAAGACGCAACACTCAGGCTGGGTCAGCGTGGCAGAGTCAGGAAAGTGTGTCGAGGAGCTCGGGTTTTGTCAGCGAGAAGTCGGATGTGATCCAACGTGATTCGAGTTGCTTAAGCGTCCTGCCCAGCGCCGCACCTTGAAAGCGGTCAATAAGATCTGCTGGGCGTATCGGGAACTTTGCCTCGGCACCCTTTTGCACGGCAATCACACCATCCGGCATCAGAGGCATTTCAAAAACAGCCGCGCGTAAGAGCAGGATAGAGGTCGCAACCTCGGCACCGTGATGGTAGCCCAGAGCGCCGGGGGTGTCAGACGACTCAAGCCCGTTACGCAACACATCGCGATGGCGGGCCGCCTTTTTGGACAGCCGCAGAGCCTCGGCAATGTTGTCACCCCCCAAAACCGTCAGACGGCGGATTGGATCGATTGCCACAGAAAACACGTCTTCCAGATGGACCAGGGGCGCCAATGCACGGTCATCTGTGCCCGGGAGGATGGCGGTGAGCGCGCCGGTCTGGCGCATGGCGGCGACAGACGGGGCTGGATCAGGGGCACCCATAAGTTTTACGGTCTCGCTTCCCACCCGTTCGCGAGACAGGGAGGATAGGCCGTCGATGTTGGCCGCAATGGCGGCGAGGGCTTCGGGGTCCATGCCTTCGGCTGGGTCGCCGTAATAGGCGTGAAAACGGAAATACCGCAAGATTCGCAAGTAGTCTTCGCGAATGCGGTCTTCAGCGTTGTCGATGAAGCGTAGGCGGCGGGCTTTGAGATCTTCGATGCCGCCTAATGGGTCCACAACGGTGCCGTCGGGTCGGGCGTATAGTGCGTTCATCGTGAAGTCGCGACGGCGGGCGTCATCCTCAACACTGTCAGAGAAAGCGACGACTGCGCGGCGGCCGTCGGTTTCTACATCATGGCGGAAGGTGGTGATCTCGTGAGGGACGCCATCCGCCACCACGGTGATCGTACCGTGTTCGATACCCGTAGGAATCGCATTGAGCCCAGCGCCTTTGGCGAGCTCCATCACCCTTTCCGGGCGGGCATCGGTGGAGATGTCGATGTCATTCACCGGTGCGCCCAAAAGCGCGTTGCGTACACAGCCTCCAACCAACAAAGCCTGGTGCCCATGTGTCTCTAACATGGCGCAAACCGCTTGTGTTGAGGCGGCTGTCAGCCAATCACCAGAGACCTTCATATGCCCGACACCCGCTCTGCTAGGCCGCGCAGAATGCGAGCAGTGGCGCCCCAGATATAATAGGGGCCAAAGGGCACGGTGAAGTAGTGACGGCGTTGGCCTTGCCAGCGGCGGGATTGGATAGAGAAGAACGCAGGATTGGTCACATGGGGCAGCGGTACGGAGAAGACTTCTTCGACTTCGCCCGGTTCCGGGATCACGTCAAAAGTGTTTCTAACATGGCCCAAAACCGGTGTTACCAGGAAGCTGGTGACGGTTTCATGGGTGGGCAACGTTCCCAGCACTTCTACATTGTTAAAAGGCAGACCAATTTCTTCGCGCGCCTCCCGCAACGCAGCCGCGATCACATCCACATCACCCTCATCCTGCTTGCCTCCGGGAAATGAAATCTGCCCCGGGTGGTGTTTCAGGTGGCTGGCGCGTTTGGTCAGAATGACATGAGGAACGTTCTGTTTGATCTCGATCGGCACAAGCACGCCAGCCGGTCGCAGCTTGCGGCCCTTGGGCAGGACCACATCGGGATTGAGATCAAAATCCGAAGAGGCCGCGCTGTCACGAGACAACGCGGCCTTGATGGGTTGGAGCGGATCAAGCGCCTTTGGCATCTCTGTCCGCAGTCTTGGCCTCAAATCCAACCGTGGCTGGATCGAGATCATAATGAGCGCCGCAGAATTGGCAGTCAGCAGTGACACGCCCGTTTTCTTTGGTCATCGTGGCGATGTCCTTGGCCGAGTATATCGACAAAGACTGACGCACACGCTCCTCAGAACAGGTGCAGCCAAATTTCACCGACTGCGCATCATAGACACGCGGCGCTTCCTCATGGAACAGACGCACCAGAAGATCCGTTGGCGGTACAGACGGGCCGATCATTTCCAGCTCCTCGACCGAATCCAGAAGGATATTGGCGCGGTTCCAGTTTTCGGCGTCTTCTTCGTTGACCACATCTTTGGCCAGCAAATAGCCGCTTTCGCCGCTGCCACCCTCTCCAGAGACTTCAGGGCTGGCTTTGGGCATGTGTTGCAACATGACGCCTCCCGCCCGCCAATGCTCACCCACGCCAGGCTCGATCGACTTGCCAAACTTCAAAGAGAAGCGCGTGGCCAGTTGTTCGGACTGGGCAAAATAGGCTTCGGCTGAGGCCTGCAGCGAGCCGCCAACCAAACCGGAGATACCTTGATACGGCTTCATGCCGTCACCCTGGTCAATCAGCACGGCGAAATAGCCGTTCCCGAGCTGGTCAAACGGGTTACCATCGGTCAGGCGTTCCTCGTCAAAGCTGGCGTAGGCGCGAATGCGGGCCGCCTCGCCTTCGTTTTGCGGCGCATAGTAATCTGTGGCGATCATGCGCACCGGGCCGTTGGTCTGCACCTGCAGTGACAGCTTCCAGCGCAGGCTGATGGTCTGGCCGATCAATGCGGTCAGCAGGGCCATCTCGGCCACCAGCGCCTCTACCTTTTCCGGGTAGGCATGCTGTTTGAGCACGCCAGAGAGCACGCCATCAAGACGGGCCACGCGCCCGCGAATATCAGAGTTATCCAACTGGAACGGCAGCACTGTGTCGTCCCAGGCAATTGTGCTTGCAGCTTTCATGGGGTTTCCTTATCGGCCTTCCCTTGCCATACCGCGACCATATAGGGCCAGCAAGAGCGATAAAAAGGGGTTTCACGCATGATACCACGTTTCGGAACACCGCCGCGTCGGGATGTGACCTATAAATTGCGCCCCGGAGCTTATGCGGTTCTGCTCAAAGGGGAGCAGATGTTACTCACCCATCAGGCGGAACCCGTGCCCGAGTTTCAACTGCCCGGAGGCGGCATTGATCCGGGGGAAACCCCCGTCGTGGCCTTGATGCGTGAAGTGTTTGAAGAAACCGGCTATCGCATTTCCAAGCCACGCAGGTTGGGGGCGTTTCGGCGATTCACCTCTATGCCAGAATATAACCTTTGGGCCGAAAAGCTCTGCTCCATCTATGTAGCAACGCCAACTCTTCGGATTGGGCCCCCCACGGAACCGGGACATGAGGCAGTCTGGATGAACATGGCAGAAGCCGTCGCGCAATTGGGCAATGCCGGAGACCGGCATTTTGCAGCGCAGTTTTTACGGTAAGTCGGCTCAGTCGCCGCGATATTCCAGCAAGATACCCGACACATCATCCGGGAAACCTTTGCCGCCAGAAAACTCATCAAGTTTCCAGACCATGGCTTGAAGCGTGTCTTCAAGATCGTGTCCAGCGAGATCAACCATCAGCGCCTCAAGACCTTCTTCGCCCAAGAGACCGTTGCCGGTATCAGGACATTCGGTAACGCCGTCCGACAACAGGAACAGACGGTCGCCTTTGTTGAGGTCAATGCAGAATTGTGAGAACTCTGCACCAGGGATCAGGCCTACGGGCAGACCACCAGGGCCTTCCTGCTCAATCGAGCCATCAGCGCGCTGGATAACCGGATGTGGATGACCAGCCTGTGCAAGGATAACGTGTCCTGTTGCAAGATCGACATCCGCGAGCAGCATAGTGAAGTAGTGCTCGGTCTCCATCTCGTCGAGGATGATTTCATTAAGACGGGCAACAACTTCGGCGGGCGGCAGATGCGTTGTGCTGCCATCCGGCAACACTTGCATGGCCACATTATGCTCTGGTGAGGTCGCCGATAAGTAGCCAGCGAGTCGCGCTGTGATCAACGCAGAGCTGATTCCATGGCCAGATACATCGATTGCATACAAACCGATTCGTGTGTTGCTGATCTTATAATGGCCGACCAAGTCACCACCCACGTGGCCTGAGGATTGCAACAAAAGCGAGACCGCACCGCGGTCAAAATCCTTGAACCGATCGGGGACAAGAGATTGCTGCAACTTCTTGGCAGCTAGCAGGTCGTTGTCGAGAGAGTCATACAGGCGCTGCAGCTCGTCGAGCGTTTCGGAGATCACCTTATTCTTGTCGGTGAGCTCGCGCTCCATACGCAGAATGCGTTCGGCCGCTGAGATCCGCGCGCGCAGCTCGTAACCGTTTACCGGCTTGGTCAGGAAGTCATCTGCACCGGCATCAAACCCTTGAGCAACATCGGTTTTTTCACTCTTGGAAGTCAGGAGGATGAAGTAGCCGTAGTTCTCTGTGCTGAGTTCACGAAAGGCTCGACAAAACTCCAGACCAGACATTCCCGGCATCATCCAGTCCGACAGAATCAAGTCAGGCGGGTCATCACGACAAATATCAAGTGCTTCCTGACCGGAAGCAGCCTCGATCACGTCGTACCCATCCCGCTTGAGAGACAGGCTCAAAATGCGACGTTGCACCCGGCTGTCATCCACCAGCAAGACACGCCTAATGACGCCGACATTCGGCGCCTCGTTATTTTCAGCAGAATGAACAGGAGTGGTCGACAAACTTCCCGGGCCCTTGCGCAAATTTTGACTTCTTGTGTAACACAATTATGGTCTTGCTACTTAACATGCCGTCAAAAGTAAAAATGAGATAGTTCAAATTTTATCATCTAGGATTTGTTAACACTTTTCTGGCAGTGTCTAGGGGTGAATAATGAGGAAATGCCCATGATTGACTGGGAACGAGTAGAAGAATTGCGCGATGAAATCGGCGCGGAAGACTTTGGTGAAGTGGTGGAGCTTTTTCTGGATGAAGTTGAGGAAGTGATCGCGCGGCTGCGTGACAATCCAAACATTGCCGATCTTGAAGCAGATCTTCACTTTCTAAAAGGTGGGGCGTTAAACCTCGGTTTCCGAACGTTCTCGCAACTTTGCCAGGCAGGCGAAGCCGCGGCAGCTGCGGGCAAAGGTGACACCGTGGATGTGCCCGCAATCTTGGTATCGTTTGAGGAAAGCAAGGACGTGTTCGCACAAAAACTTGCCGCGGCCTGAAAGACCCTCTGATACTATCGCAATCGCGCAGAAAATTTATTCTATGTGACCGCCCAAGCAGCAGCGTGGGCGCGATTTGTTGTATTCAATTCTCAACAAACTGATGCGCACGTATGCGCCGCAACACTCAGAAGACAAAGGCGACCGGCGGTCTAGAGCACAAACTGCCCTAAGGTTTCGTCATTTGTGATGTCAGTGTAGGTCATACCCGCCGCCTCAATACGGTCAAACAGAGCATCAAAATTTTCAGGTTTTCTGGTTTCTATCCCGATCAGCACAGATCCAAAATTGCGTGCAGACTTTTTGAGATACTCAAACCGGGCGATATCATCTTCGGGTCCCAGCGTTTCCAAGAAATCACGCAGAGCGCCAGGACGCTGTGGCATACGCAGGATGAAGTATTTTTTGACCCCGGAATAACGCTGTGCCCGTTCCTTAACCTCGGGCAACCGCTCAAAATCAAAATTGCCACCCGAGGTAACACAGACCACGGTTTTGCCTTTGATCTGATCGGCCACATCGGTGAGCGCATCCACCGCAAGCGCGCCAGCAGGCTCCAGCACGATGCCTTCAACGTTCAGCATCTCCAGCATGGTCGCGCAAATCCGGTCTTCAGGTGCGGCAACCACATTTTCAGGACTTAAGGCTGCCAGACGAGCGAAGGTCTTATCACCAATCCGCGCGACGGCAGCACCGTCCACAAAGCTATCGACATGCGCCAGGGTGGTGGGCGCACCAACCTCCAAAGCGGCCGCGAGACTCATGCCACCCTCAGGTTCAACCAATGTGTACTGTGGCCCAGCGCCAAAATAGCTGTACACACCAGAGGAAAGACCGCCGCCGCCCACTGGCAAAACAATGTAATCAGGCGTTTTACCAAGCTGATCCTCAATTTCGACCGCCACCGAGGCTTGGCCTTCGATCACATCTTCGTCGTCAAAGGGAGACAAAAAGGCTGCATCAACTTCAACACAATAGCTCTGCGCCGCAGCCAGCGTGTCGTCAAAATAGTCTCCAACAAGCCGGATTTCGACGTTGTCACCACCAAACACCTGCGTCTTGAAGATCTTTTGTTGTGGGGTGGTGACCGGCATGTAGATCACCCCTTTGACATCAAAATGTTTGCACATATAGGCGACACCCTGGGCGTGGTTGCCGGCGCTGGCGCAGACAAAAATCCGCTGCTCCGGGGTCTCTGTACGCACTTTGCGCATGGCATTAAAAGCCCCGCGCAGCTTGTACGACCGCACAGGTGTGAGGTCTTCGCGCTTGAGCCAGATGTCGGCACCAAAGCGGGCGGAGAGGTGGGCATTCAGCTGCAGAGGCGTGGCGGGAAAAACGCTGCGCATGGCGGCTTCGGCAGTGCGGGCACATTTACGAAATTCGCTCATGTGCCCTGAGTGGCCGAAGCCGCGCGTTTTGGCAAGAGGGCGGGATCAGATCAGTCGATCGAGCGGCCTTCGACTGCAACGCCGTAGAGAGTGGTTAGGAAGCTCACGCCAAGAAGAATGTAGAGCCAATTAAAGGCCAACAGAAAAAGACCACCCAAGATTGGGATGACGCTGCCAATCAGAGCCCCCAGAAAAGCCAGTGCGAAGATTGTAACCACGAAAACAATCATTGCGCCGAGAATAGGTCCGGACAAAGGCTTGGTTGCCGCCCAAGCTTCTTTCATTTGCATATTCTTTCCAATGGCAGCAGCAAGCAAAATAGGTGAAAGGCGATAGAATGCCCAACCACCTGAAATCGCTACAATCATGATGCCGGCCAGCATCAGAACAGGTGCCCAGAACAAAGCCAAACCGACAAGCGTACCCATTAAAAGTGTGGCAAAACCCACGACCAACCCTAGCAGAATGCCGTAGCCGAAATATGCGAGCACGCGCCCACCGTGGAACGCAGGCAATGCGCCAGTGGGATATTCTTCAAGCAGCACAAACCGGTGCCATGCAACCGCCACCCACATCGTGACAACGAGAGTCAGAAGCTGACACAATAATGCTCCAACAGGCAGCGCGTTGGCGCTCGTTGGGTCAACGTCTTGGATGAAATAGCTAGGCCCAAACATCACAAGAGCGGCCACCAGAACAGCCACCAACGGTGAAGAGAGGCGCAAGGATTGCGATAGGTTTCCAAAGATCAGTCGAAATGACTGAAGCAAAAGTGTAAAGCCGCGCATGAGAGTACCCCTTTACGTGAATGAAATTGCCGAATTTCGCCTGCATCTGGCAGACTTCCCCTAACAAAAGCAAGGCCGGCAATGCGCTCGCCTTGCCCAAGCGGTCAAAAACCGCTATCGCGCAGGCGATATATGGACGAAGGGAAGAAAAATGTCGGCTCCGAAGAAAGTTGTGCTGGCCTATTCCGGTGGCCTGGATACCTCGATCATCCTGAAATGGCTGCAAACCGAATATGGCTGTGAGGTGGTGACCTTCACCGCAGATCTGGGTCAAGGCGAAGAGCTTGAGCCCGCGCGTGCGAAGGCGGAACTCTTGGGCATCAAGCCTGAAAACATCTACATCGAAGATGTGCGAGAAGAGTTTGTGCGCGACTTTGTTTTCCCGATGTTCCGCGCCAATGCGGTCTATGAAGGTCTGTACCTGCTGGGCACCTCGATTGCGCGTCCGCTGATCTCCAAACGTCTGGTTGAGATTGCCGAAGCGACCGGTGCAGACGCCGTGGCGCATGGCGCAACCGGCAAAGGCAACGATCAGGTGCGGTTCGAGCTGGCGGCTTATGCGCTCAACCCTGACATCAAGGTGATTGCGCCTTGGCGTGAGTGGGACCTGTCCTCGCGCACCAAGCTTCTGGAGTTTGCAGAGCAAAACCAGATCCCGGTGGCCAAGGACAAACGTGGCGAGGCGCCGTTCTCTGTAGACGCAAACCTGCTGCACACCTCCTCGGAAGGCAAAGTGCTGGAAGATCCGGCCGTTGCGGCACCAGATTATGTCTACCAGCGCACCGTGCATCCTGAGGACGCGCCAAACGAGCCTGAGTTCATCGAAATTGGCTTTGAAAAAGGTGACCCGGTCAGCATCAACGGCGAGGCGATGAGCCCGGCCACCATCCTGACCAAGCTGAACGAATACGGCGGCAAGCACGGCATTGGCCGTCTGGACCTGGTTGAGGGTCGCTTTGTTGGTATGAAATCCCGTGGCATCTACGAAACCCCGGGAGGCACCGTGCTGCTTGAGGCGCACCGTGGCATCGAGTCCATCACCATGGATCGCGGCGAAATGCACCTGAAAGATGAGCTGATGCCGAAGTACGCAGAGCTGATCTACAACGGCTTCTGGTATTCCCCTGAGCGTGAGATGCTGCAGGCGGCAATCGATAAGAGCCAAGAACATGTCACCGGCACCGTGCGCGTGAAACTCTACAAAGGCAGCGCCACCACCGTGGGCCGCTGGTCTGACCATTCTCTGTACTCCGAGGAGCATGTGACCTTTGAGGATGATGCGGGCGCGTATGATCAGAAAGACGCGGCAGGCTTTATCCAGCTGCAAGCTCTGCGTCTGAAACTGATCGCGATGCGCAACAAGCGCACCGGCAAGTAATCCAACACATTTCTACGAGAGCCCGCCCGTTGAGGCGGGCTTTTTTCGTTGTTGTCTCTTAGGTTGCAAATTTACATCAAGAGGCAACGGATTTTCTTCAATTATAAAGAGCACTTATAAAGGTTTACCGTTTTTATATGTTAAATATCAAAATCAACCAATGAGCGAATTAATGGACCAAACAGAACAATTTGAGTTTCGTGGTAACGCGAAAGAGTATTTTGGCATCTGGATTGTGAACGTGCTGTTGTCAATTGTGACACTGGGCATCTACTCTGCCTGGGCTAAGGTACGGACAAAGAAGTATTTTTACCAAAACACCCATGTTGCTGGCCGCAATTTTGACTACCACGCGACCGGCAAAAACATCCTGATTGGCCGCCTGATCGTGGTGGCCGGACTGGTGATCTATTCAATCGTGTCCGCAATTGCGCCACCCGTTGGCATTTTAATGGCCCTTGGGGTTTTCCTGATATTTCCTTTTTTGATTGTACGCAGCGCGCGCTTTAACGCCCGCAACAGCAGTTGGTCAAACGTGCGTTTCAATTTTGTTGGAGAGGTCGGGCAAGCCTACAAAGTCTATATGGGTCTGCCCCTTCTTGTTGCAGCTACACTCTATACAACCTTTCCGTTCCTCTCACGCGCCACACAGCGTTTTGGCATTGGCGGGCATACCCTAGGCAACACCCGATTTGAGTTCGACAGCGGTATTGGCCCATTCTACAAAGCCTTCCTTACCGCCGCTGTCTTTTTTGTTGGTGGCTTTGTGGGGTTCTTTTCCTATGCGGTTGGAGGCTCCCTGGAGGCCGTTGACCCTGCGGATATATTGATTGGGTATTTGATCCTGCTGCCAGCCTTTGTGATAGGCGGCGCGATCTATCAAGCAATGATCCGCAACCACGTCTATGCGCACACGACACTCGGCAACCATGGGTTCCGCTCCACCATCACAGTTGGTGGTTTGTTGGCGTTGATCCTGACCAATGTCCTGATCACTGTCTGCTCTCTAGGGTTGCTTTTGCCTTGGGCGCAGGTGCGTCTGCACCGCTATATGGCAAACAACACACAAGCGCTTCCAAACGGATCCATTGACGATTTCCATGGTCAGTTGATTGAGGATCAAGGCGCGATTGGTGATGCATACTCCGACATCGAAGGTATCGATCTGGGGATCGCCATCTAATGGGAACTGGCGTGCATACGGTTCAAGGAGTCGGGTTTTTCCCCGGCTCCTCCCGTCGGTTTGACGCCAAAGTCTCCCTTAACCATACGGCAGACACGATAGAACTAACCAACATTGAGACCGGTCAGGTCATGTTGATCTGTGCCTTGTCTGCCGTGACAGTGGACAAGGCAGCGGGCCATGGCCCGCGTCAGATATATTTGCCGGACAACTGGCTTCTTCAAATTGAAAACCCGGACCATGTGTCCTTGATCGGAGAGGATAATCGCAACAGCACGTTGCGGTATTTCGAGGAAGTTCGGCCCCGTCTTTTGGCCGTTGTCGCTGCTGCGGTTGTGGCAACCTGGCTGGTGTGGAAATACGGGCTGACGGTATTGGTGGCCATCGCAGTCTATATGACACCAGAAAACATCCGAGATGTGATGGATCGCGGCACCATGCAGAGCGTTGATTTCTTGATGGCAGAGCCCAGCGCACTGTCAGCCTCCGATCAAGAGAGCGTACGCCGTGTTTTCGAAGCTATCGTGGCGCAGGTGCCCGAACGGGAACAAGACAGCCGTGCTTTTAATCTTTTGTTCCGCAATGTGCCCGCGATGGGGGCAAACGCCTTTGCATTGCCGGGTGGGACCATTGTGGTCACAGACCAACTCGCATCTGATTTTGGGCACGACGAGGATGTGATCGCAGGCATTATGGGTCATGAGTTGGCACATACCTTGCAAGATCATGGGCTGAAACAGCTCTACCGGAGCCTATCTGTCTATGTGCTCTTGGCAATGATTGCAGGTGATTTGGGCCCGGTGTTGGAAGACGTCGCGCTGGAAGGGCAGCTTTTTTTGCGCATGTCGTTTTCACGTGCACATGAAGCAGAAGCGGACAAGATTGGCGTTCAATTGGCGACCCAAGCCGGATTTGAACGCACGGGTTTGGTCCGCTTTTTCAAAGCGCTAGAAGTAGAGCAACTGGACTTGCCCTGGCTATCGTCGCACCCATCCTTTGAGAGCCGGATCGAAGCGATTGAATCGCACAACTGACGTCCAACACGACGCTTCTGGAAACATGCCTCACTCATACGAGCTGAGAAATTCCTTTGAGAAGCGCGGGATGGAGGCTAGCGTTTGTAAAAAGAGTTTTTTAGCAGACACATAGCGACGCCGGGGAGGCAGTTGGGATGGGGATACTCACTTATTTTTTGCGCATTTTTTCGGTTTTTTTGTTGAGCGCTGGAATTGCTTGGGCGCAAGAAGAGGAATCCGTAGAAGACACAACTTCACCGGCGGTTGCCGATGATGTTTTTGTCCAAGCGGTGGAAGTGGACGGCGACCAATTGTTTGCCGTACGTGGCTCTACAGCCCTTCCTGCGGAAGAACGTGCCGCTTTGGTGGCCAAACGCGTTGTCGAGGTTGCCGAGCGTAGCGAAGCCACCACCGTGGTCATGGGGGTGGAACGTGGGGAGCTGGGCCAAACCATATTTGCCGATGGGGTGATGGTCAGCGTGACCACGCAGGCTGACGCAGACTATGAGCAAATGGAACTACCGGTATTGGCCTCTCTGCATTCCGAAGCCATCGAAGAGGCGATCCTGCGGTATCGTGCCAACAGAACCGATGAAGCGTTTTCTCAGAGCACACTGACAGCCCTGGCATGGTCTGCCGTATTTGCCTTCTATTGTGGTATCCTGCTTTGGTTACGTAAGCGTGTGCCTCGTCTGATTGCTGGGGTCGTTGAACACCGCACCCGAGGCATTCAAGCAGCCACCGGCGACATTGTGCAAAGCCAGGCAGTTTCTAACATTGCAAAATTCCTGATCCGGTTGCTGATCGACGTGATCTTGTTCACAGGTTTCTATTACTACCTGTCTTTCGTTCTGCACTCCTTCCCCAACACTCGCCCAATAGCGGCACTGTTGATTAGATACGTGACTGATCCAATCATCGGATTGCTACTAGGGTTTGTCGGGTATCTGCCCAATCTGATTACGATCCTCATTATCGCGGCAATTGCGCGCTGGATGATCAAGGGAGTCTATCTGTTTTTTGAAAGTGTCGAGCAAGGTGTCATCGAGCTCAAGACTTTTGAGGATCACTGGGTCTGGCCTACATACAATCTGATCCGGGGCGCCATTGTCCTGACCGCTGCAGTGATCTGTTTTCCCTATATTCCAGGTTCGGATTCGGCAGCCTTTCAGGGACTGACAATTCTGGTCGGTGTGATGGTATCATTGGGATCCAACTCAGTGATCTCCAATGTGCTGGCTGGTTTGTTTGTGCTGTATAAACGCTCAATGAACGTGGGAGACCGCATTCGGGTTGGGGATCATTATGGCGATGTGATGCAAATCCGGTTGATGGAGACGTATCTGCGGTCAGTGAAAAACGAGCTGGTCTCGATCCCGAATGCCACACTTCTGTCCTCAGAGGTGATCAACTACTCCAGTAAGATCGACGGCAAGGGGCTGTTGCTACACACCACGGTTGGGATTGGATATGAAGAACCTCGCAAGAAGGTAGAGGCGATGCTGATTGAGGCGGCGCGGCGCACCAAAGGGCTGAAGAAATCTCCAGAGCCCTTTGTGCTAGTGACCGGTTTGCTGGACTTCGCGACCAACTATCAGATCAACGCATTTACAACGAGGGGGTCCTCGCTACCGCTGTTGTTAAGTGAGCTGCACAAGAACATCACCGATGTGTTCAACGAAAATGGCGTGCAGATAATGACCCCGAACTATGAGGCCGATACGCCAGAGCTTAAGGTTTCTGAAGTTGATTGGAACGAGCCGTTGGCACATGAGGCGGCACTGAAGACCGCAGCACAAAAAACGTAACGCGCATACGAAAACGCGTCACAGGTAAAGTATGGACACAGAGTTTGCAGGCAGTCTGACACGTCGCAGCATGATGCTGGGGTTATTGTCCGGCTGTGCTGTGGCGCCCGCCGGAGAAGATTACGCGCGCCCTGACACCGAACTCGCCAAAAGCTTTCTTAAGAAATTGCCCTCGGGCGGGGTGCGCAAACATGATGCCAAATGGTGGACCTCGTTTAACGACTCGTTGCTCAACACGATTGTCGGCTATGGGATTGAGAACAACAAAGACATTCAACGCATTGCTGCGCGTATTCAGCAGTCGCAAGGTATTTTGGCTTCAGCAGGCTTTCCGATTGGCGGAACCACTCGGGTGAGTGAGCTAAGACGTAGCGGCGGCGGCGGAGATGCCGCTGAAACTACAGGATTTGTGCGGGCAGAGGCCAAATGGAAGCTGGATTTGTTTGGCAAACTGCAACGAGAGAAAGAGGCGGCTTTGGCAAGATTGGACGCCAGCTATGCCGATCTGGATGTCTGGACCCTGCTCTACGTCGATGAGGTCGTCACTGCCTATATGGATTTACGGTATGCTCAGGAGCTGGCACGGATCTTGCAACGTGTATTGAACAGTCGCGAAGAGACGCTGACGGCCACAAAGTCTTTAGCGGAGGAAGGCGGCGCGACGGAATTGGATGTGGCACAGGCAAATGCGCTGGTGTTGCGCACCAGCTCCTCGGTGCCGGATGCGCGCATCTTGTTTGTGCGCATGGTCAACCGCGTTACGGCATTGGTGGGCAGCACGGAATTGGCTGAGCGGGACGATCTGGATGTGCGAGCGCCGCAGCCAAGCCCCAAAACCAGCGTTGTTTCGACCGGGGTGCCTGCAGATCTGCTCCGCAACCGGCCAGATGTGATTTACGCAGAGAAAAAACTAGCCGAAGCTGTGGCGCTTGTGGGGGTGGCGGAGGCGGATCTGTATCCAAGCTTAGGTTTGACCGGGAACGTCAATGTGTCCGGTGGCAGTTCTGGGTTTGATCCGCTGGCCGCCTTTCTGAGGATTGATCTGGATATCCCGTGGTACGATCTGCCAGTGCGCCGCGGTAAAGTAGAAACCGCCAAAGGGTTGGTGGCAGAACGCAAAGCCGCGTGGGAAAAAGAGATTGTGCTCGCCGTAGAGGAAGTGCGCAGTGCGCTGTTTGCCTTGCGTGAAAACACGCGCGCGGTAGAGCTGTCTAGAAAGGCGGTTGAGGCCTCCGCTGAGGTATTACGATTGGCTCGAGCAGCCTATGGCGAGGGCCAGGCATCGTTTCTACAAGTCTTGGACGCGGAGCGCAGTTTCTTAGAGACACAAAATCAAGCAGCTTTGGACATGCGCAACAGATCAGTTGATTTTGTAGATTTGAATGTCGCGCTTGGCGGGAGTTTTAACGGTTCATTAAGTGGCCCGACGTAACCCTTGCGCCACCAAGGGTTGGCTGCAACCACTTGGGTGAACTGGTTACTTAGGAAAAATCACATGTTGGAACAGATCACGGCGCAGATGGCCGAAGGGCTTAAAGACCGGACTTTTGATGGCTCATTGAAATTTGACTGCGGCGATGCCGGAGTTGTGGTGCTGGCGGACAATACCGCAACGCAGGAAGACCGCGAGACCGATTGCACCGTCACCATTTCTGAAGACAACCTTGTGAAGCTTCTGGCAGGGGATCTGAAACCCACGACCGCGCTGATGTTGGGCAAGCTGAAAGTGTCCGGCGACATGGGAACGGCCATGAAACTGGGGCAACTGTTGGCCTAAAAGAAAAGGCGGGGATCGGCCCCGCCCTTTTGTTACAGCTTGTATGCTTTCATTTCTTCGTAAATCGGGAGTGCCGCCTGTAACACGGGCTGCAGGCTCTCCGGCACCTCCGGAAGCGGGCCTTCAGGACCGGAAAACCCGGTAGACTCCCATACTGCGCCGTACCAGTGAGACGCCCAAACACCGTCGTCTGGATGTCCGCCCTTTGGCCAGGAGAGCATCGCGTCATCAAACGCCAAACCAACAGAAAGACAAAGTTTTTCAAGCATGTTGCGGGGGTTTTCACGGATGTCGTGGCTGTCGATCACAATTGGATTTTGCCCCCAGCTTGAAACCAACTGCATCAATTCCAGTTGCTGCGGAAAGCCAATGTCGGTGAGTGACGGGTTTTCACGCTTGGCAGCGTAAGACGCGATCACGCGAGCGGGGTGGCGCAGCAGAAAAACGTTGGTGATCTCCCGCATCCAATCCCGGGGCACACCGTCGATCATATGTTGCGTCATGTGTTTCTGATAAAAGTGCGGTTTGCCGTCTGGATTGCCTTGCACAAGGCTGGCCGCGACCTCGGTGGGATCCTGATCCTGTGACGCCAAAATCTCCGCCCCCATAGGGTGATTGAGACCGGTCATAGCAAGGTAAGCGGCATAGAAGGGCTCGTCCACCACGGCGCAATCGGTGCGGTTTCCAAAGGCGTACATCATCGCGGTTGAGAGATTGCGGGGGCCGCTCCACATGGCAATTTTCACGGGGCAAACTCCTATCTGTATTACGTCAGTATCGCGGCTGTATCGCGACAGTTCGGATTTGGGGATTAGGGCTTGGCGTCTTGCGCAACGAGATCTTTGTAGAGCGCGCGGATGCGCTTGGTCATCTCGCCCATCTCGCCGGTGCCAATTGAGCGCCCGTCAATCTCGCTGACCGGGGTTTGTGCGCCAAAGGTGCCGGTGAGGAACGCCTCATCCGCACCATAGGTGTCCACCAAGGAATAGTTGCGCTCATAGACCGGGATGCCATCCGCGCGGCAGACATCAATGACCTTTTGGCGGGTGATGCCGTTCATGCAGTAGTCACCCGTTGAGGTCCAAACCGCGCCTTTGCGCACAATAAAGAAGTTGCAGGCGTTGGTGGTGTTCACAAAACCATTAATGTCGAGCATCAGCGCCTCATCCGCGCCTGCTTTCTCGGCCGCGATGCAGGCCAGGATACAGTTAAGTTTTGAGTGGGAGTTCAGCTTGGGGTCCTGCGTCATCGGCAAGCCGCGAATGTGCGGCACGGTTGCCAGTCGGATCGGGCGCGGGATCGAGGGTTTGGAATGTTCCATGATGATGGTGAAGGTTGGACCCTGCTGGCTCAGCGACGGGTGCTGAAACGGGCGGGTTTTCACGCCGCGCGTGACCATGAGACGGGCGTGCGCATCAGTGGTCATCTCATTGGCGACGCGGGTGGCCTCCAACGCAGCGATCACGCCCGCCTGATCCATGCCGATATCGAGATCGATGGCTTTGGCCGCCTCAAACAAGCGGTCCATGTGCTCATGCAGAAAAGCCCAGTGGCCGTTGTATAGGCGCAATCCTTCCCACACGCCGTCACCGAGCATAAAGCCGCTATCATAGACCGACACCACTGCCTCCGCTTTGGGCACTACGCGGCCGTTGAGCCAGATCTTGATCTCTTCGTTACGGGCATCTTCGGCGGCCTGATGGGTGGTGACGTGATCGATCATAGAGGGCTCCGTGTGGCAAAGTCACCGGACGCTATCGCCACGTTGAAAAGTTTCCAAGGCGTATTTTAGATATTGGATATGTTTCCTGCGGTTGACAGGCGGTGCCTTGGTGGCACTTTAGGGGGGGAAATTGATTTGGATTTTTGACTTTTGACTACTGCAACAGACCTGAGCGCTGTCCGACCTTCCCCCTCAAGAACCCTGTTGGTGCTGGGCAGCACTGGAAAGCTTGGGCAGTTGCTGCGCGTGTGCCTGTCTGCCGCGCCGGATTTGCTCTCTGATTGGCAAGTAATTTGGGGTGCACGGCGGGCCGATAAAGACGTGGATTGGGTGTACGGGGCGAGCCCACCGCCTAAAGCGGACGCAGTCTTGGCTCTTTGGGGCGTGGTGCCGGGCAAGGGGGACTTGGCCGAAAACATTTCGCTGGCGCATCAGGCTGTGGAAATTGGGACGGCTAGCGGCGCGACACGCATACTGCATTGCTCCAGCAGTGCGGTGTATGGCCCCGCAAGAGAGGCAACAGAGGCAAGTGCGCTGGCGCCGGTGACTGCCTATGGTGTAGCCAAGATTGAGATGGAACAGAGTCTTTTTTCTGAGATAATCAGTCAATCTGGGGAACCGGCTTCCTGTGTCCTTCGGCTGTCAAACGTGGTTGGCGCGGACAGCTTGTTTCACGCGATCCAGAGCGGTGAGCCTGTGACACTGGATGCCTTTGATATTGGACAAAGTCCTATCCGCAGCTACGCCACCCCCACTGTGATCTGGCAAGCGGTTGCCAGTCTGCTTTCCGTCACCTCCATGCCAAAAACTGTCAATGTGGCTGCCTCCAACCCTGTCGCTATGCATGAATTGCTTGAGGTGGCTGAATGCCCGTTTGTGTGGCGCCCAGCGCCAGAAACGGCTGTGGCTGAGGTGTCCATGTCTTTGGCGCGGCTTCGCCGGTTGACCGGGCAAACCCTTGTGATACCGCCCCACGAGATGATTGCGGAATGGCGCAGGTTGACAGAGGCACAAGCATGATAGGGCACGGAACCACTTTGGAGCGGCGGATGATGGACCTTGGCTGGGTGCTTTTGCTGTTGGTCATCCTCTGGCCGTTTATGGTGATTGTGGCGGTGATGATCCTGATCCGGGATGGGCGGCCGATCCTGTATGTTTCGGAGCGTATGAAAACGCCGACACAGGGGTTCAAACTCTACAAGTTCCGCACCATGAAGAACGTAGATCAGGACAGTGGTGTCTCCGGAGGGGATAAGACCCATCGGATCACCAGGACCGGCAATTTTTTGCGGCGCTACCGGCTGGATGAGCTGCCACAGTTGCTCAACATCCTCAAAGGTGACATCAGCTTTGTTGGCCCGCGTCCACCGCTGCGCCGCTATGTGGAGCGGTTTCCTGCGCTTTATGCAGAGGTACTGAAAGATCGGCCCGGCGTCACCGGTTTGGCCACTTTGATCTACCACCGGACCGAAGAGCGATTGCTGGCAGAATGTAACACTCCGGAAGAGACTGAGGCGGTGTACGAGAGGCGGTGTGTGCCACGCAAAGCGCGGCTGGATTTACTCTATTCCAAGCGACGCACCTTGGGGTTTGACCAGCGGTTGACCGTCGCCACCGTCTTTCGGCGGGTGGCGCCGGTCTATCGCCCAGGCCGCACCAAGTGGCTGCTGTAACCGAACTTCACCTTGCTTCACCAAGCTGTGACATCCAGTTTCAAGGGATTGAGCCGAAGGACAAACTGCGCGCAGGGTGACGCAAGAAGGAGTGTCGCTATGACTAGTTTGCAGAACCTGAAGACCGTGGCTTTGTCCGTTTTGATCCTCTTGGGAGGATTGGCGCATGGGCACCGCGCCCACGCTATGGGCACCGATACGCTGGTGGTCGCGGGAGGCTGTTTCTGGTGTGTTGAAAGCGATTTTGAAAGTGTGCCGGGTGTGCGTGGCGTAGTCTCTGGCTACACAGGCGGATCCACCAAAAACCCCAGCTACAAAGATGTCACCAAGGGTGGTTCTGGGCATTATGAGGCGGTGAAGATTACTTTTGATCCCGAAACGGTCACACGTGAGACGCTGCTGGATATGTTTTTCCGCTCAGTTGATCCAACCGATGCCGGTGGGCAGTTCTGTGACCGAGGCGAAAGCTATCGCTCGGCGATTTTTGTATCAAACAAGTCAGAACAGGGTCTGGCGGAGACTGCAAAAGCCAAGGCGCAGGCGCAATTGGGGCAGACCATCGTGACCCCGATCCTTCGCGAAGGAAAATTCTACAAGGCCGAGGCCTATCATCAGGATTACTACAAGGGATCCAAGATTGTGCTGACCCGCTTTGGCCCGAAAAAACAGAGTGAAGCGTATAAGCGCTATCGCAAGGCCTGTGGTCGGGATGCCCGGGTGAAAGCACTTTGGGGCTCAGACGCGCCGTTTGTTGGGCACTGAGGTGAGGGGGCGTTGCCCCCGTCGCCAGAGGCGACTCCCCTAGGATACTTAGTGACTGTGAAAACGAGGTGTGTTTAGAACCGGGCCTCGTCTACTTCTTTGAGGTCCGGGATCACGTCTGCAGTGCCTTGACGCGTGACCATTAAGGCGCCGGCGCGCATGGCAAGCGCAATGCACTGTTCCATTGGCAGACCGCGGTCGCGGGCGGCAAGTATGTAGCCAGTGAAAGTGTCCCCGGCACCGGTTGTGTCCACTGGGGTGACGGGCATGGCAGGGAAATCGCGCGCGGTGCCGTTGTGCAACCAACGCGCACCCTTGGCGCCAAGTGTGATGATAACATCGGTGACGCCCAGAGCATCGGGTCTTTTGCCGGTGGCCTCTTGCAACTGTGCCGCTTCCACCTCGTTGAGGATCAAGAAGTCGAGATAGGGCAACACAGCGGTGACCGCCGAAGCATCAAACGGCGCGGCGGCATAGGCGATGTAGAGATCGAGGCTGCGGGCCATTTTGGCGGTTTTCAACTGACTAAGAGTCTCATTTTGCATCAAGAGGGTGTCGCCGGGGGAAGCCTCGGACAGGGCGCTGGCGATGGTTTGCTCCGGGATTTGGAAGTTTGCGCCATTAAGCAGCACAATGCTGTTTTCGCCCGCGTCATCCACATAAATCAGAGCTTGGCCCATAGGGGTGTCAGTCAAGGCAGTTATATGGCGGGTATCGACACCAAATTCCGTCATACGGTCGATGGCCCATTTGCCGTCACCACCAACGGCACCGATATGTGCGGTGTGCGCGCCTGCCCGTGCGGCCGCGACGCTCATGTTGGCACCTTTGCCACCCAACCCACGCGTCACACCCGTAGCTGCCAGCGTTTCGCCGGGGCCGGGAAGATGTGGAACGTGGTAGAAGTAATCCGCGTTGATGCTGCCGAGATTGTAGATCGCCATGGGGTCCGCTTTGCCTTAAATTTTGATCAGATGATCAATTTTCTGACGGTTTGTCTATTGCCAATCCAGTCCTACGCGCGTTTTGCGCTTTCCGATAGGGGATGGGGTTTGCTATCTGGGGAAGACCAAACCTTGGGGGTTCTGAGCAGTGAAAGGCGAAAAGCCAGGCGTCACGCCGATGATGGCGCAATATCTGGAGATCAAGGCGCAATATCCAGATGCGTTGTTGTTCTACCGTATGGGCGATTTTTATGAAATGTTTTTTGACGACGCGGTGGCGGCGGCAGAGGCGCTGGATATTGCGCTGACCAAACGTGGCAAACATGACGGCAATGACATCCCAATGTGCGGCGTGCCGCATCATGCGGCGGAAGGCTATTTTCTGACGCTCATTCGCAAAGGCTTTCGCGTCGCAGTCTGCGAGCAGCTTGAGAGCCCTGCGGAGGCGAAGAAGCGCGGATACAAGGCCGTCGTCAAGCGGGACGTGGTCCGGCTGGTGACACCGGGTACATTGACCGAAGACAGCCTACTGGATGCGCGGCGGCACAATTTTTTAGGCGCATATGCGGTGGTGCGCGATGAGGCGGCGCTGGCTTGGGCGGACATTTCCACCGGCGCGTTGCATGTAATGCCATTGAGCCCGGTACGGCTGGCGCCGGAACTGGCGCGTCTGGCGCCAAGTGAGCTTTTGGTTGCTGAGGGGACCGAGGTGGATCTGGCGCCTGTGGTTGAGGACATGGGTGTGCCTCTGACCTCTGTATCGCGCGGAAGTTTCGACTCTGTTTCGGCAGAAAAGCGGGTATCTGCACTGTTTAAGGCTTCTTCTTTGGAAGCCTTTGGCACGTTCACGCGACCCGAAGCCGGAGCGCTTGGGGCGATCGTCGATTATCTGGAGCTAACCCAGAAAGGCAAACTGCCGCTATTGCAGCCGCCGGTGCGCGAAGCGACGCAGGGCGTGATGCAGATTGATGCCGCCACACGGCGGAATTTGGAGCTGACCGCGAGCCTGTCCGGAGGTCGCGCTGGATCGCTTTTGGCGACCATTGACAGAACAGTGACAGCCGGTGGTGCGCGGCTTTTGGAGCAGCGGTTGTCGTCCCCGTCTTTGCGGCTGACAAGCATTCGCGGACGGTTGGATTCTGTCTCCTACATGGCAGAGCATCGTGGAGAAGCCTCAGATTTACGTGAGGCTCTGCGCAAGGTGCCGGATCTGGATCGGGCGTTGTCTCGACTGTCGCTAGACCGAGGCGGACCACGTGATTTGACGGCAGTGCGCAATGGTCTGGGTCAGGCAGGGGAATTGTCGGAACGGGATTACGCTGGTGAATTGCCAGACGACTTGAAAGCTGCTCAGAACGCGTTGCGCGATCATGACGAGTTATTGAATTTGCTGGACGATGCGTTGATCTCTGAACCGCCGTTGCTGGCGCGGGATGGTGGGTTTATTGCGCCGGGGTTTGATCCGGAGCTGGATGAGAGCCGCGAGCTGCGCGACGAGGGGCGCGGTGTGATCGCGGGGATGCAGGCGCAGTATTCGGAGCAAACCGGCATTGCCGCATTGAAAATCAAGCACAACAATGTGCTGGGCTATTTCATCGAGACCACAGCGAAACATGCCGACACAATGATGTCACCGCCGCTCAATGAAACCTTCATCCACCGGCAGACCACGGCCAATCAGGTGCGCTTCACCACCGTTGCGTTAAGCGAGTTGGAGACCAAGATTCTGAACGCTGGTAACCGCGCATTGGAGATTGAAAAGCGGCTCTATGACAGCTTAAAAGGCGCGATTTTGGAGCGGGCTGGGCAAGTGGCGGCAGCGTCCAAGGCACTGGCAGAATTTGATTTGGCAGCGGCCCTTGCAGAGCTTGCCGCCAATGACAACTGGACGCGGCCAGATGTGAACGAGAGCCGTGATTTTGCCATCGAAGGTGGACGACATCCAGTGGTCGAGGCTGCGCTACGCAAGACTGGCGATCCCTTTGTGGCCAATGACTGCGAATTGTCTGGTGGCGATGCGGCGAGTATCTGGCTTCTGACCGGTCCCAACATGGCCGGTAAATCGACCTTCCTGCGGCAGAACGCGCTGATTGCGCTGCTCGCACAGATGGGCAGTTTTGTACCGGCGGACAGTGCACGGATTGGGCTTGTGAGCCAGCTGTTCAGCCGCGTCGGGGCAAGTGATGACCTCGCCCGTGGGCGTTCGACCTTTATGGTGGAGATGGTGGAGACTGCCGCCATTCTCAATCAGGCTGACGATCGGGCGCTGGTCATTTTGGATGAGATTGGCCGTGGTACTGCGACCTATGACGGCTTGTCGATTGCCTGGGCCACACTGGAACATCTGCATGATGTGAACAAATCCCGCGCGTTGTTTGCCACGCACTATCACGAGATGACGCAACTGGCCGGGAAGATGGCCGGAGTGGACAACGCCACCGTGGCAGTGCGCGAATGGGAAGGCGAGGTGATCTTCCTGCATGAGGTCACGCAAGGTGCGGCGGATCGCTCTTATGGCGTCCAAGTGGCGCAGCTGGCGGGCTTGCCCGCCGCTGTGGTGGACAGGGCACGAGTGGTTCTGGATGCGCTGGAGAAAGGCGAACGTGAGGGTAAGGCGCAAAAAGCGTTGATTGATGATCTGCCGTTGTTTGCCGCCGCTCCGGCCCCTATGGCCGCGACGCCAAGCGGGCCATCGCCGTTGCAGGCAAAGATGGCCGATGTATCGCCCGACACGCTTAGCCCGCGTGAGGCGTTGAACTTGATTTATGAGTTGAAGGACTTGGCGGGGACGTAAAATGCGCAACGGCCCGACCTGTCCACATGGCCATTTTTAACGGCCCGCAAAAAAGAAAAGCTCCCGAAAATACGGGAGCTTTGTAGCAAGCAATTTGCGATCTGTTTAGCCCGGGTTGGAGCTGACACCCACTTGAGCGGCCCGCAGCAGGCGATCATGCAACATGAACCCCTGGGCGGACACCTGAATGATCTCGCCGGATTTAGTACCCGGCACAGGGGCCTCAAACATGGCTTCGTGCACGTTGGGGTCAAACTTATCACCCACCTCGGGCGAAATTAGCTCAATGCCATGTTTCGCAAATGTTTTCAGCAGCTCGCGCATGGTGAGCTCGATGCCTTCGATTAGGGCAGCAGAAGCCTCTTTCTGCTCTTCTGTGATTGCCTCAATGGCGCGTTTCATGTTGTCAAAAACAGGCAGCATGTCGCGGGCCAGCTTGGAACCACCGTATTGCTCCGCTTCGCGGCGGGCCTTATCGCCACGCTTTCGCGCGTTTTCCGCGTCTGCCAAAGCCCGCATCCAACGATCTTTTAACTCGTCGCGTTCCGCGCGCAACTCATCCAATTCAACAGCTTCATCTTCAAGTTCGTCCAAGCTGGCAGCAAATTCTTCTGCTTCAGCATCTGCGATGTCGTCCAAAAACTCGTTGTCTTTCGGCTCAGCCATAATCCACCTCTAACCGCGGTCGGTGATGAGTTTACCGACCAGTTGTGCCGTGTAATCCACGATCGGCACGATGCGTCCATAGTTCAGGCGCTTGGGTCCAATGACCCCAACAGCACCCACGATCTTTCGATCAGCGTTCATATAGGGAGACACCACCAAAGAGGAACCCGAAAGTGAAAAAAGTTTGTTCTCAGAGCCAATAAAAATGCGCACGCCGTCGCCTTGCTCCGCCAATTCGAGAAAATCAGCAATGTCTCGTTTTCGTTCAAGGTCATCAAACAAGGTGCGGATACGTTCGAGATCCTGCTCTTCCTCATCGGTGCCAAGCAGATTCGAGCGCCCCCGCACGATCAAACGTTCCTGTTGGCCCTCATCGTTGGCCCAGAGCGCGAGGCCGTTTTCCACAAGGTCAGCCGCAAGACTGTCAATTTCCTGTCGGCGCTTAGTGATCTCTTCATGCACAGCTTTGCCCAAGTCACTCAGCGTGCGGCCTTCTGCCACTGCGTTCAAAAAGTTGGCTGCTTCGCGCATAGAGCTTGGCGTTTGCCCTGGCGGCGGCGTGAACAGTCGGTTTTCCACATGACCATCAGCGAAGACCAGCACCACAAGTGCGCGGTCTGCTCCTAGAGAAACAAATTCGATGTGTTTGATTGGAGCTTCATGTTTCGGTGCCAAGACAAGTGAGGCGCCTTGCGTCACGCCGGAAAGCGCAGTGGACACACGATCAAGCATGTTTCCCACGTCCGCGTCGGCATCGCCCAGTGTCGCATCGATTTTTTGCCTGTCTCCCTGATCCAGATCGCCCACTTCCAAAAGACC
Source organism: Shimia sp. (assembly GCA_024224295.1). GTDB lineage: Bacteria > Pseudomonadota > Alphaproteobacteria > Rhodobacterales > Rhodobacteraceae > Shimia. The sequence goes on along the minus strand of JAAENN010000029.1, from coordinate 54,770 downwards.
ATCAACAAACATGCGCAGGCCTTGTTGCGTGGGTACACGGCCAGCAGAGACATGCGGGCTATCAAGAAGACCAAGAAACTCCAAGTCCTGCATCACATTTCGGATGGTTGCGGCGCTGACTCTCTCTGACAGGGTGCGGGTCAGCGTGCGGCTCCCTACCGGATCACCCGTTTCAAGATAGCCCTCCACCACGCGGCGAAACACCTCGCGGCTGCGGTCATTCATTTCTGCGAGAATCGTACTACTGTCTGTCATTCGCCCGTGCCTTTGTGCTCTCAATAAAATAGCCTCAAAGGCAAAGGTCAATCGGGGTTGCGTCCAACCTTATCCCGCGGTTATCCCCAGCCCAAACCTAAAAAAGGATATTTGCCATGCGCCCCTCCGGCCGTCAGCTTAACGAAATGCGTGAAGTCTCAATTGAAACCAATGTGACCAAACACGCGGAAGGCTCCTGTTTAATCAAGATGGGCGACACCCATGTCCTCTGTACCGCATCACTGGAAGCACGTGTTCCGCCATTCATCAAAGGCTCTGGCCTGGGTTGGGTGACCGCAGAATATGGCATGCTGCCACGTTCGACCTCTTCGCGCATGCGTCGCGAGGCGACTGCAGGCAAGCAGGGTGGCCGGACTGTTGAAATTCAACGCCTAATTGGCCGCTCCCTGCGGGCGGGTGTCGATCGCGTGGCGCTGGGTGAGCGTCAGATCACCGTGGACTGTGACGTGATCCAAGCCGATGGTGGCACACGTTGTGCGTCCATCACAGGGGGTTGGGTGGCGCTGCGTCTGGCGGTGAACAAGCTGATGAAGGCAGGCGATGTTGTCACCGACCCACTCATTTCCCCAGTCGCAGCCGTGTCTTGCGGTATTTATGCTGGTCAGCCGGTTCTTGATCTGGATTATCCAGAAGACAGCGAAGCGGGTGTGGATGGTAACTTCATCATGCTGGCCAACGGTCAGATGATTGAAACCCAGATGTCGGCTGAAGGCTCCACCTATTCCCGTGCGCAGATGAACGAGCTGCTAGATTTGGCAGAAAAGGGTGTTTCCGAGTTGGTAGCCGCGCAACAGGCAGCCACGGCATGACGCGCAAGTTTGAGGGCGACCAGCTTCTGGTCGCCACCCACAACGCAGGCAAATTGGCCGAGATCACCGAGATCCTCGCGCCGCACGGCGTGTCGGTTGTTGGCGCGGGCGACATGGATTTGCCGGAGCCGGAAGAAACCGAAGATACCTTTGTAGGCAACGCCCGCATCAAGGCTCATGCGGCCGCCAAGGCAACTGGCCTCCCTGCCCTGTCTGACGACAGCGGCATCACCATCGACGCACTAGACGGTGCGCCCGGGGTGTACACCGCAGATTGGGCGGAGACCGGCAACGGCCGCGACTTTATGAAGGCTATGATCCGTGCCAATGATGAAATAACCGCCAAAGGTCCTGATGCACCACGTTCTGCGCAGTTCCGCTGCACATTGGTGCTGGCCTGGCCCGACGGGCATGACGAGGTATTTGAAGGCGTGATGGCCGGTGATCTTATCTGGCCCATTCGGGGCGAAGGTGGGTTTGGTTATGATCCGATGTTTAGGCCAGATGGGTATGATGTGACCTGCGCCGAGATGCCGAAAGAAGAGAAAAACCAAATCAGCCACCGTGGACGGGCGCTCAAAGCCTTTGTGGCGGGCTGTTTTGGCTGAGGATTGGCAAAACGGGGGCTTTGGCCTGTATATCCATTGGCCGTTTTGTCAGGCCAAATGCCCCTATTGCGATTTCAACAGCCATGTGAGCCGAGAAATTGATCAATCCCGCTGGCTTAGAGCCTATTTAGGCGAGCTGGATCGAGTTGCTGCCGAAACGTCCGGCCGGGTTCTAAACACCGTATTCTTCGGCGGAGGCACACCAAGCTTGATGGATCCAGAGGTGGTTGCCGCCATCCTGGAGCGCATTCGTCGCCTTTGGCCTACTTCAAACGACATGGAAATCACACTGGAGGCGAATCCTGGTTCGGTTGAGTCTGGCCGTTTTGTCGCCTTTCGTGATGGTGGTGTGAACCGGATTTCCATGGGTATTCAGGCGCTAAATGATAGAGATTTGCAGCGATTGGGCCGCATTCACTCAGTGGATGAAGCCAAGCAAGCTTTTGAAATTGCGCGTAAAACTTTTGATCGTGTGAGTTTTGATTTAATCTATGCCCGGCAAGACCAAACACTTCAGGATTGGCAAAGAGAGCTGCGCGAGGCGCTCTCCATGGCAATTGACCACCTGTCACTTTATCAACTGACCATAGAACAAGGGACAGCCTTCGGTGACCGGTACAACCGAGGCAAGCTGCGCGGATTGCCGGAAGATGACCTGGCCGCGGACATGTATGAGGTGACGCAAGACATTTGCGCCGACGCCGGCATGTTGCCCTACGAGGTGTCAAATTACGCGGCAATAGGCTCTGAATCCCGTCACAATCAGATCTACTGGCGCTATGGCGACTATGCCGGGATTGGTCCTGGTGCACATGCGCGGTTGACGCTCAATGGTCAACGCTACGCAATCGAAACCTGGCGTAATCCAAACAAGTGGCTGGAAAAAGCCGAGACTGGAAACGGGGAAAACCTGAAAGAAGCTGTTTCCCTTGAAGATCAGGCCGCTGAATTTTTGATGATGGGCCTACGTTTGAGCGAAGGCGTCGATCTGCAACGGTATGAGAGCATGGCCGGAAAGCCCATCGAGGGCACACGTGTCGCAACCTTGCAGGACATCGGTATGATCGAAATTGAGAATTCCCGGCTGCGCGTCTTGCCGCAGGGGCGCATGGTGCTTAACTCAGTTTTGTCGGAATTGTTGGTGGACTAAATGCGCGTTATCTGGCTGATCTGTGGACTGACCTGTGTCGCGCTTGCGCTGATTGGCGTGGTTTTGCCGCTCCTGCCAACGGTGCCTTTCTTGCTGTTGGCCGCCTTCTGTTTTGCACGTTCATCTGAACGCCTGCACAACTGGCTTCTGTCTCACAAAAATTTTGGCCCCATGATCGAAGACTGGAATAGCAACGGCGCGATCCGTCCTTCAGCAAAAAGGGCAGCGACGCTGTCTATTTTCGTGGTTTTTTGCATTTCTCTGGTTGTGGGCGTCAAAACCACCGTTTTGGTCATTCAAATGGTGGTTTTGAGCGCGGTACTTTTTTTCATCTGGACGCGGCCTAATTCGTAGCCGTTAAAATTCGGCACAATTCATCCAACTGATCAAGTGATTGATAATCAATGGTAATTTTTCCATTTTCGCCGCCAGAAACGTGATCTACTGAAACTTTCATACCCAAATTTGCTGAAAGATCGCCTTCTAGAGCAACTGTATCAGCGTCCTTGTGGATCTTGGGTCGCGATTTTTTATTTTGCTCGACGAGAGAGACTGTTTTTTTCGCCAGTTTTTCGGTCTGACGCACAGACAAGCCGTCTTTCACCACCTTGCGCGCCAAGTCGGATGCATTGTCCGACGTCACCAGTGCACGGGCATGGCCCGCTGACAGCTGGCCTTCACGCAGCATGACCTGCACATCATCCGGCAGATTGAGCAGACGCATGAGATTGGCGATGTGGCTCCGGCTTTTGCCGAGCGCTTCCGAAACTTTTTCCTGCGTGTGGCCAAACTTCTGCATCAGCTGACGATACCCCATCGCCTCTTCAACCGGATTCAGATCCGCACGTTGGATGTTCTCAATAATCGCTATTTCAAGAACTTCGGTGTCGTCGTAGTCGCGAACAATAATGGGCAGCTCATGAAGTTGCGCCATTTGAGAAGCACGCCAACGACGCTCTCCGGCAACAATTTCATAGCGATCTCCAGACTTTTTCCGCACGATCAGCGGCTGAATCACACCCTTTTCTCGGATAGAGTTAGAAAGATCCTCAAGCTGTTCAGGTGTAAAATCGCGTCTTGGCTGATCTGGGTTGGGTTCAATCCGCTCAATTGGCACCACAAGATCCGCGCGACGGGACGCAGATTCTGTGTCCTGACGTGTTGTTTCTTCGGTTACATCCGCCATCAAGGCGCTCAGTCCGCGACCGAGACCCCGTTGTTTTTTCTTATCGGCCATGCTGGCTCTCCTTTACGCGGCGACTTGTAAGTTATTGGCAAGCAGTTCTTTGGCCAACGCACGATAGGCCTCTGCCCCCTTGGAGGTTGGATCGTAGTCCAGAACCGCCTGAGCAAAAGATGGCGCCTCAGACACGCGGACGTTACGCGGAATTTTGGTTTCAAACACGAGGTCGCCGAGATTGTCACGCGCGTCCTGCTCAACCTGTTGGGACAGGTTGTTGCGCGCATCAAACATCGTCAGGACGATGCCTTCAATCCGTAGGCCAGCATTTGCGGTTTGACGCACCTCACGCACAGTCAGCATGAGCTGCGAAAGGCCTTCCAACGCGAAAAACTCGCTTTGCAGGGGGATTAACACAGAGTTGGCCGCTATCATGGCGTTGACCGTCAAAAGGTTCAACGATGGTGGGCAATCAATAAGGATGTAATCCAACTCATATTTATCAATGGCGGTCTGGCGTAACGCGTCATGCAATAAAAAGCTGCGTTTTTCATTCGACATCAGCTCAATATCTGCCGAGCTTAGGTCAACAGTGGCAGGCACAATCGACAAATTTCCAGATTCGGTGGTCTGGATCACTTCGTCCAACTCCACATCCCCGGTCAAAAGATCGTACGTGGTGTGCGTGCGATCCTCGACCTCTACGCCCAGTCCAGTAGAGGCGTTTCCTTGTGGGTCCAAGTCGACCAAAAGAACTTTGCAACCCTCTTCAACCAACGCTGCGGCGAGGTTGATGGCTGTTGTTGTTTTGCCCACGCCACCCTTTTGGTTGGCCACTGCGATGATTTTGGGCCCTTTAGGGCGTGTGGGATCCGACACGTTTGAGCTCTCCAATCTTCAGAACGACCGCTTCTGGGTCTGTGGTACTTTTTACCACTTCGCAATCAAATGACCACGATTCCTGTGCAGATTTGAGCTCTTTTTGCCAACGTGCGCCTTTTGGGAACATTGCAGTACCAGATACCTGCATATGGCGTTCCGCAAACTCACAAAGCAAAGACAAATCGGCAAGCGCGCGTGCGGACAATACATCCGCATTCTGCGGTTCCGCTTTTTCAATACGCTCCGTGATAACGACGCATTTCGTGCCAGTTTCACGCAACACGGTGCGTAAGAAGGCACATTTACGCTGATCACTTTCAATCAGCGTGACTTTTACTGGTGCCTCAGGTTCATCAAACATCAACGCGACCACGAGTCCTGGGAAGCCGCCGCCACTGCCAATATCCACCCAATGTATCGCTTTGGCAGGTGCACTGCGCAGAACTTGCACGGAATCCAGAATATGACGGGTCCAAAGATCGTCAATTGTGGATTTGGAGACCAGGTTGATGCGGGGATTCCACTTTTCCAGGAGTTCGGCAAGCGTTTCCAGGCGGTCCAATGTTTCACGTGAAACATTCAAATGGGATTTGATGTGTTCAGGGCAAGACATTATGCAGATTTCACCTTCTTCGCCTGGCGTAACTTCGCAAGTAGAAGGGTCAACGCAGCGGGTGTCATTCCATCGATCCGCCCGGCCTGCCCCAGATTGGACGGACGTACAGCCTTCAACTTCAACTTCAGCTCGTTGCTAAGTCCATCGATAACGTCGAAATCAAAATCAGACGGAATGATTTGCGTTTCGTCACGCCGCACAGCTTCAACATCCCGTTTTTGGCGCTCAATGTAGTTGGCATAAAGCGCGTCACTATCAAGTTGTTCCTGAATTTCCGGGTCAATATCTCCAAAATGCCTATTCAAAGCTGTCAGCTCTGAAAACCCGACTTCGGGGAAAGCCAATACCTGAAACGCAGTCCGACGGTTACCGTCTTGATTCACCGAGATGCCCGCTGCGTTAATTTCTTTGGGAGTGTAAGCCTTCTCCTCTAAGAGGGACTTACCTGATACAAGCTTTTCCGCCTTTTCAGCAAAAGCGGATTTGCGTGTTTCTCCGATCAACCCCAATTCCTGGCCAATCGGTGTGAGACGTTGATCAGCATTGTCGGCACGTAAAGACAGACGGAATTCCGCACGCGAAGTGAACATGCGGTAAGGTTCCGTCACGCCGCGCGTGATCAAATCATCCACCATCACACCAATATAGCTATCAGACCGACTGAAATGATGTGCTCCTTTGCCCTGAGCGGACAAGGCCGCGTTGAGACCGGCCACAAGGCCTTGGGCGGCCGCCTCCTCATATCCCGTGGTGCCGTTGATTTGCCCCGCAAGAAATAGGCCTGGAACACCTTTCACACCCAAAGCAGCGTCCAGTGCCCGCGGATCGACATAATCATATTCGATCGCATAGCCAGGCTGCAAAATCTCCACGTCTTCGAGTCCATAAATTGAACGCACATAGGATTCTTGCACATCAACAGGCAAAGAGGTGGAAATGCCATTGGGATAAACCGTATCGTCATCCAGGCCCTCAGGTTCCAAGAAAACCTGATGTGAGTCCTTATCCGCGAAGCGCACGATCTTATCTTCAATAGAAGGACAATAGCGCGGCCCTACGCCATCAATATGACCGCCATACATTGCCGAGCGATCGAGGTTGTTACGAATGATATCGTGAGTTTTGGCGTTGGTATGGGTAATGCCACAGGCGATCTGGCGCGCGGATGGCTTCTTACTCAGGAAGGAGAACATCACCGGCTCTTCATCACCCGGTTGGCTATCGAGCAGATCCCACCGAATGGTCTTACCGTTCAAGCGTGGCGGTGTACCAGTTTTCAAACGCCCAAGCGGCAGCCCGAAACTATCGATGCGGTCGGCAAGTTTTATCGACGCGTTATCCCCCATGCGTCCACCGGAATGAGAGACGTCACCGATATGGATAACACCACGCAGGAATGTGCCTGTGGTTAAAACAACAGCATGGGCCGAGATTTCTAATCCATCGGCGAGGATAACACCACGTACCGCGGTCCCTTCCATACGGAAATCAGTGGCTTCCCCTTCGATCACAGATAGATTTTTCGTGGATTCAATCTCCGCCAGCATTTCTGTGCGATAGATTTTTCGATCGGATTGGGCACGAGGACCTTGTACGGCAGGCCCTTTGCGACGGTTTAGGAGGCGAAACTGAATACCAGCCTTGTCGGCGATACGTCCCATGACGCCGTCAAGCGCATCGACTTCTCGCACAAGGTGACCTTTGCCCAAACCTCCAATCGCTGGGTTACAGGACATGACGCCAATGCCAGACCTTTTCAAGGTCACAAGCGCGGTCGATGCGCCCATACGAGCCGAGGCCGCCGCCGCATCTGCGCCAGCATGGCCACCTCCCACAACAATGACGTCAAAATGTTTCACGTGAAACACTCCTCAAATTTGAATCACTTTCCGATGCAGAAGCTCGAAAATATCTCATCCAGCAGATTCTCTACATCGACATGACCGACAATGGAATCAAGAGCACGAATCGCGGTGCGTAGTTCTTCGGCACCGATATCATAGTGATCCGGTCCCAGCGCGAGAACGGCACGACCCGAATCCAGGGATTCCGACGCACGCTTCATCGCAATGCGGTGGCGTTCACGCGTGGCCACACCAGATTGACCCGCCTGATCCGAAAGCTTCTCCGTGATCTCCGCAACAAGCTTGGAAACACCAAACCCGGTTTTTCCGGAAATGCCATGCTCCGGATCATTCAACGTATCCGCCTTAGCCGAACGGATGACGTCGTTTGAAAGAGGTGTGAAGTCCGGGTCCTCCCCTTTCGACGTCAGAAAGACCCGAAGATCCGCCGCCTTGGCTCGTTCGCGGGCACGTTGAATACCGATGCCTTCGACATGATCATCGGTTTCGCGCAAGCCGGCTGTGTCCAATAGCGTGACGGGTAATCCGTTCAATTCCATACGCACTTCGATGACGTCGCGTGTGGTACCAGCATATTCAGAGGTAATCGCAGCTTCGCGGCCGGCAAGTGCGTTCAGCAACGTGGATTTGCCGACATTGGGCGCGCCGAGAATGGCAACCTCAAACCCTGTGCGGATACGTTCTGCGGTTTCGACCCCCGCGATTTCTGTATCCAGCTGGGTGCGCACACCAGACAGAAGTTCAGTAACTTCCGGAGTCACGTCTACTGGCACGTCTTCATCCGCGAAATCAATGGTGGCTTCAATTAGTGCTGCTGCGCGGATCAGGTCCGTGCGCCATTTTCCAGCAAGGGTGCCGAGGTCCCCAGACAAAACGCGCAAGGCCTGGCGCCGTTGGGCTTCGGTTTCTGCATCAATGAGATCTGCAAGGCCCTCGACCTGGGCTAAGTCAAGACAGCCGTTTTCCAATGCCCGGCGTGTAAATTCGCCCGCTTCCGCTAGGCGCAAGCCTTTCATTTCCGAAAGTTCACGCAGGACGGCATTCACAACCGCAGTGGAGCCGTGCAAGTGCAGCTCTAAGACTTCCTCACCAGTGAAGCTGCCGCCTTTTTCAAAATAGAGCACTAAGGCCTGATCCAAACGGCGGCCTTCACTGTCTTTCAGTAGTTTTAAGGCGGCGAAACGCGGTTTTGGCAGATCACCAAAGAGCGCCCTACCGGTCTCAGTCACACGCGTTCCGGACACACGAACGACAGCGACCCCCGCTTTACCGGGGGCCGTTGCAAGAGCGAAAATTGTGTCAGCCACATAGGCCATCACAGCATCCTTAGGTGTTCATCGAGTCAAAGAACTCGCCATTGGTTTTGGTCTGCTTGAGTTTGCCAAGCAAGAACTCGACAGCATCCGTGGTACCCATCGGATTGAGAATACGGCGCAGGACGTAGGTCTTGGCCAAGTCTCCTTTTTCGATAAGCAGATCTTCTTTCCGAGTGCCGGATTTGAGAATGTCGATCGCTGGGAAGACGCGTTTGTCTGCCACTTTGCGATCGAGCACGATCTCAGAGTTACCGGTGCCTTTGAATTCTTCGAAGATCACCTCATCCATGCGCGAGCCGGTATCGATCAGCGCAGTGGAGATGATGGTCAGGGAGCCACCCTCTTCGATGTTACGGGCCGCACCAAAGAAACGCTTAGGGCGTTGCAACGCGTTGGCGTCCACACCACCAGTCAGAACTTTACCAGAGGATGGCACCACAGTGTTGAAGGCACGACCAAGTCTTGTGATTGAGTCCAGAAGGATCACAACATCTCGTTTATGTTCCACAAGACGTTTGGCTTTTTCGATCACCATTTCTGAGACAGCAACGTGGCGTGTGGCAGGTTCATCAAAGGTCGAGGAGATCACCTCACCTTTTACGGACCGCTGCATGTCTGTCACCTCTTCCGGGCGTTCGTCAATCAGCAGGACGATCAGGTAACACTCCGGGTGGTTGGCCTCGATGCTGTGCGCGATGTTTTGCAGCAGCACGGTCTTACCCGTGCGCGGTGGCGCAACGATCAGGGAACGCTGCCCTTTACCAATCGGCGCAACAAGATCGATCACACGGGCGGAACGGTCTTTGATGGTAGGATCCTCGATCTCCATCTTCAGACGCTCATCCGGATAGAGCGGCGTGAGGTTGTCGAAGGCAATCTTGTGTTTGGCCTTCTCTGGCGCCTCAAAATTGATCTGAGACACACCTGTGAGCGCAAAATAGCGTTCTGTGTCACCTGGAGCTGTCATAACCCCGTTCACGGTGTCACCGGTGCGCAGGGAGTACTTACGGATCATCTCCGGGGACACATAGATATCGTCGGGACCCGGCAGGTAGTTGGCCTCTGGAGACCGCAGGAAGCCGAAGCCATCCTGAAGAACCTCAAGCACTCCGTCGCCGGAGATTTCCCATCCATCATCTGCGCGTTCACGCAGAATTTGGAACATCATCTCGCCTTTGCGCATCGTGGAGGCGTTTTCGATCTCCAGCTCTTCGGCCATCGCAAGGAGATCTTTGGGGCTATTGGCTTTCAACGTGCCAAGAGCAAGCTTTTCTTGTGTCATGAAAATATCCTGTGCTGCCCGAGAGAAGGGCAGATCATGTACTCTGTATCTGGAAGACACTTAGCCCGGACGGGCCAGTTGGCGGCAGTTCTAAGCCACTTTCTTCACCTGAGTCAAACGATTCAGAATTTTACGACGACCGAAACAACAATCAGAACCATCAAAAGCGTCGGAACTTCGTTCATCATGCGATATTGGCGGCCAGTGAGCGTATTTTCATCACGACCAAATTTCTTACGCATGATCATCAGCCAGTGATCAAACACGGTCATGGAGATCACACCAAAGGCTTTTGTATAGGGCCAGATCGCGGACCAATCAACAATTCCTGGCGTGAATACCAGTGTGAGACCGGCGGCCCAGGCAACTATGCTCGCAGGTGCCATGATATAGCGCTGAAGCTTGTATTCCATCACCTTTAAAGTTTCGTCGAGTTGATCGCCCTTCTCTGCCCTCTCAGCGTGATACACGAACAAACGTGGCAGATAGAACAGACCCGCCATCCAACTGATCACTGCCATGATGTGCAATGAGAGTACGTATGGATAAATATCGACGAGAAAGTAACTCATGCGGGTATGTTCCTGAGCGAAGCCAGACCCTCTCTATAATAAATAAATATATATAGAAAAGGATGATGATTAAGTAGGGAAAGCCAATCCTGTGGATTATAGATTTTCCCTAAGACTTACCCACATATGGACTCTTTGCTCTGATCTGTATCAGTAACTGGTGAGAAAGTTAAAAGATATTAATTTTTTCAATGACTTGAAGGAAAGATGACAGCGCTATGACTGTGGATAAGCAGGTGGAGAAAACTGTATTCGGACGATTCCTCCCCCAGGAAAAGTTTTCCCAGTCCACCGTGCAGAAAATCGGGGGATTTCCGTGAGACACGGGTGAGTTTCCCCAGCTTGCAAAACCTCACAGAAATTTCCAGAAAGGACTCTCAAGAAGTTCCTTCCCTTCTCCACGAGTTTATCCACATGACCGCACCCTTGATCCTTGCTTCGGGCTCCGAGATACGGGCTCAGCTCCTATCTAAAGCCAATGTTGGTTACGAAACCGTTAAGCCGCGCGTAGATGAAGAGATGATAAAGAGATCTTTGCAGGCGGAGTGCGCTACACCGCGGGACGTGGCGGACGCTTTGGCGGAGTCAAAAGCGCGAAAGGTCAGTTTAAAGCGGCCAGAGGCGCTGGTTTTGGGCTGTGATCAGGTGCTGGATTTTCAGGGCACGATCTTTTCCAAGCCCGACAGTGTGGAGGATGCGCGCAATCAGTTGCTGTTGCTGAGGGGCCAAAGACACATGTTGCTGTCTGCGGCAGTGATCTATCAGAATGGTGAGCCGCTCTGGCGCCATGTTGGTGTTGTACGGCTGTTCATGCGGCAATTCAGCAACGACTTTCTTGAGGGCTACCTTGATCGCAACTTTGACAGCATCCGACATTCAGTTGGCGGGTATAAGCTGGAAGAAGAAGGCGTGCGGTTGTTTAGCAAGATTGACGGCGATTATTTCACCGTCCTCGGCATGCCGCTTTTAGAAATTCTGTCGTTTTTGACGACACGGGGAGAATTGCCACAATGACATTGCCGTCCATTCCTTTGGCGGGTGTGATCGGGAACCCGATTGCGCACTCAAAATCACCGGTCTTGCATGGGCATTGGCTGAAGACTTATGACATTTCCGGACATTATGTGCCGCTTGAAGTCGAAGCGGATGCCTTGGGCGATGTCTTAAAGGCGATGCCTAAGATGGGGTTTGTCGGCTGTAACGTCACTATCCCGCATAAAGAGCGGGTGATGCAGTTTGTGGACCAGATTACGGATCGCGCAACGCTGATTGGAGCGGTGAACACGCTGATTTTCCTTAATGATGGTAGCATCTTGGGGGATAATACCGACGGATACGGGTTTATCGAAAACCTGCGTCAGGGTGCACCAGAGTGGGATGCCTCAGCCGGTCCAGCGGTTGTTCTGGGCGCGGGTGGCGCCGCACGGGCAGTTGTGGCGTCTTTGTTGGATGCAGGAGCGCCAGAGATTTTGTTGACCAATCGAACACGGGTACGGGCGGACAAACTGCGTGAAGACTTTGGCGCGCGGGTGAAGGTGGTCGAGTGGGTTCAGGCGGGTAATATTCTGGAAGAAGGTGCCACGCTGGTGAATACCACATCGCTTGGCATGACCGGTAAAGCAGAGTTGCGTGTGCCGATGGATGGGCTGCGAAAGGAGACTGTGGTGACAGACCTTGTGTATTCTCCGCTGACGACCAGCTTTCTCCGTACAGCCAATGAGGTTGGCTGTGTGACTGTGGATGGATTAGGCATGTTATTACATCAGGCGGTGCCGGGATTTGAACGTTGGTTTGGCCGCCGTCCCGTGGTGGATGACAAAACCCGCCGCGTGGTTTTGGGATGAGCTTTAAGCTTGGCCTGACAGGCTCGATTGGCATGGGTAAATCGACAACAGCGCAGATGTTTGTTGATCTGGGCTGTGCGCTTTGGGATGCGGATGCGGCTGTGCATCGGCTTTATGACATCGGTGGGGCTGCGGTTGCGCCGATGCAGGCAATTTTTCCGGAGGCGATTGTCGCGGGGGCAGTGTCGCGTGATAAGCTTAAAGAGGTGATTGGGCGCGATCCCTCGGCACTTGGATCAATTGAGGAAATTGTGCATCCGTTGGTGGCTCAGGACCGTGCCAACTTCATAGAGTTTGCCACGGCTGACATTCTAGTTTTTGACATTCCATTGTTGTTTGAAACGGGAGGTAATGAGGCGATGGATGCGGTCGTATGTGTCTCTATTCCAGCTGAACTACAGCGGAATCGCGTTCTGGCACGGGGCACGATGAGCGACGCCCAGTTTGAACAGATCCGCGCTAAACAGATGCCAAATGATAAAAAAGTTGCCCTATCGGACTACGTTGTAACCACTGATACGCTTGACCATGCGCGCCAGCAGGTGGAGAAGATTGTGACCACTATCAGGGGACAATTGGCACATGCGTGAAATCGTACTCGATACGGAAACCACAGGGTTTGATCCGTTTTCCGGCGACCGGATTGTCGAGATTGGGGCGTTGGAACTTTTTAACCACATGCCCACTGGTGAGACGTTTCACGTCTATATCAACCCGATGCGGAATATGCCGGAAGAGGCTTTTGGCGTGCATGGGATTGGGCCAGATTTGCTCGATGTGCCGCGGGATGCGCAACCGGGTGAGGTGACGCTGAAAGACAAGAAAGTTTTTGAGGCGCATGGTCAGGCGTTTCTGGATTTCATTGGCAACGATAGCAAACTGGTCATTCATAACGCCAAGTTCGATATGAAGTTCCTGAACGCGGAGCTGAGTTGGATGAACCTGCCGGAGATCCCGATGGATCGCGCGCTGGATACGCTGGCCATGGCGCGCAGCAAATTCCCGGGTTCGCCTGCCACCTTGGACGCCTTGTGTCGACGGTATGGCATCGACAACTCGTCGCGGACGTTGCACGGCGCGCTTTTGGACTCCGAAATTCTGGCAGAAGTCTATTTGGAACTGATTGGTGGCCGGCAACCGGACCTGGTTTTGGCTTCCGGAGGTGGTGGCAAAACAAAATCGGTGCAGGTGGACGATTGGCGACCGACCAAACGGGCGACACCCCTGCCCTCGCGCTTGAGCGAAGACGAGGAAACTGCGCACAAAGAGTTTGTCGAGAAGATGGGCGACAACGCCCTTTGGAGCAAACTGGGATAACCCACAAAAAAGGCGCCGCCCGCGAAGGCAGCGCCTGAATTTTAGACAGCGGATCGCTTAATTGGCGACGGGCTGCTCAGCTTGCTGTTCTTGCGCACGGCGCTGCAACTCGGAGCGGTACAGAGCCACAAAGTCGATGGTTTCCAGGTTCAGTGGTGGGAAGCCTCCGTCGCGGGTCACGTCGGACACGATGCGACGCACAAATGGGAACAGCATGCGTGGGCATTCGATCAGCAGGAATGGGTGCAGCTGGTCTTCTGGCACACCTTCCACGTGGAACACACCGGCGTAGTCCAGTTCCAAAATGAACATCTCTGCGCCGTCTTCTTTGTTCTTGGCGGTGATGTTCAGCTTCATGGCGACTTCGAACTGGTGATCCGCGGTGCGCTTTTTTGCATCAAGGTTCACCTGAACCTGAACGTCAGGCTGTGGGTTACCAGTAGAGCCTTTCTGAGCGAGGATGTTTTCGAACGACATGTCGCGTACAAATTGGGTCAGTACGTTCATTTTCAGCTGTGGCGCTTGTGCTGCGCCGTTTTCGTTTTCCGCCATGGGAAGTTCTCCAAAGAATTAGTTTGCCCTGCTTTAACAGGTCAAATTACTTGTCTCAATGTTTAGTCCAACCGGAGGGGGTATGCGTGGGTTTTTTGGCGCTGTCCAGCTTATCAACTTGGCTTTGAGGCGCGGGATCTACCTCTGAAAACTCGCCGTCTATGACATCTGAACGTGAGGGTCGGTCACTTTGATTGGCTGGTCCGGTGTGGAATGAGGCGGAGTGTGTGCTCCCCATCGTAAAACTTTGAACACGCACACGTTTTCTGGCGAACTCAAACATGAGTTTTCTGAAAGCTGGCGTCAGCAACGCAAATCCGACTGCGTCTGTAAAAAAACCGGGGGTCAGCAGCAAAACGCCGGCAATCAATATCATTGCACCATGTGCTATGGGCTCAGTAGGATCGTTCAATTCATTGAAGGATTTCTGTACTTTACCAATGGCTGCAAGACCTTGAGACCGCACCAAGTGTGTACCCAAAATAGCGGTCAGCAAAACAATCGCCATGGTTGGCAACAGACCAATGGCACCACCAACGCTTATGAACAGGGCGATTTCGATCATAGGGATCGTGATAAAGGCCAACAAGAGCCACATCTTAGCTTTACTCCAATGCTTCTTTTGGCGAGGTGGACTTGACCCCGCCTGTGACTTACATAAGTGCGAGAGAACAGTGTTTCCATGCCCAACATGAGGTTCAAATGAACTCCTCCCTACTTCAACTTTTGGTTTTAGCCGGTATTGCCGTGTTTCTGATTTTGCGTCTGCGCAATGTTTTAGGGACACGAGATGGGTATGAGGAGCCGCGTCAAGAAGGTGTTTCGCAGGCTCGCCGTGCGGGACCAGACCTCGAAGTTATCGAGGGTGGCCCGGATCAGGATATTCTGGACCATGCCGAAGAGGGCAGCGTGACTGCGCTTGCACTAGCGAAAATGAAATCAATGGAGCCGCAGTTTGGCGTAAATGATTTCCTTGGCGGTGCGCGTGGAGCTTATGAAATGATCCTGATGGCTTTTGAAAAGGGTGATTTGGCCAGCATTCAGCCGTTCCTGGGCGAAGAAGTTTATGAGAGCTTTGCTCATGTGGTGGAGATGCGGGCGGACAAAGGTCTGACCGTGGAAAGCGAATTTGTCGGTGTGCGTGAAATGGTGTTGCAAGCAGCGCATTTTGACGATTCCTCCAAAGAGGGTGAAATCACTGTGCGTTATGTGGGCGAGCTGACCCATGTTGTGCGTGATAATGCCGGTGAGATTGTCGAGGGCAGCGAAAGCCAGATTAAGCGGCAGAAGGACGTTTGGACCTTTGCCCGCGTGATGGGATCAGATGATCCAAACTGGCAGCTTGTTGCTACGGGCGAATGATCCGGGCGTTTCGGGCGGCTCTGGCCGCGGTCTTTGTGATGACCGGAGGGGCAGCCATGTCCGAAACACATATGAAAATTCTGTCGTTTGACGACCTGGACGGGTGGGCCTCGGATGATCACGAGGCCGCCCGTCAAGTCTTTCTGAACACCTGTACCGACTTTGACGCGCCTGATTGGCAGACGTTGTGTGCAGCTGCGACGGGCATTGAAGACGCGCGCAAGTTTTTTGAGCTACTGTTTCGGCCGGTTTTGATTGAGGAAAAGGATAAGTCGGCGCTGTTCACTGGCTACTTTGAGCCGGAGCTGGAGGGGGCTTTGACCCCAAGTGGTCGATATCGTTTTCCGGTCTATAAGATGCCGCGAGAGGCCAAAGCCGGCCAGTGGCTGACACGTCGTGAGATTGAGACCAGCGGTGCGC
The DNA here is from genome assembly GCA_024224295.1 of Shimia sp. Taxonomy (GTDB): domain Bacteria; phylum Pseudomonadota; class Alphaproteobacteria; order Rhodobacterales; family Rhodobacteraceae; genus Shimia. Next base: position 38,719 of record JAAENN010000029.1, on the reverse strand, counting down.
TTCAGGGGCGTGACTTGGAGATTGCCTGGGTTGACGACAGTGTGGAGCTATTTTTCCTTCAAATCCAAGGGTCAGGCCGTATTCGGTTGCCCAACGGATCCTACATTCGTGTGGGCTACGGTGGTGCCAATGGGCACAAATATCGCTCAATCGGTGCCGAGTTGGTTCGGCGTGGTGTGTACAATGCGCATCAGGTCAGCGCGCAGGTGATCAAGAATTGGGTAAAGCGCAATCCTGTCGACGGGGCCGAACTGCTGCGCCACAACGATAGCTTTGTTTTTTTTCGGGAAGTGAGCCGCGTGCCAGCGCACAAAGGCCCTTTGGGGGCGATGAACCGGTCAATTACCGCTATGCGGTCAGTGGCGGTGGACCCGAAATTCACCCCGCTAGGCGCGCCGGTTTGGGTGGAGAAAGATGGAGCGGGACCGCTCCGTCGGTTGATGATTGCGCAGGACACAGGTTCTGCGATCAAAGGTGCGCAGCGGGCTGACATTTTCTTTGGCACGGGCGATGAGGCAGGTAAGGCAGCGGGGACCTTGAAGGACCCGGGGCGTATGGTGGTGCTTCTCCCCATTCAACGGGCTTATGCAATGTTGCCGGAGTCGGTTCTGTGACACGGCGGAAATTGACTGAGGATGAGGTCACACTTTGGCGGAAGGTGGCCGATACGGCTGAGCGGTTGTATCCTGGCACAAGCTCTCATGAATTGCCTAAACCCAAGCCAAAACCGATCAAAAAGCTTCGGTCTGCTCTGTCCCCTGCTCTGCCGGATTTCGAAGTTGGCTCCAAAGCGCATGCCAACCCGTCTATGCATGATCTGATGGGCTCGGTTTCTGAACGGGTGGCGCGGCAGCCGGTTCAAATGGACAAGAAAGCCTTTGGTCGGATGAAGCGCGGGAAGCTGGTGCCGGAGGGAAAAATTGACCTGCATGGCATGACCGCAGATCAGGCGCACGGGGCGTTGACCGGTTTTATCATGCGATCCCATGGCGAAGGAAAACGGCTGGTTCTGGTGATCACTGGCAAGGGTAAAACCAAACAAGACGATGGACCGATCCCGACGCGACGTGGGGTGCTCAAACATCAGGTGCCGCAGTGGTTTGCGTTGCCACCGATGAAACAGTGCATTTTACAGGTGGCAGAAGCGCACATTCGACACGGCGGCACCGGGGCGTATTACGTTTATTTACGTCGCCGTTAATCTTCGCGCACGAGCAAAAGGCACAATCATCACGGCGCTGGCAATTGCGAAGCAAATAGCAAAACCTTGCAGTTGCGATTGATAGGCAATCCCTTGATCAATCATCCAGCCGGACAGACCAGGACCAAGAGCCGAACCAAGCACGCCAAAGGCGGCAACAGTGGCTTTGATGGCGCCAAGATGTTGCGTGCCGAAAAATTCTGACCAAACCGATGCAGGTAAGGTCGCCATACCCCCGCCGGCCATGCCCATAAGCACAACGCCTACAGCGACCCAGCCGACCGAAGGCGCCCAAGCGTGAATCGTGAAAGCGGCGACCAGTGGTAGCAGGTAGAACGGCATAAGGCGGGCTGCGCCGAGCCGGTCGATCAACCAGCCATAAATGATTGTGAAAACGCCAAATGACAGCGTTCCAAGTGGAAACACAGCTACCAGAGAGATATGCGTCCAGCCTTTGATCTCCGCAAAATAGGCTTGCTGGAAGAAAAATACGGTGGAAAAGGCCGGGAAAGCCATCATGGCTGGAATGGCAGAGAGGAACACCGGCTGTCGAACGGCCTCCCAACGTGTCCAATTGCGTCCTTCCATTCCTAATGCTTTCTCTGCCTTAGCGAGGACCTGGGGTTCGCGTTCCTGTCGCAGCAACAAAAACACCATCGGCGCCATGATGAGGCAAAGGGTGCCGGCGGCCAGCCATGTCCATTGCCAGTGAAATTGAGATTTTAGGCTCACGGCCGTGATTGGCATGATGGCTTCAGCGCACATGAAACCCATTGTGGCAAAGGCCAGAGCGCGGCCACGTGAAGCGGCAAACCATCGTGCCATGGCCACACCCGCCGTGTGGGTCAACATGCCCTGTCCTGTGAGGCGAAGTGCGAGGATTACAAATGGCAGGAGCCAGACGGAAGAAAGCTGTGACATTGACATGCAGGCAAGCGCCAACAGGACCAGCATGAGAGGGCCAAGAATGCGGACGCGGATACGATCTGCGAGCGTGCCAGCCCAAAGCATAACAAGCGCGGAGGTGCCCGTGCCAAGCATGTATATGGCACCCCATGCGCCATGTGTGAGATCAAAATGAGCCCGAATATCTGCGGCAAAAGTACCGATGAAGAAGGTTTGCCCGAAGCAGGACAGAAACATCAAAATCGCACCAGGCATCAAATAGCGCCCGTTTTGTTTCACGAAGGCGGCGGTTGAGATCATGTTCCTCCGGCAGGTCCGGAAACCTGAATGGCAATCGCTTCATTTGACACTCTTACGCGCTCGGCCTGCCTCAGAAGGAAGTTGGAATCTTCTGGCGCCAGCAGGTCATCAAAACTTCGTGCGTCTCGCAGTAGCGCAATCAGCGCTGGGCTTTCGGCAAAGGTCATGTGGTTGCTGCTGCCATCCGTAAAGCTGGATACGTCAAAGACGATCACTGGAAGGTCTGCCAATACATCGGGGTTTGAAAGTTGTCCGAGCCTTTGTGAGGAGCGGTTGATACGGCTGGACAGGCGCAGGGCGCTGTCTTCGGTGGACGTCAAAATTACCGTGGACTCCGGAAAGGCGTCAAACGGTTCGAGATTTCTCAGGAACAGATCTACCGGCATATCCGGAGAGATCAGGGCCAAAGCGTCGATGTTGCGGGCGGTCCAGCCGGGTTCTTTGTGTTCGATCTGGCGAAGGGTTTCTGTGATTAAAAACGTGCCAAGAGAATGTCCGACCAAGAGCAGTCGATCGGAATTTGACTTGGCGAGGGCGCGCAGGGTGCGTTCTAAATCGTCACGTGAAAACAGCGCGCTTTCCCGGTCGTGTGCGTAGCCCAACGGGCTGCCCGCGCTGGCCCAAGCAAAGTTCACCACGGTGCCCGGCATGTCAAAGTCGTTTTGCAACTGGGCGATGCGGAAAAGACTGTCCTGATAAGTGTTGTAGAATCCGTGTACAAAGACGGTGACTTCTCGATCTCGGCGCGGGGTGCCTGAGAGGCTGGCGGAGACTTTCTTGGCCAACTCCGGCAGGGAAGCAAGGGGGGTCTCCTTGGCGATCACGAAGTGCTTTAGCGGATCAGGCTTGGGACTGAACGTTGGGGCCTCGCCAGCCGTGTGTGAGGGAGGAATGGAGACGGTTGTATCCAAAAATACCAAGTCCGCGTTTCGACTTGTTGCGAGATAACCCTCGGCATTGCGCTCGCGGTTGGTGACCACAAAGATCTGACGTGTGTTGGGCGCGTTGATTGCCTCTGGCTGTATCGGCGCAGTGATGCGGTCTGCGCAGGCCGAGAGCATCAAACAGGTGGCTATGAGAATGAGACTGCGCACAACAAATCCCGGCAAAACTGATTTGCCGGGACTATGCAGTTGAATGCGCGGACCTGCTAGGGGGAAATCAGAGCACGTAGCGGCTGATGTCCATGGATTTGGCCAACTCGCCCAAATTCGTCTCTACAAATGCGGAATTCACCACGATTTCCTCGCCGGAGCGATCTGGCGCAGAGAAGCTTAGTTCCTCAAAAACACGTTCCATCACGGTGTACAGGCGGCGTGCGCCGATGTTTTCCACGGATTGGTTCACTTCTGCTGCGATTTTGGCCAAGGCTGCGATGCCGTCTTCGGTGAAAGACACCACGACTTCTTCGGTGCCCATAAGAGCGGTGTATTGCCGGGTCAGTGCGTTATCCGTTTCGGTGAGTATGCGTACGAAGTCTTCCTCGGTGAGCGCACGCAGTTCCACGCGGATTGGCAGACGACCTTGCAATTCTGGCAGCAGGTCAGACGGTTTTGCGATGTGGAACGCGCCAGATGCGATGAAGAGGATGTGATCGGTTTTTATGGGGCCGTGTTTGGTGGAAACGGTGGTTCCTTCGATCAGTGGTAGCAAGTCACGCTGTACGCCTTCGCGGGAGACGTCGCCGCCACGCGCTTCCTGACGGGCGCAGACCTTGTCGATTTCGTCGAGAAAAACGATGCCGTTTTGCTCGACGGATTGAAGTGCAGCGGCATTCACGGTTTCATCGTCTAGAAGCTTGTCTGCTTCATCAGAGATTAGGATTTCATAGCTCTCTGCCACGGTCATGCGCTTCTTGGTGGTGCGGCCTCCCATGGCTTTGCCAAATATATCACCGAGGTTCATCATGCCCATTTGGCTGCCAGGTTGGCCGGGAACGTCAAACATGCCACCCAAAGGATTGGAGCTGTCCGCAACCTCAAGTTCAATTTCGGTGTCGTCGAGCAAGCCGTCTTTAAGCTTCTTGCGGAACATATCGCGTGTGCCTTCGCGTGCGTCCGGGCCAGCGATGGAGTCGATTACACGCTCCTCTGCGGCGGCGTGAGCTTTGACCTTCACGTCCTCGCGCATGTTTTCGCGGGTTTGGATGATGGCGGCATCAACCAAATCACGAATGATCTGTTCCACGTCTCGGCCGACATAGCCCACTTCAGTAAACTTGGTGGCCTCAACCTTGATAAAAGGCGCGCGAGCCAGTTTGGCCAAGCGACGGGAGATTTCGGTTTTACCCACACCGGTGGGGCCGATCATCAGGATGTTCTTGGGGTAGACTTCATCGCGGATGTCATCAGCCAGCTGTTTGCGGCGCCAGCGGTTACGCAATGCGACGGCCACAGCGCGTTTGGCGTCTTTCTGGCCGATGATGAACCGGTCCAGTTCAGAAACAATTTCGCGGGGCGTGAGATCAGTCATTTCAGTGTCCAATCAGTGAGAAGGCGGTAGGCGGTGAAGTGGCAAGATGCCTGAAAGCGGCGCGAGAAGGGCCGCGCGGAAGCGGGACCAAAAAGCGCCCAGCACCACCAGAAAAATGCCGAGGAAAAGAATGGTGAAAGCCGCGCCTTCGCCGTCAAAAACGATGCTGGCCAGTGCAACGGTGTAACCGATGGCGGCAATCAGGAAGGAACGTCGGTCGATGACGATGGCGATTGCAGCAAAACCGAGAAGGAAGAGCATCAGTGCCAGGTGTGCGCTATTGCCGCCAGCCTCAAGAAGGGTCAGAGCAACGGTGTTTATCAAGGCTGGTGCAGCCACAACGTGCAGCCAGAAGCCTTGCGCACTGCGGCGGGTGACGCGGTGCGGGTCTGACATGTCAAAGTACATGGCAACGGCAAAGACGGCGATACCCACTCCAAGAGTGATAAAGGCAAAAGGTCCTCCGGCGGAGAGCAAGAAGAGGTCTTGCGGGCTGGTTGGTGTGCCAGATTGGTTGGCGCCGATCATGAGAGCGATGCCAAAGACGCCAAGCGCAATCAGCGCCATGGCAAAAGGCACCCGGAAACGTAGCCAGAAGAGCAGCGTGGCCAAGGTGGTGAGCGCAAGCGGCAGTGGCAGGCTGGAAAAGTCGTCTTGAGCAAGCATGAAAGGCTGCGCGAAATAGGCGGTAATGCCAGACCCTGCGTTGATCGCCCAAAGGATGGACAGGGCAATGGCTGGGGCTACCATGCGGCGGCGACGGATGAAGTATTCCGCAAGCGCCCAGATCACAGCGCCGGAAATAGCGGTCGTTGTGACAATTTTGGTTTTGTAGTTCACCACTTCGGCGGCCATTGCGATGCCATTGACCGCAGCCCAGCCGCTGGCAAGGATCAGCAAGCCCACCACAATGAAAATCTCATTGAAACCTTTGAACAGCTCAAATGGTTCATCGCCGTTGGCAAGGTCTTCACGCGCGCCGCGTCGGCTATCGGCGAGCGCTGCAAGGGACGCGGCCTGTTGTTCGTTCAGCAGGCCGGAGCCGACTGCGGCGCGAAGATCATCTTTATTAATCATGAGGTGCGGGTCTCTCGTTACGCGAGCACTTTGGCAAACAGTTCGTCTTTCATCATGTCATCAAACCACTCGGGGTAGCGGCGGTCTGGTGCTGCGGCGGCGTCCAACGCGGCCATTTCTTCATTGCTGAGCACGATATTGGCGGCGGCGATGCCGGTTTCAAGCTGGTTGAGTTTAGAGGCTCCGATGATGACGGTGTGGTCGCGGCATTTGTTCAAAATCCAGGCTTGGGCGATTTGCGCAGGTGTTGCGTTGTGCGCTTCGGCGGCTTCTGTCAGCGCGGTTATTGCAGCCTGCGCTTGTTCTCTGGAGACTTGGAGAAAATCGCCTTGGGCCAGACGTCCATCGCTGTCTTCCAGCTTGTTGAGATCGTATTTGCCCGTCAGCAGACCACCCGCCAGAGGCGACCAGGCCATCAGGCCAATGCCGATCTCTGCGCCCATACGCAGGATGTCCATCTCGATGTCGCGGCCCACAGAGTTGTAGAGGTATTGCCCAGCCACAAACTGGCTCATGCTGTTGTCACGCTGAAATTGCACCGCCTGTGCGACCTTCCATGCGGGCCAGTTTGACACGCCGATGTGGCGCACTTTGCCAGCGTCGATCACAGTTTGCAGGGTCGACAGGGTTTCTTCCATCGGCGTGGTAAAATCGGTTTTGTGCAAAACCAGAAGATCAATCCAGTCAGAGTCGAGCCGTTTGAGGCAGCCATCTACGGATGACAGGATGTGTCCACGTGATAGGCCAGCGTCGGTGATGCGATCGCTTTGACGGAACCCAAGTTTGGTGCAGATCACCGCGTCGTTGCGCTTGCCTTTGAGGGCTTTGCCGAGGATGTCTTCGGCTTCGCCACTGGCATAACCATCTGCGGTGTCAAAGAAGTTGATACCGCCATCCAGTGCAGTGTCGACCATACGTTGGGCATCATTAAGGTCAACTTTTGCAACGCCGGGGATCCAGTCGGAGCCGTGGGTGAAGGTCATTGTACCAAGCGCCAGACGGGAAACGACCAGACCGGAATTGCCCAGGCGGGTGTAGGTCATATCGCTCATTGTTTGATGGTCTCCACGGTCAGGTTGCCGTTTGTATAGACGCAGATGTCTCCAGCAATGCCCATGGCTTTGCGCGCCACCTCTTCGGCAGACAGATCGGTGTCCATCAGGGCGCGCCCTGCGGCCAGCGCATAGTTGCCGCCGGACCCAATCGCGGTCACGTCATGTTCAGGTTCAAGCACGTCCCCTGCCCCGGTGATAACGAAGATGTCGGCGCCATCAGAGACAATCAGCATGGCTTCGAGCTTTTGCAGATATTTGTCCGTGCGCCAGTCTTTGGCGAGTTCAACAGAGGCACGGGCCAGCTGACCGGGAGTGGCTTCAAGCTTGGCTTCGAGGCGTTCGAGAAGCGTGAAGGCGTCAGCTGTCGAGCCAGCAAAGCCTGCAACGATTTCATACCCACCTGGGTTCAGGCGGCGCACCTTGCGCGCGGTGCCCTTGATCACGGTTTGGCCCAGAGAAACCTGTCCATCGCCGGCAATCACAACTTCGCCACCTTTTTTCACACCAATGATGGTGGTGCCGTGCCAACCGGGGAATTGATCCTCAGACATCCAAAAGCTCCTTTTGTCCTTTGCCCTATATGAGCCTGCGATCAGAAAGGCACAAGGGTATGGCTTGCGAGTGTGATTGCAAGGGCTTAGCGTCCGGCGCATGAGCAGTGAGACACAGGCCCGTTTTTACATTCCGTGGCCACATCGGCAGCGCGCGGAAGCTGGCGAGCATAATTTTATCAACAAGGTGGCGGATGTGGTCCGCTCTGCGGGCATGCAGGTGAGTTATGTGGATCCTGAGGTAGCGGATCCGCGTTTGGGCGGGTATTCGGTGTTCTATATGCGCGATCCGTTTGTGCGTAAATCGGTCACGCTGAGGAAAGCGTACTACTACCCGTTTTGGCACATCGAGCACACCAACGAACGGTGGCATTGGGAAGTGGCGGAGACGGCTTTTGTTCCGTCCAAGATAGATGAAGCTGAGGCACGGAAGTTTTTTCAGGCCTGGCGACGGCGTTTGTATGAGCCTTTGTTGAAGCAGGTGGAGAAAGGTGATTTTGTCTACGTTCCGCTGCAAGGCAAACTGCTTGAGAAGCGTTATTTTCAGTACTGCAGTCCGATTGCGATGGTGGAATATGTTTTGGCACAGGAGCCGGACCGGAAGGTTGTGGTCACCTTGCATCCTGGAGAGACTTACTCGGAGGAAGAGCGAGATACTTTGAACGATATGGTCGCCAAGTATGCGCGCCTGTCGTTGCGGGTTGGTGGTATGGAAGAGTTGCTGCCCAAATGTGCCTATGTTGTTGCGATGAATTCGAGTGTGGCCTTTGCGGGGTACTTATTGAAAAAGCCCTGTGTGTTGTTTGCCGGTATCGATTTTCACCACATCGCCGCCAATGTGGACCAGCTTGGTATCGAGGGCGCGTTCGAAGCTGTGCGTGTAATGAAACCGCCCTACCCCCAATACTTGTGGTGGTTCTTGCAGCAGATGTCGATCAATGCTGGGCGGCCGGAAGCGGAAGACAAGATCCGGGCGCGCTTGTCAGGGCTTGGTTGGCCGGTCAGCTAGTCAAAAAAGAAAAGGCGCCCCAAGTGGAGCGCCTTTGGATTTGGTAATATACACGGATCAGAGGGAGTCTTCGATCCAGCTTTGCAGGGCGGCTTTTGGAGCGGCGCCCGCGCGGTTGGAGACCACTTGGCCGTCTTTGAAGATGAACAGTGCAGGAATGCCGCGCACGCCCAGAGCCGCAGCGGCTCCCGGGTTGCTGTCTACGTCTACCTTGGCAATTTTCACCTTGCCGTCCATCTCAGCAGACAGTTCTTCGAGCGCTGGGCCGATTTGTTTACAAGGGCCACACCATTCGGCCCAGAAATCAACGACGACAGGCACGTCGGCGTTTTTTACTTCTTCATCAAAGGTGGCATCGGTGACAGCGACGGTTGCCATGTGGAGGTCTCCTGAAAGAGGGTGCTGGTAAGTATTGGTTCGAGGGAACCTAGGTTTGCGGGGCGGGGGCGTCAAGATATCCTGTGGCCGCAAGCGACTTTGTCACAAGATCGTGTGGCAGTTCCATCAGCTCTGCTGTGGCCGTCCACAAGATTGCCGTGCGGATTGGAAGGTCAAAAATCTGTTCCAAAGCATGGGTATAGGCTCCCATTTGCCGCAAGATGCCATCCGGAGTGGTCTGCGCAGAGGTTGGAACAGTAGCGTTGGTTTTGAAATCGATGGCCCAGACACAATCATCCTGAATCACCAAGCGGTCGATGATACCATGCAGCCGATTGGGTCCAAGGTCGGCGGTGACGGGCACTTCTGCCAAGGTCGTGGGATCAAACAGCCAAGCGAGCTCTGGCTTGGTTAAAGTCCGCGTGGCCTCGGCCACTAGAGCGTTAAACTGTCCGTCCTGCATTTCAATTAGATCATCTTGCAAAAGAGAGGTGGCGATATCGGACCACTCGGCTTGCGGATGGCTGGGCAAATGCTCGAGTAGAAGGTGCAACCAGGTGCCACGTTGCATTGCGGAGTCTTGGTCCAACCCTTGCTCTCCCCCCAAAGCCTTAGCGCCGCCGAGATCAGACGGACTAAGCGCGTGAGGTGGCACTGGCGGTTGAGGAGTAGCGGATTTGAGGAACTCTGGTACTTCGACTATTTCTGGAACAGATTTTTCCACCAAATACGAAACGGTTCCAGCCCAATTCCCGTGATCTAGTCGCAGGCCTGCACCACCGTCAAACTGGCAAGGTGTGGCATCAGAAGCTACCAAGGCGGCCCGAATAGTATCATACCAACTTGTGCCGTCTTTACCTAGGTCTCCCGCCGCTGCGACGATCAGCCATTTTTCTGCGCGGGTCATGGCCACATACAGCAAGCGCAATCGTTCGGCGGCCTGGGCGTCTGCAAGGTCGTCGCGTGCAGAGTTTAAGGGGGCCGGTGCGGCGTCTGAAGCCATATTCCATAGGGCGGTGTCACCCACCGGAACGATAGGTGCGTCGGTTTTGATTAGGCGTCGGCCAGTATCTGGCATGATGACGATGGGCGCTTCGAGGCCTTTGGAGCCGTGCACTGTCATCACACGGATGCGGTTGGTTGCGCTGTCCATCTGGCGTTTGATTTCCAGATCGTCGGTCTGCATCCATTGCAGGAACCCTGTGAGACTTGGGACCGATGATTTCTCATAAGCGAGGGCCTGAGAGAGCAGAGCGTTGATGCCATCCTCAGCCTCGGCGCCCAGACGGGCGAGAAAAGCATGGCGTCCTTTGTGGCGGGTGAGCACGCGCTCGATCAAGTCATAAGGACGCAAGAAATCGGTGTTGGCGCGCAGATCGTCCAGAACGGCCATGGTTCTTGGGAATGCGTCTCTCCTGTCGCGTAAGGCGGCCCAAAGATAGGTTTTGGGGGCGCGGCGGTGAGCGAGGTCAAACAGCGCCTGTTCCGACCAGCCAAAGAGCGGAGAGCGCAGGATGGTGGCCAGGGATAGGTCGTCTTCCGGTGTAGCGAGAAAGGACAGGAGCGCGCCGAGGTCCCTCACGGCCATTTCGCCTCCCACTTTCAAGCGGTCAGCACCGGCAATGGGCAACCCGTGGAGTTTGCAGGCCCGGATGATTTCGTGGAACAAATCAGAGCGGCGTTGCACCAGAATGAGGAAATCACCGGGTTCGATTTTGCGTTGGAGGAATTGCCCGTCTTGTCCGCGTGTGTCGGCAATGGTTTCCTGTTTGATCATCCGCGCGATTTGGGCGGCGATGCGATCAGCGAGAATGACCGCGTGGTGCGTGTCACCCAGCCTGTCTACCGGATCAAACCAATCGTCTTTTTCCGTCTTGGCAACAGGCTCGACCACTGGCCAGAGGTCCACGCGGCCTGGCATGTCGTCATTGAATGCAATGTGACGGTTGCCGGTTGGAAAGCCTGCGTCAGCGTGGTTTTCAAAACATTTGTCGACGAGGTTAAGGACCGCGGGTGAGGAGCGAAAGGAGTATTCCAGGCTCAGATCTTGGAGCTGGTTGTCTGTTGGTTGCAGGCGAGAGGCAAATTCGTCACGCATGCGGTCAAATTCTGCGGGGTCGGCGCCCTGAAAGCTGTAGATCGACTGCTTTTTGTCCCCAACCACAAAAATGGTGCGGGTGTCATCGCCGCGCGCACCGGAGCCGGAGGTGAACTCCTGCGCCAAACGTTCGATGACCTGCCATTGCACCGGGCTGGTATCTTGAGCCTCGTCCACGAGAATATGGTCGATGCCGCCGTCGAGGCGGTACAGCACCCATTCGGCCACAGCTGGTTCGTTGAGCAAGTTGCGCGCGCGAAGGATCAGGTCGTCAAAGTCGAGCCAGCCTCGGTGTTGTTTGGCGGTGTCGTAGCGTTCGAGGAAACGCGCTGCAAAAGCGTGCAAGGCGGCGCTACGGTCTTTGGCTTGAAGAGCCAAGCGCTGCGCTCTTGCATCTTCTACACGCAACATTAGCGGCTTGATGCGCTCCATCAAATCCGCGTGGTTGGTGCGCAGTGCTTTGGTTGGGAATGAGTCTAACTTGGCGCAAAAAGGCTCTTTTGCACCCTTTCCGGTTAGAAATACGGATTCTAAAATGGGCAAAGAAGATAAATCGAAATGGGTGATCGCACTGAGTTTTGTTGCGGCTGTCCCATCAGTTTTGCCTCCGGTTTGAAGCACTGCGATTAGAGCGCTTATCAGCTCTGTTTCACCGCCGAGAAACACATCGGATTGCAACGCATCTTTGTCATAACCTTCCGGCAATCCAAGCAAATCACACAGGTCTGGAAACGATATTGGATGGCGCAACCGGTCCGCGTGGCGACAGATGTCTGCGGTCAGATCTTCCAGTGCGGCGCCGGTGAAATGCGTGGCGAGGTCACGCACAAGACCTGCGTCTGGACCTTCAGCCATCTGTTCAACGATCTCTTCGCGCAACAAGGCGGCTGCGCGGTCTTCCATTTCGCTGAATAGGGGCGATACGCCCGCTTCCAACGGAAACCGGCGCAGCATGGAGGCGCAAAAGGAGTGGATGGTTTGGATTTTCAACCCGCCCGGCGTTTCAATAGCGCGGGCAAAAAGGGTGCGGGCGTTGCGCAAGTCATCTGTGTTGGACTTGTCCACAACGCCGAGGTCGGCGAGCTCTTCAGATAGCTCTGCATCAGACTTCATCGCCCAGCTGCCAAGCCGCTTGAACAGCCGATTTTGCATCTCGCTTGCGGCGGCTTTGGTGTAGGTCAGACACAGGATGTGCTGTGGCAAGACACCTTCCAGCAAAAGCCGAGCCACACGGTCTGTCAGTACGCGGGTTTTGCCAGAACCGGCGTTGGCGGAGAGCCATGTACTGGCATCTGGGCGCGCGGCGGTAATCTGACGGCGGGTGGCGTCGTTCATTGGCTGGGTCATGACAGCGCCTCCGGTTTGGGTTCATCGGTGGCGTCCCATTCACCAAAGCGGGCCAGCTGGTCGTAATCGCTTTCGTCGCGCTCTGACCGCATGGCGCGGCGGGAGGTGAAGCCTTTGCCGTCGGCAAGGTAGTGCTCGATCAGGGCGATGAATTCTTCCCAGACTTTTGTGGGCGGTGTCTCCAGCAGGGGCGCTGGTTGGTCCTTGGGTGTGGAGCCAAGACCGATGTAAATCGCGTCGGCCACATCGGAAGGATCAATGTTGGTGAAACCGCCCTGTTCCGCCATCGCGGCCTCCAGAAGGAGCTGCTTGTCAAAATAGGTTTGCTCATCCTTTGAAGGCGGCGCCCCGGTTTTGTAGTCATACAGGATAAGTGCCCCGGTTTCGGTGCGGTCCACCCGGTCGGCCTTGGCGGTGAGCCGGAAGCCAAGTTCCGGAATGGTGCCGTGCGCCTCAATTTCGAACGCCAATGGTTCGCCGCGTTTACGTCGTTGCTCTTCGCCATGTACAATGTGATCTGCAACCCGATCCAACCTTGCTTGCCAAAGGGCGCGAGCCGTGGCCCAAGGGACATTTTTGGCCAATACAGTCTCTGATACGGTCAAAATTTGGTCTCGTGTAACTGGCGTTTGGTCGGCCACGGATGACTTGATAAGAGTTTCCAGGATCTCATGCACAATGATGCCACGCAAAAGCGCGTCTGGCGTGCGCATCAGCGGATCAAGCGGACGCAAGCGCAAGACGTGTTTGGCGTAGATTGCATAGGGATCGCGGATTAGGCGTTTGATTTCGGTGACTGAAAGCTGTCGGGGTCGCGCCTGTTTCGGCGGCGAAGGCGAGGGACGTGGTGCAGCGGGCACCATAGGCACGGTTTCCATAGCACGTACGTATGATAGCCATGTGCTGCCACGGGATTTCATGTCTTCGAGCGCTTGGGGTCCATTTTGATCTGGCAATCCGCTGAGCAGGTTCACCATGCGGTTGACCCAGCGGGACGGCACGGTTTCGGCTTCGTCTGACCGCACGGAGCGCGTGATCCAGACCTTTGGTGCGCCGATGGCTTGCTGAAAATCATGGGCAGAGAGGCCGATGCGGCGTTCCGGGAGCAACAGGCCCGCGTCATGGCGGAGTTTGCGGTTGAGCCAAGGGTCGGGGCTTGGCGACTCTGGCCAGCTACCTTCGTTGAGGCCACCGAGGATCACAAGATCTGCGCCTTGTACGCGTGCTTCCAAAGTGCCCCAGATCAAGATGTTTGCGTGACCTGCGTCGCGGTCGCGCACTTCCGCGCGGGAGAGCAAAGCGCCAAACAAGTCAGCGTAATCTGAAGGTGCGATGGGGCCGACGACCCGTGCGTGATCCGTTACCTCTGCTACCAGTCTGGAAGCGGAACGACCGGCGGCTTGGTCCCAAAGGCCACCGCTTCCTTCGCCAGCGCCTTGGGCAACTGTTTCAGATAGCTTGAGGTGGTCGGCCAAAAGTTCAGCCATGTCTTTGGTCGGGCGTTCTGCATCACAGAAACACGCAGTGACCCAAGCCATCCACACGGATGTTTCTTCGTTGCGGGCAGAGGCCCAAGCCTGCAGCTTTTCTGCCTCGGGGTACGTCACGCCATTGCGGCGCATCCAGAGCTCCAGATCTCGGGTGAAGCGGAGGTGATCACCCCGGTTTTCGCCACTGTGGGTCAAAGGATGCTTAAGTAACGTCAGAAGGGCTTCGGAGGTTAGTTTTTGGTGTAACAGAGCCGCAGTGTGGCGCAAGAAGCGACCTGGAGGGGAGAGTTGCAGCGGCTGTCCCGCGCTGTCGTCTGGCACAATATCCCAGCGATCCAGCGCAGCTGTCACTTGTCTGGTGAGCATCCGATCTGGCGTGATTAATGCGCAGGTCAGACCTTCGTCGGCGGCTTTGCGTAGGCGGGCGGCGATGGTTAGGGCTTCTTCGCGCTGGGTTGTGGCTTCGACCAGTGTGATGTCTTTGGTCGCGGTGGTCAGATCACCAAGATGAGGGCCTTCGCTTAGCCATTGGTCGGTGACGGGGGCAGGGCGCAGGGCAAGCGACACAAGCTTGTTGCGGGCCGCAGAAGGCGCAGTGCACTTGTGCCACAGATGCACATCCTGAGGACGCAAACCAACGTCGTTGACCATAGCGCGAAAACGGTATTGCGGATGATCCTCACTTTGCAATCCGTCGGACAGGTGATCCCAGGTTTCGGGTGGCATGTCGAAGTCAAATCCAGGCAAAACCACGGCGCCTTGGGGGAGTGAGGCAACGGCCTGCATCAGCAACTGCATGGTGCCGCGCGAGCCGGTGGAGCCTGCCAGAATAATCGGGTGTTGTGGCGGGCTGGCTTCCCAAGATTGCACAATCGCCTCAATCGCGCGCCGTTGGCGGGCTTCCTGACCAGGGGCGCTGTCGATGTTTTCAAGAAAGTCGCGGGCGATGCCGAAGAAGGATTGCGCGCGGGCCCAGTGGCCGGATTGGTCGCTGACATCTAAAGCCTCGATGACATCCACAGGGACACCTTCGCCTGCCATTTCGTCAAACAATCCAGCGAGGCTATCAGCGAGATCATAGACAGACGCGCGCGCGGCGAGGTCTGGTTGTTGTTCAAGCAGTCGCGTGACCAGCTGGATTAACTCAAACCTTTGCCGGATGGCGGGTGCGGCGGCAGGAAGGTGCGCGGAAGCGGTGTTGGCAAATTCGCCGAGCAGTAGAATGCGGGGCAGGAGGGTTGCTGGACCCTTGTCAAAGAGCGCGTGCACACGGCGGGCCATGCGGGCGGTGTTCACGATCACCGTTGCCTTGGCGATGGCGTCGGGGCGCTGACCTGCAAAGCGAGTACGGATGCCTTCCACAAGGTGGCGCGGAAAATCTGCGCCGGGTGGCAGAGCAAAAACACGGGGCATGTCGCTTTGGTCAAACATTGCCTGACTCCAGCATTTCTTCGGCGAGCGTGATGCCTTCTGGGGAGCCAACGTCGCACCATTTTCCTGGGTATGTCAGGCCATAAAGGCGGTCGCTTTTGTGCATTTGATCCCAGAGCAGGTTTAATGAAAATGCGGTGTCTGAAATATCATGCAGACCCTCGGTTTTTAGGATTTGGATGCCGGAATAGACAATACCGGGACCGCGAGAGATTTGCCCGGTCTCACTCAATAAAAAATCACCTTTGCCTTTGTGGCCAATGGCATTTTCTCTTGGCAGGCAGAGCAAGAGCGCATCCATCTTTTCGGGTTGCCATGCCTCAAGTAGCAGTTGGAACGGGTTGGGGCCGCACCAGACCGCGTCGGTGTTACTTGTGAAAACCGGGCCGTTTTCTAGAAGCGGTAAAGCGTTGCGCAGGCCACCTCCGGTTTCCAGAATTTCCGGCTCCTCGACAACAACATGAACCGGCGTATCTTTCAAATGGTCGACCACCTGTTGATGAAGGTAGTGGGCATTTGCGACGGTGCGTACTGGAGAAACGGCCTGGACCAGGTCGAGGGTGCGGTCCAAGAGGGTTTTTCCGCCCACCTTCAAAAGAGGTTTGGGAGTGTTCTGGGTCAAGTCACCCATCCGCGTGCCAAATCCGGCGGCGAAGAGCATTACGGCGTCGGGATGGTGGCGCATTGGGCTTTTAGGTTCTCTAATAAGTCAGGGGTTGGCGCTGGCAGAGCGCTGGAAAGAAGCTCGGCTGGGCCTTGCAGGAGTGGGTGCTGCAAGTTGTGCATCGCAAGATCGTAAACCCGCGGGATCATGTCCACATAGTCCGGCTTTCCGTAGTGCATACAAAGCCGTGCAAATACGCCGATGATGCGCAAATTGCGTTGTGCGCCTAGAAGGCTGTAGGTGATGTTAAACATCTCTGGGTCCAGGCCCGACTTGCGCACAAAGTAGTCTTTGACGTGGTGTTCTGTTTCAGAAGGTACATCTCGGCGGGCGTCTTGGAGAAGAGAGACGAGATCATAGGCTTTGTGACCTAATACTGCGTCTTGGAAATCCAACAATCCCACACGTGCATCCCCAATCCGGTCCGGTAGCCACAATAGGTTTTCGGCATGGTAGTCTCGCAAAACAATAGTGTCAGGCGGCCCAATGTGGGCTTCTAGAATGGGGCGTATTTCCGCATGAAACGCCAACCACGGCTTTTTCCATTCCCTACCTGCACCAGCCACATACCAAGAGAAAACAGGCTCAATCATCTCACCCAGGGTTTGGGTATTCATCTGTTGAAGCCCGGCAGGAGGGGGGTGTTGGTGTAGGGCGATGAGAACATCGGCGGCGGCTTCGTACAGCGGATGTTCAAGACTGGTGTCCTTTAATACCATATGGGCAAAAAGGTCATCTCCCAAATCTTCGATCAGAAGAAAGCCGCGCTCTGAGTCCGCAGCATAGATTTCTGGCGCCGACAGTCCCAAGGTGTTGAGATGCTTTGCAATGGCGACAAACGGTTCCGTTTGTTGCCCGGCTTCTGGAGGTGCATCCATAAGCACTGCGGTTTTGCTGTCGCGCATGGTGAGGCGTTCATACCTTCGGGCCGATGCATCGCCTGCGAGCGGCGCCTTTTGCGCCTCCGACCAGCCATTTTGGGCGAGAAAATCAGCGACCTCATCAGCGCGGGAATTCATTTGGAGAGTGCCTTGATAATGGGTTTCCAGCGCTCTGATGTTGACGACACAGTAAGCTGACGCTGGCCTTCGCCTTCCAATAGTTTGAGCGACATCTTGAGGGCGTTTTCGGGCGCTAGATCCGCCAATCGATCGGGCCATTCTACAAGACAAATGGCGTCCTCAAATGCATCGGTCAGCCCCAGCTCAACCACTTCATCTGGTGCGGATAAGCGATACAGATCTGCATGCCAGATTTCGGTATTTGAGCCGTCATACACTTGCACCAAGGTAAATGTCGGTGAGGGTACATCTTCTGGTACTGGCAAAAGAGCTTGAATGAGACTGCGGGCAAAATGAGTTTTGCCGGCGCCGATTGGCCCTTCGAGCAGCATGACATCGCCTTGCCTCAAAACTGGTGCAAGGTGACGCGCAAGCGACTGTGTTTCTAAAGGGGTATTAAGCGCGATAGAACGCGAAATCAGTGTCATATCCACACATTAAAAACGTGCGTCCAGACCTGCAAGCGGGATCAGAACCTAGTTGGCAGCAGGCTGCACTTTAATAGCTTCTTGGGTTTCTAAAAACGAAACGAGCGTAGCACCTCCAACGACTGGGGAGACTTCTAGGGTGATCGTTTCCCCAGTCTTTTTTGTCAGTGTCTCGGACCAAAAGCTGCGATCCGAAGTAGAAAGTACACGCTTGGTTAGTTTGTCCCATACCGTTGAAGGTAAGCAGTCCTCCTTCCAGTGCCGTAAGGCATCGCGGAACGTGAATTCGGCAAAGCAATTGTCGGGATCGCTTTTCCACATTTCCCGGTAAGCTTTGTTATGTAACCGGAGGTGGCCTGTCGGGGAAAATAGTATTAGGGATTTTTCTATAGTATCCAAAACGCTATGCATTTGTTCCAGCTCGCTGCGAAAGCGTCGTGTGACAGAAATTGCTGCAGTTATGTCTTCCATCAAAACCACCAATGCTCCGTCCGGATGCGGGCGTCCGGATACCTTATAAGTGACGCCAGTAGGTAGAGACCATGTTTCGTCATATGTGCCGTCTAGAGCCTGTTGGAGCATTTCTTCGTTCTGAATGTGCCAAGAAGTGTGGGTGTTTCTCAAAGGCGCAACGTGATGTTCCCTTAACTGGTCAAAAAACGAAAAAAGATCGCATTGGTTTGACAAAAAATCTGGGGTTAAACCGGTCAGTTCTGACAGTGCGGGGTTAAACAGTACAAGTTTTCGGTTGTGGTCAAAAATTGCCATCCCAGTGGAAAGTTGTGCGAAAGTCTTTGAGAACGTTTGCACAAAACTGCGTCGCGCGTCTTGTGCAGACACTTCGGCGTCCGCTTCGGTTGCATAAAACATAGTGTCGTTTCCAGCGCGCACAGCTGTCACGTTGAACCAATGGGATCTCGTGCCATCCAAACTAATCACATTGAATTTTCTGGAGGGGTCATCAGGTCGCATGCCGGATGTGTCAAAAAGCTGAGTTGAATCAGCGCTATGTCCAAGCATGGCACCCAGAGATTTGTAAGCACTATTTCTCCAAGTTACGACACCTGCGGCTGTGACTTTCCAAATTGGATTCGGCGCTTGAAACATCGCTTGTAAGATCGAGGTTCGCCTTATGAAATCAGGAGTGCCGTCTGGCGCGATTATGACGCGGGCGACATCATTCCACTGATCCAAAGTGACTGTCGAAGCGTCATTAGGGTTCGATGATCTGAGGATGGTTAAATCTCTGGCATGCGCCGCACCCTGTGTCCCCGGAAAGTCAGGGAACTTGGTTGAAAGCACTTTGTGAAGCGCTTCCCAATCAAAGCGGTTGGTTGGGATTTCGGAACACAACCGAAGTGCTTCCGTGTTTGCGTCAACCAACACCCCAGCGCGAAACAAGAAACGGGCTACCGGCGGAGTATTCTCTCGAGGCTCTCGTGCGTGTGGCGGTTGATTTTGGGCAGATTGGAATGAGCGCCGCACAATCAGCACCGTTAGAAGGCTCGTTAAAACTAAAGAAACTAAAAATAGTAAGTAGGATAGCAACATAAATAACTCCAGAGTTGCTCGTGAACAATAAGGAGTGCGTAATTATATTGCTTAAAAGCTTACCCAAGATTGCATCTTTATTCAAGTGTATATGTAAATTGGCTAAGATTTGTTGAGGGGATTTTCGCCAGTTCCAAGCGCGGAGGGGTTCATGGAGGCGTCTACTTTCTCACGGGGCCAGATGACTTCTACCACGGCTCCCCGTCGATTTGAGGGTGTATCATAATCGGGTAGGTTTCTGTATCCATTAGCAAAACTTACTTCGGCGCCTGAGCGTTCCAGTAGTGTTTTGGCGATGAATAATCCAAGGCCCATACCTTCATAGCCCGGGCGTCGTTTTATTTCCTTTTTTGACTTTCGATACCGAACAAAAGGGTCGCCAATACGTCCGATGATATGGGCGGGGTATCCCGGACCGTTATCCATAATGCGAACAGATATTGACTCATTTGAACATTCAGTTTCAACCCAAACTGATGTGCTCGCAAAATCCACTGCATTCTGAATGAGGTTGCGCAAGCCGTGAATGATCTCAGGGCGCCGTAAGATTTCCGGTCCGTCCAAGAGGTCGAAATGGTCAAAAATGATCTTTTTACCACGCCCCATGTGGCGATCGGCGGCCTCTTCAATAACGGTGGAAAACGGCGCTTTTCTCAGATGCAGATCGTCTTTTCCTGCGCGCCCCATAGAACGTAATATGTCGCGACAGCGGTCAGCTTGTTGACGAATAAGTGCTGCGTCTTCGTGTAAATCTGGTTGGCCTTCCAACTCCTCCATGAGCTCGGCGCTGGTGAGTTTTATGGTTGCAAGAGGAGTACCGAGTTCGTGCGCGGCAGCGGCAACAACACCACCGAGATCGGTAAGCTTTTGCTCCCGAGCGAGTGCCATCTGCGTTGCGGCAAGCGCTTCTGCCATAGAGGACATTTCTGAAACTACGCGACGAGAATAAAGAGAGGAGAAAAATAGGGCGATCACAATGGCTGCCCAGTTTCCGAACAAGAACACATCTGGCACGCTTAAAACGAAAAAGTTCTGCGTGCGCAGTGGCATGTGGACCTCGAGTAAGATGGTGACCAACACGACCGTCAAACACGCGAGAAAAACTGCGGAGCGTACAGATAAAACCGAAGCTGCAATAGAGACCGGGGCGACAACCAAAAATGAAAATGGATTGTGCAGACCACCAGTCAGAAACAGTAAGAAACTTAGCTGCAGCACGTCAAAGAGTAACATTGCCATGTTTTCTTTTTCGGTGAGTAGCTTGTTCTCAGGAAAAACAAGCGTCGCCGATAGGTTGCCAATGATAGAAACGCCAACGGCCATCAAGCAAAGCCCGTAGTGCAATTCTAGCTCAAAGCTGTACCGGGCAACCAGAAGCGCAACAATCTGTCCACAGATCGCAATCCAGCGCAGCATGATAAAGGTACGCAAGCGAATCCAATTGCTGCGACGATTTGCGTTCAGTAACTCCCGTGACAAATCCGTCATTTCCAGCCTTTCCGCTTGAGTCTTGGTGCAACCTTGATAGGTCTCTGCGAAGTATCCCGCAACTAAACATGATGAGGTTTGAGATGGTTCGGATTGTGGCGGCCATTGCCGCGTTTGTAGCGATCTTTGCACTTGCCGGCATGTGGTTTGTGAGTCGGAGCGACGGGGATGCCGATCAGTTTGCGCAATGTCGTCAAGGCCAGGTGGCGGGCGGTACAAGTGCGATTGGTGGGCCGTTTGAACTCGTGAATGGTGACGGTAATACCGTGACAGACAAGGACGTTCTTACAGAACCGTCGCTGGTGTACTTCGGTTATACTTTTTGCCCAGATGTCTGTCCGTTGGACAACACCCGAAACGCGGAAGCTGTTGATATCCTTGAAGCAGATGGCAAGATTGTGACTCCTGTGTTTATTACCATTGACCCAGAGCGGGACACCCCCGAAGTTATGAAGGATTATTCCGGTTATGTGCATGAGCGGATGATTGGTCTCACCGGGTCACTTGAGCAAGTGAAAGCCGCTAGCCAAGCTTATCGCACGTACTACAAAAAGCAGCCTGCGGAAGATGGTGATGAGGAGTTTTATCTCGTTGACCACTCTACTTTTACTTACCTGACGTTGCCTGAGCATGGATTTGTGGAGTACTTCCGTCGCGATGTGACACCGGAAAAAATGGCTCAAACCGTGGCCTGCTTCGTAGACAATATGTAGTAGGTATGGGTCTGTTTGACCCAATACGCCAGTGACGGTAATACTTGTCCAAACACGCATTGGGGAACAGGCACATGACGGAAAACGCGCTGTCGGAGATCGGGCCAGACAAATCACTTCTGTTGGTAGATGACGATGAACCGTTTTTGCGGCGCCTCGCTAAGGCCATGGAAAAACGGGGTTTTGAGGTGGAGACGGCCGGATCGGTCGCGGCTGGACAGGCAATTGCGACAGCCCGTCCCCCAGCTTACGCTGTTGTTGATTTGCGGCTTGGCGATGGCAATGGACTGGACGTTGTTGAGGTCATTCGCGAGAAGCGGGCTGACAGCCGTGTTGTGGTTCTGACGGGCTACGGCGCGATTGCAACGGCGGTGGCTGCTGTGAAAATCGGAGCGACCGATTACCTCAGCAAACCGGCGGATGCGACGGATGTAACGAACGCTCTACTAAGTGGGCCGGATGAACTTCCGCCGCCACCAGAGAACCCAATGAGTGCGGATCGTGTGCGTTGGGAGCATATCCAGCGGGTATATGAGTTGTGCGATCGAAATGTGAGTGAGACAGCTCGCCGGTTGAACATGCACCGTCGGACGTTGCAGCGGATTTTGGCGAAGCGTTCGCCGCGTTAACGGATGATCTGACCACACCAAAAAACAACGTCGGTATTCTGTCGGTATCACGTCTGTTTTGCGGAGGTGCGCTAAGTCTTAACGGCTTTACCTTTCCTCAAAAGAAAAACCCGGCCACAGGGGCCGGGCAGTGGGTTCAAAAGAACCGGAACGCCGCCTCCAAGAGAGGCGGCGATTATCATGGGGTTTTGGTTAGGCTGCTTTGTCAGCCAGCATCTCATCCACAATTGCGACAGCAACGTCTGCTGGGCTGCAATCCAAAGTTTTGGCGCGCGAGAAGATACGGCCCAGAGTATCGACAACGGCGGCCAGCTTCTCGTCGACATAGGCGGCCCGATTGTCGATGGCGAGCACCTCGGTGGCCACATTGATGATGCCGCCAGCATTGGCGACAAAGTCCGGTGCATAGAGGATGTCACGCGCATGCAGGCGGACGCCGTCCTCAGCGGTGGCCAGTTGGTTGTTGGCCCCACCACAGACAGCCGCGACGTTGAGCTTGCCAATGCTGTCTTTGTTCAGGATGGCGCCGATGGCGCAGGGGACAAAGATGTCGGCCTTCACGGTCAGGATATCGTCCGGGCCAGCGGTTTGCGCGTTATATTTAGCCGCCAGTTCCGCCACCCGTTTGGCGTCAATGTCAGCGAGGATCAGGTTGACGCCAGCCTCGTGCAGGAACTCGCAAAGGTACGTGCCAACGTGGCCCAGCCCTTGCACGGCGATGGTGCGACCGGTCAGGACGTTGTTGCCGAAGCGGTGTTTGGCGGTGACTTTGATCGACTCAAAGATGCCACGTGCAGTGATTGGGGACGGATCGCCTGAGGCGTGCGGGCCGTCAGGCAGACCGGCAACATATTTGGTTTCGGTGGCCAGCAGCGCCATGTCAGATGGGCTCATGCCCATGTCTTCTGCGGTCCAATACTTACCTTCAAGTGTGTTGATGGCACGGGCGAAAGTCAGAAGTTGGGCCGAGGTTTTTTGCGAGGCGTTACCCATAATAACTGCCTTACCGCCACCCAAAGGCAGGCCAGCTGCCGCGTTTTTGTAGGTCATACCCTCAGACAGGCGCAGCGCATCAGTCAACGCGGCGTCTTCACTGTCATAAGGACGCATGCGTAGACCACCGGCCGCAGGCCCGAGTTTGGTGGAATGCACCGCAATAAAACCGGTGAGGCCAATGCTGGCGTCATGCACGCGCAAAACGGTCTCATGTGTCGGGGTGGCCAAGCGGGTGATTTGCATCGGGCGTTTCCTTTGATCTTACTGCTGTGTCCCAGGCGCGAAGTGGCGGCAAAATGACACAGGATCAACAGAGGTTTTCTCCAAAATTGCCTATGCGGTACCAGGAAAATTAGAGATAATGACTGGAATAAGGTTAATTTTTGGAGGATTTCCCTATGGATGCCATTGATCGTAGAATCATACGTGCGTTGCAATTGGATGGACGCATGAAGATTGGCGAGTTGGCAGAACTGGTTGGGTTATCGGCGACCCCCTGTGCGCGGCGGTTAGAGCGGTTGCAAGAGGACGGGGTGATCACCGGGTATGGCGCGCGGGTTGATCCGCGCAAAATGGGGGTTCCGGTGACGATTTTTGTCTCAGTGGAATTGGAAACTCAGGGCGCTGACCGCATTAACGCGTTTGAGCGGGCGGTGAGCGGGTTTGAGGAGGTTATGGAGTGCTATCTCATGACCGGCTCACGGGATTTCCTTCTTCGTGTGGTGGCAGCGGATCTGGATGCGTTTGATGCGTTTCTCGAACATCGCCTGATGAAGGTGACAGGCGTGCGAAATATGCGGAGCAACTTTGCCCTGCGGGCGTTGGTACGGCGAGATGTTTTGCCCGCGATGTGAGTTTTAGAGGTTGTAGCGTTTCAGGACTTTTGACACTTCGGTGCCGTCCTGGAGAACCACGCCGTCTTTGCGCCCATAGTCCTCAAAGCTGCGACTTTGATAATAGGCCAGACCGCCGGTGTTGTCGGCGCGGATTTCTGCATTGATCCAGTCATAGCCAAGTGTTCGGGCGGCGGATTTGGTCGCTTCGAAAAGCTTGGAGCCGATACCAAGGCCTGTCCGGCCCGCTTTTACAAAGGTTCCGATTTCGCAGGCTTCCGGGG
This sequence comes from Shimia sp., assembly GCA_024224295.1. Classification (GTDB taxonomy): domain Bacteria; phylum Pseudomonadota; class Alphaproteobacteria; order Rhodobacterales; family Rhodobacteraceae; genus Shimia. The sequence goes on along the minus strand of JAAENN010000029.1, from coordinate 14,757 downwards.
GCAAGCTTCCAAATGGACCCACCCATTGAAAGCCCAACACCTTTCCGCCTGTGTCCATAGCCACGTGCCATACTGAGCGATCTGGCTCGCCCAGCAACCAGCCAGAGATTTCCTCCCGTGACAAAGGGTCAATGAGTGCTGTGGTGCCGCCAATGGCGATAATCTCGTTGAGAAGTTCAGCGGTTTGCCGCAGGTCCGCGGCGCTGCCTTTCTGGACGGTGATCTGGGACATCAGGTACCCTATACAAGAGACTAACTAGGCTTAAAGCGCAGCCAGAAGGGTTTCAACACGGGCTGTGTATTCGGTGCGCACCTCAACAGCGGGGCGTAGGCGGATGGACAGCCCGTCGATGGTTTTCGGGTCGGGTACGCCAAAAAGCTTGTTGGCCTCCGAGATGGAGAAACCCGCGATTTGCGTGGCTTCCATCCAGGCGGAAATTTTGTCTGCTTTTTTGATCTGCGCCTTCAATCGTTTGGGTGTCTCGGCGGGAAGACCAAAGCGGATGTGTATCGCGGCCATAAGGCGGTCATCAAGCGTTTCATACCCCGGACCCACGGCAGCCTTTACCGGGGAGATCATGTCGCCGATTACATATTCAGGCGCGTCATGCAGCAGGGCCATCAGCCGGGTCTTGGGGGTCGCAGATTTGTACATGCGGCCATACAACTCTTCGACCAGCAGCGAGTGTTCAGCCACGGAATAGGCAAAATCTCCATGGGTCTGGCCGTTCCAGCGCGCGACAAAAGCTAGCCCATGAGCAATGTCTTCGATTTCGATGTCCACGGGAGTGGGGTCCAGCAGGTCCAGTCTGCGACCGGACAACATACGCTGCCATGCTCGTGCCAAAGGGGTGCCTCCCGGTTGTGTGAAACCGGTGTACGCCACGAAAGTGGCGATGCGCAACAGTCAGGCGGACAGGGGACGCGCTGGGATCAACCAGCAGCCACACCGGTGGTGATCAACGCATTGGTGATCACAATCAATGTGCCCATCAGCAGGACGGCAGGGATGAAGAAAGCAGACCGAAACATGGACCTTAGTTGCAAAAAATTCATGACCAAAAACCTAACAAATAAAGGTTTCTTATACCTTGGTTTCAAAAGTCTTAACAGTCAGGGGAGTCTGACCTTTAGATCAGGTGGCTTGCTGCAAAATGAGGCAGCGCCACATTTTAGCCACATTTGAGGCGCACCTTATTTAGTAGTCGGGATCACGTGCTGCCACAAAACAACGTGATCAGGTGTGTTTTGAAAAAGCGCAGCGCGATACCGACGTTACTAGCGAGGGGGGCACGTTTTGCATCGGCTTCCTCCCGCGTGTCCCCCTCTCCAAACCTCAATGAGTTGTGCCCTATGGGCCGACCTGCGCGAGAAAGGAGAGCGCTATGTTTAAGAGAGTGATAGGCGCGGCTGTGCTGTTTGGCATGGCCGCAGCGGCCCCGCCAGCCATCGCCGCTGGATGTGCAGATAGAGACCTTGTCGTTGAGCGATTGCAGAGCAAATACTCTGAGGCCATGGTGGCCGGTGGGTTGCAAGGTGTTCAAGACAATAAGATGACGATGCTCGAGGTGTGGTCATCCGAGAAAACCGGGACATTTACGGTGATCATGACCAACGCGCAGGGCGTGTCCTGCATCTTGGCCGCCGGAACGGACTGGTTCCAACAAGAGGCGTTGATGCCGCCTGACGAAATTGAGGGTTAGTAACGTTGTAGAAAGGCCTTCCGAGTGTTATCTGGTCGCCAAAGCAAACCCGTAAGGAGCTGGGCGCAATGGCGACCGATTACACAGTAAAAGATATTTCCCTGGCCGATTTTGGCCGCAAGGAACTTGATATTGCCGAAACCGAGATGCCGGGCCTGATGGCGCTGCGTGAGGAATTTGGCGAGAGTAAACCACTCACGGGCGCGCGCATTGTTGGCTCGCTGCACATGACCATTCAGACCGCGTGTTTGATTGAAACGCTGGTGGCGCTGGGCGCGGACGTGCGCTGGGCGAGTTGCAACATTTTCTCCACACAGGACCACGCCGCAGCGGCGATTGCGGCCGCGAACATTCCGGTGTTTGCGATCAAAGGTCAGTCTCTGGAAGAGCACTGGGACTATCTGGACAAGTCGTTCATGTTCCCGGAAGGCCCGAACATGATCCTCGATGATGGTGGCGATGCAACGTTGTACATCCTTTTGGGTGCGAAGGCCGAAGCGGGTGAAGACCTCGGCGTGCCGGGATCGGAAGAAGAAGAGGTCATTCATAAGCAGATTGCAAAGCGTATCGCGGAAACTCCAGGCTGGTTCACCAAGACCCGTGACGCGATCCAGGGTGTGTCGGAAGAGACCACAACTGGTGTGCACCGTCTCTATGATCTGGTGAAAAAGGGCGAGCTGCCGTTCCCTGCGATCAACGTGAACGACTCTGTGACCAAGTCCAAGTTTGACAACAAATACGGCTGTAAAGAGAGCCTCGTGGACGGTATCCGCCGCGCGACGGACACGATGATGGCCGGCAAAGTCGCGGTTGTCTGTGGTTATGGCGATGTGGGCAAAGGCTCTGCGGCCTCTCTGCGCGGCGCAGGTGCCCGTGTGAAGGTGACCGAAGTTGACCCGATTTGTGCGCTGCAGGCGGCGATGGACGGCTTTGAAGTGACCACGTTGGAAGATGAGGCGGCGACCGCTGACCTGTTCATCACCACCACCGGCAACAAAGACGTGATCCGCATCGAGCATATGCGCGAGATGAAGGACATGGCGATTGTCGGCAACATTGGCCACTTCGACAATGAAATTCAGGTGGCGAACCTGAAGAACCACAAGTGGACCAACATCAAAGAGCAAGTGGACATGATCGAGATGCCATCCGGCAATCGCATGATCCTGCTGTCTGAAGGCCGTTTGCTGAACCTTGGCAACGCCACCGGTCACCCGTCGTTTGTGATGTCTGCAAGCTTCACCAACCAGGTGCTGGCGCAGATCGAGCTGTTCACCAAAGGTGAGGAGTACAAGAACGACGTCTACATCCTGCCGAAGCATCTGGATGAGAAAGTGGCGGCGCTGCACCTCGCGAAAGTGGGCGCGAAACTGTCCAAGCTCAGCAAGGATCAGGCGGACTACATCGGTGTTGGCACTGACGGTCCGTTCAAGCCGGAGCACTACCGCTATTAAGCTGGGTTAGGCACTGATTTTGAGAGCGGCGTCCCGGATTGGGGCGCCGTTTTTTGTTGGGAGGTAGGTTTTGGATCAACTGGGCACAAACTGTAGCCAGCCCATTGAAGCAGCAATCGCCAGATAGCCACCAAAAAGCGCTAAGGCGATCGCCCAATGAAGCACAGTTTTTAGACGCTTGCCCTCTTTTGGGAACCAATTGAATTGACGCAGCCACCCCAAGATTAGATCCATAAACATCAGCACAAACAGGAAATGGCGAAAAAACAAATAAATGAAAAGCACGGCAAGAATCATGCCTGCGACAGTGCCACCGGGAATAATTTCCCAGCTGTTGCTCTGCCTTGAGGTTGTAAGTGTTGCTTCCAAAGATCAATGTCCCGGTCAAATGTGATTTGCGTTTTGGATCAGTTGCCTTTCGCGGCTATGCCTTTTTTCACGAACGACCTGATCTCGCAAATTTTAATCGTGAGTAGCAAATTTTGAGTACCCTTCACTCGTCCCGCCCTGCCTCATTTGGATCGCTTGAATAAATCGCGATTTTGTTGCCGTCGGGGTCTCGCAGGTAGCTGACGTAGAAGTTTGGGCCATAATCGGCGCGGAAGCCAGGCAAACCCTCGTCTGAGCCACCAGCGGCGAGGGCGGCGGCGTGCAGGGAGCGGACCTGTGCTTGGTTTGCGGCTTCAAAGGCCACCATGGTGCCGTTGCCAACCGAGGCGGTTTTCTCGTTAAACGGCGGTTTCACGTAGAAATCTGGAAGCAGCGGGCGTTGGCCTTCTGGAACAGGCAGGGCGTAGCTGAGGCCTTCGGGGCCTTCTTTCACGCTGTAGCCCAGAGCGGGCAGGACCGCAGCGTAAAAGCGTTTGGCGCGGGGGATGTCGTTGGAGCCGACGCAGACGTAGCCGATCATTGGGTGGTGTCCTGACTTAGCGCGGCGGTTTCCCAATCTGTCAGGAACTGCATGATTTCGAGGCTGTCGGACAGACGGGGGGAGGGGCGTGAGGCTTCTTTGGCACCAGCGGACAGCGCGCGTTCGACCATTTTGGTTTGGTGATAAAAGGCGTCGTGCTTGGTTTCGACCACGATGTCGCGCGCGGGGCCGTCGTAGGGCTGCCAGATCATGCGATTGTCGCCGGCTTCGGGAAGCCATGGGTTGGTGGCGAAGCGCAGCGTGCCTTTGGTGGTCACAATGGAGAATGCGTGCGCCATGCCGTGGCCGTCGGTGCTGTGCAGGTTGGCGAGCACGCCATTTTCAAAGCGCACGGAGAGGCTGGCGTCTTGGAGCGTGTTGTCTTTGCCGATGTTGCCAAAAGCGGCGATGGACCGACTGGCAAAGGCGTCTTCGCCGCACATGGTTTGCACCACCAGATGCAGTAAGGAGGCCGGGTAGCAGCCGAGGTTGTAGAGCGTGCCGCCGCCTGCGGGGTTCACCACTTGCCAGATGTCGGCGGCGTAGAAGCCGGAGACGGAGCGCAGGTCACCCAAGGAAGGGTCGCGCAGGACGGTGACCAGTTGCTGCATAAACGGATGCGCGAGATACATGAGGCCTTCGGCAAAGAAGGTGTCGGCCGCGCGCACGGAGGCCGCAAGCGCTTCGGCGTCTGCCATAGTCGTTGTAAGGGATTTCTCGCACAGCACCGGTTTGCCCGCGGCCATGGCGGCCTCAGAGGTGGCGCGGTGCAGGTGGTTGGGTAAGGCGATGTAGATCACATCCACATCTGGGTTGGCAAAGAGCTCTTCTTGATCGGTTGTTGAGTGCGGTATTCCATACTGGGCACAGAGGTCTTTGAGAGCGGCTTCATTGCGGCCATAGAGCATCGCAACAGAGGAGCCGTCGCTGTCGCGGATCGCGGTCAACATGGCATGAGAAATGAAGCCGGTTCCAAGGATACCCCAACGCAGCATCGCGTCCTCCTGTGTGATGAAAAAGCGCAGAGGACCAGCCTAGGCAGCGATTCTGAAATGACCAGTGCGATCTGTGCTAAGGGGGAACGGGTGCGGTCTTTCCCCTTATCTGACGTGTACGTCAACTGTAGGAACAACCTCAGCACCGCCGCGCAGGACGAAACATCAGGTGCATTTATCGACAATTGGGAGAATATCAGATGGGCAAACGGGACGAATTGATCGCGAAATACGCAGACGATCTGAAGAACAAATGTGGCATTGAGCCGGATATGGCTCTGCTGGAAAAGGTGACCATCGGCTGTGGTCCGGCGATTTATAATGATGACGCTTCGACGGTGGCTGGGTCCCAGCCACAGGAGCTGGAAACTGTAAAAAACAACTTCCTGATCAAGAAGTTGGCGTTGAGCGATGGCCCAGAATTGATGGAGGCCATCCACTCTGTGATTGAGACTTACGGCAAGTCTGAGCGTAACAAGTATCGGGCTGTTGTTTACTACATGCTGACCAAACATTTCGGCAAAGAGGCCCACTACGGGTAAAACCACCACTCGCGGTTTGGCGCGTCCGTGGCCTGAGGGTTGCGGGCGCGTTTTGCGTTTGGTTTCGAAAGTGCTGCTGGAACCACTCGGATTGTAGGTACTTGATAATTGAACTGTTTGGTTCAGTTGCGCTACAAATGTCTTGTCGGGCTAGGATGGCCGGACCCAAGTTTACAGAACGCGTGTGGTGGTATGGGATACACGCGGGGTGCATAGGGGGTCTGGCTGGAGCGGAGACAGACCCCCTATGTTTTAAAATACCAAACTGATTTCCCTACGGAATGCTGGCGCTGCTCATACATGAGCGGTGCCTTTTTTCGTACCCGGCTAAAACAGCGTGAGCACTGCGCCCATGGTGGCGCAGCCGAGGGTGGCATATCCACCGTCAATCAGCATCAAAGTGCGGCTGCGGCTGGCAAAGCTGTAGTTGGTGACAATCCAAGGGGTCGCCAAGAACAGACCCACTCCGAGACCGGCGATTAACCCAGCACTGATGGTGTCAATGCCCGATAGAGAAAACACATGACGCATCATACCGGAGACCACAACGGCACAGATGAAGGCGGTGACATAGGGCAGCGGGTTGCTGGGGTTGGCTGGGCGCCCGGACTCATCGGTCTCGATCTTTGCCGCCTTCATCCAGGGCTTGGCCAGCGTCATGTACCAGATTGAGCCAACCACATAAGAGGCCAGCGCAGCCGCCAGCACCGATAGAATTTCCATGGAACCCTCCCCAATTTCATTGGTGGGGTGAGTATGCCCAATTTTTCAACTTTGAGAACCGCCGAGGTTGAGGATGATGTTCCATTCCTCTTCGGTGACTGGTTGCACTGACAGGCGTGAGTTTTTCACCAGCACCATTTCTGCCAGCCGGGGGTCGGCCTTGATCATGTCCAGCGTCACCGGCATTTTGATGGGCGCCACGGCTTTGATGTCGACGCATTCCCAGCGTTCGTCGTCCGTGGTGCTGTCTTGGTGCGCTTCGGCGCAGACTTCAACAATACCGACGACAGATTTCTCTTTCTGCGAATGGTAGAAAAAGCCGCGGTCCCCCACGGCCATTTCTCGCATAAAGTTGCGCGCCTGATAGTTGCGCACGCCGTCCCATTCCTCACCTGTGTCGCCTTTGGCAACCTGCTGGTCCCAGCTCCAGGTCGAAGGCTCGGATTTGAACAGCCAATAGCGCATCAGCCCAGCACCTTGTTCCAGGGTTTCAGCTCCACAGAGGCGAAGAGATCGGCGGATTTGTAGGGATCGTTAGCGGCCCAAGCTTCGGCTTCGGCCATGTCAGAAACGTTCAGAATGATCAGCGAGCCGCACATGTCGCCGGCATCATCCAGAAACGGGCCGGCCATCATGATCGTGTCGCTGGAACTTTTCAGATAGGCGACATGGGCGTCGCGGTTGGCCTTGCGGATGTCCAGCGCGCCGGGTTTGTCTTTGGCGATCAATGCAACCAGCATGATTATTCCTCCTTGGGTGGTCTAGCGAGCAGCATTTCCATGGCGTCGCGGATTTGCAAGCCCCCATCAAGAATGGCGACGACGGCTTGGGTGATGGGCAAGTCAACTTGCATGGCTTGGGCACGGGCAAGGGAGGCACGTGCGGTGGCGGCTCCTTCAACCGTGACCGTGGGGTCATAGGCATCACCGCGCCCAAGCGAGAGGCCAAAGCTGTAGTTGCGGGACTGCTCGGATGAGCAGGTCAGAGTGAGGTCGCCAAAGCCAGATAGGCCAGACAGGGTGTCGGGTTGCGCGCCCAACGCCTGCGCCATGCGTTTCATTTCGGCATAACCACGGGTCATCAGTGCAGCACGGGCGCTGTCGCCAAGCCCTGCGCCAATCGCAATGCCACAGGCAATGGCGATGACGTTTTTGAGCGCGCCGCCCAGCTCTGCACCAACAGTGTCGGTGGTGCGATAGATGCGCAAATTAGGCGATTTTAGGCTCTGTTGCAGGGCCTTTCCGGTGTTTTCGTCCGGTACTGCCAAGGTGAGGGCCGTGGGGAGGCCACGGGCAATATCGGCGGCAAAGCTGGGGCCGGTGAGGATGGTCGGAGTGGCGTTTGGCAGCACATCGCGGATCACGGCGACGGGGCCCAACTGCGTACCAAGTTCGACGCCTTTACAGCAGGCGATTAGGGTGCGACCGGAGAGTTCCGGGTGGCTTTCTAAAAGTCCGCGCAATTGTTGCATCGGTACAGCGAGCAGGACCACATCTGTGAGCGCATCGGCGAAATCAGCTGTCACAGAGACTGTTTTTGGCAATTCCACACCCGGTAAGCGCGGGTTAGCGCGGGTGGTCTGCATTGTGTTGGCGGCGTCGGCATTGCGGGCCCAGAGAGTCACATTGGTGCCGCTGTGGGCGAAGGCGACGGCCAATGCGGTGCCAAAAGCACCAGAGCCAAGAACAGAGATCATGCTTTGGCTCCTTTTTTACCGCTGCCCAAAAGCGCAGGGGCGGTTTGATCCAGTGGCCAGCGGGGGCGGGCGGAGAGACCCATGCCATCGCGGGCGCCGGTGTGGAAGCGCTCCAGACCGGCATAGGCGATCATAGCGGCGTTGTCAGTGCACAGCGACAAGGGCGGGGCTGTGAAAGCGACACCTTTGTTGGTACAAACAGTCTCTAATTCGGCGCGAATGGCGGTATTTGCCGCCACACCGCCAGCGACGGCCAGCAAAGGTTCGGAGGGGTTTTCGGCCAGATAGAGGTCGAGCGCGCGGCGTGTTTTTTCGGCCAAGACATCTACAACAGCGGCTTGAAACCCGGCGCACATGTCGGCGCGATCTTGTACGGGCAGGCCTCCTTTTTCGGCAATGATGGCATCGCGTTGGCGTAGGAGGGCGGTTTTTAAACCCGAGAAGGACATGTCACAGCCGGGGCGGTCCAAAAGCGGGCGGGGGAAGCGGAAGCGTTTTGGGTCGCCTTTCAGGGCTTCGGCCTGCACGGCTGGTCCACCGGGTTGCGGCAGGCCCAGAAGACGGGCGGTTTTGTCAAAGGCCTCGCCGGGGGCGTCGTCAATGGTGCCGCCGAGGCGGGAGAATTTCTCTGGGCCGTGCGCGATCAGGAATTGGCAGTGCCCACCTGAGACCAAGAGCATCAGATAAGGGAAAGCCACCTGATCAGTCAGGCGCGGGGTCAGCGCGTGGCCTGCGAGATGATTTACGCCGATGAGAGGAATGCCAAGGCTGGCCGACAAGCCCTTGGCGCACATCACACCGGAGATGACGCCGCCGATAAGGCCGGGGCCTGCCGTGACGGCGATAGCGTTCACATCCAGCAGGGAGACATTGGCGGCTTTCAGCGCCTCCTCAACGCAGAGATCAACCTTTTCTGCGTGGGCGCGAGCGGCGATTTCAGGAACCACACCCCCAAAAGGCGCATGCAGGTCAGTTTGGCCATGCACAACAGAGGCCATGATTTCCGCATCGCCCACAATTGGTTGGTGCAGGATGGCGGCGGCGGTGTCGTCGCAGCTGCTTTCGATGCCAAGAATGGTGAGCGGGCCGTCCATGTGTCACAGGTCCTTGCCGTTGCGCGGAAGTTTGTTGGCAGGTAACACCGGAGAGCGCCTCAAACAACAGTGGTGGGCCTAATGGCGGATATGACCCCTTTGATTTTGCTGACTCGGCCATTGGCCGACGCAAAGGGGTTTGCCGCGTTGTTGGCGGATTTGGGGATCACCACAGAGGTGGCGATTTCGCCGATTGTGGAAATTGTGCCGACTGGTGCGGAGGTTGATCTTGCCGACGTGACCGGCGTGATCTTTGGCTCGCGCAATGCAGTGTCGGCGGTTGCTGGCCAAGACCTGCCTGCATGGTGCGTTGGTGACGCCACAGCGGAAGCCGCGCGGGCCAAAGGTTGGCAAGCGATAGCAGCGAATGGAGATGCGGAGTCACTTTATGCGCGGGTTTTGGCCGATGCGCCGCAGGGGCCGTTGCTGCACATTCGCGGTGAGGTTGCGCGGGGGGATCTGGCCAGGCGTCTGACTAAAGTCGGGATCGAGACATGGGAGGTGGAGGTCTATCGTCAAGCGGCGCTTCCGTTGTCGGATCGGGCAAAACAGGTGTTAATGCGGGAGAATCCGGTGATAGTTCCCCTTTTTTCGCCCCGCGCAGCAGCGCAGTTTGCTGAGCAAGGGCCGTATCACGCCCCTCTTCATGTGGTTGTGATGAGTGAGGCCGTGGCGGAAGCATTGGGAAATTTGCCCTTGGAAACAGTTGTTTTGGCGGAGAAAAAAGAGGCACTAGCCATGGCAAATGCAGTGGCGAGACTGTTAGACGCAGGGTGATGCATTGAGACGCAAGGATTGCTCGCCTAGATTGGTGCTGCATTTGCAAAAATACGGATTCGAAAGGGTGACCTGTGGGAACCACGGATAAATCGGACAAGCCAAGCAAAGATCAGGTTGATCAACAGGATCAGACCGATACGCAAGCCGACGCAGAAGATGTGGTCGAGGACGCGGAGATTGTCGAAGAGATCGCGCCAGGCGGGGCATCAGAAGACGGTGACGTGGACGGGATCAAGGACGCTGCAGATGCCGATAAGCCTGATGAGGCTCCCGTAGAGATTGCAGAGCCCACGGATGACGCTGCAGCGGATGAAGATGTCGAAGAAGCGAGCGGATCTTTAGGGCCGGAAGCTGAGACGCCTCTGGAAGAGGTGGTGGCCGAGACCTCTGTTATTGAATCAACCGCACAGGAGTCTACGCGCAAAGGAGGCTTTGCGCCTTTGGTGCTCGGTGGTGTGATTGCGGCGGTGATTGGATTTGGCGGTGCGGTGTATTTTGGCGACCAGCTTGGCTTGAATGCAAATACAGATGCGGCACTGAGTGAGATGACTGCCAAGCTTGAGGCGCAGACCGAGGCGCTTGCGGCCCTTCAAGCGGCACAGGCGACGAACGCGGATTTGGCCAACGCAGCTGAAACCACGGCAAGCAGTGCGGTGGCGGATTTTGGCACTATGAACGCGACATTGACAGCGGAAATGAGCCGTGTGGCTGAGGCCGTGGCGACCTTGGAAGCGCGTTTGACTGATATTGAAAAACGACCGTTTAACGAAGGCCTCGGCGCAGCGGCGATTGCAGCCTATGAGCGTGAGGTGAAAGATCTCAAGGATCTGGTTTCCGCTCAAAAGGCTGAGGCCGCTGAGTTAAAAGACAAAGCGGATTTGTCGGCTAAGGCAGCTTTGGCACGCTCCTCTGTCACACGGATTGTGGCCGCGCTGGAAAGTGGCGCGCCGTACCGTGCGGCTGTGGTTGATCTGCGGTCTTCTACCGGCGAAGGCGTTGCGGCGGTGCTGGAAGATCATGCCGATAGCGGGGTGATTACTCTGGCGGCTCTGATCGAGGGCTATCCGGAGGCCGCACGCGGGGCTTTGGCCAAGGCGCGAGAGGATAAAGTAGATGCTGGCACCGGCAACAAGCTGGGCAATTTTCTGAAAACACAGTTTGGTGCACGCTCTGTTGAGGCGCGAGAGGGTACGGATACCGATGCCGTCCTCAGCCGGGCCGAAGCCGCGTTGAAAGCCGGGAATTTGTCCGGAGCTTTGGCGGAACTAGCCACATTGGCCGAGGGGCCGCAAACTGTAATGGCTGAGTGGGTGGCGCAAGCGCAAACCCGTGCCTCAGCCACGCAAGCCGCCGAAGATTTGGCACAAACCCTAAACTCCAACTGAGGGTCGTTTTATGCTCTGGTCCCTGATTAAAATTATTGCGTTTGTTGCCATTGTCGCTGGGCTGACCTTTGGCTCGATTTACCTGCTGGAAAGCGACGGCGGGGTGATGGTCACCGTGGCCGGGGTGGAATACAGCCTTGGGCCGTTTCAGACTGCCTTGGCGTTGATTGCAATGGTGGCGGCGGTCTGGCTGTTTATCAAGGCGCTTGGCCTGCTGGTGGCGACGCTGAAGTTTCTGAACGGGGATGAAACCGCGATCAGCCGCTACTTTGATCGCAACCGGGAAAAGACGGGATATCAGGCGCTGGCCGATAGTGTGACGGCGCTGGCCTCTGGCGAAGGGCGCACCGCGATGGAAAAGGCGCGTCTGGCTGAGAAGAAACTGTATAAGCCGGAGCTGACCAACCTGATTGTGGCGCAAGCGGCAGAGATGAGCGGCGACATCAAGAAGGCAGAAGAGACCTACAAAAAGCTGCTGACTGATGAGCGCACGCGGTTCGTGGGTGTGCGTGGCCTGATGAAGCAAAAACTGGATGCGGGCAACACCGAGGTGGCGCTGAAGCTGGCGGAGACTGCTTTTGCGCTAAAGCCGCGCCATGTGGAGGTGCAGGACACACTGTTGCGCCTGCAGACCGAGGGCAAAGACTGGAAAGGTGCGCGCGGCACGCTGAACGCGAAGCTGCGCCATGGTATGTTGCCCCGCGATGTGCATCGCCGCCGCGATGCGGTTTTGGCGCTGTCGGAAGCGAAGGAACTGCTGGCAGAGGATGCGAGCATTGAAACACAAGAACAGGCGGTAGAGGCGAACCGGTTGTCGCCGGATCTGATCCCGGCCGCGGTGATTGCGTCTCGCGCGTATGTGGCGAAAGGCAAGCCGCGCAATGCGACCCGCCTGATCAAGAAGGCCTGGGATGCGCAGCCGCATCCGGATCTGGCAGCCGCCTTTGCGGAGATTGCGCCTGAGGAAACCCCAGAGGCGCGGATCAAGCGTTTCAAGGCACTGATCAAGAACACCACCGGCCATGCCGAGAGCAAGATGCTGATGGCGGAATTGTATATTGCGGCTGAGGATTTCCCGGAGGCCCGTCGAGCGCTGGGCGATTTGGTGGAGACGGACGCCACGCAGCGTTCGCTGACCATTATGGCGGCAATCGAGCGCGGAGAAGGGTCCAATGATGCGGTCGTAAAAGGCTATCTGGCGAAGGCACTGAGCGCGCCGCGGGGCCCACAGTGGGTATGCGACACTTGCCACAACATCCATGTGGAGTGGGCGCCGACCTGTGACAACTGTCATAGCTTTGACACGCTGAGCTGGACCGCGCCGCCGGAAACCGAAGGGTTGAGCGAAACTGGTGCTGCTATGTTGCCGCTGATCATCGGCGCGCTGGAGGATCACGCTGAGGTGGAGGCCGAAGAAGTCGAAGAGGCTGATGTGGTCGAAGGCGAAGCGGTTGAAGACACTGCAAAGGAAGAGTTGAAGTCCGCTTAGGATAATTGCCTGCAAGAAAACTGAGCAGCGTCGCCATTGGGCGGCGCTGTTTTGGTTTGGGGGTCAATTAAACCGCATCGGGTTTACCGGTGAGAGGTCGATGTTTGACGGAGTGCCAGAAATCAGATCCGCCACTAGACGACCAGTCTTGGCCCCGCCGGTCAGGCCCACGTGTTGGTGGCCAAAGGCGGTGTAGACACCGATCTGACCTATTTGGCCCACCATCGGCAGGCTGTCCGGCAAAGACGGACGGAAGCCAAGCCATTCCTCGTCGCTGTTTGCGGTCAGGCTGGGAAAGACCTCAGCCACGCGGCGGCGCAATAGGGCCAGCGGTGCTTTGGATTTCTTCTCCGACAGGTCGCCAAACTCCACGATACCGGCACAGCGCAACCCATGTTGCATCGGGGTGGCGACAAATTTGGCTGACGCGATCATCATCGGGTGGTTGGGCCGGATGGAGGGTTCTTTGAACGTGATGTGATAGCCGCGCTCGGTTTCCAGCGGCACGGTGAATCCCAGCTTGCGCATCAGCGGCTTGGACCAGATGCCAGAGGAGAGCACGGCGCGGTCACAGTCAAATTGACCATGGTCGGTCATCACGGAGGTGACTTGCCCGCCGGAGAGGTCAAAGTCTCGGACTTCGGCCTGCACAAACCTTCCGCCCATGCCGGTGAACGTTTCCACCAGTGCCTGCACGTAGCCAGCCGGGTTGAGGATGTAACCGTGGTCTTTGTTCACCGCGAGGAAGGACGTTTGCGCATCGAGGATGGGTTCCAGCTCCTGTACGGCGGGGCCTTCGATGATCTCGGGCACAAAGCCGACGCTGGCGCGAAGGTCCCAGGTGTATTTATCCGCCTCAAAGGCAGCGCGGTTTTTATAGGCGTAGAGGTAATCTGTGTCTGCGATGAAGCGCTCAGCGGCGGTGCCTTTGGCCAATGCTTTGTGTTGATCCACGCTGTCGCCAATCAGGTCTGCCAGCACATGGGTGAAACGGCGGGCGTCGGTATCGTTGGCAAAGCCGAGGTATTTCAAAAACCACGGGGTGAGACGGGGCAGGCTCGCCCATTTCAGAAACAGTGGGAAGTTTGGATTGAGCAGGTAGCCGGGGGCTTTGGTCGCAAGGCCGGGCGTGGCGTTTGGCACGACGGCGCAGCTGGCCAATAGGCAGGCGTTGCCAAAAGAGGCACCCATGCCGGGGGTGTTTTTGTCCAAAAGAGTCACTGTGTGCCCGGCACGGCGCAGCCAAAGCGCGGTGGATGCGCCGACAATTCCCGCTCCGATCACCACCACGTTGTGTGGCATGATTTGCCCTCCCCTTTAGCTTCGGAACAGTGTTGCCAAGTGGCGGCAATCTTTGCAATCAGAGTTGTGAGATCAGGTCTTTGAGTTGGGAAAGTTTGATAGGCTTGGCCATATGCGCATTCATACCGCTGTCCAGGCAGGCGGCGCGATCTTCTGGTGCAGAATGCGCGGTGAGGCCAACAATATGGCTGCGAAATTCACCGTTCGAATCTTCAATGCGGCGGATTTCACGAGTGGCGTCCAACCCATTCATCACTGGCATAGAGACATCCATCAAGACCAGGTCGGGGTGATAGTCGAGATACCGGTCCACCGCCTCTTCTCCGTCACTGGCGGAGTGATGCGTCACACCAAGTCGGCTGAGGAAAATTTCGATCAGTTTCCGGTTGGTCTTGTTGTCGTCCACAATCAGGATTGTTTTGTCGGATACCGGATCAGTCAGCTCTGAGGCGACGCTCTTGTTTTGGGGCCCATTGAGCTCCCTTGTATCTTCGGGATGACGATCTGCGCTGAGACGGTTTTCGGTTTCCGTATGCAACGCAATTAAGGCTTCGAGCAATTTGGTGGTTTGGACTGGCTTGATCACTTCTACATGAGTGAAGACGGCCTCATCTCTAAGGCTGCGCAGCGCTTCGCTAATGGGCCGCAGCGCAATTAGACGTGTTTTCGATCCAACGGTTGCCG
>JAAENN010000028.1 GCA_024224295.1 Shimia sp. | reverse complement strand
AATGTCCGGAAATGTCATAAGTCTTCAGCCAATGCCCATGCAAGACCGGTGATTTTGAGTGCGCAATCGGGTTCCCGATCACACCCGCCAAAGGAATGGACGGCAATGTCATTGTGGCAGTTCTCCCCGTGTCGTCAGAAACGACAGAATTTCTACAAGCGGCATGCCGAGGACGGTGAAATAATCGCCGTCGATCTTGTTAAACAACCGCACGCCTTCTTCTTCCAGCTTATAACCGCCAACTGAATGTCGGATGCTGTCAAAGTTGCGATCAAGATAGCCCTCAAGAAAGTCGTTGCTGAATTGCCGCATGAACAGCCGTACAACACCAACATGGCGCCAGAGCGGCTCGGCATTCTGATAGATCACTGCCGCAGACAGCAACATATGTCTCTGGCCCCTCAGCAACAGCAACTGATTGCGCGCATCCTCCACACTGTCGGGCTTGGAAAAGATCGTGCCCTGAAAATCCAGCACCTGATCACAGCCCAAAACCAGCGCCTCTGGCCGCTT
>JAAENN010000027.1 GCA_024224295.1 Shimia sp. | reverse complement strand
TACGGAAAGGTGCTGCGCAACATGTCGCTGGTCAGCGCAAATTTCACCTCATCATCCAGGAAACCAGGGGCAAAGACCGCCGTCAGCACCGGCGCCCCGAGAATGGCCACCAGCGTGACGCCCAACAGCACCAAGCCGAGGGAGCCAGCCACCGCATTGACCAGTCGCTGAACGTCCGAGAGCGACTGATTTTCCCGGTAGGAGGACAATACCGGCACGAACGCCTGGGAGAAGGCGCCTTCTGCAAATAGCCGACGCAGGAAATTCGGAATCTTGAAAGCCACAAAAAAAGCATCGGCACCGGCACCGGCACCGAAATAGCGGGCAATGACCATATCCCGAACCAGACCCAGCACCCGGGACAGCATGGTCATAATACCGACGAGCCCCGACGATCTGAGTAGTCCTGGCGGCTTGGGTAATTGCTTCTGTTCAGGCGTTGATTCAGGTTCCGACGACATGCAGGCCCTTGCTTGGCATTCTGAATATCCTTTTGGCGCTCGTATTTCGGGAATTACCTGCTTCCCGGTCAAGCCCGCGTTCAGTGAGCCGCGAGTTTACCACAGGCCTTCTGTGTCGGGGCATGAAATGGGTTTTAGCCTTGACATTTGAAGGTTTGAGCGGCATAGTTCCGCGTCATTTATTTCGACGCGCTGGTTTTGGCGCGCCCGCGATGTAACGAATCATTCAGCAACGAATTTGAGATTTTCAGGAGTTTTACGGTGGCAAATTCCCCGCAAGCCAAGAAGCGCGCACGTCAGAACGAGAAGAACCGCAAGCACAATGCAAGCCTGCGCTCCATGGCTCGTACTTATGTGAAAAAGATCCAATCCAAGATCGAAGCCGGCAACTACGAAGAAGCCCAGGCTGCTTTCAAGCAGGCTCAGCCGATTCTGGACAGCAT
>JAAENN010000026.1 GCA_024224295.1 Shimia sp. | reverse complement strand
GTGGCACAAATGGTCGTCAAACTGCAGATTGAACCGGACATAGAACCGCATTTTCTGGAAGATTCCTACGGCTATAGACCAGGCAAGTCCGCGCTGGATGCGGTGGGCGTTACCCGGGAGCGATGTTGGCGATATGATTGGATCGTCGAGTTTGATATCAAAGGACTATTTGACAACATACCGCACGATCTGCTGCTTAAGGCAGTTCGCAAACACGTTAGTTGTCGATGGGCACTGCTCTACGTGGAGCGATGGCTCAAGGCGCCACTACAACAGTCTAATGGCTGTGTCGTGCCACGCTGTCGGGGCACCCCGCAAGGTGGGGTGGTCAGTCCGCTGTTGAGCAACCTGTTTTTACACTACGTGTTCGATGTCTGGATGAAAAGACATTACCCGACCATTCCTTGGTGTCGCTATGCGGATGACGGACTTCTACATTGTCATTCGTTGCAACAGGCGCGCGTGACTCGCGATGCATTGGAGCGGCGATTCCGTGAATGTGGGTTGGAGCTGCATCCACAGAAGACGAAGATTGTGTATTGCAAGGATGGTAAGCGGCGCGGTAATTACCCAGTGAAGCGGTTTGACTTTCTTGGTTACGCATTCCGTGGTCGGACCACGAAGGGCGCGAGGGGACAGCTGTTCTTCAGCTTCAACCCTGCGGTGAGCCAGGCGGCTCTTAAGACCATGAGAAGCAGAATCAGAAAGTCGAATTTGCGAAACCGGGCTGACCGTGACATCGAGGACATCGCACGTGAGTTCAATCCTGTTTTGCAGGGTTGGCTCAACTACTACGGGCGATTCAATCGCTCGGCGCTTTATCCTTTCTTAAGGTACTTCAATCACACTTTACGCGCTTGGGTGATGTGCAAGTACAAGCGTTTTCGCGGTAGGAGGACCAGAGCGGGGCAGTACTTGGCACGGATGGCTAAGCATCGCCCTGGTCTGTTTGCTCACTGGCGCATCGGGATGCCAGGTGTGTTCGCCTGATGGGAGCGGTATGAGTCGAGAGGCTCACGTACCGTTCTACGAGAGGCTGGGGGTGCAACTCCCCCGGCCTACTCACCGGTTCAACTT
>JAAENN010000025.1 GCA_024224295.1 Shimia sp. | reverse complement strand
TTCAACCGTCGAGGCAACCATGCGGTGGATGGTGCAGTAGGCTTCCTGCCCCGAGCTTTCGGGTGACGATGGCGATCCCCCCAACTGCTGTTTGGATTCGTCGTCCGTGGTCAGGTCGCCACTGATCTTTTCCCAGCTCTGCCCCCGATCACGACTGCGGAAAACAGATTCTGCAGCGGTATAGAGTGTTTCCGCATCGAACGGATCGATCACGATCGGCGCATGCCAATTGAAGCGGTACTTTGCATCTTTCTGCCCGCGTCCAAAGGTGGATGTCGGCCAAACGTTGATGTGCTCCCACGCCCCGGTCTTCAGGTTAACGCGTTGGATTGGCCCACCGCCGTAGGCAAATGTACTTTGGGCGAGATGATAAACAATATTTGGATCGTTGGGATGCGGCACCGACATGCCGGACTCCCCACTACCAATGATGGTTACTTCAGTATTGGATATACCACCGTAGACCGAAGCGGAGGGGACCTTCCATCCAATCAGATCCTGAGCGTTTCCATACACATTATAGGGAAACTGGTTATCGACATTAACACGGTAGATCTGCTGATTGGGCTGGGTGTACATACCGGACCAGGTTTTGCCGCCCGTCAGCGTCACCATCGCGCCGCCGTCGTGGGTCATAATCATGCGATTCGGATCGTTCGGGTCGAAGGCCATATCATGAAAATCGTCTTTGGTGCCGGAACGTTGCTTCCAGGTTTTTCCGCCGTCCAGGGACTGCCAGAGCTTGTTGGACAACACCCAGAGTTCATCCCCGTTGTGCGGGCTGGCATGAAGGTGATGGTAGTAGAAGGGGCGCTGGGTGATGCCGCTGTGATTTGTCAGAAATTTCCATGTTTTTCCGCCGTCCTCAGACCGATAGAGTCCGTTCTTCTCTTTGGAGTCGATCAGAGCTGAAATGCGGTTGGGCATTTTTTTCGAGTGCGCGAGGCCGACACGGCCCCAGTCGCCGTCCGGCAGGCCCGGATTCCCGGTTAGGTCCTTCCAGGTGTCGCCGCCGTCAGTGGATTTGAAGATGCCGCTATTCGGGCCACCGGCGTCCAGGAGCCAGGTGCGGCGAAGAATCTCAAACGTTGACGCATAGAGGATGTCCGGATTGGACTCATCCATTACCAG
>JAAENN010000024.1 GCA_024224295.1 Shimia sp. | reverse complement strand
TGACCGGGAAGGTGGGGAACTGAGGCCCAAGGGACCCACTGTAGGGAAGGAGAAGCCGGGCATAGCGTTTTGTTGAAGGGACCTACGGGAGACACATTGAGGTCACCAACTGTATCCACGAAACTTCAGCGAATTGCGTCGCAGGCGGCGGACGATCCGCAGCTGGTATTCACCACACTGGCGCACCTGATCGATGTTGAGTTTCTGCGGCAAGCATTCCGACGGATCAGAAAGAGCAGTTCGCCCGGTTTGGACAAGGTGACGGCCAGGCAATACGGCGAGGACCTTGAAGAGAACCTGGTGGATCTACACGAGAGGATGCGTAGCGGCCTTTACAAGGCCCCGCCGGTGGTGCGGGTGTGGCTGGAGAAGGAAGACGGGAAGAGGCGCCCAATCGGCAAGCCGACCTTTGAGGACAAAATTGTCCAGAGGGCGGTAGAGATGCTTTTGAGCGCGATCTATGAACAGATGTTCTATGACTTTTCCCACGGTTTCCGCCAAGGCCGCAGCCAACACCGGGCTCTGCACGAGCTTGACAAGCAGCTGTGGCAGTTGAATATCGGCTGGATCGTCAACGCAGATATTACTGGGCTGTTTGACAATCTGGACCATGGCCACTTGCGGCGATTTATCCGCAAGCGGGTCAACGACGGCAGCATTATCCGTCTGATTGGTAAATGGCTCAACGCCGGGGTGATGGAGGAAGGCAAGCTGAAGTACTATGAGACAGGGACCCCGCAAGGGGGTGTAATTTCGCCGCTGCTCAGCAACATCTTCCTTCATTATGTCTTAGATGACTAGGTTCATCAAGGAGGTCAAACCGCGCATGAGGGGGCGGTGCTTTATGATCCGCTGGGCCGATGATTTTATCATGGGCTGCGAGCTGGAATCCGACGCCCGACGAATCATGGCGGTACTACCCAAGCGCTTTGGGCGCTATGGGCTGAGTCTGCACCCGGAGAAGACATCGATCATTCGATTCAAGCGGCCGAGGTC
>JAAENN010000023.1 GCA_024224295.1 Shimia sp. | reverse complement strand
CTGTCCTGGCGACTGGTGGAACAGCCGGTGCGTCAGGCCAAGAACCTGCCAACCTGGGGCCTGTTGTTCACCGCTGCGCTCGCCTCGGTTAGTGTGGTGGGCCTGTCGTTTATGGTGTTCAAGGCCGATGGGATACCGCAACGCTTTGGCCCGCAGGCGCAGGTGCATATCGCCGCCACAGGCGATTTCTTGCAGGACTTATCCGATTGCTACGTTCCAGACGACGGCCCGTTTGAGGGCATCGAAATTTGCCCTATCGGCCCCAAGGAAAGCTCACCCAGCCTGATCATCTGGGGCGACAGCCATGTGCGCGCCTATTACGAAGGTCTGAAACAGGCCGCCCGCGAAGCCGACCGCAGCGCGCTTGTGATTTGGCGCGCAGGCTGTGCCCCGGCGTTTGATCTGGAAAAACGCGAAAGCGTAGCCACCCCAGCCCAAGACGCTGCCTGTGCCGAAGCCAACGCGCAAATCCGCAACGCGCTGCGCGAGATGAAACATCTGCAGGATGTCATTCTGGTAGGCCGCTGGACCTATTACGCCTCCGGCAGAGGCACCGGCAGTGATGCACACAATACCATCCGACTGCGCAGCGACGTCTATGGCAACATGACACAGGACGCGCTTCTGGGCACGGCATTGAGCGCCACGGTTGCGGACATTGGTGATCTGGACCGTCAGGTCTACATCCTGCGCCAACCACCTGAAATTCAAAACTACAATGCCCCCAGAGTGGCGCGCGCGTTGGTACATGGCCGCCTGTCTGAGCAACTGGCCCGCCGCGTTGGGCAGATCACTGTGACAGACGCCCAAACCCGTGAGCGCGGCGCGGCGGCCGCACTCGCCAAAAGTGGCGCGACCATTCTGGACAGCTGGGGTTGGTTCTGTGACCAGTTTTTGTGTGACGCGGTGCAGAACAGTGTTGGCCAATACTATGACAACAACCACGTGACCAACGCAGCGGCGCGGCGGATGCGCTCGGTGTTTTACCCGGTGATGGCGCGGGCCCCGCAATGACCACAGTCGCGGAGGCAAGCACCAAAAACTGGGATGTGATTGTCATCGGCACCGGCATGGGCGGCGGCACCATTGGGCGCTGTTTGGCGGAACAAGGCCTGTCGGTGCTGTTTGTCGAACGTGGGCCAACGGGCGTGCGGGCGGAAGAGCAGAAACTCAACCCCAACATCTGGGACCGTGAGGCGCGGCTGGTGCGCGGCTATTGGCCCGAACCACTGAAAGCCACCGTGAACGGTGTGACCACCACCTTCAACGCCCCTTTAGGGGCCGGTGTGGGAGGCAGCTCGGTGTTTTATGCCGCGACCTTGGAACGCCCGGCACCACATGACCTGGACGACAGTACGACGCGCCCGCACCCGACTGGCGGCTGGCCAGTGTCTTATGTCGAGATGGCCCCTTATTTTGACCGCGCCGAAGCCCTTTATCACGTGCGTGGCACGCCGGATCCCTTGCAGCCGGACGGAAATCTTTTCACACCAACGGTGATGAGTGCGGCGGATCAAGGCTTGATGACCGCAATGCAGGAGGTGGGGCTAAACCCATACCAAGGCCATATCGCGGTGCGCGACAAAGACGGATTTGAGCAACATCTGGGCCGCAAGTGTCCCAACGACTGTAAGATGGACGGGCGTTCCGCGGGCGTAGAGCCAGCTTTGGAGACTGGCAACGCAGTTTTGTTGGACCTGACCGAAGTCCAGGAAATTCTGTCCAAGGACGGCGCTGTGACCGGCCTCAAGGTGACCCGCAAAAGCACCGAAGCTAGACTCTCCGCGCGCTGCTATGTGCTGGCCGCAGGGGCCTTGCATTCTCCCCGCCTGCTGATGGCCTCCGACAATCTTGGTAATCAGAATGGCCTCGTCGGGCGCAACCTAATGTTCCACTTAAACGAGATGTTTGCGCTCTGGCCGCCGAAAGGCAAGCACAGCGCGGGGGCGTCCAAATCGCTCGCCTTTCGCGACCTCTATCATCAAGACGGGCAACGCTTTGGATTGGTGCAGGCCTTGGGTGTCGAGGCACGCTATGGTGAGATTGTGCACTATCTCAACATGGCATTTGACCGCTCGCCACTGCGCAGGCTGTGCTGGTTGCGCCAATTCATCCGTCTGCCTGCCGCCGCAGCCGTGAAACTGTTTGGCAGCGCCAAGATCTTTGTCGGCATCCTCGAAGACCTGCCTTATGCCGAGAACCGCGTGTTTCACGATCCCGGTGATCCGCGCCGCTTGGCGATCACCTATGACATGGCGCCAGAGCTGCTGTCTCGTCGAAAGGCTTTCCGCAAGGCTTTGAAGCAACGCCTCAAGGGCATCCGCATGGCGTTTACCGGCGCGGGGCCGGAGCTGAACTTCGGCCACCCCTGCGGCACGTTGCGGTTTGGCGATGATCCCAAAACCTCGGTGCTGGATCGCAATTGCAAAGTCCACGGCATGGAAAACCTCTGGGTGGCGGATGCGAGCTTTATGCCCACATCCATGGGGGTGAACCCATCGCTGACCATCGCCGCCAATGCCTTGCGGGTTGGTGAGGTTGTGGCGGCGGACCTAAAGGAGAGCCAAAATGGCTAAGCAACTGGCGGTCATCACCGGCGCGGGCTCCGGATTGGGGCGGGCCTTGGCGACAGAGCTTTGCGCGCGCGGCCTTCTGGTCGCGGGTTTGGGACGACGTGATGACGCGCTGCAAGAGACGGCGACCTTGGCCGGTGACAGCTTCACCCCCGTGGTTGCCGATGTCTCCGACCCCACACAAGTGCGCACCACTTTTGAAAGCATCCGGACCATCGCGCCGGTCTCGGTCCTGATCAACAACGCAGGCGTCTACCCGCACCGCGATATGCTGGACGAAACACCGGAAAGCTTCATGCAGACCGTGGCGATCAACCTTGGCGGCACGGTGGCCTGCACCTCTGAGGCACTCAAGGACATGACTGAGGCGGGGCGCGGTCGCATTCTCAACGTGTCCAGTTTTGCCGACTTGCACCCCCTACCTTGCAGCGCAGCCTATTCGGTGTCCAAAGGCGCGGTTTCGACTTTCTCCCGTGCCTTGGTGGCCGACCTTGGCGATCGTTTGCCCAAGATTGTGATCAGCACATGGATGCCGGGCATGCTCAACACAGAGATGGGCTTGGACGACGGACTCGACCCTGCTGTCGCAGCCAAATGGGGGGCAGGTCTGGCGCTTTGGGATGCGCCATCGCTGAATGGTTCGGTGTTTGAGATGGATCGGGAAATCCTGCCGCCACGCGGTTTGAAGGGGCGACTGAAAGATGCAGTGCGTTTAAAACGGCGCAAGCCTCGGCTGATCCCGACTTAGTCACGTTGCGCGCGCGCCTCTTTCATCAGGCGTGGCAATATCGCAATGCAGCGCAGATAGCGCCCGGCCAAGCGTGCCGGATTGCTCAACGCGCGCCAGAGCCATTCCAGCGCCAATTTGCGGACCCAAGTCGGGGCACGGTTTTGCGTGCCTGCGAGGAAATCCAACCCCGCGCCGATGCTGGCAAAGCCCATCTGTGGCACAACCTGCCGACCACGTGCGGCCAGCCGTTCTTGCTTGGGCGCGCCCAGCGCCAAAAACGCCATCCGTGCTCCAGCCTCTGCGGCTTGTTTTAAGACGGCCTCCGCCGCCACGCTTTCAGGGTCAAACCCCATTGGCGGCGCAATACAGGCCACCACCTCCAACTCTGGTGCTTGTGTTTTCAAAGCCTCCGCTGCCGCAGCCAGAGCCTCATCGGTGCTGCCTATGAACGCCACAGGCGTGCCTTCTTCGGCCGCCCACCGCGCCAGCGGCACCACCAAATCTGCGCCCGGCAACAGCTCGACAGGCTTTCCGGCTTTGCGGGACAACCACACAATAGGATTGCCATCCGCCACCACAAAATCCTGTGCCAGATAAGCGGTGGCAAAGACCTCGTCATTGGCCAATTTCACCAGATGATCGAGATTGATGGTTGCCAGCGCAAAGCCTTCCTGCGCCGCAAATCGCGTCCGCACCACACGCTCCAAAGCAGCGTGATCGGCAATATTGACCGTGACCGGTCCCTTGATGGTGGAAAACTGCACAGCGGCGGCCCTCAATCTGTCCTGCAGGCCAGTCTAACAACTCTCTTTACCAACGTCAGAAACTGCGCAGCAATTTCCGTCAACTGGTTCAAAAGCGCCACAATTCCCCTGTCTCTGCCCACCGCCTTGGTGGTATTTCATGGCAAAATACCTATAATCTTGCCGTATTGAGTCAAAAGGATTCCCACCATGTCAGCCGCCCAAACCCGCAGTGTGTCGATCATCGGTTGCGGCTTTGTCGCCGATCTCTATATGCGGTCATTTGCGGCCCATCCCGACATCGCGGTAACCCAGGTTTTTGACCATGATCCCAACCGACTGAAAGCCTTTGCCGATCACTGGAACCTGCATACCGCAGACAGTTTGGAGCGGTTGCTGGGCAACCTGCCACAAGGCTCTTTGGTGTTGAACCTGACCAACCCCGGCGCGCATTACGAGGTTTCGCGCGCCTGTCTGGATGCGGGGCATCACGTTTATTCCGAAAAACCTTTGGCCACCGACATGGCCGATGCCATTTCCCTGCATGAATTGGCTGCACAAAAAGGTTTACTGCTGTCTTCCGCGCCATGCTCCGTGCTGGGCGAGGCGGCACAAACCTTGGCCAAGGCCATTCGCGAAGATGTGGCTGGACCCGTGCGCCTGATCTATGCCGAGCTGGATGACGGCTTCATCCCGCAAGCGCCTTATGCGGATTGGAAAAGCGAAAGCGGCGCGCCGTGGCCTGCCGAGGACGAGTTTACTGTGGGCTGCACCTTGGAACATGCGGGCTATTACCTGACATGGCTGATTGGCATGTTTGGCACCGTACGCCGTGTGGTTGCAGCCTCCGCCGAATGCTTGCCGAACAAAGGGGTGACCGGCACGCCAGACTTTGCCACCGCCACGCTGTTCTTTGAAAACGGCATCACCGCGCGTCTGACATGTTCGATTGTGGCCAGCCACGATCACAAAATCCGCGTGTTTGGCGACAAAGGCGTGCTGCAGGTGAAACAGGCCTGGGACAATGACGCGCCGGTGAAGTTTCACCGCCGTTTCACCCTGCGCCGTCGACTGGTGGAGCATCCGATTGGCACACGCCAAAAGATCACTGGCGACACCCACCCGAAAGTGGACCGCTGGGGCGCGGCGGCCATGAACTTCGCCCTTGGCCCCGCCGAAATGCTGGATGCCTTGGCAGAGGACCGCCCTTGCCGCCTGTCACCGGATTTTGCCTTGCACCTCAATGAGGTCACTCTGGCGATCCAGAACGCAGGTGCCGATGGCTGTGCACAAGACATGACCACGCGGTGCGAGCCGATGGCGCCAATGCCCTGGGCCATATGAGCACACCTACGGTTGCCATAACCGGAGCCAACGGCTTTGTCGGGCGCCACTGCGTTGAGCAGGCCCGCGCCGAAGGCACCGTGCTGCGCCTGTTTGTGCGCGACATGGCGAAGGTGCCCGCCTCTTGGCAGACTGACAAAACCGTCGAGATCATCGCCATGGATCTGACCTCCGCAGGGGACGAGCTGGCGCGGGCCTTAGACGGGATTCGCACACTGATCCACTGCGCCGCTACATTGTCCGGCGATCAGGAGCGCGACACGCTGGCCGCCTCGGTGGCGGTGATCGACGCAGTAATCTCCGCGCAGGTGCCCCATGTGGTGCTCGCGGGATCGCTGTCGGTCTACGACGTGAGCGGCGTACCAAAAGGCGGCACGGTGGACGAATCCACCCCCGCCAACACCAACGGGCGAGACAGCTACGCAAAGGCCAAACTTACGCAGGAGACACTGTTTCAGGATGGCGCCTCACTCTACGGCTACGCGCTATCGATCCTGCGCCTTGGGGCTGTCTGGGGACCCGATCATCTGTTTAATGCCCACATCGGCCCAGCGGTGGGCAGCACACTTTTGAAAATCGACAGCGGCGGAGAGGTACCTTTGTGCCGAGTCGATTTGGCGGCCGAGACGCTGATCAAAGCCGCACAGGTGCAGACCGGCGTGAACATCCTCAACGTGCTCGACGATGACCGCCCTAGCCGCGCTATTTTTCTTAGGGCGTTCCGCACTTGTGGCTGGCCTAAATTGACCCTTCCAACGCCCCTGTGGCTGTGGCGTCTGGTGGCCTTTCTCACTCCGGACAGCCCCACCATGCCCGGTCTTCTTCGCCGCGCCATTCTAGAGGCGCGCCACCGTCCCGTTCACTATTCAAACACCCTGATGCACAATCGCCTTGGCCCTGTCACAATGCTGCCGTTTGCGGCTGCGATGCAGGCGGCGATTGATCAGCAAGAGCAGCAGGCCACTCCGTTTTGAGCCACAGAGAAAAGACCCCCATCGCCTATTTGACCGGCGAATACCCCCGCGCGACCGATACCTTTATCCAGCGCGAGGTGGCGGCCTTGCGCGCCCAAGGCCAGCCTGTGGAAACCTGCTCAGTGCGCCGCACCGGGGCGGAACATCTGGTGGGAGACGAGCAAAAAGCCGAGGCCAAAGCCACCTTCTACATTCTCGCTGCTGCAAAATCTCCTGTCACACTACTAAGTGCAATCTTTGGCGCCTTGTTGCGCAACCCGATCCGGTTCTTTCGCGCTGCGGTACTGGCGTTCCGAACCTCGCCTCCGGGTCTGCGCAATCGCATTTTCCAGCTGTTCTACTTTTTTGAAGCAGCGGTGCTTGCGGCACATCTGCGTAAGAATGGCGTGCGGCATCTGCACAACCACATCGCCAAATCCTCTTGTACCGTGGCCATGCTTGCAAGTGCGCTGTCCGGCATTCCTTACAGCTTCACCCTGCACGGCCCGGATATCTTCTTTGCGCCAGATCACTGGCGGTTAGACGAGAAAATCAAACGCGCTACATTTGTGGCCTGTATCAGCCATTTCTGCCGCTCTCAGGCGATGGCGTTCTCCAATCCCAAACACTGGGCCAAATTACATATTCTCCACTGTGGCGTGGAGCCCGCGCGCTATGACGCAGGCGAAGATCCTGTGGACACCAACCTGCTGTTTGTCGGGCGTCTGGCCCCCGTCAAAGGTCTGCCTATCCTGCTGCGGGCATTGGAACCGTTGAAGGCGGAGTTCCCTAAAATCCACCTCACTGTCATTGGCGACGGCCCTGGGCGTAAAGCGCTGGAGAAACAGACAAAGAAAGCAGGCCTTGCCGAAAACGTCTCGTTTGTGGGCTACAAATCGCAATCCGAAGTAGCCGAGGCGCTGGCCGCCTCTGACCTCTTTGTCCTGCCAAGCTTTGCCGAAGGCGTGCCTGTTGTGCTGATGGAGGCCATGGCCGCGCGACGACCGGTTGTGGCCACCCAAATCGCGGGCATTCCAGAGCTGGTGACCGATGGGGCCTCGGGCCTGTTGGTTCCGCCCGGCAACCCTCATGCGCTCAGCGCTGCGATTGGCAAAATCCTCGCCAACCCGGCGCGCGCGACTGCCATGGGCATCGCGGGCCGCGCCATGGTGGAGAAGGCCTTTGACATCAACAAGGAAGCCGCACGTCTGGGCGATCTGCTGGACGGGGCACATAAATGAACACCACTGCCATCATCATTGGTCGCAATGAGGGCAAACGGCTGGTCGCCTGCCTCGCCTCATTGAAGGCGCAGGGCGTGGAGATGGTTTATGTCGACAGCGGCAGCTGGGACAATTCCGTCGCCGAGGCACGCAAGGTTGGCGCGCTGGTGGTGGAGTTGGACAATGACTTGCCGTTCACCGCTGCCCGCGCGCGGCAAGCGGGGTTTGACGCGCTGGCGCAAACCGGGGACCTGCCGGAGTTCGTGCAATTTGTGGACGGCGATTGCATCGTGGTCGACGGCTGGATCGCGGCTGGGGAAATGGCTTTGCGCGACGATGACAGCCTTGGCCTGATCACCGGCTGGCGGGCGGAGCTCTATCCCGAACGCAGTGTCTACAACGCACTGTGTGATTTTGAATGGCACAGGCCAGCGGGTGAGATTGTAGCCTGTGGTGGCGACATGATGGTACGCTCCAAAGCCTTCGTGGAGGCCGGTGGGTTTGACGCCACGGTGATTGCCGCCGAAGACGACGAATTCTGCGTACGGCTGGCCAAAGCCGGTTGGAAATTGCGCCGCCTGCCACAGGAAATGACCCGCCATGACGCAGCCATGCTGCGCTTTGGTCAATGGTGGCAACGCGCCGTGCGCACCGGTCATGGCTTTGCCCAAGTGGGCTGGATGCACCCGCCGTATTTCCGCAAGGAACAACTGCGCGGCGTGATCTACGGCTTGCTCCTGCCCCTGCTGGCGCTTTGGGGCTTGATCGACAGCGCCTTGCTGTTCCTGCTGGTGCTCGCGATCTATGTCGCCAACTACATTCGCACCAAAAACGGCCTTGTCCGCGAAGGTCTGCCATACTGGGAAGCCTGGCGTCACGCCCGCCTCCTGACCCTGTCCAAACTGCCCAATGTGATGGGCATGATCCTGTTTCATTGGCGCCGCATCCGTGGCCGCGCCATGCGCATCATTGAGTATAAATGAGCATGAACACCTTTTCTGACGACCGCCCGATCCGCGCCGCCCTTCTGGGCGCTGGCTATATTGCCGACTGGCACGCCGCCGCCATTCTGGCCACACCGGGCGTGGAACTGGTCGCAGTCTGTGACCAATCCAGCGCCGCCGCCGATGCGCTGGCGCAGACCTATGGCATCACCGCCTACACCGATCTGGACAAGCTGCTCGCAGCCAAGGTGGCCGACGCCATCCACATCGTCACTCCCCCCGGCACCCACCGCGCGTTGGCCGAAACCTGCCTAACCGCGGGCCATCATGTGTTAGTGGAAAAACCGGTGGCGCTGTCCGGTACGGAGACGGCACAAATCCAGCAGATCGCTTCTGACGCGGGCCGCGTCTTTGCCGCCGGGCACAATTTCATGGGCACGCCGGGCTATCAGCGGCTCAAGACCCGGCTTGAGGCAGGCGAGATTGGCCGCGTCGCCAGCGCGGAGATCAACTGGAATTTCCCGATGATGCCACTGCGCTCCGGGCCTTATGGCCTGTGGTTGCTGCGCGAGCCGAAAAACATGCTGCTGGAGCTAGGTCCGCATCTTTTTGCCTTTGCAGTGGACCTGTTTGGGCCGCTTGCCATCGAGCATCTCAGCCTGTCCAAACCCGTGGAGATTCCCGGCGACACCACGCGCCCGCAAGGCTGGCGCATTCTGGCGTCGGCTGGGGATGTGTCGACCACGCTCAACCTGTCGCTGGTGGAAACCATGGACGACCGGTCGGTGATCCTGCACGGCTCCACCGCCACCGCGCGCTATGACTACGCCCACGATGTGCTGACCGTGGATGCGGAAAACGCTGCCGACATCGTCGCCAACCCGTTCCTGCGACAGATGGGCCTCGCCGGACAGCATCTGCGCGAAGGGGTGGTGAATGGCGCGCGGCAGTTGGTGTCTCTCAATCGCAAATCGCCCTACGGATTGTCTTTTGCCGGACTAACAGCGGCGTTTTACAGTGCGATCCGCTCTGGCCGTGACTTGGACGCGCGCTTTCATGGCGACAACGCCACGCTGGTGATGCAAGCGATTGACGCTGCCATTGCGCAGATGCCGAAACCTGCCAAAAAACCGAAGCCCGCGAGCCGCGCCAAGCCCAAGCCGTCTGTTCTGGTGATCGGCGGCACCGGCTTCATAGGCCGCGACCTGACCCGCGCCTGGGTTGCCAAAGGCCGGGACGTGCGCGTGCTCTCGCGTGGTACCTCTGGCCCGTTTGATGACATCGCCGATCATGTGGAGCTGTTTGCCGCCAATCTGCGCGATCCGGATCAACTGGCCGAGGCCATGGAGGGCATCGAGATTGTCTACCACCTCGGCAAATCGATGGACGCCACTTGGGAGGCCGCGTTGAAAAACGACGTTGCGGTGACCGAAACCATCGCGCAGGCCGCACAGGCGGCAGGCGTGAAGCGGTTTATCTATACCGGCACCATTGCCAGCTATGACATGTCCGATCCAGATGTGACCATTCGCGAGAGCCTAGGCTTTGGCGACGACATGGAAGATCGCAACATCTACGCGCGGTCTAAGGCGGAATGTGAGGCCCGGCTTCTGGAGATGCACCGCAAACACGGCCTGCCGCTGGTGATTGCCCGCCCGGGCATAGTCCTGGGCAAGGGCGGGCCATTGCAGCACTGGGGCATTGGCCGCTGGCATGGTGCAGGCGCGGTGCGCATCTGGGGCAAAGGCAAGCACATCCTGCCGTTTGTGCTCAATGAGGACATCGCCGAAGGTCTGATCCTAATGGCGGAAAACGAACATGCTGTGGGGCAGAGCTTCAACTTGGTTGGCGAGCCGATGTTCTCCGCCACGGACTATTTTGATGCCATTCACGCGCGATTAGGCGCGCGGATTAAAGTGAAACCCGGCAACCTGACCGCGTTTTATGCCTCAGCCTCTGTGAAGTATTTCCTGAAGAAACAAGTGCTGCGTCGCGGTGGGCTGTCCAACCCGTCCTTAGCCGATTGGAAAAGCCGCGCGCATTTTTCCCCGTTTGACAACAGCCTGCCCAAAAAGGTGCTCAGCTGGGAGCCAGAACGCCGCCGAGATGTGTTTCTGACCAAAGCGATTGATGAAGCCAACTTGCTTGGTTTCTGACGTGCCTCTGATCGTTGTCACCGACATCCACGACGCTCCGAATGCCGACCTGTGTTTAAGTAAGGGCCAGTCTCTGGCGACACGACTGTCTTTGGCTGACCTTTGTGATCTCCCAAACCTCAGCGGCGAGGCCCTGCACCATCGTTTGTTTCAGGAAGACGGCATGACGCGAGCTATGAACAGTCTGCGCGACATAATAGCCAACCAGCCATTTCTCATCGGCCTTGGCTACAGCGCCGGCGGTACCGCACTGTGGAAAGCTGTACAAGCAGGCGCTCCGCTGTCCGGTCTGATCTGCGTCTCTTCTACCCGGTTGCGGGACGAGGCCCCCCTGTCGATCCCGACCAAAGTTTACTTTGGCGACAACGACCCCGGGCGCCCTTCCGAAAGCTGGTTGGCAACCGTACCCACCTCTGCCGACCTGCTGCCCAACGCCGCCCATGCCTTCTACGCAGAAACGGACCACCTGGTCCGCACGCAAGTGGCCTCTGAAATCGCCGCCACTGTCGCACTATGGAGTGCCCCCTAAATCCCTGCGTCCCCCTATCTCCGCAATGGTGCCTTTCTTTTGTCCGCATTGATCTGTTAATTTTGCCTCAAACAGAGCGGATTCACGCGCCATGAGCACAGATCAGACCCACGAGACCGACCTCCCCGAAGAGGAGGCCCCCGAAGCATCGAGAGACGCATCTTATGAGGAGGCGCGGCTTCCCGTGGTGCATGACCCGGATGTGTTCTGGGAAGGCTTGCCCGTGGCTGCGCTCAACGATGCCGATCTAGAGAAAAACTTCATCGTCAGCGCCACACGCAGCCATCCGGCTCATGCCGCCTTTGACATGCTGCGCACACGCCTGTTGCAGGCGCTCAATGAACATGGCTGGAGCCGCGTTGCGGTAACAGCCCCGACCCGTGGCTGCGGCAGCAGCTTTGTTACCACCAATCTGGCGATGGCCTTTGCGCGGCTGGATTCTGTCCGCACCGTTATGCTCGATATGGACTTACGCGCACCGAGTTTGGCACAAACCCTTGGCATCCCGGCCGTTGACAGCATGGCCGACTACCTCAGCGGCGTGATCGCCCCGGAGAACTTTTTGCAACGGGTGCAACCCAATCTCGCCGTGGCGCTCAACGACAGCGCCAGCGACAACTCCGCAGAGCTGTTCCAAAATGACATGACTGCCGAAGTGCTTGAGGAGCTGGAAGAAGCACTGTGTCCTGAGTTGATGTTGTTTGACATGCCTCCGGCCCTGGAATTCGATGACGTGCTGGGTTTTTTACCAAACGTAGACGCCGTTTTGGTGGTGGCCGGCGGCGGGATTTCCACCGCTGAAGATGTCACCAAGGTTGAGCAAATCCTGTCTGAGGTGAAACCGATCCTCGGCGTGATGCTCAACAAGGCAGACGGGCCAGTGTCTTACTGACCAAGCCCCTTACAAGCCAAGCTGCATCCGACGCCACCGCCGATCCAGCGTGCGCTTCTCTTCACCAGAGCGTGACGTGAGCATAAACAATTGCTCCCGCTTCTCCTTAGGGGCAATTTGCTCCAGCATCTCCAGATCGAGAGACTGCATTGCCGCGTGGGTCGCCGGTATATCCGTCAACGCAAGAGAAAACTGAGAGATTTTCGCAAGCACCTCAGGTTCGTTGAGATACTTCAACAACAAATGGCTGTGCTCAAAATGCCCAGACTCATTTGGCCAGACCAGAACATCGGCCCAAAGCACAGTGCCCTCCTGTGGGACAAAATACCGGATTTCATCTCTGCCCATAAGCGACTGCGGCGCCAATGCGTCGCTGCTCCAGGTCAAGGCCACGCAGGCTTCGTTTTGTAAAATCTGTTCCTGCTGGCTCCCGTCGACGGTGCGCACATAAGGCATGATCCCTGCCAGCAAATCAAAGGCTGCATCCAGATCTTCTTCCGCCATGGAATTGGGATCACGCCCCAGATAATTCAGCGCAACCGCAACCACTTCCTGCACCGCGTCTACAATGGTGATGCCACAATCCGAAAGCGCCTCGGCATATTCAGGCTTAAACAGCAAATCCCAACTGTCCAGCGCGCTTTCTGGCACCCGGTCCAAAACATCATCAATATCGACCATGAGACCTGTGGTGCCCCACAAAAACGGGACGGCATAATCGCTCGCCATTGGTACGGCTTCCGACAGTTTCTCCATCAAAGGTGGATGAGTTTCGTTCAACTGCGCTCGTTCCTCCGCATCAAACCGATGCAGCGCATCAATGCTCACCAACCTCGGCAACATCTCAACTGGAACCACTGCCAGATCATAACCGGAACGCCCTGCAGCCAGTCGGGCCTCGGCCTCATCGGCCACCATAAACGTATCAACAACAAGCGTGGTGTTGTAGCGCTCGCTAAAGTCCTGAACCACTTCAAGCGGAATGGTGTTGTTCCAGGCGTAGAACCATAGATGGCCTTCACCAGCGAGCGCGGTTGTCCCCAGTGTGCTCGCCACAGCCATTGCGGCTGTCATCAGCCCCTTGATCATCCAGCGCATACATCATTCCCCTGCTTTTCTGTCGACGCGTCCGGCCAATGGCGTAAGAACTCGGTGAGCAACGCCGCGCGCGTCACCGGTTTTTGCAAATACCCCGACATCCCGGCCTCTTCAGCTTCCTCGCGATGTTCTGCAAGCGCGTTAGCCGATAGCCCCACAATGGGTACCTGGTCCGTCTGTCCAACTTGGTCAGCACGTATCACCCGTGTCGCTTGAAGCCCATCCATCAAGGGCATCCGCACATCCATCAACACAATATCCGGCGCCCATTTAGCGGCCATATCCACTGCTTCATGGCCGTTGGAAGCCATCGCCACTTCACATCCCAGACTTTCAACGATTTTGCGCGCCACGAGCTGGTTGACCCGATTGTCATCTGCGACCAAGACCCGCTTGCCAAATATCACAATCTCCCTGGACTTGGTTTCAACCACAACAGGAACTGCGCGACCAACAGGCAATTCAAGAACAAACTCCGCACCTTCGCCCAAAACGCTTTCCACTTGGATCTGCCCCTCAAGTGCTTCGCTCATGCGCTGCACAATCGAAAGCCCCAACCCGGTGCCGCCAAACTCGGTGGTCGTACTGGAATCTGCTTGTTCGAATTGGTCGAAAATACGTTCCAAAGCGCTAGGAGCAATACCGATACCGTCGTCTTTAACAGCGATCCGAAGACGGCGCTCTTCGCCGTTTTGCGGTACGATATCTTCCAAATGAACTTCGATTGCGCCCTGCTCGGTGAACTTAACCGCATTGCCAACCAGGTTGGCCAAGACCTGCCGCAAGGCCTGCGGCGCGCTGCGTACGTGCCAGCCCTCCGCGTTTGGTGCCGCATGGACGGTCAGGGGCACCCCCTTTTTAGCCGCCTGCCCCGAAAACAACTCAGCAGTCTCCTGACACAAGGAATGGATATCAAAGTCTTCGAGATTGAGGTCAATTTTCCCAGCCTCGATTTTGGCCAGATCCAGCACATCGTTGATCAACTGCAACAGTGCCTGTCCGCTGCCTTGAATCATGGAAACCATGCGCGCCTGATCGCTGTCCAGGCGGGTGTCCTTCAGCACATCCGCCAAGCCCAAAACACCGTTTAGCGGCGTGCGGATTTCATGGCTCATCGTAGCAAGGAACATTGACTTGGCCTCTGAGGCGGCCTCGGCCTTACGTTGGTTGTGTTCGATTTCGGACTGCGCGCGGATCACAAAACGTTCCATCGGCACATGCACAAATCGGGTCGCCAGACCAATCCCTAACACAGTAATCAACAACGCAAATATGCCATAGGTCACTTGCTTGTCAGCGGCCTCTTGCGCAGCAGCCAATTCCGCCTGTTTGATGCGGTTGAAAATTGGCAACAATCGCATCGACAAATCGCCCGCCATACCAGCTGCACGGGTCACATCAATGCGGCTCCGCCGCGGATCCACCGCAACGCTTGCCAAAAACAGAACATCTTCCAATTCCAGCATTGGGTTCATCGCATCCCGCCGCAGGATCCCTTGTCCCTGTGGGGAAAACGTCTTCAACGTGGCTTCACTGGAAATGGTATCTGCGGCCTCTTTTGCCGCATGTGCTGCGCGGCGGACATGCGCGCGCGAGTTCACCGCACGCTGGGAGGACGGCGAAATGCGCAGTTCCTGAAAGGCCATTGATAGTTCAGAGAGAGACAAGAGCACCGTGTCAACAGAGGCGGTATTCTGATTTCGGATGGCAACCGTATCGCGCCCAATCATCGTCACCCACATCGCGGTCACCGCAGCGGCCAGCACAATGCTCAGCGCGATTCCGTTCCGCCATCGGAGATACCGTCTTGTGATCCGTAGTGTGGACATTCAATGGTCAGTCTATGTGCATTAAAAATTTGTCATCCAAAGCTGTGCCACCTAGTTGGTTAACGCTCCCTTAAAAAGAGTCGTTTTGAGGCACAACTCAAGCAAAATTGTATTTTATATACATCAATCTGCACGGAAGGACTTCAAACCGCTTTGAATTGGGCGCTAACGCAACGTGTTTAAGTCTCCCGATCCCCCAGTCGGCGGGTAAGCCTTGCGACCATGACATAGAGTAAGACCGACAACATCCCGAGCGTTAACATGGCGGCAAACATCAGATCGGTTTTGGCGCGGCCATTGGCCAAAAGCATCAGGTAGCCCAGTCCCTGTGACGCCCCAACCCACTCGCCAATGACGGCGCCAATTGGCGCATAAACCGCCGCCAAACGCACGCCGGCCCCCAGATTGGGCAATGCCGCAGGTACACGAATGTGCCAAAGGATGCGGGTCGGGCTGGCCTGCATGGTTTTGGCGAGATCCAGATATCCCGGCGGTGTACGCATGAGCCCGTCAAAGAAAGCCGAAGTTACGGGAAAGTAAATGATCAGCACAGCCATCGCGATCTTGGACCACAGGCCAAAGCCCATCCACAATGTCAGGATCGGTGCCAAGGCAAACACCGGCAACGCTTGCGTGAACACCAAAATCGGCTGCACCAACAAGCGGGCAGTTTTGGACGTCGCCAACTGCAGCGCGGTCACAATGCCCAACGCGGTGCCAATGGCGAGGCCGATTATGACCTCTTTTGCCGTGACCAACGTGTGCTCTGCGATAATCCAACGGTTGGTCCACCAGGTCTCAGCCACCAGCGCAGGCCCCGGCAAAATAAACCGTGGCAAATCCGTTAGCGAGACGATCACCTGCCAGACAGTGAGCGCAAAAAGCGTAGCCGCAAAGGCTGAAAATACCCTCATGCCGCCTGCCCCATCAGAAGTTTCAACAAATCAGACTGACAGGTCAGCGTTTCAAGCGCCTCCACGGCGCGCGGCACCTCAGCCGTCGGCGGTGTAACCGCCGTCAAACCTGTGGCTGTCATCACATGGATCGCATGCCCCAAACGGGCCGCCTCCCCGGGATCATGGGTCACCACCATCACCGTGCGCCCGTCCAAAAGCTCAACCGCCAAATCCTGCATCGCCGCACGCGTTTGGGCGTCCAGCGCCGAAAACGGCTCGTCCAGCAAGATAATGGGTTTGTCTTCCATCAACGTCCGCGCCAGCGCCACCCGCTGGCGTTGCCCACCGGAAAGTTCGCTGGGTTTCTTGCCGCGATGGTCCTGCAAACCACAACGTTCCAGCAATTGCGCCATCCGTGCCACATCCGCCTTTTGCCCGCGCAGCCGTGCGCCCAGTGCAATATTCTTCTCCACCGTCGCCCAGGGCAGCAAGAGGTCATCCTGCGCCATATAGGCAATGCGCTCTGCCACCGGCTCTTTGTCCGTGGCCGTGATCTCTCCGTCAAATTCCGCGCCAGTAGGCAAATCCGCCATCAGCCGCAGTACCGTGGTTTTCCCCACGCCTGACCCGCCCAACAGGCAGGTCCAGCGCCCGGCATCCAAAGACAGCGTAAGCGGTGCAAACAGCTGCCGCCCCTCAATTGAAGCCTGTCCATGCAATGTGATGCCGGGCGCCAAAGTCATGGGGTCAGGCCCATCTGCCAGAAGTTCACTTCCAACTCAGTCGCCATGCGGAACTTGTCGCACAGACCCGCAAAGCGCGGGCTGTTTTCAAAATCCTTACCCAAACGCCGCTCCAAGGCGCCATCCAGCAATTGCCCCACGGCCGCGCAGTCTCCCTGATAGCCTTCGCCCGCATAGGTGTTGATCCAATCGGCATAGGTGTCTGATGTCTTCTCAACGCCTAACCGCGCACCAATCTCGCCATAACCCATCACGCAAGGTGCAAGAGCCGCCAGCAGGTCCAGAAGATCGCCAGAATACCCCGCCTCCAGCACATAGCGCGTATAAGCAAGGTTTTCTGCCCGCTCCGGCGTGACAAAAAGCTCTTCTTGCGGAATGCCTGCGGCTTCGCAGATACCCACGTGCAGCTGCATTTCCTCAGCCACCAGCGCGTTCACAGTCGCAACCGCGCCGAGCATTTCCTCATGGGTTTCCGATTTCACCACCGCCAGCGCCCAAGCGCGGGAGAAGTGGATCAGAAACACATAATCTTGGCGTAGGTAATGCAGAAACGCCTCACGCGGCAGCGAGCCACCACGCAGCCCTTCGACGAAGGCATGGCGGGTGTAATCCCCCCATGCCTCGCCTGCCGCCTCACGCATCAGCGCAAAGGCACGGCCGTAGGTTTGCGCGCTCATTATTGGCTCATCGCCGGGGCGGTCACATCGATGGTGATCGCCTCAACCGGGTTGATCGACGGAATCATCCCACTGTCGTGCAGGAACTGCTCAAAGCGCACATAACGACCGGCATCATAACCTGCTGGACGCAGCGCAAACCGTGGCAGCGTGTCAACCCAAGCCCGTTTGTTCAGCTCGTCCTGCAGCTCCACGGAGGTGCCAGAGAAGATTTCCCAGCTCTTGACGGGGTTGTTCACGATGTACTGGGTCGCTTTCTCAGTCGCCGCCATGAAACGCGCCACTTTGTCCGCATCCATGGTGTCTGGGTTGGCCACATAGATCAGCTCATCATAAGACGGCACGCCTTCTTCTTCGATGTAGAAACAGGTGCCCGGCACGCCTTCGATGTCCATCTGGTTCAATTCGAAGTTGCGATACGCGCCAATCACCGCATCCACCTGACCAGACATCAGCGATGGAGACAGGGAGAAGTTCACGTTCACCAGCTCAATGTCGTCCGTGGAGACGCCATATTTGCCAAGAACCGCGCCCAGCACAGCTTCTTCGACGCCAGCCACAGAGAAGCCAACTTTCTTGCCTTTCAGATCCGCCGGAGTTTTGATCGGACCGTCTTCGAGAACCAGAAGGCAGTTCAGCGGGGTTGCCACCAGCGTGCCGACCCGCTTCAGCGGCAGACCTTCGTGGATCTGCAGGTGCAGTTGCGGCTGGTAAGACACAGCCAGATCAGCCTGACCAGCAGCCACAAGGCGCGGCGGCATGGACGGATCGGCTGGCGGCACAATCTCGACCTCAAGGCCGACTTCTTCGAAGTAGCCGTTTTCCGCGGCCACGATGATCGGGCCATGGTCTGGGTTGATGAACCAATCCAACAGGAGCGTCATCTTGTCCGCCGCCATGGCGGGGGTTGCGGCCATCAGGGCCACGGCTGCGATAATATGCTTCATCACGTTTCCTCTCGTTCTAAGAAGCGGAGGCCGCAACAAGAACAATCTCGCCGGGCCAAATCTTTTGGGTGGTTTCCGCCGCACGCCAGGACCGCAGCCCTGTTGCACAGCACAACGCCAGGCGCCCCTCGGCGATTGGCAAATTTTCTTTCAACTGATCCGGCAAAAGGCGGATCGCGTTTGGATGCGCAGGCGTGGGCGCTTCCTCGGTGCCACGCAGTTCCACAATGGTGTCTGCGTCAGTCAGCATCTCAGGGGAGGCAAAGCCAAAGGCCACCTCCGGCTCTGGCGCAGCATCAAAGCGAAATGGCGCGCTGCGCATGGTTTTGGCGTCAAACTGCACCATCTGCCCTAAGGGGTTCGGCTTATGTCCTATCAACGTGGCCAGCGCCATCTGCGCCTGCATTGCACCGATCAAGGCCACCACCGGCCCCATAACGCCCGCCGTCGCGCAGCTTGCCCCACTTTCCGGCGCCTCAGGAAACAGCGCCCGCAAAGAAGGCGCGCCGCCACAAACACCCGCCGCATAGCCAGAAAACGCCAAAGCAGACCCTGTAATCAGCGGGATATTCCGCGCCAGACACAGATCGCTCAACGTGTAACTCACCGCGTAGCTGTCCGCGCAATCCATCACCAAAGTGACGCCTTCGAGCAGCTCAGGGGCATTGGCGGGGGTCAGCCTGACCGTCACAGCTTCAACCGCAATCTCGCCATTGATCGCCTGACACCGCCCCGCGGCTACTTGCGCCTTTGGCTGGCCTTGGTCCGCTTCGGTGAACATCGTCTGCCTGTGCAGGTTAGACAGCTCCACCGAGTCGCCATCGACAATGGTGAGGCGTCCAACACCTGCGCCCGCCAGCAACGGCAGCGCACTCGCCGCCAAACCACCCGCGCCAATGACCAGCAGATGGGCCGTGGTCAGCGCCACCTGCCCATCTGCGCCCACCTCGGGCAGGATCATCTGGCGCGCATAGCGGCTCACTTGCAGACCTCCAGCCACTGGCGCACGCGGCCCTCTGGGTCATCATTCAGCGTGATGTCCGTAACCGCAGAAACAATATCCGCCCCGGCCTCAAACACACCTGGCGCACGTTCCACCGACATGCCACCGATGCCCACCAGCGGCACCTCACCTACACGCGCCTTCCACTCGGTCACACGCGGCAAGCCCTGCTGATGCCATTTCATCTTTTTCAGAATGGTCGGATAGACCGGTCCCAGCGCCACGTAATCCGGCGCCATCGCCAGCACCCGCTCCAACTCGTCATCATCATGGGTGGATACGCCCAATTTGATCCCAGCTGCGCGGATCGCTTTCAAATCGGCCTCATCCAGATCTTCTTGGCCCAAGTGAAGCCACTCACAGCCCAAATCAATTGCCGCCTGCCAATAGTCGTTGATCACCAGAGTGCAGTCATACTCGCGGCACAGCGCCTGGCCCTCGGCAATTTGCGCGCGCACGTGCGCATCGGACGCATCCTTGATGCGCAACTGCACCAACTTGATGCCAAGCGGCAACATGCGTTTCAGCCAGCTGACATCATCAAAGATCGGGTAAAACTTATGTAGGCTCATGACAGGAACGCCTTTCCAATAACGGGGGTGGAGGCCTCGGCCATGTCACGTGCTTCGATCGGGTCCGCCTCGCAGGCCAATTGCCCCGCCTCAACAGCGCCCATCATCGCTTTGGCCATGGCCACCGGATCACCAGCTTTGGCCACGGCGGTGTTCAGCAACACCGCATCAAAACCCAATTCCATTGCCGCCGCCGCATGGCTCGGCAGACCAATGCCTGCGTCCACCACCAACGGCACATCCGGGAACTCCGCCCGCATCGCTCGCAGCGCGTAGGTGTTGTTCAATCCACGACCGGACCCAATTGGCGCCCCCCAAGGCATCAGCACTTGGCAACCCGCCTCAAGCAGACGTTCCCCCACGATCAGGTCTTCGGTTGTATAGGGGAACACCTCAAAGCCGTCCTCGGACAGGATGCGCGCCGCCTCTACCAGCTGGAACACATCTGGCTGCAGACTGTCAGTATGGCCAATCAGCTCAAGCTTGATCCACTTGGTGTCAAACACCTCCCGCGCCATATGCGCCGTGGTTACTGCCTCTTTCACCGTATGACAACCCGCCGTGTTGGGCAGCACCAACACGTCCAGATCCGCGATCATCTGCCAAAAGGTCTGCCCCGCGCCACCGGCACCTTCACGGCGAAGGGATACCGTTGCCACCCCAGCTCCAGACTCGCGAAACGCCTCTTCCAAGATCGCCGGGCTTGGATATTGGGCTGTGCCCAGCATCAACGGGTTTGGCAACTCCACGCCATAAAACGTCTTAGCCATTGCTCAGCCCCCCTGCATCGGCGCAACCACTTCAACGCGGTCGCCATCGGTCAATGTCTGCCCCGCGCGCAATCCGGCGGGCACAAATTCTTCGTTGAGTGAGGTCGCCACCCGGCCTGAAAAGCCACATTCGGCCAACAGGCCGGTCAAATCCGTGGCCGCCACCTCGCGGGCCTCTCCGTTAAGCACGATCTTCATCGACCATCTCCGAATGAATGTTGTGAAGCGCCAGATCGGCCACCCCTTTGGCCAGCGTTGGGGCCAGCAAATAGCCATGACGGTACAACCCGTTGGCGTAGATCGTCCGCCCCAAACGCCGGATACGCGGCAAGTTGTCTGGGAACGCAGGCCGCAGATCGACACCGATCTCCAGCACCTCTGCCTCGCCAAACGCGGGGTTCAGCGCATAGGCTGCGCTCAGAAGTTCCAGCATCGAGCGCGCGGTGATCCGGCTGCTGTCCTCGCTCTCAATCGAGGTCGCGCCTAGCATGTAGACGCCCTCGCCACGCGGCACGATGTAGAGCGGGATGCGCGGATGCAGCAAACGCACGGGGCGGGTGATTTCCACATCCGGCGCGCGGATCACCAGCATTTCACCTTTTACGCCGCGCAGGTCATATAGGTACTCCCGCGCCGACAGACCCCGGCAATCAATCGCGTTCTCCAGACCGCTTGGCGCGATCTTCTTGTGAACTGTCACACCTTTGTCCGCCAATCCGCGATACAGGTCCTGCAAAGCTTTGCGCGGGTCCAGATGCGCTTCTTGTTCGAAAAACAGCCCCTGTCCAAAGCCATGCAGTTCCGGCTCCAGCTCAGCCACAATATCGCGTCCAACCTCAGCAAACCCTTCGGTGCGCCGCGCAAACCGGCGCATGTCTGGCAAGTCGCGTTTGTTTGCCACCACAAGCGTACCCGCCTTGGTCACTTTGGTGCGCTCCGCCCACCAGCCTATCGCCTCTTGTCCAAAGCGCAGCACAGGTTCTTCGGCATTTTCATACTCACACCACGGCGCCAGCATGCCGCCGGCCCACCAACTGCAGCCGTGAGGGCCGGGCGGGCCAGCAGGATCAAACACCTGCACCTCGGCCCCACGATCGGCAAGCTCTGTGGCCACGGCGAGGCCAGCCACGCCGGCCCCTATGACGGAGTAAAGCGTCACGCGCCCCAAACCCGATGGAAGTGGTGCAACGGCCCATGGCCATTGCCAACGTTCAAGTCATCCGCCGCCGCAATCGCGCCTTGCAGATACTCATGCGCCTCTTTCACTGCGATTGGCAGCGCCAATCCTTTTGCCAGCCCCGCCGCAATCGACGAAGACAGGGTGCAGCCTGTACCGTGGGTGTTTTTGGTCTGCTTGCGCGGCGCAGTGAGTTCCAGCTGAACCCCCTCATAGGTCATCAGGTAATCATGGCAGATGTCTCCATCCGCATGCCCCCCTTTCATCAACACCGCCTGTGCGCCAATCGCGCAAAGCGCCTGCCCCTGCGCAATCACCACATCCTCACAACAGGCGAAATCTTCTTTCAGAAGCGCCGCGGCCTCAGGCAGGTTTGGCGTGATCACATTTGCGCGTGGCACCAACACATCGCGCAGCGTCATCACCGCCTCCTCCGCCAACAAGCTGTCACCGGATTTCGCCACCATCACCGTGTCGAGCACCACCGGACCGGTGAAGTCTTCGATTGCCTCGGCCACCGTGTGGATGATCTCCGGTGTCGCCAGCATACCAATTTTGATCGCGCCCACGTCCATGTCGGACAACACCGCATCGATCTGTGCACGCACAACATCCAGAGGGATCGGATGCACAGCCGTGACCGCCTGCGTGTTCTGGGCCGTCACAGCCGTGATCACGCTGCTGCCAAAGGTGCCCAGCGCCGAAAACGCTTTCAAATCTGCCTGAATACCCGCGCCGCCCCCGCTATCGGAGCCTGCAATTGTCAAAGCGATATGAGCCATAAATGACGCCTCCCAGTTCAAAACGGGATTCCGCGCGGCAAAACGTCATCTTCTTTGACACCGTTCCCTCCGCCGGAATTGCCCGGATCAGGTTCGATGGGTTTACGCTTGCGCGATTCTCAGCCCTGCGTCGCAGAACACCCCAACGGTTCATTGCCTCTTAGACAAAGGCGTATCCGGCGTCAATCACTGCATAGATCACAAAAAGCCCCCACCGATCGCGCGGTGAGGGCCAAAGGCCAAGGGAGTGGTGGCAGGATGCCTTATTGCAGGCTGGCCGGATCTTTATCTTCGATGTCCGTCCAATTGGCGTCGGCTTTTTCAATGAAGCCCGGGATGTCAGCAACCCAACGCTCTTGCACGTCCTGAGAAATGTTCAGGAACAGTTCGCCATCGACGATTTTCCAGTGGTTTGGGTCACCGTCAAATTTGAAGCCCATCGCCGCACCAAAGGCGCAGTATCCGCCGTACTCTGGCAGGTAAGCTTCCGGGTCCGCTTCGAATGCCGCTTTGTGCTCCTCAGTCGCAAAACGGTAGGTCGCGTCTTTGTAAGCAGACGTGATTTTCCAGCTGCCCTTTGTTGGGGCACCTTCTGTGAAATAGGCCACCGGGTCATAGCCTTGCAGCGCCAGGCCGGTGGAGGATGCGTTCAGTTCAACGCCGGCCGCAATTGCCGAGGTTGCAACAGCCACGGAAAGCGCGGCACCAGTGATCAGGGATTTGAAAAGGGTCATAGGGGAGGTTCCTTTGTTAACGCGATAAGTTAGAAACCAATCAGTTCCTAACTGCCCTCTATTTACAATTCGGAACCAAATGGTACAAATCAACTGACCGTGACACCTGCGTGAGGTTGGAAATCTTTGGCCAGACCCAGACAATTTGACATTGCCAAGTCGCTGGACGGCGCAATGGGCGTGTTCTGGCGTCAGGGCTACAAAGCCACCAACCTGCCGGACCTTCTGCGTGCGATGAAACTCACCAGAGGCAGCTTTTATAAGGCATTTGGCGACAAAGGCACGGTCTACTACCGCGCGTTGGAGCGCTACGACGAGGAGGTGGTGAGCACCAATCTCGCCGCGCTCAAGGCCTGTGACGCACCTGACGCCACCACCTGCCTGATGCCGATGTTCACAAAATCAGACACGGCAGATCACGGCTGTTTTATCTGCAACGCCATGGTCGAGGTTGCGCCCGACAACCCCAAAGTCGCGCAAAAGACCCAAGAGATGGCCGACCGCCTGAAAGAGGGGATTCTCGGCGTGCTGGACGTGCGGGATGTTGGCCTGTCGCCTACCCACCGTACCGATCTGGCCGAGATGATCCTGCACCTCTATTTTGGCTTTCAGGCCATGGGCAAATCAGGCCGTGCGCAGGACGATTGGGAAGGGCGGATCAGGCGGCTGTTGGGGGAGTGAGATTGGCCCCTAGTTTTTGCAGGAGTTTCGTTGTTCCAGATTCACGTCCAGGGCGCCAAGATCATAAATCAACTGCGGAATGCAA
The DNA here is from genome assembly GCA_024224295.1 of Shimia sp. Lineage (GTDB taxonomy): Bacteria > Pseudomonadota > Alphaproteobacteria > Rhodobacterales > Rhodobacteraceae > Shimia. Next base: position 5,668 of record JAAENN010000023.1, on the reverse strand, counting down.
TCTAAGCGATAATACTCGAGCATGAAGTCGAGATCGGCAAAAACAAACGACTGTTGACGCACTCCAATCGGAATAATCGACCACTCTGCGAAGATTGAAGACCTAGTAGTTATGATAACCTCTTGAGGCTCAGTTTGTGACAAACCAACTGCATCAATGCCCATCGTTTGAATAATCTGGTGATCTGTGGCCGAGGGGAAACCAGACAATAAGAACACCACATGATCAAAGTCTTGCATACTTTTGGGTTTTTTCGCGCTGAAGCGTGGATCCCTTGCCAGTTCCACACCGTCATTTGAGAGGTTTTGTGAAAACTTGTGAGAATTCTCACTGAAGGTGAAGACCACAATAGGTTTGGAAACCTTATGCACGACTGATCGGAGACCAGAAAAATTGGAGATCGCGAGGCTCCAGAGAAACGCCGCGAGAACGATGAAAAGGTAGCCCCCTATCAAATAGAAGAAGAACTTAAGGGGTTTGGGCATCGAGTTGTTTCCTCAATCGCGCTTAACGAGTGCATCCAAGGATGCCGGTACCGAATAGCATTTAACAATGCTAGATCAACCCACCCCCAAAGTTCCCCAAAAACAAAAAAGCGCGGAAGGCTCTCACCTCCCGCGCCTCACATCCTAAACCGGGGCAGCCGTCACAGCCCCTCTGGCCTGCCCACCACCACAAATTGCAGCTTTTCCGGCGTCAAAAGCTCTCCGGCGACGCGTTTCACATCTTCCACCGTGACCGCATCGACTTTGTCGTTGCGGGTGGCGATGTAGTCGATCGGCATATTGTCCATCTGCATGGAGACCATGATGGTCGCAATCGATCCATTGCCGTCAAACCGCAGCGGGTAAGCCCCCGTCAACAGCGCCTTGGCTTTCTCCACCTCATCTTCTGTCGGACCTTCAACAGCCATCAAAGCCCATTCATCCTGAATGACCTCAATCGCTTGTGCCACGCGGTCATTGGCCGAGGACACGCTGCCCATGTAGACGTTCGCCAGATCGCGCAGCACGATGTAGCTGTAGACCCCATAGGACAGCCCACGCTTGACCCGCACTTCCTCCATCAGACGGCTTTCAAAGCCGCCGCCGCCCAAAACTGTGTTGAGCACATAGGCTGCGAAGAAATCCTCATCGTCGCGGTCAATGCCGTTTTGGGCAAACATCGCAACCGACTGGGGCGTGTCAAAATCCACCACGTCTATGCCACCCATGATGTCCACTTCGGCCGGGCCCGGCATCGGCGCGCCGGTCTCTGGCAGGTCACCCAACAGCGCGTCCAGCACCAGCCCCAGCTCTTCGGCGGTGATGTCCCCCACCACGCCGACAAACAGCCGGTCTTTGGCCATTGCGCCTTTGTGCGCGGCGATCATGTCCTCACGGCTCAGGTGGGTCACGCTTTCAATCGTACCTTCACCCGCGCTGCCATAGGGGTGATCGCCGTAAATGATCTCCGCCATACGCGCGCCGGCAATCTTGTCCGGGTCTTTCAAATCTGAGCGCAAACCCGACAGCACCTGTTCACGCACACGATCCAGCGCATCCTGCGGGAAACTTGGCGCCACCAAGGATTTGCGCAGCAAAGCCAGCGCCTCATCGCGGTTCTCGGTCAGCACACGGGCGGAAATCGACACCGCATCGGCGTGGCTGTCATAGCCAAACTGCGCCGCCAGCTCTTCGCTCGCCTTGGCAAAGGCCTGCGCGTCCATGTCGCCGGTGCCCTCTTCGAGCAAACCGACCATCAGATTGGTCGCCCCACGCGTGCCCTCGGCATCCAGCGAAGTGCCGCCTTTGAAACGAATTTCCAGCGCCACAAACGGGATCGACGGCTCTTCAACCAGCCAAGCGTTGATGCCGCCGGGTGAAGTAACTTCCTTGATCTTGATCTCTGCCCAGGCAGGCACAGCCACAAACAGCGTCACGCATGTGATGAAAGCACGGATCATTGCGCCGCCTCCTCTTCTGTCAACAGCCAGCCGGTCACCGACTTTTTCCGGTCAAAGATCGTCTCTGCCGCCGCCATGATTTCTTCCGGCGTGATCGACTGCAAAATCTCCGGCCATTCTTGAATATCGGCAATGGTCAGCCCCGACGTCAGCCCCCGTCCATAGCGGTTGGCCACGCTGTCCACATTGTCGCGCTCATAAATCTGGCTGGCGCGCAGCTGCATCTTGATCCGCTCCAGATGCGCCTCATCAACGCCCGTTTCCATGAACTCCGCCACAACCGCATCCATCGCGTCTTCGGCCTCCTGCATGCCAATGCCCGGTGCGGGCACGGTCAGCAGGTTGAACGTAGTCGCATCCAGCGAGGTGCCCCGATACCAGGCGGCGGCATAGATCGAGTTCTTGTCCTCAAATTGCAACTTCTGGCTCAGCACAGAGGTCTGCCCGCCGCCCAAAAGCTCCGCCAGCAAAGTCAGCGCCGCCGCGCCGCGTTGATCACCGGGGTTGCGTTCTGGTGCGAGGTAAGAGCGGGTCACATAGGGCTGCGCCACGCGTGCATCATAAAATTCCATCCGCCGCGCGCTGGTCTGCGGTGGCTCACTGGGCCGCGCCCGTTCTGGCAGGTCCGGATTGGCCGGGATCACACCGTAATACGTCTCCGCCAGCGCTTTGACCTCGTCTGGCTGCACGTCACCGGCGACAATCAGGATTGCGTTGTTGGGTGCATAATAGGTCCCGTAGTATTCGAGCGCATCCTCAAGATCGAGAGCTTCCATCTCGTGCCGCCAGCCTATGATCGGAATGCCATAGCGGTGGTTGAGGTATTGCGACGCGTTGAGTTGCTCGCGGAAAAGGGCGCCTGGATTATTCTCCACCCGCTGATTGCGCTCCTCGATGATGACATCGCGCTCGGTCAGGATCTCCTCCTCACCAAGGCGGATATTGACCATCCGGTCGCACTCCATTGTCATCATCAACTCAAGCCGGTCCGCGGCCACCCGCTGGTGATACGCTGTCACATCATAGCTGGTGAAGGCATTGTCCCGTCCGCCATTGGCCGCCACGGTTGCGGAAAACTCGCCAGACTCCAACTTGTCGGTGCCTTTGAACAGCAAGTGCTCCAAAAAATGCGCCACCCCGGAGACGCCGGGTTGCTCATCGGCAGAGCCTGCCTTGTACCACACCATATGCATGACAACCGGCGCACGGTGATCCTCGACCACCACCACCTGCATGCCGTTTTCCAGCATGAAATCGGTGACCTGATCCTCCGCTTGCGCAGGCAGCGCCATCGCCGCCCCCACCGCAAACGCGCAAACAAAGCGTCGCAACATAAAGCAATCTCCTCAAAACGGGCTAGTACAAATAGTTACGCCCCGGACGGGGCGCTGCAAGGGAACATACGAATTTGTGAGCGATCTTGGGCACATTCATGCCCAGAATTATTATTGCACCGGCGCCGCAGGGGTGCGAGCGCCAGCCCGCTTCCAGCGCCACCACTCATCACGGTAATCCAGTGATTGCCGCTTGTATACATCCTCATAGAGGCCTTTTTTACTCAGGCGTATGCTGGTGAAACGCCCACGTTTGCGACGAAAATCTTCGTCTTCATCCCAAACTGTGGATCGAATATTGGCCTCGCGGCCCAAACGCGAGGAATAGTTGACAAGAGCGCCGTCACTCGCCGGAACACTGTTGTTGTAAGGGCTGCGAGCAGACGCCGATCCACCAAGCGCCGCAACAGCGTCGCCCAGGGGGTCTTGATCGGTACGGTTCACACCACCCGGTGTTGGCACAGGCAGTGCGGCGAAATCTTTGGGTTGAGTCAATTCCTTGGCCGGCATGACGCTGAACTCATCTGGTCCATCGCCGGACGGCGCATTGGAATGCAATGTTTTTCCAGAAGTACAGGCCGCCAAACTCACCGCAGCCACCCCTAAAATCAGAAGACGCAAAAGACCCATATGCCCCACTCCACAAATCTTGAGCACAGCTTTAGCGCATCCGAACAGGAAGGTCACGCGTCAGTTTTCTTGCCCGTGAACAGCACCAAGCCAATCGCCCCTGCAAAAATCCAGACATCCGCCAGGTTAAATGCATAAGGATTGTTGATCCCACAGCAGGACATGTTCAGAAAATCAACCACGGCGCCAAAAAGCAGGCGATCAATCACATTGCCGAGCGCACCACCGATCAACAGGCCGGCGCTGATCATACCCCACTTGCCCGGTGGGTCCTTGCGCACCCAATGCAACACAAACCCACAAATCACCAAGGCCAAACCAATCAGCACCCATTTGGCGGCAACTGGCGTGTCGGAAAACAAACCAAAGTTGACTCCCCGGTTCCACGCCATGTGAAACTGCAAAAACGGCGGCAACACTTCAATATGCATCACCTCACGCAAATTCAGCGCGTTGAGCACAAGAAATTTGCTCGCCTGATCGGTAATGAAGGCCCAAAAGCCTGCCCAAAACACAAGACGCATCACGGCGCGTCTCCTTCTCTGCCTGTAAGCCTCGGTGCGCCGTTCCGTGTTGTCCCCAGAATCTTGCGCTTGGTTTGTTGGCACCCATGCTACGCCACTTTAGGGCAAAGCAACAAGAGCGAAGCCTGCGGAGGGTCTTAAAACCGACCGCAGACTTGTTTGTATTGCTGTCACTATTAGTGACGGAAGTGACGCATTCCGGTGAAGACCATCGCCAAACCGGCCTCATCCGCCGCCTTGATCACTTCCTCATCGCGCATGGAGCCACCTGGCTGAATCACACAGGTGCCACCCGCCGCAGCTGCTTCCAGCAGACCGTCGGCAAAGGGGAAGAACGCATCAGAGGCCACGGCAGAGCCCTTGGCCGGGCTTTCGTCCATGCCAAGTTCGTCTGCCATGCGCTGCGCCTTGGACGCGGCCACGTTGGCGCTGTCCAAACGGCTCATCTGACCCGCACCAACACCGACGGTTGCGCCACCTTTGACGTAGACAATCGCGTTGGACTTCACGTGCTTCGCCACTTTCCATGCAAAGAACAGATCGTTGAGCTGCTCATCCGTCGGGGCCACTTTGGTCACCACCTTCAGATCGTCTTTGCCGACGTAGCCCACGTCTTTGTCCTGCACCAGCACACCACCGGCAACCTGCTTATAGGCTGTGATTGGTGCGCGCGGATCTGGCAGACCATCGGTCAGCAGCAAACGCAGGTTCTTCTTCGCCGCGAAGATTTCCTTGGCTTCCTCAGACGCGCCCGGCGCGATCACCACTTCAGTGAAGATTTCCACGATCTTGCTTGCGGTCGCTGCATCCAGCGGCTGGTTCAGCGCCACAATGCCGCCAAACGCCGAGGTACGGTCACAGTCAAACGCCTTCTGGTAGGCTTCCACCAAAGTTGCGCCCACGGCCACACCGCAAGGGTTGGCGTGCTTGATGATCGCAACAGCCGGGCTAACCGCCGGGTCAAACTCGCTGACCAGTTCAAACGCTGCGTCAGTGTCATTGATGTTGTTGTAGGAGAGTTCTTTACCCTGCAACTGGCTCGCAGTCGCCACGCCCGGACGAGCAGTGCCATCGGTGTAGAACGCCGCTTTTTGGTGGCTGTTTTCGCCATAGCGAAGCGTCTGCTTAACCTCACCTGCAAAGGCACGGCGACGTGGTGCTTCCAGCGCCAGCTGCTCGGCCATCCATGTAGACACAGCCGCGTCATAGGCTGCGGTGCGCGCATAAGCGATCTG
>JAAENN010000022.1 GCA_024224295.1 Shimia sp. | reverse complement strand
TTGACGAAGATACGATCTGGGGCGTGCGCGGTAAGACCGGCGAAGAGGTCGCAATTCCAATCAGCCCCACTTTGCAGGCAGCGTTAAACTCGTTTCCAGAGCATGAGGCCGAAACGGTTCTTGCGAATTCACGAGGTGAAGCGTGGACTTACAATGGCTTTTCAACGGTTTGGCACCGTTTCAAGATCAAGCTTGAGGAGGAAGGATTGATCGCGCCGGGCCTGACGCTCAAAGGGCTGCGGCACACCGTAGCCACGACACTTCGTGAAGCTGGCCTCGATGAACGCCGCATCGCCGACCTTCTCGGGCAAAAGACCCCATCCATGGCACGGCACTATTCCCGTTCGGCAAACCTTGCCGAAAAGAACCGTGAAACCATGGCGACACTGGAAAAAGAAAACGAAAGGCGCGCGAAGATTGTCAAACCTTCGCCGAAAAGCGTCAAACCTGACCAAGGCGAGGATGGCATATGAGCGGTAAACTCAATTATATCAGAGAGCTAAATGGTGCCCGGGGGCGGAATCGAACCACCGACACGAGGATTTTCAATCCACTGCTCTACCCCTGAGCTACCCGGGCACGGGAAGGCGTCTCGCCTTGGGTGCAGGCCTTCTATGTCAGCTAATCGGGGCTGTCCAGAGGAAAAAGACAAAAAATCAGTGCAACCGCGAAGTTTGTTTTTCCATCTCTTCGAGGGCCTCAATAGCCTCCTCAGGATCCTGCGAAGGCACCGCATAATCGCCACCAAACCACTTGCCCAGATCAATGTCCGCACAGCGCTTGGAACAGAATGGGCGGTAGGTCTGCACAGTGTCTTTTTTACAGATCGGACAGCTCATTTAAGCACCTCCGACAACGCCACGCGGGCATTTTTACGCTGCAATTCATAGTGCCCCAACGGCGTCCAACCCACCAGCGTGGTGTCGATAGTGTCGCGCTTAAACGCCGCCCGCAGCGTGCTCTCAAAGCCGCGGCGGTCTTTCTTAGGCATCGGTGCAAGGTCGAGCACAATCTGCCCCCCAAGACCCCGCACGCGCAGCGCCCGTGGCAGCGCTTTGGCCACCGCAAAATTGGCTTTGGTGCCGGCAGCGGGTGAGGTGTCTTTGCCGGTGTTCACATCCACCGCCACAAGCGCGCGGGTGGGCTCGACATACATGTCGGCACCGCCGCCTAATGGCACTCGTGCGCCTTGCGTCTCTTCCAGCGCGTCCAGCACACCGTGTGTGTCAAAGCTGCCCTCCTCGGTCACCACCTCGGCAGGCTCAGACCAATCGCGCCAGGCCGATACGTGTGGTCCATCCCCATCAATCAGCTTCTCGGCCGGGCCTTCTGCATCGGCCATCACCTGCTCTGCCAGATCCAACATGGCCGCGATGTCTTCTGCCACATCGGCATCCTCGGCGTCAGCACAGGCGGATCGCAGAATGATGCCCGCTTGCGAAGTTTCCGCAACCTCATGTGCGACGCCCAGAAGCGCATCGCGACGGTCGTCATCACGGATGGAACGGCTGACGTTCACGCCGGGGGCACCGGGGGTGACAATCGCATAACGGCTCTTGAACAAAACCTTATGGGTCACCGGAATCGCCTTGCCCGGCTCCGCCAGCCCGGTCACCTGCACCAAGAGCACATCGCCCGGCGCTAGTCCTTTGACTTGCCGCAGAAACGCCATTCCGTCGGGGGTTTTAAGGAACATGCCCCCCTGCCCCTTCATCGGCCGGTCTGCCACCGCGCGGTAGATCGTACCGGGACGTGGCGCATCGTTGCTATCAATCAGCAGGTCATCGAGCTGCCCATCCACCATCAATGCTGCGGCTTCGCGCCCATCAATGTGGTCCAAAATGATCTGATGTCCCTTCATGTGCGCTCCTTATAAAGTGGGTAGCCGGCGGCTTGAAGCAGGCCAGCGGTTTCGGCAACGGGCAGGCCAACAATGCCAGTGAACGAACCGGAAATCCATGGAATGAGGGCCCCAGCTGGGCCTTGAATAGCGTAACCGCCCGCCTTTCCCTGCCAATCATTGGTGGCGAGGTAGGCATCGAGCTCTTCATCCGACAGGCGTTTCATTTTCACCGCGCTGACCACGTCGCGCTCAAACAGCTTGTCACCTTTACGCAAGGCAACGGCGGTGATCACGCGGTGGCGCCGGCCCGACAAAGCCCCCAAAAACTCCGCGGCCTCGGCAGCATCCTGTGGCTTGCCCATGATGCGACGGCCCAGCGCGACCGTGGTGTCCGCGCAGAGAACAACATCCTCATGCGTGGCTTGCACCGCCAAAGCCTTTTCCCGCGCGATCCGCACACAATAGGGACGGGGCAATTCGTTTGTGTGAGGGTCTTCGTTGATATCAGGGGGACAGATGGCATCCGCGACCACCCCGATTTGAGCCAACAGTTCTTTGCGGCGCGGACTGCCCGAGCCAAGTATCAACCGCATCCCGGACCTCTTAAATGCGAAAAGGCGGCCCGTTTCGGGGCCGCGCATTGGCTTAATGTCAAACGCTTACTTGAAGCGGTAGTTGATCCGACCTTTGGTCAGATCGTAGGGGGTCATCTCGACTTGTACCTTGTCGCCTGCCAGAACACGGATGCGGTTCTTGCGCATCTTGCCTGCCGTATGTGCGATGATCTCATGGCCGTTTTCCAGCTCGACCCGAAACGTCGCATTCGGCAGGAGTTCCTTCACGACACCGGGAAATTCGAGCAGTTCTTCCTTCGCCATGGTCTCTCCTTTGATTAGCACCTGCAGCATTCTGCAGACGTGCGCCTAAATGAGGGCTTTTTCCCTTTTTTTCAAGGGTCAAAACCAAAAGAAGCCGAATTATCCGAAGATAGGCCGACAAATCCTCCCATTATCCACCAGTTGGCTGGTGATCTGGCAGACGACTGAGCCAGCTGCCTGCTTGGGCTTCATACTTGCGCCAGCTATCGGCACTGCCCTTGTAAATCTTCCTACGCACCTGATCCTGAGAAGCAGTGCGCACCACATTGGCACTGTCCTGTGGTGCCAGACATGCGCCCTCCCAATCCAGCCCAAGAGATTGAATTAGAGAAGGAATTTCTGAATTCGGATCATCTACCAGCGCCTCATAATCCACATCAATAATACGGCTGGGGAAGCGCTTGTGCCAAAATGCCATGAGGTCCTGATACATCTCGAAATAACGGAGCAGACTTTCCACATCAGCGGTGAATCCTAGGCCTTCGACAGAAAAGAAATGACGGAAGTTCGACCAACAACACGCCTTTGGATCTCTGTGCACATGCACGATTCGCGCCTGTGGCATGGCCGTGGCAATGTGCCCAATCAGAAGGAAATTCAGCGGCATTTTATCCGTGATGAACGCCCCACCGCCAGTTTGCGTCAAACGTGCCAAATAGCTTTGCTTCAAATGCGCCGCTTGCGCTTCATCCAGCGGATTACCCAAGAGGCCGTGCTGCGCCACCAACTTTCCTAGATAATCCAACTCACCTTTCTGCAAGACCTGCGAATGGCGACCGATGATGGTCTCTACCAACGATGATCCAGCGCGCGGCATGCCAAGAACAAAAATCGGCACAGTGCTCCCGTCGCCTTCGCTATTTTCAGAACCTCGAGGCGATGCAAATTGCCGTTTTACCTGATCAAACACGCGCTCTTCAGCCCGAATATCAAACCCCGACTCTTTGAACTGCAATGCGCTTGCCTCCAGGAGGCTGTCATAGGCTTCCGCATACTGCACGCGCTCCTCCAATGCAGACACTTTTGCAAAGCCAAATTTGACCGCATCACTAGCAGAAGGATTCCGCTTTAACTGGGCGGCAACGCGCTCCTCAAAATCAACAATCTGCGAGGTTTTTTGACGGTTGGCAAAGTTGCAATACGCAGTGCTGTAAGATGGTGCGACATCCATCACCCGCTGCCAGTACACCAACGCTTCCTCCGTACGCCCAACAGCATTCAGCACCGAAGCATAGTTGTTCAGCAATGCCGGGCAATCCGGCCAGCGCGACAGGCCGTGCACCAGAAGTTCCAGCGCATTCTCAAGCTGACCTAAAGCATACATTAGCTTTACAGACCGCAGCAGCGGCCCCACCTCGTCCGGTGCGAGCTGGCAGGCAATGCCATAACACTCCAGCGCCATTACCTGCTGACCGGACACTTCAAAAGCTTGCCCTAGATCCTCAGCATAAGATGGCTGATCTGCACCATGTTTTAGCGCGTCCCCCAACAGCACAATCGCGCTCTCGATCTCCCCCATGGCCAACAAGGCCCGACCAAGACCATTCAGCGCAGCGGCATGTGTTGGTGATGTTTTTAGATAGGCAACAAACAATGGGATCGCCAAAGAGGGGCGCCCAACTTTCGTAAGTCCCAAAGGCAATTCAATCGGGACTTCTTCACTCTGTGCCAGTTGCGCCGCCTTTGTGAGGTAGGCCTCCGCGGTACCGCCCTCACCCAACTGCTGTGCCGAAAACCCTGCCAGCGCGTGCAATCCAACATGATCCGGTTGCGTCTTAATCGCCTTTTGCGCCCGAAACATTACCTTGCGAAATTCGCCTTTGTCATAAAGCGATTGGATCACCTCAACATCGAAGGTTTTGCTTTTTGAAACACCTGACAGCTTCTGCTGCATATTGAGTCCTTTGCTGAAATCACCGCAAGACTCTCAAAACATGGCAAACAAATGGTTATCAGCAGCCAAATACGGACAGAAGCCAACCCTACCCCCACCGCTCTCGCAGATAAGACACGATTTCATCACGCGCGGTACGATAGGCCGCCAACTTGGCTTCGCGCCCATCTCCGGATTGCGCCCCACTTGGATCCGACACAGGCCAGAACTCCAGCTCAAGGTGGTGAAACCGCGTTAAACCCTCCGCCTTGCCGCGGCTGGCAGGCGTCAGCGCCACCACCATATCAAAACTGGACAGCTCATCGCCATGTTTCTCCATCTCTTCAAAACTGCGGGTGCGGTGCCGATCAAGCTCTACGCCGATCTCAGAACATACCGTAATGGCAAAACCGTCGATTTCCAGATCGCTACGAATGCCCGCAGATTGAACGTAGACGTCCTGACCGTAGAGCTTCTTCATGATGCCCTCCGCCATGGGCGAGCGCACTGCGTTCTGATCACAACAGAACAACACCGACTGAGGCAAAGGTTGCTTCTGATCTGCGTCCGACACCCGCGTCAGCCCCCAAAATGCAGAACGCAGATCAAGGTGAACAGGCGGCGCGCCGTATCGGTGTCGATCTCCGCCTTGCCTTCAAGACGCTCCTGCAACACCCTTGCGCCTTCGTTGTGAATGCCGCGTCGCGCCATGTCGATGGTCTCGATCTGACTGGGCGGCAGGTTCTTTACCGCATCAAAATAGCTCTCACAAATTGCCCAATAGTCTTTCACCACCTGGCGAAACGACGACAGGCTTAAGTGGAACTCTGCGGCTTTGTCGCCAGCTTCGTCGGTCACATCAAACACCAGCCGCTTTTCGCGAATCGACAGATCCACAGAAAACGGACCATCCGGGACCACCCGATCATCGCGTTTGGGCAGCGAAAAACTGTTCTCCTCCAACAAATCAAAAATCGCCACCTTGCGCTCCTGATCAATCTCCGGCGTGGGAGGCGGCAGGTTGCGGTCATCAATTTGGATGTGGCTGATCCGGGACATGGGAAGCTCTTGTCTTTTTGCGATGCAGCATGAGTAGCGCACCGCCCCCCGCTTTGTCCATTGGTTGCATCTGTCGCGGCCATTGACAGACTGCCCCCCGCTGCGCAATCCAACCACCACACACACGAGAGGACTAACGATGTCACAGCCCCTACCCGTCTTTGACCTGACCGGCCAGAACGCGCTGATCACCGGCAGCACCGACGGGTTGGGCAAAGCGGCGGCTGAACTCCTCGCGCAAGCAGGCGCCCATGTCTGGATCAACGGGCGCAATGCAAATCGCTGCGAAACCGTGGCAGATGACTTACGCACCGCAGGCCTCTCTGCATCCGGCCTGCCATTTGACGTCGGCGACGACACCGCCGCCCAACAGGCTTTTGAGACACTCGCCGGCGCCGGTGGGCTCTCCATACTGGTCAATAACGTCGGCCAACGCGACCGCCGCACCCTGCCAGAGTTCACACGAGACGACCTGCAAACGCTTCTAAACGTCGATCTGATCTCTCCCTTCCGCCTCTCGCAACGCGCCGCTGAACAGATGCGCATCAAAAGCTACGGACGAATTGTGAACATCTCCTCCATCGCCGGCCTGATCGCGCAAGCTGGCGATGCGGCGTACACCTCGGCCAAAGCAGGCATCAACGGCATGACCAAAGCCATGGCCGCCGAACTTGGCACCGGTGGCATCAACGTCAACGCGGTGGCGCCCGGTTTTTTCAAAACCACCCCCAATGCTGCGGCAGCACAAGACCCGGTCCTTACGGAAAAACTCCAAAACGCCACGGCACTCAAACGTTGGGGCAACCCCGAAGAGCTCGCCCCCGCCATCCTCTTCCTCGCCAGCCCTGCCGCGAGCTATGTGACAGGACAAGTCTGGGCCGTGGATGGCGGCTATACCAGCCACTACTAACACCTATTGCGCATTCTCAGTCCCCAAATATCCTGGGGAGTCACAGCATGCTGTGACGGGGCAAAGCCGCTTACTTGTTCAACGCATCCAAACGCGCACGCACACTTAGACCATGCGCCTCCAGACTTTCCGAAATTGCTAAAGCCTCGGCAGCCGGACCAATTGCCTTTAGTGCTTCCGGTGTCATTTTTGACAGCGTGGTGCGTTTGATAAAGTCCATCACAGACAGGCCAGAGCTGAACCGCGCAGAGCGCGCAGTCGGCAGCACGTGGTTTGGTCCACCTACGTAGTCGCCAATCGCTTCCGGCGTATACTGACCGAGGAAAATCGCACCCGCGTGGGTGATCTTTTCACACAACGCATCTGGGTCCGCCACGCAAAGCTCCAAGTGCTCAGGCGCAATCCGATTGGACAAAGCCGCCGCCTGATCGAGGTCTGACACGGTGATCACCGCGCCAAAATCACGCCAGCTCGCCCCGGCAATCTCACGCCGCTCCAGCGTTTCCAGACGTTTGTCGACCGCATCAGCAACCGCTTGACCGAAGGCAGCGTCATCGGTGATCAGGATCGACTGTGCGCTTTCGTCATGCTCCGCTTGGCTCAGCAGGTCGAGCGCAATCCAATCGGGATTGTTGTCCTTGTCCGCAATCACCAAAATCTCGCTCGGCCCGGCAATCATATCGATGCCCACTTTGCCAAACACCCGCCGTTTGGCCGCAGCCACAAAGGCGTTGCCGGGACCGGTGATCTTATCCACTGGTGCAATGGTGTCGGTGCCATAGGCCAGCGCAGCCACCGCCTGTGCCCCACCAATACGATAAACTTCATCCACACCAGACAGCCGCGCCGCCAACAGCACCAGTGGGTTCGCAACACCGCCTGGCGTGGGCACGACAATGGCCAACCGCTCCACACCGGCCACCTTGGCCGGAATTGCATTCATCAACACAGAGGACGGATAGCTGGCCAATCCACCTGGTACATAAAGCCCCGCCGCAGACACCGGCGTCCAACGCCAGCCCAGCGTGGCGCCGCTGTCGTCGGTCCAGCTCTCATCACTTGGCATCTGCCGCGCGTGATAGGCTGTCACTCGCTCTGCGGCCAACTCCAATGCCCCACGATCCGCGTCACTCACTTGCGCACAGTAGCCGTCGATCTCTTCTTCGGAAAACCGCAGCGTCTCCGCTGTCAGCTCCAAGCGGTCAAACTTCGCCGTCAATTCAATGACCGCCGCGTCCCCGCGATGGCGCACGTCTGCGATGATGTCGGCCACCACGGCGTCCACATCCGGGCTGTCTTCACGTTTCGCCCCCAGAAGGGCGGTGAAGGCGGCTTCAAAATCAGCAGCTTGCGCATCAAGAAAAACGGGCATTTGGTCTCTCCGTAAAGGTCACGCCTTCTTAGACCGCGCCCCTTGGAGGCTCAAGCGTCAAGCTGTCTCAGCATCAGAACATCGTCGCGGGGTTCGCCATCCACAATCACAGATCGCGGGCGCAGACCAATTTTTTGAAAGCCACAGGCCTGATACAGCGTTTGCGCGCCGATGTTCTGAGTGTCGACGCAAAGCTCCAGCTGCAACACGCCCATTTGCAGCGCCGCATTCACTGCCGCTTCAAGCAAAGCTCGCGCAAAGCCACGCCGACGCGCGGACGCATGGACATACAATGGCCCGAGATCGGCCATGTGGCGCAAGCGCGATGGCCCACCACGCCTCAGCGCGACAAAACCCACCAGTGTTTCCGCTTCAAAGGCGCCAATAACCTCACCCGCCGAGAGCTTCGCAACCAAGGCGCTGTCTGTCGTGGCAACAGCTTCCGCTGCAGTCAGCAGAAACGCCGACGGATCCGCGCTCAACCCATGCCACCACAGGCCACGATAGATCATCCGGGGTCAGGACGCGGATCATTCTGGATGGTTTGGCGTCGACTTGGATGGTGCAATGTAAGGCCGCGTCACGTCTTTTAACGTTACTTCCAACGCTTCGACCTTCAAACGGATCGCACCGTCTCCGGCCAGCGTCAAGATTACCGCACCATCAGCGTCCTCCCCCACCTCAAAGGACACAGACAGCACAGACAGAATGGTATCCGCATCCCCTCGCTCTACGCCTTGGGACGCGACGGACACCACATTATCCACCACCAGAAGACTTTGCACCCGCTCCACCGAACGCTTGCGACGCTCGGCGGCGGTTTTATCTTCCCAGCGGAAACGATTCAGCAACACGGCAAAGCGGCGCTCTTTTGCCAGCCATTGCATCTCGGACGCGGGGAAAACCGCATCTTGTGCCAGCGTTGACACCACCTGCAAATCCTCCGCATCCAGCGCTCCGAGGTTTAGCGGATGATCACCGCCGTCTTCAAACCGTGCATCCTGCTGCGTCACTGCTCCTGTACCCTTTCAATATGGGCACCTACACCGCCCAGTTTCTCTTCAATCCGCTCATAACCGCGATCTAGGTGATAGACGCGACTCACAATGGTTTCGCCTTCTGCCGCCAAACCGGCCAGAATCAACGACACAGAGGCCCGTAAATCAGTCGCCATAACCCGCGCACCTTTGAGCTTTTCCACACCATGCACCGTCGCGGTACCGCCGTGCACCTCGATATTGGCACCCATGCGAATAAGTTCTGGCGCATGCATAAAGCGGTTCTCAAAAATCTTCTCTTCCAGAACAGACGTGCCCTCGGCGGTACACATCATTGCCATGAACTGCGCTTGCAGATCGGTTGGGAAGCCTGGGAACGGCTCGGTGGTCACATCCACCGCTTTCACCCGGCCGTTCTTGCGTGCCACCTTGAGACCCTTTTCGGTCTCTTCCACGTCAATACCCGCCTCATGCAGCTTGGTGACAAAACTCTCCACCAGGTCCAGACGTCCGCCCAGAAGCTCCACTTCGCCGCCACAGAAGGCAGGCGCCAACATAAAGGTGCCCAGCTCAATCCGATCGGTGACAACAGGGTGGGTCGCCCCATGCAAGCGGTCCACACCCTGCACTGTGATCTCGGAGGTGCCGTCACCATCAATCTGTGCGCCCATGGAGCGCAGACAGGTGGCCAAATCGACAATCTCTGGCTCACGTGCTGCGTTTTTGATCACCGTGGTGCCTTTGGCCAACGTGGCCGCCATCAGGATGTTCTCAGTGGCCCCCACAGAGGCAAAAGCCAGCTCAATCACCGCACCTTTAAGGCCGTTTGGCGCCTTGGCGTGCAGATATCCGTCTTTCAGCTCAATCTCTGCTCCGAGCTTTTCCAGACCAAAGATGTGCAAATCCATCGGACGCGCGCCGATCGCGCAGCCACCCGGCAAAGACACAACCGCATGCCCCAGACGCGCTAGCATCGGACCCAGCACCAGGTTAGACGCGCGCATTTTCCGCACGATATCATAGTCAGCAATGTGGTTGTTGATGTCATGACTCGACATCGCCAGCACTTTACCGTCTTGCAAGCTGGTCACTTCTGCACCCAGAGAGCCCAGCAACTGACTCATGGTTTTGATGTCGCTCAGGCGTGGCGCATTGGTCAGCGTCAGTGGCTCTTCACTCAGCAGCGTGGCCGGCATCAGCGTCAGACAGGCGTTTTTGGCACCCGCAATCGGGATCTGCCCCTTAAGCGACCCGTTGCCGCGTACAATTATCGAATCCATTTAATCCTGCCCTTCACTCTTCACTGCCTCATTTGAGTCGGACGCGTCGCTTTGCGCACGCGCTTTGGCCTGCGCTTTCCGGCGCCCCATATTGGCTTTTAACGCTGCCTTAAGCCGATCTTCCCGGCTGGTGGCAGTTTTTTTGGCTTTATTTACAGGGGTCGTTTTGCGTTCCATGCAGTTTCTTTACATGAGCTGCAAAAAAGGGTCCAGATTGCGCTTGCACATGTCGAAGTTTGGTCCTAAACACCGCGCCACGGTAATGCTGTGGTAGCTCAGTGGTAGAGCGCACCCTTGGTAAGGGTGAGGTCGGGAGTTCAATCCTCCCTCACAGCACCATCAAAAAATCTCCAAAATAAACTTAGTCTGCAGAGCTAAAAAGCTTTGCCGAGTGACAGCGATTCCTGTCGTTTTGACCTGAGCCCTTTGTGCCTCCGAGATGCGGGCGCGCCATAAACTCACGCTCAAGAGCATGTAGATTCGCACACAGCCAGAATCAGCACTGTCGCCCCCACAAATTTTCATTTTCGCAGAATTCGCCAGCGCGATTCGAAGCGTACCGTTTGCGATCAGCGGTCAATGAACCCAAAAATCAACGCTTGTCGCCAAACTGAGGACAATACTCTCCCCCTGAATGTGGCACCTAGACCACAACACATTCCCCTAGGTTAACCCTGCCATTGGTTCACATCTGGAAACGACAACACCGCCGCTGAGATGCCACCGAGGAAAACCAAAGCAAAAAGGGCATAATTGAGACGACGTTTGGCAAGAAAGCACCACACTCTACGCCCCAATTGCGCCCAAATTCGGAAACAATAGCCACCGGACCCCAACAGGCATTAACCAAAAATTAAGACTTAAAAGAGTCTCATTTGCGCTGCTTTTCGTCAAATTTTGCAGGTTTTTGTTTCTTCCTCGCCTCGATTGCATCATATTTGAGGCAAGTCCAACTGGGGGACGAGTTCTGGCTTGGGGCAGCCAAACGATACGTAAAAGGGCATCTAGCGATGTCGCGCAACTCACGCCAAACGGCGCAGAGGCATCTTTTCTGTTAGGTGCTAGCTGCCCTCTGGCGAACAGCGCGTCGTGCGCGGTGGAAAAGAGGGTACCATGGCTGATCCAAACGGTCCGGGAATTGTAGACGGAACGCAATCTGACGACGATATGTCCGTAGGCTTCGTTGATTCGGACGGCGATACAATTGACAACAGCGGTAACGTCATCAGTGCCCAAGACGGCAACGATGACATTGTTGCTGGTGCAGGAAACGACACAATCTTCGCAGGCAACGGCGATGATACCGTTCACGCGGGCGCCGGTGATGACGAAGTCTTTGGCGACGAAGTCGGCACACAAGACGGCACCGACGAACCCGGTGACGACGTGCTTGCTGGCGAAGGTGGCAGCGACACCATCGATGGCATGGACGGCAACGACACCATCTATGGCGGCTACGAGCCTGGCTCGACGCCCACACCAACACCTGGCGGCATCCAAAGCTTTAATTGGAGCGAGGTTGGCACGCCATCCGATGGCGATCCGCTGACGGCGCCATTCTTGCAAGACACTGGATCCGTTCAGGTAACTTACACGTCCACCTCGGACGCCGGCAGCTCCAACACCTTCGAAACCGATACTCAGGTTATTGATGGCATCGATACCGGTGACGAGACCGGCGATGCGAACAGCGCAGTGCGTGCCACAACAGGCAGCGGCGAAAATGCCACGGCTTCTCAAACGCTCGCCTTCTCTGAACCTGTTGAAAACGTTCAGTTCCGCATCAACGACATCGACGAAAATTCTGTTGTCAAAGTTTTGGCTTATGACGCGCAGGGCAACCTGGTTGAAGTCAACTTTACAGCTGAAGACCTAACCAACCTGCATCTGGTGGATATTGACGGACTGCCTGGCAACGAAGCTGCGATTTCTGACGGCACCAATCCGGGCGATTCCACAACCGCAACGAACTCGGTTCTGGTCAGCATTCCAGGCCCTGTTTCCGACCTGGAAATTCGCCTGGTAAACCTCGGCGAAGAACCGGCAGACGTGACCGTTTCCGACGTTTTCTTCGAAGGCGGCGAAGGCGTGATCGAAGTAGACGGCGACGATGTTCTCACCGGCGGCGCAGGTGCAGATCTGATCTATGGACAGGATGGCGACGATCTCCTGACCGGCGGAGAAGGCATGGACACTCTTATGGGTGGCGACGATACCGACAGCATCCAAGGCGCGACCCATCTTGATTTTGTCTATGGTGGAGAAGGCGGTGATGATGATGACACGCTCGACCTTCGGGGTTTGGGTCCGATTTCAATCGTCTACACCGATCCCGAAAGCGAAGAAGGTGTTGTCGTTATTGGGGATACTGGCGAAGCAATTGCCTTCACCGAGGTCGAAAACATCCTATTTGATGAGCAAGTTGCGCCAGACGGCATCGTACAGGGCACCTCGGACGGCGATGTGATCGACATCAACTACGACGGCGACCCGAATGGCGATTTTGTCGACAACGACGACGCCATCCTGCCAGGCCAAGAAGGCAACGACGACATTATTATCGCTGGCGAAGGCGATGACACAGTCATTGCCGCCCTGGATGACGACCTCGTTTTTGCCGGTGACGGCGACGACATTGTCGACAGTAGCTTTGGCTCAGACACCCTTTTTGGCCAAGATGGTGACGACTACCTCGACGGTCGGGAAGATGACGACTACCTGCGTGGCGGCGACGGCAACGACACCATTTTCGGTGGCGATGGAAATGACCTCGCTGGTGGCGACGATGGCGACGACTTCATTGCAACAGGCAGCGGCGACGATACCGCTTCTGGCAATGAAGGTGACGACTACATCGACGCCTTTACCGGAAACGACGAAGTTTCCGGTGACGCAGGCAACGACACACTGCTCGGCAATGACGGCGATGACACTGTCTCTGGCGGTGAAGGCAATGACATTCTGGTCGGCGGTGCGGGCGATGACCGCCTATTTGCAGGCGACGGTGATGACACCATCTTCGCAGGCGGCGGCAGTGACTACGCCGAAGGCGGCGCCGGTGACGACCGTTTGGTTTCTGCTGGCGGCGATACAATGCTCGGTGGTGGTGACCGTGACACCTTCTACGGTGCGGCCGGGGACGAAATCATCGGGGGTGAAGGCGGCGTTGACGAAGATACGTTAATCATCAACGGCCCTGCTGAAATCGAGTACGTCGGCGGGGATCCTGCGTCCGAAGCTGGCACGATCTTCTATCTCGACGGCGGAGGCAACCGGACTGGCGAAACTCTGATATTCTCGGAAATTGAAACCGTTGTCATTCGCGAACTGTCAGGCGACGGCGTTGTTGAAGGCACTGCCTCCGGCGAATTGATCGACGGTTCCTACATCGGGGACCCCGAAGGTGACTTGGTCGACAACTTCGATGGGTTTGACAACATCACGAGAACAGACCTGTTCTCCGAAACACCTAACAGCTTCGTAGAGTCGCCCGGTGGCCCCTTCACCAACAGCCAAGATGACGCCATTCTTGCCGGCGGTGGCGACGACACCGTTATTGGTGGGGTTGGCGACGATGTTATCTTCGGTGGCGAAGGTGATGATGTTCTTGAGGGTGGTTTTGGCCGCGATGACCTCATCGGGGGCGCTGGCAACGACCTCATGACCAACATTGCCGGTGTTTCGCGCATGTTCGGCGGCGAAGGCGACGACACTTTTGTAGGGGGAATCCAGTCCGATCTCATGTACGGCGGAGTCGGTAACGACTCATTTAGCGGCAACCTCGGTAACGACATCATCGCAGGAGGCGAGGGTGACGACACAATTGATGGCGGCTTGGGTGGCGACACCATCAGCGGCGGAGACGGCAACGACAGCATCATTGGCGGCCTGGGTGATGACGAAATCACCACGGGCGCAGGCAACAACTATGTGGATGCCGGCCTTGGTGACAACCTCGTCATTGCCGGAGAGGGCAACGATAGCTTAATTGGTGATGCGGGGGATGACGCTTTTGAAGCAGGCGCAGGCGACGATACCGTTGACTCGGGTGCTGGCAATGACAACGTTCTTGGCGAAGCTGGAGACGATCTCATTATCGGGGGTGCGGGCGAGGACACTCTAGATGGCGGTGAGGGGAATGATGCTATTACTGGTGGTACGCCCGGCATCGTAGGACTGGCATCGGTTGGGCAAACACCTGATACGATTCTTGGTGGAGCTGGCAATGATACGCTTAACGGTGATTCAGGCGACGATTTAATCGACGGCGGTGACGACGACGACCTGATTGGCGGCGGTATAGGCGGCGATACAATCATTGGTGGAGACGGAAATGACGAAATCTTCGGTGAGGAAACAATTGATCTCATTACGGGAGATTTGGCAGAGCGACCAGACGATTTTGATGATGCTCTTGCATTAGAACCCGGAGACGACTCAATCGATGGCGGCGCTGGAAGCGACACTATCTACGGTGAGGAAGGAAACGACACTATCATCGGTGGCGAAGGTGCTGACGAAATCACTGGTGGCCTGGGTACAGATGTGTTGTTTGGCGGCGATGATGAGGACGAGTTCTTCATAGATCGAGCATCGGAGGGCATCGGAGACGAAATCTTCGGCGGAGACGGTGGCGTCGATCAGGATGAACTTTCGCTATTCGGGGAACAAGGGGTAGACTGGCGCCTAACAGACTTAGTGGCCGACAGTGATGGAAATGGCAGAGATGGCACTGTCGAGTTTTTGGATAGCTCAGGTGATGAAGCTGTAGTTATAGGTCGGATGCGTTTCGAGAATATTGAAATCATTCCCTGCTTTACACCGAGCACCCGCATCCTGACCCCAATGGGCGAAGTGTCGGTAGAGAATCTGCGAGAAGGCGATCAGGTTGTGACCCGCGACAATGGTTTGCAGACCATCCGTTGGGCAGGCCGCAAGCATGTGTCTGGCCGTGACCTGATGGTGCGTCCTGAACTGCGTCCGATCCTGATCAAACAAGGTGCATTGGGTCCAAACCAGCCAGAGCACGATATGATGGTCTCCCCATCCCACCGCATGCTGCTGGTGTCTGAGCAAGCCGAACTGCTTTTTGAAGAGCGCGAAGTTCTGGTCGCAGCCAAGCACCTGACCCACCTTGATGGTGTGGAGCAGATCGACGTGGTTGGCGTAGACTACATCCACTTCCTCTGTGACAACCATGAAGTGGTCCTCGCAGACGGCGCATGGAGCGAAAGCTTCCAGCCGGGTGAATACTCCATGAACGGCATCGGCAAAGAGCAGCGTGACGAAATCTACGCCCTGTTCCCGGAGCTGCAGCAGCGTGAAGGTCTGGCCGGTTACACCGCCGCCCGCCTGTCGCTGAAGCGTCACGAGGCCAAACTGCTGAGCTAAGCCCCTCAGTCACAAGTTCGCTATGGGAGAGGTCGACCTTCGGGTCGGCCTTTCTCGTTTTCCGGGCAGCAACCTAACGCTGGACAGTTGTGATGGAATGCCGTCAATTTGCTTAACACGCAAAGTTCTGACCGGAGCCCCACATGCCAGCGCCTCACAATCCTTTCAAAGCCGCCCTTGCCAACAAACAGCCGCAGATCGGCTGCTGGATGTGTTTTGGCGAAACCATCGGAGCCGAGTTGATGAGCACCGCAGGTTTTAAATGGCTTCTAGTGGACGGCGAACACGGCCCCAACGACATCCGCTCAATCACAGACCAGGTGCGTGTGGTCGATCAAAGCAACAGCCACGCCGTGGTGCGCGTGCCCATCGGCGAAGATTGGGTGTTGAAACAAGTTTTGGATGCTGGTGCGCAATCTGTTTTGGTACCGATGGTCGACACCGGTGCACAAGCCGAGGCCATTGTGCGCGCCTGCCGCTATGCGCCCGACGGTGTGCGCGGCATGGGCGGATACGGCGCGCGCGTCACCCAATTTGGCGCCATACCGGACTACGGCACCACCGCAAACGCGCAAATCTGCGTGTTGGTACAGGCTGAAACCCGGACCGCCATTGAGAACCTTGGCGACATCTTGGCCGTAGACGGCGTGGATGGCGTCTTCATTGGCCCTGCAGACCTCTCTGCCGATATGGGTTTTCCTGAAAATCCCAATGCGCCAGAAGTGCAAGCCGTGATAGCAGATGCGATCACTCGCATTGCCGCAGCCGGCAAAGCGCCAGGGATCATCACCCTATCATTGGAGCAAGCAAAAACCTACCTCGACCTCGGCGCGACCTTTGTTGCTGTTGGTATCGACACGGTACTCTTGGCGAACGCGGCCCGCGCACTCAGCAAGGATGCGAAGACGTTGATCCCTTAATAAGAGCCGTTCAAGATCGCAGCGCCTTGCGATATCGAAGCGGCGACACACCCTCGACTTTTTGAAACTGCTCAATAAAATAGGACACGCTGTCATAACCGTTTTCCAGAGCAATTTGCGTGATGCTTTGGTCTGTGTGCACAAGCAACTCGCGTGTGGCCTCTATTCGGCGGTCGATTTGCCATTGCCTGTACGACGTGCCAAAAACCCGTCGAAAATCCCGATTGAAACACGCCAACGACCGCCCAGTGAGAGCCGCCATTTCTGTGCTGGACAGGCCTTGTATCGCATGGCGCTCCACCAGATGTCGCAATCCATTGGCTCTGGGCGGCTCAGGAGCATACAAAGACGGCAGCAATTCACCGCCATCCAATGCATCGACCAAATAGATCAATTCGGACATTTTGCTGTGCACCAGCGCCTCGTTGACGCTTAACGACCCATAGATATCCACCATATTCTTCATAAACGACGTCAAGCTTGGATGCGACGCCACGCGCTTTGCATCGGCTCTCTCGCAGATCGGCTTGGAGGTTTTGACCTGCACTAACTCATGCAAAAAGCGATCGCTGCAAAAGACGAGAATGGCCTGAAGCGGCCCGTCGTTGGAGACAAAGTCAGAACGCATGCGCACATGTTTGGGGATCGCGATCAGATCTCCCGCTGTCAAAGTGATCATGTCACCAGCTTCGGTGAAAAACCGCTCTCGTCCTCCGATCAGGTAACATATGAAAGACTGCGTCGAGACAAATTCCACCTATCGTAAATCTTCGTGCACAGTTTTGTGCATGATGATGCCGTGCCGCCCGCTCAATATCTCACGGTTGAACGAAAACGCATTCAGGGCATTTGGCAAAACCATGACCTGGCCTTCTGAAGTCATGAACACCTCCTGAAATGGGGCAAACTGCACTGCGACAATCTGCCAAACCTTCCTGATCGCTTTGTTATACTTCTAATCCAATTGCGCAAGCGCACGTCCCCTCCAATCGCAATGATGGACACCATACCAACGACGAAAGGACACAGAAATGAGCGTTTGGGTTACATTGGAAATGCACGTCAAAGAAGGACAATACGATACCTTGGAGGTGTTTTTGTCTGAGAAACTGCCAGCGGTACGTGGATTTGAAGGCGCCCTTGGAGTCACCCTCTACTTTGATCAAGACACCAACACCCTGCTGATCGTGGAAGAGTGGAAATCGCAAGATCACCATGCGGCTTACATTGCCGCAATCACCGCCAATGACGTCCTCAATCAACTGGCCGCGTTCATGAAAGCACCGCCAGCCATCAAATACTATTCGAGGCTGGCGTTGTGAGCCGCGCTGGTCTGATGCTGGAACGGCGCCAAGTTCTTTCCGGTCTGGCGGTATTTTCTGCGATGCCTTCTTTGGCCATGGCCGTCTCTGCCAACCAACCTTCGGAGGCACTTCGCTTTAAGCGCCTAACGCTGCCAAGACAGCATGTCGAAACAACACTGCGGGCTCTGCGGTCCACCCCTCAGAGCGTGAGCCAACTGGTCCTGCAGGACGTGGACGCGGGCGATGTGTTGATCCTTAACGGCAGGCTAGACGGCAAAGGTGCCAAAAGGCTTGAGTTCTAAGGAAACTCGCCCTCCCCGATACAGCCGAGGAGGGCGAGATCCACTTAACCTGACGCAAGGCGTTACCCCTTCGACGGCGTATACCAGATTGGCGAGGAGTACGCCCGCTCCTGATGGATCAACTGCGCCTCAGCAGGCAGTTCAATACCAAACCGAAGCTTGTCGTAGACCACCCAGCGCGGGGTTGGGATTTCCAACACGCGCACGTAATAGAAAGCCGGTTCCGCTGGATCAAAGTCCGGGTCCGTCCAAACCGAAGTCAGTTCAGAAGCCCCAATTGAATTTGACCAACTGGCGGTCTCAATATCCACGGTATTGCCCACTGCAGGCACCTTGCCATTGGCATCCATCTCTCGCCCGTCCGACCAGGCCACGTCATAGACTTTTTCGTGCAAAGCACCGTCCGCATCCATCCAGCCCTTGATCACCTGCATCCGGTCTAGGTTTGCGCCAATCGGATCGCGCAGCGCCGCCAGAAGGAAGCTTGGCGCTTCCTCACCTTGGTTAGGTCGCAGATCGCCGCCCATAGGCACACCTTTGGCGTACCCTGCCACAGCTGGATTGCGGGTGCGCAGGTCATCGTCGGTGAATTCCCAACCGCCAAAGAAGCGCAGCCCCATGCGTGGGCCGGTGGTCGCATAGGTCTCCCGCCGTTTAAAGGCATCAAAAATCGCAGAGCGGGTGTTTTCCGTCGCCCACACCGCTGTGTAGCCAGACGCAACCATTTGGTGACCGGCTATCTCTCCCAGATCGCTTTTCACAAACGGATGGTCAATCCGCGTGGGCGAAGGCTCTACGCTCACCGATTTGGAGAAGAAATTCTCTTCTTCCGCAGTCGTCAACGCCGTGTGGCTGTCGGTGGCGCCACCCATGCCAAACTTATAAGGGTTCACACCCAGTTTCTTTTCCAGCGCCAACCCAAGTTTCAATGCTTCACGCGCGTATTCACCCGCCAGCATGTCTTCGGTCTTCAACTCGGTAATGTCGAGGTTGCCCACATCCCAGTTCTCGTAATCGGCAAACTCATCATCAGGGCTGAGGTAGGGGTGTGCCTCGCCGTCGCCCTTGATCTGGGTAACCTCATAATGCGGCTCCCATTTGGCGCGCAGCTGCACGTATTCTTCGTCCACCTTGCCACCATGATAGGTATCTTCGGTCGGGAACATCCAGCCGTTGGACAGGTTACCGTTGTGGGCAAAGGCCACCGCACGCCCACCGGTTTTCTCCTGATACTCTTCCAGCCAATTCCACAGATGATAGGGATCGGTGTCGCCATAAGGCGGCTGCGTCACAGGTGGCACCACTTGTAGCGCCCGCGTAGGCCCATCGCGTAGCATGACGTTGCGGTGCAGGTTGAAGCCCTTAGGCACAGAGGTCCATTCAAATCCGATAAACGCGGTGAACCGCCCCGGATCATTATGCTCCTCCGCCGCGTTCACGATCTTTTCCCAAGTGAAGGCATAGGGGTCCGCCCCAGGGCTATAGCTCTCAAGCAACAACTCCGGCAGCGTCATCTGCGAGAAGTTGGTGATCAAATCAAAGGCTGACTTACCTGCTTCCGCGCCGCCTTTCTTGTAACCTTCGTACCACTCACGCCCTTTTGGATCGGCTAACACACCTGGCTTGCCCGCCTGCAAATCCGGCGCAAAACCCATCAGGTCAGTGTGATCAGTCAGCACCATCCAATCCAACGGACGGCTCAGCTTCACCGGCTGCCCTGTGGAGGAGACCACTTGCTCACCTTTAGCAAAGCGCCAGGCGTCATCCGGCCCTAGAATATTGCCAAACGCCCCTGCATCCAGCGACAGGCCTGTGTGCAAATGGGTCTCGCCCCACAATGGGAAAGTTGGGAACGACCGATTGGCATAGGGAGAAAACGGCGCATCGGCAAAACCGCTTTCTGCGGCTTCCTCGGATGGCACAACCTGCGCCTTGCCCTGCGCGGCAAAGGCCAATGCGGCGGCACCCACCGCCGCGGCACATATCAATGCGCGCCTGGATGTTGTCTGAAGACTAACAGATACAGCTAAAACCATGTGGCACCTCCTAATGGAAATAGATGCGCGCCCAAAAACCAAGGCGCGGCAAATCGAGCATTCAAAGTGAGGTCTTAGGCTCCAAGCTACCGCAAAACTAAGAAAAAACGACCCTCAGAATCCCCTGAAAATTGCAGTCCGTCTTCTCACAACGCCTCAAAACCTGTATAAAATTTGGGCAAAGGCTTAGCGCATAGCCCTGCAACTCTTTCTACAAATCTTTGAAAATACTCTGGCCTAACCCTTAAAAACCAAGGATATGAGGAGAGGCCAATCGATGCTGCGCAGGTCATTGGCCCCCAGAGTACAAAGGCCCACCGAAGTTTTTCTTGCAGACACGGCAGGCCAGTTTCTAGGGTGAGTGCGCTAGAAATTCAGCGGATTTGCGCCACGAGCAAAAGGCCATTCCCGCAGCCAGGGGAACAGATATGAGCACACCACTACTCTCCATCAAGGGGTTGACCAAAACCTACCCCGGCGTGGTGGCCAACGATGATGTCTCTTTTGACATCGGCACCAACGAGGTGCACGCCCTGCTTGGCGAAAACGGCGCCGGGAAATCGACGCTAGTAAAAATGATCTACGGTCTGGTGAAACCCGACAGTGGCACCATGACCTGGAATGGCCAGCATTTCGCCCCGGCCGAACCCAAAGCCGCCCGCGCCTCTGGCGTGGCGATGGTGTTTCAACACTTTTCCCTGTTTGACGCGCTCTCAGTGGCGGAGAACGTGGCCTTGGGCATGGAAAACCCGCCCGCCATGCGCGACCTCGCCCGCCGCATCCGCCGTGTCTCCGAAACTTACGGCCTGCCGCTTGATCCCAATCGCACCGTAGGCGATTTGTCTGCCGGAGAACGCCAGCGCGTGGAGATCATCCGCTGCCTGTTACAAGATCCCAAACTTCTGATCATGGACGAACCCACCTCGGTTCTGACCCCGCAAGAAGTCGACATTCTGTTCCAGACGCTGAACAAGCTGAAGGCGGAAGGCACCTCCATCCTCTACATCTCCCACAAGCTCGAAGAAATCCGCACGCTCTGTGACCACGCCACCATTCTGCGCCTTGGCAAAAACGTGGGCGAATGTGTGCCCGCCCAAACCTCGGCTCGCGACATGGCTGAAATGATGGTGGGCGACACCCTGCAAACCCCCACCCGCACCACCGAAAAGGCGGGGGAAGTTGTGCTGGATGTCTCCGGCCTCACACTTGAGCCGACCAACGACTACGGCACCACGCTCAAGAATATCCACTTCACCGTGCGCGCGGGCGAGATCCTCGGCATCGGCGGTGTGGCAGGCAACGGTCAGGACGAACTGCTGGCCGCCTTGTCGGGTGAGTCCCAGACATGGCCGGATTCAATCAAGGTTAACGGTCAAGATGTGGCCAACCTCGGCCCCAACGCACGGCGCGAGATGGGCATTCTAGCCGCGCCAGAGGAACGCCTCGGCCATGCCGCAGCGCCAGACCTGAGCCTGACGGAAAACGCCCTGCTCACCGGTGCAATCCGCGAAGGGCTGACCAGCAACGGCTTTGTTAACTGGTCAAAAACCACCGACTTTGCCGACACGATCATCAAAGAGTTTGACGTGCGCACACCGGGCAACCACGTGGCGGCCCGTGCGCTTTCCGGCGGCAACCTGCAGAAATTTGTGATTGGCCGCGAGGTACTACAACGCCCGGAAGTGCTGGTGGTGAACCAGCCCACTTGGGGCGTGGACGCCGCTGCCGCCGCTGCGATCCGGCAATCTCTGATCGACCTCGCCGCTGGCGGAGCCGCCATTGTGGTCATCTCCCAAGACCTCGACGAACTTATGGAAATCTCTGACCGCTTTGGCGCGCTAAACGAAGGCCGCATGTCTGACATCCGCCCAGCCGTCGGTCTCTCGATTGACGAAATTGGCCTGATGATGGGCGGCGCCCACGGCATGGAAGTTGCCCATGTGGGCGATGAAGAACAAGAAGGAGCAAGCGCATGATCGCGCTGGAAAAACGCCCCACCCCGTCGCGCGCCCTGTCGCTCGCCACACCGCTGATCGCTGTGGCCATCACCATGATCATGGGCGGCCTGCTGTTTTCCGTGCTGGGCAAAAATCCGTTTGAAGCTATCCGCACCATCTTCTGGGATCCGGTGCTGGGCGAGTTTGCCTTCTACTACCGCCCGCAGCTCTTGGTGAAAGCCGCGCCATTGGTGCTGATCGCCATTGGTCTGTCGCTGGGCTTTAAGGCGGGCATCTGGAACATCGGCGCCGAAGGCCAATACATCATGGGCGCGATCTGTGGCGCCGCTGTGGGCCTTGCGGTCTACCCCACCGAAACCCGCCTAATCTTCCCGCTGATGATTGTGGCTGGCGCGCTTGGTGGTTGGGCCTGGGGTATGATCCCCGCGCTGCTGAAAGTCCGCTTCGGCACCAATGAAATCCTTGTGTCGCTGATGCTGGTCTATGTGGCCGACCAACTGCTGGCCTCCATGTCGCTGGGTCTGCTGCGCAACCCCGAGGGCATGGGCTTCCCCGGCTCGCGCAACTTCTCCGACTACCCGGCGGCCAACAGCTGGATCAACGAAGCCGCTGGCTTGCACTGGGGCATGGCCTTCGCCTTCATCGCTGTGATCTTCTCCTACTTCCTGCTCAACCGCCACATCCTTGGCTTTAACATCCGTCTGACCGGCGAAGCCCCGCGCGCCGCCCGGTTTGCCGGCGTGAACCCCACACGCCTGGTCCTGTTCTGCCTCGGCACTTCCGGCGCATTGGCAGGCCTCGCAGGGCTATTTGAAGTCTCCGGCCCCTCCGGTCAGGTCAACATCGACTTCGCATCCGGCTATGGCTTCACCGCGATCATCGTGGCCTTCCTCGGCCGCCTGCATCCGGTTGGGATTTTATTGGCCGCTTTGCTCATGGCCCTGACTTACGTCGGCGGCGACCTGGCCCAAGGCAACCTCGGTCTGCCCTCCGCCGCCATTCAGGTCTTCCAGGGCATGCTCCTGTTCTTCCTGCTGGCCCTGGACCTGCTGACCAACTACCGCGTCGTGTTTAAGAAAAAGGGAGCCGCGTGATGGGTACCCCTTATCAAGTTTTTCAAGGAGCTCTCGGCGGCCTAGTAGCGTTCTTTTTTGCCACACTACTAGTGGATGCAAGTTTCAGCGCACTCAAAACAATCGCATTGTTTGTCGCCATCGGCGCAGCAACCTATGGCGCGCTTTGGCTCCTGCACAGAGCAGTGGTCGGTACCAATAGTGCAAATCAAAATATCGTCTCCAATAGCCTCCCATTCAAAGTCGGTGCAGGCTTCTTCCTTTTTGCCTCGATCATAGCTGTAGGAGTTAACGTATAATGGATCTTTCCGCTATCAACCCCGTCCTGCTGATCGCCTCTTTGATGGTCGCAGCCACCCCGCTCCTGCTGGCTGCCATTGGTGAACTGGTTGTGGAACGCGCAGGCGTTTTGAACCTCGGCGTCGAAGGCATGATGATCATCGGCGCGATCGCAGGTTTTGCCATCGCAGTGGAAACCACCTCGCCAATGGTCGGCCTTGTCGCCGCCATGATCGCAGGCGCTGTGCTCTCGCTACTGTTTGCCTTCCTGACGCAATTTGCGCTGGCAAATCAGGTAGCCTCCGGTTTGGCGCTCACGCTTTTTGGCCTCGGTCTCTCGGCCCTCATGGGGCAGTCCTATGTGGGCATCAAGCCTCCGGCCATGGCGAAACTTGACATACCGGTGCTCTCAGACATCCCGGTGCTCGGCCCGATCCTGTTCAGCCACGATCCTGTGCTCTACATCGGCATTAGCCTCACCGCTGCAGTTTGGTGGTTCCTCAAAAAATCCCGCGGCGGTCTGATCCTGCGCGCAGTTGGCGAAAGCCACGACGCCGCCCACGCACTTGGCTACAACGTCATCCGCGTGCGCATCCTCGCCATCATGTTTGGCGGTGCCTGTGCCGGTCTGGGTGGTGCCTATATTTCGCTCATCCGCGTGCCGCAATGGACCGAAGGCATGACCGCCGGTGTCGGCTGGATCGCTTTGGCCCTTGTGGTCTTCGCCTCCTGGAAGCCATGGCGCGTTCTGCTGGGTGCCTATCTTTTTGGCGGGATTAACGTTTTGCAGCTCAATCTGCAGGCAGCGGGTATTGCCATTCCAGTGGAATACTTGGCAATGTCTCCGTATCTGATAACCATCCTCGTTCTGGTCATCATGTCGGCTGACAAAAGCGGCGCACCCGCATCACTTGGCCGCACATTCCACGCCTCGCAATGAGGCACCTAAACAAAAAACTGCCACCAACAGGGGGATTACCCGAAATGAAATTCACCAAACTTTTGACAAGCGCAGCTGTCGCGCTGGGTCTGGCGACCACCGCCATGGCCGACACCACCAAAGTCGGCTTCGTCTACGTTGGCCCAGTGGGCGACGGCGGCTGGACCTATGAGCACGACAAAGGCCGTCTGGCGGTAGAAGAGGCGTTTGGCGACAAAGTGGAAACCACCTTTGTTGAAAGCGTGCCGGAAGGTGCCGACGCCGAGCGTGTGATCACACAGATGGCTCTGCAAGGCGCTGACCTGATCTTCACCACCTCTTTTGGCTACATGGATCCAACCATCAACGTTGCCAAAAAATTCCCAAAGGTGAAGTTTGAGCACGCGACTGGCTATAAGCAGGCTGACAACGTGTCCGTTTACTCCGCACGCTTCTACGAAGGTCGCGCAGTACAGGGCCACATCGCGGGCAAGATGACCAAAACCAACAAAATTGGTTACATCGCGTCCTTCCCGATCCCAGAAGTGATCCGCGGCATCAACTCCGCCTACATCCACGCCAAAAAAGTAAACCCGGACGTCGAGTTCTCCATCATCTGGGCCTACACTTGGTTTGATCCTGCCAAAGAAGCTGACGCGGCCAAAGCTCTGATCGAGCAAGGCGCCGACGTGATCCTGCAGCACACCGACTCCACTGCGCCACAGGCCGCTGCTCAGGCCGCTGGCAATGTTGTGACCTTTGGTCAGGCGTCTGACATGGGCGAATACGCCCCATTCCCACGCGTGTCCTCCATCATCGATGACTGGGCGCCTTACTACGTAGCACGTACCCAGGCTGTCATGGACGGCACATGGGAATCCGTGTCCACATGGGACGGCATCGGCGCTGGCATGGTTGGCATCGGTGAAATCTCCGACGCAGTTCCAGCCGACGTAAAAGCCGAAGCGCTGGCTCTGGTTGATGCGCTGGCAGACGGCTCCTACCACGCCTTCACCGGACCGCTGAACAAGCAGGACGGCACTCCTTGGTTGGCAGAAGGTGAAACCGCGCAAGACTACGGTGACGACGGTCTGGCCGGCATGAACTTCTACCTGGAAGGCATCACCGCCGAGATCCCGAACTAAGCTGATCCAAAAGAGATCAACCTGAAAGGCCCGCCATTTCGGCGGGCCTTTTAATGTGTCGGGTCACTGAAGCACTGCCATTTGACAGACACCTCCGCTTGCGTTCACAGTCGTCCCATACCCCAAAAGGATTTTGTGATGACTCGTTTGACAGCCACGCTTGGCGGACTTGCATTGTCCACCGCTCTATCCGCGCCTCTTCTGGCGCAGGAAATTGCCGACACCATCTATTCCGGCGGCCCCATCCTCACCATCAACGATGCGGCTCCACGGGCTGAAGCCGTCGCCGTGAAAGACGGCCGCATCCTCGCCGTAGGTGCGCACGCCGACATGCTCGTCCATCAGGACGCCACCACCATTGTGTTCGATCTCGATGGCCGCGCCTTGCTGCCGGGCTTTGTCGACAGCCACGGCCACGCCGTTATGGGTGGCCTGCAAGCGCTCTCCGCCAACCTTCTCGCGCCACCAGATGGCGAGGTTCAAGACATCGCCTCCCTGCAGGAAACCCTGCGCACCTGGATCGCCAACAATCAAGCTGCCATTGAGAGCTCAAACCTGATTGTCGGATTTGGCTATGACCAATCCCAATTGGCCGAATTGCGCCACCCCACCAAAGACGACCTCGACGCGGTTTCCAAAGACGTGCCAATTATAATCGTGCATCAATCCGGCCACTTCGGCGCTGCCAACTCGGCTGCGCTGGCCGTCGCAGACATCACCCGCGAAACCCCCACCCCTCCCGGTGGCATAATCCGCTATGCCGAAGACGGCACACCCAACGGCGTACTTGAGGAAAACGCTTTCTTCCTCGCCTTGGGCAAACTGATGGGCGGCGT
This sequence comes from Shimia sp., assembly GCA_024224295.1. Taxonomy (GTDB): domain Bacteria; phylum Pseudomonadota; class Alphaproteobacteria; order Rhodobacterales; family Rhodobacteraceae; genus Shimia. Next base: position 40,808 of record JAAENN010000022.1, on the reverse strand, counting down.
CGGCGACGAAGGATTTAAAGCTTTCGCCCGCGCGGGTACCCAGCTCTGGGCCAGTTTTGGCTACACCACCGCGCAAGAAGGCCGCGCCTCACCTCAGGTTTCGGAAATTGCCCGCGCCGTGGCTGCCGCCGGAGACATCCCCGTGGATCTCACTATTTACCCAGACGTTCTGGTGGACCGCGATTACATCCTCGCCAATCAATCAGACACCTACGAAAACGGCGTACGCATCGCCGGAGCCAAACTTACCATCGACGGCTCCCCGCAAGGTTTCACTGCGCTACGCGACCGACCATACTACGACCCTGTCGGCACCTATCCGCCCGGCTACAAAGGCTATTCCGCCGCAAGCGAAGACCAAGTCAACGATGCCATCGCATGGGCCTTTGCCAACGGCATCCAGATCCTGACCCACGCCAATGGCGAAGGTGCCTCCGACATGCTGCTCGCCGCGATCAAAGCCGCCGAAGCAAAACATGGCATGGCCGACCGCCGTCCCGTGCTGATTCACGGTCAGTTCCTACGCGAAGACCAAGTGGCGGAGATGCACCAGCTCAACGTCTTCCCCTCGCTATTTCCCATGCACACGTTTTATTGGGGCGACTGGCACCGCGATCGCACCGTCGGCCCAATCAATGCCGACAATATCTCCCCAACCGGCTGGGTCCGCGAACGTGGCATGATGTTTGGAACGCACCACGACGCCCCCGTGGCCTTCCCTGATAGCATGCGCGTGCTCTCCGCCACCGTGACCCGCCGCACCCGCTCCGGCGATATCCTCGGCCCTCACCAGCGTGTCGATGTGATGACCGCGCTGAAAGCGATGACCCTCTGGCCTGCGTATCAGCATTTTGAAGAGGACCAGAAAGGCAGCATTGAAATTGGCAAGCTCGCAGATTTCGTGATCCTGTCGGACGACCCCACAGCCATCGATCCGGAAACGCTGGCCGACATCAAGGTGCAGATCACCATCAAAGAAGACATCGAAATTTACCGCGCGCCAGACGGCCCTCAAAAGGCAGATCTGATCGCCCCTATGGGCCATCATGTGCTTGATGTCGCACACGCCGCAACGCGCAAAAATTGAGTGTTAAAAAACTGGATCGGCACACGAAGGCCTGTGTGCCGATACGAAATCCCCCTTGATCACGCGCATCTCACAAAAACGTTTATTGTTTTATTTCATATAGATACACACCCAGACCTATCCTTATGCACAAATTCTCTGATCCATTTGATCCCTCCTCTGCGTAGCTTTTGCATCAACATTGGAGAGGAAATCAAATGTTCAGACGCACCTTTATCGCATCCGTTGTCGGCGCTGCCATGGCGGTCACCACCGCGACCTTCGCCATGGCGGATGGCCACGGCAAAAAGGACATCGTTGACACCGCCGTCGGCGCTGGCAGCTTCACCACTCTGGTCGCTGCCGTTCAGGCCGCAGGTCTCGTGGACACCTTGAAAGGTGACGGCCCATTCACCGTCTTCGCGCCAACAGACGAAGCGTTTGCCGCCCTGCCAGCCGGCACAGTTGAGGACCTTCTGAAGCCGGAGAACAAAGATAAGCTGGTGTCCATTCTGACCTACCACGTGGTGCCTGCCAAAGTGATGTCCGGCGACATCGCGGGTAAAAAAGCCATGGTCCTGACCGTGGAAGGCTCCAAGCTGGACGTCAATGCGCGCAACGGCGTGAAAGTCGACGGCGCCAAAGTCGTCTCTGCGGACATCGGCGCCTCTAACGGCGTGATCCATGTGATCGACAAAGTGCTGATCCCTGAAAGCTAAGAACAACAGCACCACTCACAAAAAAAGGCGCGGGAAATCCCGCGCCTTTCGTGTTTTCTACGGCTGTTTTCAGCCTTTGATCAAACCAAGGCTCTCCAGCTTCAGGATCACCTGATGGGCGCAGTGGTCGACATCTGTACCTTCGGTTTCAACACGCAACTCAGGGTTAGCAGGCACGTCGTATGGGTCCGAAATACCGGTGAACTCTTTGATCTTACCTTCGCGAGCCAGCTTGTAGAGGCCTTTGCGGTCGCGGCGTTCGCATTCCTCAATCGAGGTCGCAACGTGCACCTCAACAAAGGCGCCAAAGCCCTCAACGTCTTCACGCACAGCCCGGCGGGTGGTGGCATATGGCGCAATTGGCGCACAGATTGCGATACCACCGTTTTTGGTGATCTCGGATGCCACATAGCCAATCCGGCGGATGTTCAGATCGCGGTGTTCTTTGGAGAAGCCCAGTTCAGAGGACAGGTTCTTCCGCACAATGTCACCGTCTAGAAGCGTCACAGGGCGGCCACCCATTTCCATCAACTTCACCATCAAGGCGTTGGCGATGGTGGACTTACCGGAGCCGGAAAAGCCAGTGAAGAACACGGTGAAGCCCTGCTGCGCCCGTGGTGGGCGGGTCTTGCGCAGCTCTTTCACCACCTCAGGGAAAGAGAACCACTCTGGGATTTCCAGTCCTTCGGCCAAACGACGACGCAACTCAGTGCCAGAGATGTTCAGGATGGTGACGTCGTCTTTGTCCTTGATCTCATCCATTGGCTCATATTGTGCGCGCTCCTGCACCCACACCATGTGTTTGAAGTCGACCATTTCGATGCCGATTTCATCCTCATGGGCGCGGAACAGATCTTGTGCGTCATACGGCCCGTAGAAGTCTTCGCCAGCGGAGTTTTTGCCGGGACCGGCGTGATCACGACCAACGATGAAGTGGGTGCAGCCGTGGTTGGCGCGGATTAAGCCATGCCAAACCGCCTCGCGTGGACCTGCCATACGCATCGCCAGGTTCAGCAAAGACATGGATGTGGTCGACTGTGGGTATTTGTCCAGAACCGCCTCATAGCAGCGCACGCGAGTGAAGTGGTCCACGTCGCCCGGCTTTGTCATGCCGACAACCGGATGGATCAGCAGGTTGGCCTGCGCTTCTTTTGCGGCGCGGAAGGTCAGTTCCTGGTGTGCACGGTGCAGCGGGTTACGGGTTTGGAACGCAACCACTTTGCGCCAGCCCATCTTGCGGAAATAGGCGCGCAGCTCGTTTGGTGTGTCGCGGCGAGCGCGGAAGTCATAGTGCACGGGCTGTTGAATGCCGGTAACCGGACCACCGAGATACACGTTGCCAGCTTGGTTGTGCAGGTAGTTCACGGCTGGGTGCGCGTCGTCATCTGCACCGAACACCTTTTCCGCTTCGCGCGCTTTGTTGGGCACAAAATTGTCGGTCACGGTCATGGTCGCAAGGATCACGCCCTCTTGATCGCGCAGTGCAATGTCTTGACCGTCTTTCAGGCCAGCAGCGAACTCCTCAGAAACATCCAGATTGATGGGCATTGGCCACAGAGAGCCGTCTGCCAAACGCATGTTCTCAACCACACCGGTGTAATCTTCTTCGGTCAAAAAGCCTTTCAGAGGATTGAAGCCACCGTTCATCAACAGTTCCAGGTCGCAGATCTGACGCGGCGTCAGATCCCAGCTGACCAGATCAGCCGCTTCCACTTTCAGCTTCTGAGCGCTCTCATAAGAAACATAAAGCTCAGGAATAGGAGCAAGGTTGTTTTGCATTGGATGTGTCCTGTGTTTGATAGGGACCAGGCCGCTTGCCGAGCCTGTCAGTTCCGCATGAAGCGCATTGTACTCTGCGAGTTTGCGGGCGAGGAATTGATCTGTGAGCCGCACTTTCTCCGCTGCACCACGCGCGGTGAGCGAATAGGCAAACCTCTGTCGCTTGTCCGGGCCCGCGCGATCACTAATGGTAATCAGCCCGGCTTCTGCCGCAGCGCGCAGTTGTGCATTCAGACGCCCCAAAGATATCCCCACCGACGCCGCTGTGGCGCGCTGTGATGCGTCCGGCGCCTGATCAAGCTGGCGCAGAAGGCGGAAGAGCACGTCTTCCTCATCTGATGTAGGTTTGGCGGTCTGAAACGACATTACAAACGACTCAAAGTGTGTTCACGCGTGAACACATAGGGTGGTTTGACAAAATCTCAAAGCCTTAATTGAGCTTTGCATAGCAAACATGCTGCCGTTGCAATGCTGCAACGCGGCATCAACTCAAGCAGGCTCGGCCTGCTGAGACAGCACCGCAGGCAAAGCCGCCGCCCGCTTCAGCGCCAAGGCCCGCACCGGCTGCGCCACGCCCCGTAAGTCCAACACCTCAAGGCGATGCGCGTCGGGATCATGCCCCGCCGCCGTCAACGCAGCCTCCGATACTAAGACTTCCACGCCCAGCGCCTTGGTCTGCCCTTCCAACCGGCTCGCGGCATTCACCGTATCGCCGATGATCGTACGTGGCGCGAGGTTCACCGCGCCAATCTCGCCCAGAACCAACTCCCCCAAATGCACTCCGATGCCAATCGCCACCGGCTGCGCATTCTCTGCCTTCAGTGTCTGGTTAAACACCTGCAACGCCGAACTGATTCCCGCAGCCGCCTCAATCGCCGCTTTGGCGGAGGCCTCCTCACTGTCGAGTTCAAATACCGCAAGCAACCCGTCCCCCAGATACTTGTCCACCGTGCCACCCACGCCAGTGATCGACGGCACAATTGCATCGAAAAACCGGTTCAGCAAAAACACAACATCATACGGCAATTGCCCTGTCGTGCGCGCCGTAAAGCTGCGCATATCCAGAAACAAGATTGCCAAACGCCGCTCTTGCCCCAGGCTCTGATGCGCCCGCGCCTGCTGCCCGTCACTGCGGAACACCCGTAGCACCGTCGCTGGCTCCCTAGGTCGTAATTGACAAGCCAGTCGTGCATTTGGCGGCGCATTCACCGCCGCCAAACTGTCCGCTTCCGCCTTCTCCGGCGGATGCAACAGCTCCGCACCCTCCTCGACAATCACCCGACAGGTGGTGCAACGCCCGCGCCCGCCGCACAGCGCCATGTGCGGCACACCCGCCACCCGCGACATCTCCAAAAGTGTCATACCCGGCTGCCCCGAAATCTCCGGCCCATCGACATACCGAATACGCACGGCCCGCCGCGCGCCAATAAAACGCCGTCCAAAATGCACCGCCATGGTCAACGCTACCAGCCCAACAAATAGGCCCAGCAAACTGCTATTGATTTCGGCCAGCCGCGCAAAGGTCTCCGCAGATGGAAAGCCATAACTCTCCCGCAAAGCAGCACCGCCCACCGGATCAAATAGGCGCATATTCTGCAAACGCCCCTGCACCAGAAAACCCGCCAACGCAAAAGCAGGCACAAGCGTCGCCAGTGACAGCATCCCCGGCAGCACCCGTCGCCAAGCAGGCAACACCCGCAGCCACATGTGCAGACCAATACAGGCATGACCCCAAACGACCAGCAACAGCGCTGCCTGCTGCCAGCCATTGGGCGAATTCCAGATCAGACCAGCAATGAAGCCCATCTCCGGCTCCACCTCAAACCGGTTCTCCGCCACCCGCGTGTGCACGATATGCGTCATCAGCAACAACGGGATCAACAGCCCCAACAGCACCTGCCCCGCTTCCGACACCGGCATCCGCAAGGTCCGCTTCCGCGCCAGTCGGTAGAGCGCCAGCCCCATATGGGTCAGCAACGCGCCATACAGCACCACCTGGCCCAACGGATTGCTGGTGACAGCCGCCAGCACATCCTGCGACCGCTGCATCGCCTCAAGCGAAAACAGCCCCATACCAACATTAAAAAAATGAAACAGCACATACGCAAACAGGATCAAACCAGACACAATACGCGCTTTTGTGCGCCAATTGCCTTGCCACAATCTGTTCACCGGTGCCGTCCTTTATCTCAGGTCCCTGCGTGAGAGACTGACCAACCGCGCGGTATGGGTCAAGGCACAGCGTCCTTCACATCTGCGCACAACCGAAACAAAAAACGGGGCCGCAAAGGCGACCCCGTCTTTTTCGCAAATACTGAAACTCACTCGTTTTCAGCGATAAACTTCTCTGCATCCAGCGCCGCCATACAGCCCATACCTGCCGAGGTCACCGCCTGACGGTACACGTGATCGGTCAGGTCGCCCGCTGCAAACACACCCGGAATGGAAGTCTTGGCAGTGCCCGGCTCCACTTTCACATATCCACCGTTGTGCAGCTCCAGCTGATCTTTCACCAACTCGCTCGCAGGCGCGTGGCCAATCGCGATGAACACGCCCGCCGCCGGGATCTCTGTGACCTCGCCGGTGTCTACGTGCTTCACCTTTACGCCAGTCACACCCTTAGGATTGTCATCCCCCACAACCTCTTCAAGCTCATGGAACCACAACGTTTCGATTTTTTCATTCTTGAACAGGCGGTCCTGAAGAATTTTCTCCGCCCGCAATTCATCACGACGGTGTATCAAGGTCACCTTGGAGGCAAAATTGGTCAAAAACAGCGCCTCTTCCACAGCGGTGTTGCCACCACCGACAACCACAATCTCCTGACCGCGGTAGAAGAACCCGTCGCAGGTCGCACAAGCCGAAACGCCAAAGCCTTTAAAGGCCTCTTCGCTCTCCAGCCCCAGCCACTTGGCCCGCGCACCGGTACAGAGGATCACGGCATCGGCAGTATAGAGCGTGCCGCTATCGCCTTTGGCCTTAAACGGGCGCTCGCTCAGGTCGAGGTCCACAACCATATCGCCAATGATCTCACAGCCCATCGCGCGGGCGTGCTCTTCCATCTTCACCATCAGCTCAGGACCCTGAACCTCCACAAAGGATGGCCAGTTTTCCACCTCAGTGGTGGTGGTCAATTGCCCACCCGGCTCCATGCCCTGCACCAGCACCGGCTCCAGCATCGCGCGGCTCGCATAAACGCCCGCAGTATAGCCCGCAGGTCCGGAGCCAATAATCAGAACCTTGGTGTGTTTTGTCTCGGCCATGAAAGGCACCTTTCCGCGTTGCAAAGTCTTAGTCGCTAGCCGATATAGCCCTCCATAGACCTCAGGAAAAGCCCAAGACCCAAAACCAAAACCTGCAGTCCAAAAAAACCAGCAACCGGCAGAAAACCGTAAAAGGATATTGCGCAAAAACGAAATATAATTGCGCATTCGCCCTTTGATGCTATAACAACCGCAAATTTGACCAACGAGACGAGATACATGCCCGGACACCGGCTTGATCCTATCGATCGCAAAATCCTCGCAGAGTTACAGGCCGATGGCCGTATGACCAATGTCGAGCTCGCAAAGCGAGTCGGCATTTCAGCTCCTCCTTGCCTGCGCCGCGTGCGCACCCTGGAGGACGCCGGCTACATCCGCGGCTACCACGCAGATGTCGACAGCCGCGAATTGGGCTTTGAGGTACAGGTTTTTGCCATGGTGGGGCTTGTCAGCCAGGCCGAAGCAGACCTTTCCGCTTTTGAGGAGCGCTGCCGCAACTGGCCGCTTGTGCGAGAGTGCCATATGCTCAACGGTGAGGTAGATTTCATCCTGAAATGCGTCGCCCCGGACCTCAGCACTTTCCAGACCTTCCTGACCGAAGACCTGACTTCCGCGCCAAATGTGGCAAGCGTAAAAACCTCGCTGGTGATCCGCGGCGCCAAAGACACACCCGGCGTGCCGTTTGAAGTCCTCGAAGAACGCCTCAGCCGCGACGCGTGAAACGCGATCAGGTATAACAGAACTAAGTAGGCCCGCGTGAAAGACAAAACACGCGGGCCTTTTTATATGCGGCGCCACTCTTCGCCGATATACATTGCTCCAGTCGCAAACCACTCACCTCCAATCGAGGTCGCCGGCAACCATATGCCCCAAATTGAGCACTGCCAATCTGCCAGTCACGCTCTCAGAGCATGCCAGAAGGCCCCCGTCTTGCGCAGGTCTAAATTTTGATAGATTCACAAGGAAATCAAACCCTGCAGAAGAGCTTTAGCCATGGCCTGCTCCCGCGTGGCCGCATCCAGTTTCTGCCGCGCCGCAATGAAATGCTTGTTAACCGCCGCTTCTGATATGCCCAAGGTTTCTGCAATCCGCGCCGTCATCATGCCCTCAGCCAAAAGCGAAAGCACCTCACGCTGTCGCACGGTCAGCGCATCAGGATTGGGCTTTAAGCGATCATTGGCGCGGGATGGCACCGGCGCGGTGATCGCCGCTGCCAGAAGCCCCGAATACAACGCTAAATCGATTGGGCACGCCCCGATCATCTGCTCGAGACTATGGCTCCCCACAAGCGACACATGGGTGCCCAAGGTGCCAGAATTGCCAAATCGCGAGCAGGCAAACACATCCATACCAGCCGCTTTCAAGCCATGATTAAGTGCATAGGCCTTTTGCGTTTCCGCCTGCGTGCGCGTCATCAGGCCAGTTTGCATGGTTACAAGCCGACTGGCTTGGAACACGCCTTCGAAAAGTGGATCGATACCAATGTAGTGTTCACACAAATACTCTTCCATCCAATCCATACTCATGGAGGTGTTCACCCACTGAATGCCGCGATCCGCCGCATCCACCTGCGCCACCAAAATATGACTGAACCCCAGATTTTCAGAAATCTCCGTAGCAGCTTTCCACCGCGCCACTGGCTCCGCGTGGGCCGCCAACCTCTGCACTACATCAATCACGTGGTTCTTCACCTCAAGCACCCACTCACAAACAAAACGCACGCCCTAACTCTCTTCCGCAATGGGCATTGGGTCAACTTTTCTCAGAAAGGCCGATACTTGGAATCTCGATGTTATCTTTACTCCTCCGAAAAAGCACAAAACCTTCCACTTGAGTTAAAGTCAGCTTGAGGAATTAGATTGTTTCAAACATCTTTTCAGAGGCCCCCATGCACGTTCTCACCGTACTCGACCATCCCAATCCCAACTCCTTCAGCCATGCCACCGCGCAGCACTTCATGACCGGCGCACAAGATGCTGGGCACACAACCGAACTCGCCGATCTACACGCCGAAGGTTTCAACCCGCTCTGGTCCATGGCCGATATCGACAGCGACGGAAAAACCAACGTTCCTGCCGATGTCTCCCGAGAGCAAGACCGCATCGCCCGCGCCGATGCCATTTGCCTTATTTTCCCGCTGTTCTGGTGGGGCATGCCGTCCATGACCAAAGGCTGGGTGGACCGCGTCTGGAGCTGGGGTTGGGCGTATGACCAGCTCGACGATTACGAAACATCCCTCCAACGCAACCGCAGCGGCCTGCTGCTGATCCCCGCGGGCGCACGCTCTGACGAGATCGAAGACAGAGGCTACCGCGCCGCGCTCGACACCTGTTGGACCGACGGCACCTTTGGCTTCTTTGGCTTTTCGCCCCGCCGCATGGAATTCCTCTATGGCGCCACCGGCTCCGAGCCCCGCCGCAAGGCGCTGCTTCAACAAAGCTACGACTGCGGCCTGACCTTGCCACCGCCCACAAAGGCCTAGCTCAGGTCTGCGGCAGTCCCAGCACTTCGCCCTGCGCCGCCTTACGGAAGGCACGCGGCGATTGCCCAGCCCAGCGCTTAAACGCCCGCGAAAACGCGCTCTGTTCCGAAAAACCGGTCAAAAACGCAATCTCCACCAACGAATAAGGCGATCCGATCACCAACTGCCGCGCCAGCTTCTGGCGCGCTTCATCTACCAGCGCCTGAAACGTCTTGCCGCGCTCAGACAGACGTCGCTGCAAGGTGCGCTCCCCCAAACCCATGCGCGCGGAGACTTCTGACAACTGTGGCACCCCGCCACTCAACAGCTTGGCCACCTCAGAAATCACCTGCGCCTCCAGCGATTGCTCTGGCGCCACAACCTCGGCCATCGCCAGATCAAGCTGCTGGGTCATATAGGCCCAGATCGCCGAATCCCCGACCACACTGGGCTGCGCCACCTGATCCACACAGAAAAACATCGCGTCGCTATCCGCGCCAAACTCCGGCGTCAGACCGAAATGCTCCACCACCGGCCCAATCAACCCGTCCCGCGCGTGCCGGAACTGAACATGTCGCGGATAGATATCCCGCCCGGTGGCCTCCCGACATAACGTCAAGGTGGTCGCCAATGCCGCTTCATGGGACAAGGCCAGCCCAAGCCGCACCGGGTCCGGCCCTTTCATCGCCCACATATACCGGTTGCCTTGCTGTTCTGCCGTGAACTCCGACACCTGATTGTGCAGGCGAATATACTGACAGACCCGCTGCAACCCCTGCTGGATGGTTGGCGCGGTTTTGAACGCCAGCCCAAACAGACCGAACTCATCACAGCGCATGCTGGCGCTGGTTTTCATATGAAACTGCACGTCCGGCCATTCGTTGGCCGCCACAGTTTCCATGAGCTCAAGATAAGCACCAATCGGCACCATCACCTTCGGATCCTGTGCCGTTTCCGACGTCAGCCCGACCATCTCATATAGCGGAGCCTTGTCGGGCAAAGCCACCGCATGCTCAATCTGCTTACGCGCATAAATCGCTGAAACTGCGCTCACGTCCGTTATCCGCTGTCTAAAATTCTGTTCGCTGCCACGGATTATAGGCCGTTAACGTGTTTGTGAACAGCCTTTTGGCCATTGGCACATGTGGTCAAGTCTTTGGCACCTGCTGTCAATATTCCCCCACTGGCCTGTCCTAAACCTTCTTCATCAACACGGCGCATCTTCTCCTCCCTGCGCCACGCACCGCAACCGCGCCGCGCATCTGATGACAGAAGGACATCCTATGACCCCCTCCCTCCGCGCTCTGAGCACCTCCGTCGCCCTCGCAATTCTTGGCGGCGCCGCCACCATCACCGCTGGCTCTATCGTATTGGGCCTCGGCGCCAACGCCGCTGGTGCAGACGAAGCCCGCGCCGCCACTGCCACAATGCCACCGGCAAACGACGGCCTTCCCATGCCGGGCTTTGACATCACCCAAGGCGATACCGCTATTGTGATCACTGATCCACAAAACGACTTCCTCTCTCCTGACGACGTGACCTGGGGCGTGGTGGGCCAATCCATCACGGAAAACGGCACCGTGGAGAACCTCGACGCGCTGTTTGCAGTGGCCGAAGAAGTGGGCATGCCGCTGTTTGTCTCGCCGCACTACTATTATGAGCACGATCATCAGTGGCACTTCGAAGGCACGCTGGAAACGCTCATGCACAGCATCGGCATGTTTGACCGACCCAGCGCACTCGACATGACTGGTTTTGAAGGCTCTGGCGCCGACTGGCTGGAAAGCTACAAACACTATTTCGAGCATGACCACGTGCTGGTGACCAACCCACACAAGGTCTACGGCCCTGACAGCAACGATCTCGCGCTGCAACTGCGTAAAAAGGGCGTCAACAAGGTCATCTTGGGCGGCATGTCTTCCAACCTCTGCACCGAAAGCCACATGCGCTCCCTGATCTAAGCGGGCTTTGAGGTCATGGTCGTGACCGACGCCACCGCCGGCGCCATCACCGAGTTCTACGACGGCTACGCCGCCTCGCTGACCAACTTCCGCATGATCGCTAGCAAGATCGACAACACGGAAAACACCGTGACCGCCATCAGAGCGGCCTACGAGATGTAAGATCCCATGGGGCGCAGTCCTGTCCCTACGTCTGCGCCCCCTTTGGTGGCTGCCTCTTCCCGGCGCGCGTCCCCGCGTTTGTGTGGCCACCCCGTCCCGGCTCCAACTCTTCCCGATCATTCCGTTGGAGCCGGGCAAAACCTTGCCTGTTGCCAGGCTTCCCCAAGACGCCACGCAACAGGCCTTTTATTCCCACCCTTTCTGAAAGGATTTATCCATGACCACCAAACTCACCCTCACCGTCACCCTCGCGGCTGTCTCTTTGACACTGGCCGCGCCGGTCTTTGCCGAAGACGAAGTCAACGTCACCAACGGCTTCTCGCTGGACGGCGTGCCACTCGCCCTACGTGGCGTAGACGCCGTGGCGCTGTCCACTCTGAACGCCGTGACCACAGGCGAAGCGGCCCACACTGTGATGGTCGAGGGCGTGGCCTATTATTTCGCTTCCAAAATTTCCGCACAGAAATTTGAAGCCGCCCCGGAAGACTTCATGCCGCAATACGGCGGCTTCTGCGCTTTCGCCGTGGGCATCGGCAAAAAGCTGGACGGCGACCCCCGCTATGCCGACATTGTCGATGGCAAGCTCTATCTGTTTGTGAACGCCGCTGTCTTTGCCAAGTACAAAGAGAACCCGGTAGACACCCTCGCCAAAGCCGCGGAAATGTGGCCGACCATCGAACACGCCGCCGTCGGCAGCCTGTAACCCCTCAACCGTAACCCGGGACACATCTGGCGGGCAGAGTTTGGCGGCTCTGACCCGCCCTTCGCTTTGCCACCCTCCTGCGTGAAAGGCCTCAGGCTTGCCACCTTCTAAACGTTAACGCGCACCGCAACTTGCAGAAATCCGAAAAACGCACCTCCGCAATGCAGTCGCGATACCGACGCAATACCGACGGGTTTTTAGGGATGCAAAAATTGGCGAGACAAAAGTTAATTCGCCGTCACACGTGACGGGTCAACCCGCCGTCTACGCGCCAATTCTGCCCAGTCACATAGGTGCCCTCGCCAGCCAAGTAACTCACCATAGAAGACACCTCCTCGCTGCGCCCATAGCGCCCCATCGGGATACGGGCTTTGCGGTCTTCGGTTTCTGGCAGGCTGTCGATAAATCCCGGCAAGATATTGTTCATACGTACATTTTCCGCTGCGAATTTATCAGAAAACAGCTTGGTGAAGCTCGCCAATCCAGCACGAAACACGCCTGACGTCGGGAACAGAGGGTCCGGCTCAAACGCGGCAAAAGTAGAGATATTGATGATCGATCCGCCGCCTTGCGTGACCATGACGGGTGCCACAATCCGTGCCGGCCGGATTACATTCATTAGGTAATACTCCATCCCCAAGTGCCAGTCGTCGTCACTGATCTCCAGAATGTCCCCCTTCGGTCCATGACCCGCAGAATTCACCAGAACGTCTACCCGTCCCCATTTAGAAAGTGCTTTATCCACAAGCGCTTGCAAGTCCTCTTGTTTCAAATTGGACCCGGTCACACCCACGCCTCCCAGCGTATCAGACAAGGCCTCTCCTTTGCCGGAAGAGGACAAAATACCCACCTCAAACCCATCTGATTTCAATCTCTTAGCCGCATCAGCGCCCATTCCGCTACCACCAGCAGTAATCAATGCCACTTTAGTCATATCTAGCTCCTTTTGATGCCAGATCCTGACCAAATTCGCGCCTTTTGACCAATCATACCTCATCGCTTAGGGTGTAGAAAAACTACAGCCCAGGTCTATGGTCCGCATCAACCTCAACAGCCTATCCATGTTTGACGCCGCTGCCCGCCACGGCAGTTTTCGTCGTGCTGCCGAAGCGCTGCACCTGACACAGGGCGCAGTAGCACAACAGGTGCGAAACCTAGAAAAACAGACCCAAACACAGCTGTTTCACCGCCTCCCCCAGGGCTTATCCTTGACGGACGAAGGGCGCGTCTACCACAAAGCCATCTCCGTCGCCTTGCAGCAGATCGAAACCGCTACGCGCGCTCTGAAACCCGCGACGCAGTCCATTACGTTGTCGGTTCCCCCCTCTTTGGCCTCAAAGTGGTTGGTCCCCCGGCTGGCAAACTTCGCCACACAACACCCGGACATATCTCTGCACATCCACGCGTCTGAAACCCGCACAGATTTCACCAAAGACCCTGTCGATATTGCTATCCGACAGGGGAATTCTCCGTCCATACCAAACACGCACAGCGCGCAATTGGCCCCTTTGGATTTGGTTGCGGTGGCACACCCCTCCATCTCCTCAATGCCGCTAACGCTCGCAGAAACTGTGGCGCTACATTTGATCGAGGATGGGCATAATCGGTGGAAAATTCTTTGCGAAAACAATTTTCTACCGTACCCAGACACTGTGCTCTCCTTTAACCAAACCGCACTTGCAATTGACGCGGCAATCACTGGACAAGGCGTGACATTGGCCCCGCGTCTGCTTGTCCAAGACGCTCTAAATCAGGGTCATCTGACCGTGCTTTGGCAACCTCCCGAGACGTCAGAGGCTTACCACCTGCTGCACCCCACCACGCGACACCAACACCGCAAGACCGTCGTAGAATGGCTCAAACAGGAAGTTGCCGCTGGACCTGAAATCACGCCGCGTTCCTAAGGACGTAAAAACCACTTTCCCCGAATTGGTTCACATGGCAACGTCCAGCCATGACCCAGACAATTTTCAGCCCGAATGGCACCCCGATCAGCCGCTTTGCATTTGGCACCATGCAGTTTGGCGGCACCGCCTCCGAGCGCGACAGCGCGGAGATGTTTGAGGCCTGCTTGGACGCGGGCATCACGCATTTTGACACGGCCTATCTCTATACCGACGGCGCCAGCGAAACGATCCTCGCCAAACTTGCCGCGCCGCATAGGGAGCGTTTGGTAATCGCCACAAAGGTCGGCTACCGCGGCGGCGCGGGTGCAGAAAACCTGCGATCCCAGTTTGACGTATCACGCCAGCGCCTCAACATGGATCACGTGGATGTCCTCTACCTGCACCGCTTTGATGCAGAGACGCCAATTGAGGAAACCCTTGAAACCTTTGCGAAATTCAAGGCAGACGGGTACATCTCATACGTTGGCCTCTCCAATTTCGCTGCGTGGCAAGTGGTGAAAGCAGCCTGGGCAGCGTCGAAACTGGACCTCAAAATCGACCTTTTACAGCCGATGTACAGTCTCGTGAAACGTCAGGCCGAAGTGGAAATCCTCCCCATGTGTTCCGACCTCGGCATCTTGCCAGCCACCTATTCTCCGCTGGGCGGTGGACTTCTCACCGGCAAATACAGCACCAAGGATGCGCAAGGGCGTCTTGCTACGGATGAACGCTACGCTGCGCGCTATGATGTTGATTGGATGCACAAAACCGCTGTCGATCTTTCTGAATTGGCCGCTACACGAGACGCGCACCCCGCAACTCTGGCCGCTGCCTGGGTGGCCAAACACAGCGCCGCGCCAAGCCCGATCCTGTCGGCCCGCAACCTCACTCAACTCGAGCCCTCACTCGCAGCGACAAGCTTCGTCATGGACGACGCGCTCTACGCTGAGATCACCGAGCTCAGCCAGACACCCGCCCCCGCCACCGACAGATTGGACGAAGCATGATTGATTTTCTCATCATCGGCGGTGGCATTGGCGGCATTTCCGCCGCTGCCCGCCTCGCCCCCCTCGGCAAAACCCTTGTTCTGGAAAGAGAACCTGCCCTCGGCTACCATGCCTCTGGGCGGTCAGCCGCGATGTTTGAACCCAATTATGGTTCCTCCAGCACAGTGGAACTCAGCCACGCCAGCGGTGATTTTTTCCAATCCGAGGGCGGCGGTTTTCTCTCCCCACGCGGCGTGATGTTCCTCGCCGCCAAAGGCGAAGACGAAGCGTTCAAACACTGCTGCGAAAGCTTTGATGCGACTCCTATGGAACTGCAAAAAGCCACCGAAATGGTGCCGATTCTCAACACGGACGCCATTGGCAACATAGCGCATCACCACTCTGGCGAAGACATCGACACCGACCGGCTGATCCAATGGTTTGCCAAAACTTGCCGCGCCCACGGTGGGGAGGTCAACACCAGCCAGGAAGTGACCAAGATCACGAAGCTTTCAGACGGGTGGGAAGTACACACCAAGGATCAGGTGTTTCGAGCCAAGATGTTGCTAAACGCCGCAGGCGCTTGGGTCGACGAGGTCGCCAAACTGGCGGGCATCGGACCCCTCAACGTCACGCCGCTGCGACGTTCCATGGCACGCATTCCAGCCCCAGGAGGGCATGACGTTAACACATGGCCCATGCTGCTGGACATCCACGAAAACTGGTATTCCAAACCGGACGCGGGCAGCTTGATAGTCTCTCCCGCCGAAGAAGATCCCATGAAGCCGTTTGACGCCTGGCCAGATGACATGGTCATCGCCGAAGGCCTTGCACGCTATCAGGAATTTGTCACCGAGGAAGTCACTCGTGTCGAAGCCACCTGGGCGGGTCTGCGCACCTTTTCACCTGATCGAAATCTGGTGATCGGCCCGGACACTGCTGAACCCAGCTTTTTCTGGGTGGCCTCTCAGGGCGGCTATGGGTTCCAATCCTGCCCCGCCGTGGCGCAACTGGTCGCAGACCTGATTTCCGGACAGACACCCGCGATTGATCGCAAGGTCATTGCCGCCCTTGATCCACGGAGGTTTGCCTGATGCCCCGCCGCCTCAATCTGCCAGACAGCGCCTCGGTCGCCACGCCCGACAACGGCGGCAAGCTCTTTGCCCCTTCTGCCGCGCGTAACACGGAACCGCTCATCAAGGCGCTTGCGGATTTTGTACCCGCACACGGCCACGCCTTAGAGATCGCCAGCGGAACCGGCCAGCATATCATCTCTTACGCCACGGCCTTTCCGCATGTCACGTGGCAACCAACAGAAGTTGCCGAAAACCGGATCGCCAGCATTTCTGCGTATATTTCCGAAGCTGGCCTGCCCAACGTGCAATCCCCTATCCTACTAGACGCAACCGCGCCCGGTTGGGGAAATCTGTCTGACCCCGCCGACCTGATCCTACTCAGCAACCTGCTTCACCTGATCAGCCAATCCGAAGCCGAGGTGCTCATCGCCGAAGCTGCAAAAGCTTTGACACCAGACGGATGCCTCGCCATCTACGGCCCGTTCTCTCGCAATGGAGTTTTGGTGAGCGAAGGCGACGTAGAGTTCGACCAAAACCTGCGCGCGCAAGATCCGGAAATTGGATACAAATCCGATGTCGCTATCCAGACTGTTGGAAGCGCCTATGGCCTGACACCCAATAAGGCTATTGAGATGCCCGCGAACAACCTGCTCCTGACCTGGCGTCCCTCGACTTAGAGACGCCACGTAAACCTCTCCTTTTTACGCGGCACCTGATCGAGATCAAATTCACATTCTTTAAATGGAATATAACTTGCGCAAATTAAGGAGATTCCCATGAGCTGGACCGACAAAATTTCTGAAACACGCAACCAACTGCGCGGATTGAACAAAGCCATCCCCGACACCGCACGCGCCTTTGGCGGGTTAAGCAAATCCGTGAAAGAAGGCGGTGTGCTGGATGTAAAAACCAAAGAGTTTTTTGCACTTGGCATGGCGGTGGTCAGCCGCTGTGAACCTTGCATTTCCCTGCACTGTGACGCCCTTGTGCGAGCAGGCGCCACCAAAGAAGAAATTGCCGATGTGCTGGCCATGGCGATCCAGATGGGCGGCGGTCCAGCGATGATGTATGCGGCAAAAGCACAGGAGTGTTTTGAAGAGTTGTCTGCGGGCTGACACTGCCCCCATTGCCACTTATGGTTGGGTCCAATTGTTCCGCAACACATTGGACCTTGCCATGCGACGCTCTCTTTTTTTGGCCAGCTTTCTGGCCTGCTCTACCGCTTTCACCGCGCAAGCCGCCGACATCTCCAGCTGGAGCTTTGGCAGCGACGGCACCATCACCTGGAGTGATGTCGAAGAACTGCGTAAAACCATCTTTGAGACCTTTGATGCAGATGGCGACGGCGCGCTAAGCAACGAGGAATACACCGCTTTTGACAATGCCCGTGCGGAAGCCGCAGACAAAGACGCCTCCTCCTTGCTGCTCCGCGCAGTGGCAGGCTTGGGCCGGGAAAACACTGATCTGAACCTCGATGGCTCGGTCACCCGCTCGGAACTGGAAACCGCACTGCGCAGCTGGTTTGAACGGGTGGACACCAACAAAGACGGCGTGATTACCAAAGGCGAATACTAAAAGCAATGCTCCCCGCACATCGGCGGGGCGCTTTCTTTGTCTGTAAGAGACTTAACCGTTTTGCCGGATGGTCTCGTTTTTTGGATCGTACGGGCTATCGCAGGTCACCGTGGCATCCCACAACTGATCCAGCATTTTAACCTTTAGCTTGGTGCCTTCGACGGCCAGTTCGGGCTTCACGTAGCCCATGCCAATGCTCTTCTCAAAGGTCACCGAGTATCCACCCGAGGTCAAACGCCCAACGCGCTCGCCTTCCGGCGTATAGAGCACCTCGCGCCCCCATGGGTCCGCATCCTCCGGTCCGTCGATCAGCAACGTACAGCACTTCACCCGCACGCCCAGCGCTTCCATCTCGGCTTTGCCGTGGAAGTCTTTGGACAAGTCGATGAAGCGTGGCAGGTCGGCCTCGGCTGGCGTCGCATCGCGACCAAGCTCGGTACCAAACGCACGATAGGATTTCTCCTGGCGCAGCCAGTTCTGCGCCCGCGCACCTACAAGCTTCATGTCGAACTCTGCGCCCGCCTCGGTCAGCAGATCCCACAGGTAGTTCTGCATCTCAATCGGATGGTGCAGTTCCCAACCCAGCTCACCCGTGTAAGCCACTCGGATCGCGTTCACCGGACACATTCCCAGCTCAATTTGCCGAGCTGACAACCACGGGAACCGCTTGTTGGTCAGCGCGGTCTCTGGGTCCGCATCATTGATCACCTTTTTCAGAACATCCCGCGATTTGGGGCCGGCAATCGCAAACACACCCCACTGCGTGGTCACATCCTGGATCTCGATGTAGCCGAACTCCTCCATCTTATCTTCAGCTGCCTTGCGCAAGAAGTCCGCGTCGTACTCGGTCCAAGCTCCTGCCGAAACAAGATAATAGGTGTCCTCGCCATTGCGCACGATGGTGTATTCGGTGCGTGTGGTGCCCGCCGCCGTCAGCGCATAGGTCAAGTTGATACGGCCCACTTTGGGCAGCTTGTTACAGGTGAACCAATCGAGGAACTGCGTTGCACCGGGGCCTTTGACCACATGTTTTGTAAAGGCCGTTGCGTCGATCAGGCCCACACCTTCGCGGATCGCCTTGGCCTCATCCACAGCATATTGCCACCAACCACCGCGACGGAAGCTGCGGCTTTGCTCGTCAAAATTCGAAGGCGCATCAAGCGGGCCATAGTAGTTTGGACGCTCCCAGCCATTGACCCAGCCAAACTGCGCGCCTTTGGCTTTCTGGCGGTCAAACGCTGGCGATGTCCGCAGTGGGCGCGCCGCCGGGCGCTCCTCATCTGGGTGGTGCAGAATGTAGACGTGCTCATAACACTCTTCGTTCTTGCGCACCGCAAATTCGGTGGTCATCCAGTTGCTGCTGTAGCGCTTGGGGTCAAGGCTTGCCATGTCGATCTCGGCTTCGCCGTCGACCATCATCTGCGCCAAATAGTAACCGGTGCCACCCGCAGCAGTGATGCCAAAGCTGAACCCTTCTGCCAGCCACATATTGCGCAGCCCTGGCGCCGGCCCAACCAGTGGGTTGCCGTCTGGAGTATAGCAAATCGGCCCGTTGAAATCGTCTTTCAGACCCGAGTCAGCACAGGACGGCACGCGCTCGGTCATCGCCATATACTGCTCCGCAATCCGGTCGAGATCGAGCGGGAACAGATCAGCCCGGAAGCTGTCTGGCACCCCGTGCTCAAACCGCGCTGGTGCGCCGTGCTCGTAGATGCCCAAAATCCAGCCACCACGCTCTTCGCGCGCATAGGATTCGGAATCCGCATCCCGCACCACAGGATGCTCGGGATTGCCAGCTTCACGCCACTTCACAAGCTCCGGATCCTGATCCATCACGATGAAGGTGTGCTCAACCGGGATCGCCGGCATCTTGATGCCCAGCATTTTCGCGGTGCGCTGCGCGTGGTTGCCAGACGCGGTCACAACATGCTCTGCGGTGATCACAACCTTCTCGTCGCTCTCAACCAGGTTGCCGCCTTTTTCCACCATCTTGGTGCAGCTGACTTCCCAATGGGTGCCGGTCCAGTGGAACGAATCCGCCTGCATCTTGCGCACAATGTCCACACCCCGTTGACGTGCGCCCTTGGCCATTGCCATGGTCACATCTGCCGGGTTGATATAGCCGTCCTCAGTGTGGAACAGCGCGCCTTTGAGGTCGTCGGTTTTGATCAAAGGCCAGCGTGTCTTGATCTCATCCGGAGTGAGCCACTCATAGGCCACGCCACAGGTCTCCGCCGTTGAGGCATAGAGCATGAACTCATCCATGCGCTCTTCAGTCTGCGCCATCCGCAGGTTGCCCACCACGGCAAACCCCGCATTCAAGCCGGTTTCTTCTTCTAGCTGTTTGTAGAAATCCACGGAATACTGGTGAATGTGGGTGGTCGCGTAGGACATGTTGAAAAGCGGCAAAAGCCCCGCCGCATGCCAAGTCGAGCCGGACGTCAACTCGTCCCGCTCAATCAGCATCACATCGTCCCACCCCGCCTTGGCAAGATGGTAGGCAATCGATGTGCCAACGGCACCGCCGCCAACAACAAGGGCTTTTACGTTTGTTTTCATGAGACAGGCGACTCCGCTGAGCATAATCCTTTTGCGCAAATTGTACCGAAACGGCGCAAAAACGCACGGTCCAGCCGACGCTTGATTGCTCAATTGCGACGCCGCAGGTCAGATCCTCGTTGAAGCCACAAGTTGGTCACATAAGTTCAGCCGGTGTTTGAACGAAAAAGCCATGTATTTCCCACCCGATATCAACACTATTTTTGAGCTCTCCGGCACCTCGTTGCCAAGCATGCTTGTGGGGAAAAAGGAGGCTGCTCCGACGGCCCACAAACAAACGGCCCGCATATTGGCCGGGGCACGCCTCGGATCGGACACGCTAAACTCATGGATTTCCTCGGTCGCCGACACGCATCAATTTAACGACATGGCAATGCGTACCGCGCTGACAGACATCGCTGCGGCAGGACTTGACACACCCTTGAAAGACTTCTTTGAACGCACCGATTTGCAGGGGCGCCGCCTCGCTGACATCACCCCATTCACCACCAAGCTCGTTGTTGCCTCCACACGTCACTCATATCAAGCACTCCAGCTTTGGGATGCAGAAGAATACGAGCAAGCGCTAGCGCTGCTTTCCCACTGGGCCCCAGGAACAAGTCGCGTTTGGACGTTGTCGCTCAGTTGGCTGGCGACAACGCCTTGCCAAATAGACGCCAAAAGCCTGTTTCCTTTGCGTGCCCTTAGCGCTCTCGCCACCCTGCAATACGCGCTGGGAGAAATCGCGCCGGAGATGCTGTCCTTTTGGCGCAGCTTGGTGTCCACGAGTCTTGATGCGCGCACCTCGCACCCGCTCGGCACCGCTCTGCGCGCCATACATCGAACCCTGTACCCCCGAATGTCTCAGGATGACTTTTTGGCTCTGGCGACCCCTGGGTGCGGCAATCTCGAGACCCAAAGACGCAAGGGAATGCGCCTACTGAACGGACAATACACACCGCGCTATGGCGATCTCCGTCCTATGGCAAACGCACTGCTCAAGGGTGCTCACCGCGACCAACCAAATGACGCCTTTGACCGATTGCTTTTTCAGCTGGAACTGTCTTGGTTTCTTCAGCGGTCATTTAACACTCTTTCCAAGGCCCCGCCCTGCCCATCCGGCGCCCAAGCCCTCGACGTATTCGCCGATCTCTCTGGTGTACCCGATGCACCGTGTTGAAGGGTCACGTGACCCTTCAACGGCACGCCGATCACTCGCTGTCACTGTCCCAATCTTCAGGGCGACTATCTTCGCCCCGCGATTGCCAATAAGCGTCATGTTCTGGATCTAGCTGCCTGGACCGATTGTCGGTTTCCTCTTGAAAGCGTTCATTTCCTGAAAATTTTCCCATTTGTACCTCCTATGGTTCTTTGCAACTCCAACCTGCCTCAGCGCGCTTTGTCTGTAACGTGGTCAAACGGGGACACTTCTCTCCCATGGCGAACCCAAGAGACGCCACGTAGGCGCAAAAAGCCTTGCTGCATCGCAGCGGGGGCATTACACCCCACAACCACCTTGAAGGGAGACAGGCAAGAATGCGTATTTGCCGCTCGATTTCGGATTGCCGCGCGGCAGTCAAAGAGCTTCGCGCCACCGGCGAAACCGTGTCTATGGTGCCGACCATGGGTTTTCTGCACGCGGGTCATATGTCGCTTGTAGAGACCGCCAAGGCGGAGGCAGACCATGTGGTCGTGTCAATCTTTGTGAACCCCACCCAATTTGGCGAAAGCGCCGATCTGGATGCCTACCCCCGTGACGAAGAGCGCGACCTCGCCATGCTGCGTAACGCAGGCGTTGCGGTCGTTTTCATGCCGGAAGTGGAGACCATGTACCCCACAGGCGACGAGACCATTGTGGAAACCACGCGATTGGCCAACGTACTTCACGGCGAAGTCCGCCCGGGGCATTTCCGCGGTGTGACCACTGTGGTCGCCCGGCTGTTCAACATCGTGCAACCCGATGTGGCTGTCTTTGGTGAAAAGGACTACCAGCAGCTTCAGGTTATCAAGCGCATGGTCGCAGATTTGCACATGCCTCTGACCATCGTCGGTGCCCCCACTGTACGCGAAGAGGACGGCCTTGCCATGTCCTCGCGCAACGTGCGCCTCTCAACTGAAGACCGTCAGGCAGCTTTGGTGCTCTCCCAATCCCTTGCCGCTGCTGAAGCCGCCGCAACCGACGCTACAGTGGCCGACCTGCAAAAAGTCATCGCGGACACCATCGCATCCGAGCCCCGCGCCACTCTTACAGGGCTGGACATCGTCGCGGCAGAAACGCTCAATGCCATTGAAGGGCCGCTCACCGGCCCCACCGCCATCATGATCTCCGTTGCCTTCGGCGATATTCTCCTAATTGACCAAAGGGTTGTCACACCATGAGCACACAGACCCCCATCCGCCGCACCACGGTGCCACAGATCGCCAACCGCAAAGGCGGTGAGCCGATTGTTTCTCTCACGTCCTATCACGCACATACCGCCGCCATCGTCGACAAATACGCAGACTTCATTCTGGTCGGCGACAGCCTCGGCATGGTCATGCACGGCATGGAAAGCACCGTGGGTGTGCCGCTGGACCTGATGATCATGCATGGCAAAGCTGTGGTGCGCGGCACACAGAAAGCGCTGGTCGTCGTGGACATGCCCTTTGGCACCTATGAGGAAAGCCCCGCCGTAGCCTTCCGCAACGCCGCCAAGATCATGAAAGAAACCAGCTGTGGCGCGGTGAAGCTTGAGGGGGGCAAACGCATGGCAGAAACCATCCGCTTCCTGACCGAACGCGGCATCCCGGTTATGGCCCACATCGGCCTCACTCCACAGTCCAGCCACGTCATGGGTGGCTTCAAAACCCAAGGCCGCGACGAAGACACCTGGGCGATACACGAAGAAGACGCGCAAGCGGTGTCCGAGGCCGGCGCCTTTGCCATTGTGCTTGAAGGCATGGTTGAACCGCTGGCCGCCAAGATCACCAAGCAAATCCCAATCCCCACCATCGGCATCGGCGCCTCCGCCGAATGTGACGGTCAAATTCTCGTGCTCGAAGACATGTTGGGCCTGAACGAATGGACGCCCAAGTTTGTGAAAGTCTACGGCGACCTCGGCCCCGCCATTGAACGCGCGGTCAGCCAATACGCAGAGGATGTTAAAGACCGAAGCTTCCCAAGCGAAGACGAAGTCTACCGCTAAAGACAACAAAGCCCCGGTTCTGCACCGGGGCTTTGCATTATAGCTCTGCACAGCGCGGGCTTAGAATATTTTTCCGGGATTCATGATCCCTTCAGGATCAATCGCCGTTTTGATCGCCGTCATCACGTCCACAGCACCGCCCAGTTCTTTGCGCAGATACGGCTTTTTGCCCTGTCCAATGCCATGCTCACCGGTACAGGTGCCGCCCATCTCGATCGCCACATCATTGAGCCAGCTGACATAGCCCTGTGCGGCGGCCACTTCATCCGGGTTGTCCATATCCACCAGCGGCAGCATGTGGAAGTTGCCGTCCCCGACGTGGCCGACCACGGTGGAGATCAACCCGAGCTCATCCGCCTTATCCTTGGCCAAAGTTACACATTCCGCCAGCCGCGAAATCGGCACGCAAACGTCCGTCGAAATACCCTTGGCCCCCGGACGCAACGCCAGCGCCGCCCAATACAGGTCATGCCGCGCCTGCCACAGCTTACTACGATCCTCGGCTTTCTGCGTCCATTCAAACCCGGTGCCGCCAACCTCTTCGGCGATATGACCAAACATCTCAGCCTGTTCTGCCACACCAGTTTCCGAGCCGTGGAACTCCAGCAGCAGTAAATGCTGCTCCGGCAGGTCGAGCTTGGAATAATCATTCGCCGCCTTCACAGCCAAAGAATCCAACAATTCAATTCGCGCCACTGGGATGCCGTACTGAATGGTCATCATCACGGCCTGACAGGCCGCATCGATGGTCTCAAATGAACAACGGGCTGAGGACATCGCCTCTGGAATCCCCTGCAACTTCAGCGTGATCTCGGTGATGATGCCCAACGTGCCTTCTGAGCCAATCATCAGACGGGTCAGATCATAGCCCGCGCTGGACTTCTTGGCACGGCTCGCGGTGCGGATCACCTCACCAGACGGCAGCACCACCTCAAGACTTAGAATGTTGTCCTTCATCGTACCATAGCGGACCGCATTGGTACCACTGGCTCGGGTTGAGGCCATGCCACCAAGCGACGCGTTGGCCCCCGGATCAATCGGGAAAAACAGACCTTGGTCGCGCAGTTCCATATTCAGCTGCTCGCGAGTCACGCCCGGCTGGACCACACAGTCGAGGTCCTCGGCATTCACTGCAACCACCGTGTTCATCTCGGTCAGATCAATACACACGCCACCCGCCGGGGCATTCACGTGCCCCTCAAGCGAGGTGCCCGTGCCATAGGCGATCACCGGCACCTTATGCGTGGCACAGGTCTTTACGATGTCGCCCACCTCTTGGGTGGACTTGGCAAAGATCACCGCGTCTGGCGCTTGATTTTCGATCCAGGTCGTCGTGTGCCCGTGTTGCTCGCGCATCGACTGGCCGGTGTGAAACGCCTCACCAAACTGCTGTTTCAACACTCCCAATGCCGCTGCAATACCATCCTCGTTGCGCGGCAATGCCTCTGCCTGTCCCATGGACACTCCCCTTCAGCATGACAAGTTGCGCCATGGCTACGCGGCACCTATCCCAAGGTCAAGCGCGGCTATTCGCCATAGGCTAGGCCCTCACGCCTGTTGTCCGCGCCACCTTGCAAACTCTCCCCAACAGAAATTGCGTGCAGGCCGGAGTTCAGGTCCCGCGCGTTCACCTTGTAGCCCATGCCGGTCAGCGGTTCGCCAAACTCCATCGCCGCACTTTCGCTCTCAATGTCAAAAGTGCCAAAGCGGTTCACCAGATGTGGCAAATCAATCGCCTGCTGCACGTCCATCCCCCAATCCAGATGCGCAATGATGGTCTTGGCCACATAGCCAATGATCCGGCTGCCCCCCGGGCTGCCCACCACCAGAGACGGCTTGCCGTCTTTCAACACAATAGTTGGCGCCATGGAGGAGCGCGGCCGCTTGCCAGGCTCCACCCGATTGGCCACAGGCACGCCATCACGATGGGAGCGGAAGGAGAAATCCGTAAGCTCGTTGTTCAGCAAAAAGCCGTTCGTCATCACGCGGCTGCCAAAACCGTTTTCAATCGTCGTCGTCATAGACAATGCATTGCCATAGCTGTCGACAATGGAGATGTGAGAGGTCGACGGCTGCGCGAAGGTTTCACCATCGGCATAGTTCAACGCGTGATCAAACTCCGGCGCCCCAGGTTCTACGGCTTCCAAAGCCGCACTGCCGTCCAATAGCTTCGCGCGTTCCACAAGGTAGTCAGTTGCGAGCAAGCCTTCGCTGGGCACCGGCACATAGTCACTATCGGCCATGTAGCGGCCACGATCTGCAAAGGCGAGCCGCGACGCATCCCCGATCAACCGCCAGGCATCGGCACTGTCCGGCCCAAGCTCTGCAATGTCGTAGGGCTGAACCAACCCAAGGATTTGCCCCACGGTCAGACCACCGGACGATGGCGGCCCCATGCCGCACACATCATGCGCACGATAGTCCACGCAGACAGCCGGTCGCTCTTTGACCTGATACAAAGCCAAATCCACAGCGCTTAGCACGCCGGGATTGTTTGCGTCCTGTACCGCACTAAAGATCTCCGCCGCGATCTCACCTGTGTAAAACGGGGCTGCGCCCTGCGCGGCCATCAAGCGCAGGCTCTTGGCGTAATCCATGTTGAACAGGATCTCACCTTCCGCCAGCGGCGTGCCTCCGGGTAGGAAGTAGCCAGCGATGACAGGATGGGAGGCCAGCCGTTCGGCATCCCGCGCCACGGATGCAGCCATGCGCGGCGACACAGGAAAGCCGATTTCTGCGTGGCGAATGGCGGGTAAAAACAGGCTTGGCCACTGGCTGCGCCCCCATTTTCGGTGCGCCACTTCCATCAACATCGGAGTCCCCGGCACGCCCACAGATCGTCCGCCGACAACCGCCTCAAAGAACTTCAAAGTCTCGCCATTTTCGTTTTGGAACAGCCGTGGCGTGGCCGCCAATGGCGCGGTCTCGCGTCCGTCCAGCGTGGTCACCTCTCCACTTTTGGCGTCATACCAAACCAAAAAGGCGCCACCGCCCAGGCCAGAACTCTGCGGTTCTACCAGCCCCAGCACAGCCTGCACCGCCACCATAGCATCCGCCGCTGTGCCGCCGTCGCGTAACACCTCCGCGCCAGCCTCCACCGCTAAAGGGTGGGCCGCCGCAACCATCCAGTCATTCGCCTTGGTGGGTGCACCCTGCGTCTTAGCGGCCAGAGCGTCCTGTAGGCTTTGCGGCACAGTCATGCCCAGCGCAGAACCTTCTTCGGGCGCAACACTGTCTGCCGCCTCCTGCGCCCCAGACATGGACGCCAACAGACAAGTAACCGAAACTGCTGATAAAAACCGCTTCATGACCAACTCCCAAACCAAAAGACAATCCGGCAACCTTAGGTGTTGGTCGCCACTTGGAAATCAGCTTAGGTCAGGACAGCCCCTGCACCAACAGCGGATAGCTGCTCAGTATCTCATAAACGGCACCGTCCGACGTCAAAGACGAACGATACAAGGCAATTTCACTCACAAGGATTGGATCAATTTCCAGTGAGGCTCCCCGAGACAACGCTGCCTGCACCCGCTCCGGCGGCTGCCGCCCATCCCGAAACCGGCTGAGCGTCACATGTGGGCGAAATCGCCGCTTCTCTAAACCAATCCCCAAACGGCGCGCCGCCTGCGCCACATCCGCTTGCAAGGCCATAAGAGTAGGATCATGCGCGGCCAACAGACCAAACGACCGGCTGCGCGGCGCGCCAAAAACATCCATGCCTTTGAGAAGCAAATCAAACTGCGACTGCCGGATCAACTCCAGCTCTTCGTGCAACGCCTCCAGCATCTCCACCGGCTGGTCATCCAGAAACGCCAACGTCAGATGCAAATTGGCCGCAGGCACCTCGCGCCCCACGGCAATCCGCCCTTGCACATCCAAAAGCGCTTCCGCCTCTGGCCCGTCCAACGGAATGCCAACGAAAGCGCGCATGGAGGTTTAAAGCATCGCCGGAACCACCAGATCCGGTGGCCGGTGCCCATCATCGAAGGTCTTGATATTGATGAGGACTTTCTCCCCCATCTCGATCCGTCCTTCCACAGTGGCCGACCCCATATGCGGCATCAGTACCACATTGGGATGCCCACGCAGATCCGGATGTACCTCATGCCCGTGCTCGTACACATCCAAACCCGCCCCCGCAATCTCGCCCGCCTTGAGCATGCGCACCATAGCGTTTTCGTCGATAACTTCGCCACGCGACGTGTTAATGATCACAGCGGCTGGCTTCATCAGCTTCAACCGACGCGCGTTTAGCAGGTGGAAGGTGGAAGGCGTATGCGGACAGTTCACGGACACCACGTCCATACGCGCCAGCATCTGATCAAGGCTCTCCCAATAGGTCGCCTCAAATTGTTCTTCGATTTCAGGACGCAAACGACGGCGGTTGTGGTAGTGGATTTGCATGCCACAGGCCTGAGCCCGTCGTGCCACGGCTGTGCCAACGCGGCCCATGCCCAGGATGCCAAGCCTTTTGCCGCTGACCCGGCCACCCAAAAGAGCGGTTGGCGCCCAGCCGTCCCATTCGCCAGACTGCATGCGCTGCACGCCTTCGCCCACACGACGGGTCACCCCCAGGATCAGCGCCAGCGCCATATCAGCGGTATCATCTGCGGACACGCCAGGCGTGTTGGACACCAGCACGCCACGCTGGCGGGCGGAGGCCACATCAATGTGATCAACACCCGCGCCATAGTTGGCAATCAGCTTCAGTCGCTCACCCGCCTGCGCAATCAGATTGGCGTCAATCTTGTCGCTCAATGTGGGAACCAAAACTTCCGCGTCTTTCATCGCCTCAGCAAGCTGTTCACGACTCATTGGCGTGTCATCATCGCGCAGGCGTACGTCAAAGAGTTCTGACAGTCGCGTTTCAACAGCTTCCGGTAAGCGTCGCGTAACGACAACACTCAGACGTTGCTTTGGCATGCAGGGCCTCCCAATGCTTTCCAATTCGGCGCGTTGCTGCCACACTGCCCCACAGGCCAGTCAGGCACAAGAACTTGCAAGCGCCATCAGAGCAGAAAAATCGGGCAATATGTTCACCTTGGGTAGAAAATCTCTCGTGAGCTTGGGCGCAGCTTTGCTATTGGCGCTCACGACATCTGTTGCGGCTGAGGCCCCGATGGAGAAAAAACGTGGGCCGGTCACCAATTTGCCGATGCCACGCTATGTGTCACTTAAAGCTTCCAAAGCCAACGTGCGCCGCGGCCCCTCGCGTACGCACCGCATCGACTGGGTGTTTACCCGCAAGTCCATGCCATTGCAGATTACCGCGGAATACGGCCACTGGCGGCGTGTTCGGGACATCGAAGGCGCAGGCGGCTGGGTACATTATTCCCTACTGTCAGGTGTGCGCACTGTGATTGTCCAAAAAGACATGCTCCCCTTGGCCATGCGCCCCGGCGAAAAAGTCGGCACAGCGGCGCATCTGGAACATGGCGTGATTGCAAAGCTGGAAGAGTGCAACCCAGACTGGTGTCGCCTCAACGCAGGCGGATACAAAGGCTGGGTTCTCAAAGAAAATCTTTGGGGCGTGGAAGCCAACGAGATCCGCGACTGACCCCGCCCCAAATCCTTTGTTCTATTGGGCCGCTTCGGCGGCCGCGCGAATGACGCGAATGTTCTCGCCATAGACCCCTGCCTTATCCACAGAGCCACCTTTGAACACGGCAGAACCCGCTACAAGAACGTCGGCACCCGCTTCGGCAACCAGCGGCGCGGTTTCCGTGGTCACACCGCCGTCGATCTGAATGTGAATCTCACGATCGCCAATCATCTGACGCAAACGACGCGTTTTCTCGACGCCAGAATGAATGAATTTTTGGCCTCCAAAGCCGGGGTTCACGGTCATGATCAGCACCATGTCCACGAGGTCTAGCACATGCTCAATGCTCTCAAGCGGCGTGCCCGGGTTCAGGCTCACACCAGCTTTTACGCCCTGCGCTTTGATCGCTTGAATGGTGCGGTGAATGTGTGGGCCAGCTTCTACATGCGCGGTGATCATATCGGCCCCAGCTTCGGCATAGGCTTCGATGTAGGGATCTACTGGCGCGATCATCAAATGCACGTCCATGAAGGTTTTTACGTGCGGACGGAACGCTTTTACGGCGGGCGGGCCAAAGGTCAGGTTCGGCACAAAATGCCCATCCATCACATCCACATGCACCCAATCCGCGCCTTGATCCTCAATCGCTCGGATCTCTTGGCCAAAGTTGGCAAAATCCGCTGAGAGAATAGACGGGGCAATTTTGATTTTGCGATCAAAGCTCATGTTGGGCTCCTTTTCCGGACCTGTGCCGGGCTTTGAGAGTGACCTGAATAGGCCACCAAACACCTAAGTTCAGGCGATTCGAAACTGGCGGCAAAATGGCCCTTGACGCGTCAAAACACAATTGGGCACGGACAATCTGTCGGGCGTTTGCATTTTGCGCATATTTTGGGCGCACCGCTCTGTTTCGGCTATTTTTTAATCACCTCCTCTCAACCCTGCTCAAATCAGCAGCAGCACATCTTTTGACCTATCCTGTGTGATGACAGCGATAAGGCAACCCTTCACATCAGGACACACGCCATCACCGCTTTTGCGCCCATATCAACGCCAGCTCAGGCACAGCAGCCCCGCGCCATTGGCACGGCTGACATCCGCAGCAAGCAGCGAGATGGCCTCTCCGTGTTGGACGATCTGCGTCTGTCCGGCTCAAGCCGCGTTTTATTTCCTAATGCCAACTACCCAAACGGGCGTACTGCCGCGTTGCAAGCCGTCCTGCTGAACACCGCAGGCGGCATAACCGGCGGCGATCAGTTCGATGTCACTGCTCACGCAGGCAATGGTAGCCACCTGACCCTCACCACCCAAGCCGCTGAACGCGCCTATCGCAGTATCGACGTTCGCTCGGGCCGCCTTGACAGCACCCTCAGCCTCGCGCCGGGCGCACGCATGGATTGGCTGCCCCAAGAAACCATACTGTTTGACGGCGCAGCCCTGTCGCGCAGCCTCACCGTGGACATGCACAGCTCGTCACGCTTCTTGATGGTAGAACCCATGATCTTTGGCCGCACCGCCATGGGAGAAACCGTAGAGGCTGCGGAACTATTTGACCGCATCACCATAAAACGAAACGGCGACCTGCTGTTCGCGGACCGCGTGAAACTCTCTGGCACCGTACAAAACCACCTGAACCGCGCCGCCATTGCCGGTGGTGCCCGCGCTATGGCCACGCTCCTGCTCGCCGCGCCGGACGCGGCCCGCTACCTGGACACCTTGCGCAACCACCTACCGCAAACCGCAGGCGCCAGCCTGATCCGCGATGGCCTGCTCTTCGCACGCATTCTCGCAAGCGACGGCCACGCCCTGCGCCAATCCCTCATTCCCGCGCTGACCTACTTGAACGGCGCTGACCTACCTCGAACATGGATGCTCTGACCCGATGCAACTCACGCCACGTGAAAAAGACAAACTGCTGATCGCCATGGCCGCCGAAGTGGCCCGCAAGCGCCTCGCACGCGGCGTGAAGCTCAACCACCCGGAAGCCATCGCTCTGATCACCGACGCCGTGGTCGAAGGCGCGCGGGATGGCAAATCCGTGGCCGATCTCATGCAATCCGGTGCTCGCGTGATCACCCGCGCACAGTGCATGGATGGCATCGCCGAAATGATCCACGAAGTGCAAGTTGAGGCCACTTTCCCCGATGGCACCAAACTTGTCACCGTGCACAACCCCATCCGCTAAAGGAGCCACCTGATGCAACGTTTTGCTATTTCTGCAATGGCAGCAACTCTCGCGAGCCCCGCACTTTCCCACTCCGGCGCACATCTGCATCCCCACAGCACGGATCCAGCTTGGTTGCCCCTGTTTGTTGGCACCATTGTTGTCGGTGCGCTCGGGCTTTTGGCGTGGAACCTGAAATGATCCCCGGTGAATTGATCCCTGCAAGCGGTGAGTTGACGCTGAACGACGGTGCGGAGGTTACCACGCTCATGGTGGCCAACACCGGCGACCGCCCCATTCAAGTTGGCAGCCACTACCATTTCGCCGAAACCAATCCCGCGTTGGATTTTAACCGTGCCGCGGCCTATGGCCTGCGCTTGGACATCGCCGCCGGCACCGCCGTGCGTTTTGAACCAGGCCAGCGGCGTGAAGTAAACTTGATCGCTATCTCTGGTGCCCGTAACGTTTTTGGTTTCAACCAAAAAGTTATGGGAGCCCTGGACCATGAGTGACGACTCCATTGTAAAAACCGAAAATACCAATCGGCAAAAAACCCACCACTTGGTGCCTGCGGCCATTTCCATTTTGGTGCTCGCCGTGCTGGTCTGGGATCTTATGCAAAACGACACGAGCAAACTGACCACGCCGCACATCATACTGATTGGTCTGGCAATTCTACCCTGGGCTGGGCACTTTGTGCACTCGCTGAACCTTTCCCCCACAGGACTTCAGGCGGACTTCAAATCTCTGCAACAGCAAGTCAGCGAAGTGGTGGATGTTGTCGATGCCGCAACGGAACGAGAACCGGAAAAGAGCGAAGCAGAAGACGACGCAGCACTGATCGAAGAGCTCGACGCACTCGAAGCCAACGTGTTGGACGCACTGATTTCGTCCAAATACGCCCTTCGGTCTTGGTCCGGCATCAAGAATGATGTGATTGGCCTCTCCACGAGACAGGACACAGAAGACCTGTTGAAGACACTCGAAACCCGCAGCCTCGTGCGCATGTCCATCGGACCAAAGTCACGCAAAAACCTCTGGTCAATCAGCCCAGACGGTTTCCGCGCGCTAGAACACTACCGATCAACTGAAACACCCTAGGTCCACAGACAAGGAACCTATCCATGCCCGCCAAAATCTCCCGCTCTGACTACGCCGCCATGTTTGGCCCCACCGTTGGGGACAAACTGCGCCTCGCGGACACCGATCTGGTGATCGAGGTCGAGCGCGACCTGACCGGCCCTTACGGTGAAGAAGTTAAATTTGGCGGTGGCAAGGTGATCCGCGATGGTATGGGACAGGCGCAAACCACCCGCGCTGACGGCGCTGTGGACACGGTGATCACCAACGCGCTGATCGTGGACCACACCGGCATCTACAAAGCCGACGTTGGGCTCAAAGACGGCCGCATCCACAAAATCGGCAAGGCGGGCAATCCGGACACCCAACCGGGGGTGGACATCATCGTCGGCCCCGGCACCGAAGCCATCGCGGGCGAGGGCAAGATTCTCACCGCCGGCGGCTTTGACAGCCACATCCATTACATCTGCCCGCAACAGATCGAAGACGCGCTTCACTCCGGCCTGACAACCATGCTCGGCGGTGGCACCGGCCCGGCCCATGGCACGCTTGCCACCACCTGCACCCCGGGTCCCTGGCATATTGGCCGCATGCTGCAATCGGCGGATGCGTTCCCAATGAACCTCGCATTCGCGGGCAAAGGCAACGCCTCTCTGCCTGCCGCACTCGAAGAACAAGTCAAGGGCGGCGCCTGCGCCCTGAAACTGCACGAAGACTGGGGCACCACACCTGCCGCCATCGACTGCTGCCTCTCTGTCGCGGACGATATGGACGTGCAGGTGATGATCCACACCGACACCCTGAATGAGTCGGGCTTTGTCGAAAACACCGTCGCCGCCATGAAAGGCCGCACCATTCACGCTTTCCACACCGAAGGCGCAGGCGGCGGCCACGCGCCCGACATCATCAAAATCTGTGGCGAGGAGCACGTCTTGCCCTCCTCCACCAACCCGACCCGTCCTTTCACTGTGAACACGGTGGATGAGCATCTCGACATGCTGATGGTTTGTCACCACCTCGACAAATCCATCCCCGAAGACGTCGCCTTTGCCGAAAGTCGCATCCGCCGCGAAACCATCGCGGCCGAAGACATCCTCCATGACATGGGCGCCTTCTCGATCATCGCGTCCGACAGCCAAGCCATGGGCCGCGTCGGGGAGGTCCTGATCCGCACCTGGCAAACCGCCGACAAAATGAAAACGCAACGCGGCCGCCTGTCAGAGGAAACCGGCGAAAACGACAACTTCCGTGTCCGCCGTTACATCGCAAAATACACCATCAACCCTGCCATCGCCCACGGCATCAGCCATCAGATCGGCTCCATTGAAGAAGGCAAACGCGCCGACCTCGTGCTCTGGTCGCCCGCCTTCTTTGGCGTCAAACCGGAAATGGTCTTGATCGGCGGCTCCATTGTCTGCGCGCAAATGGGTGACCCCAACGCGTCTATTCCAACCCCACAGCCGGTCTATTCCCGCCCGATGTTTGGTGCCTACGGCCGCGCGGTGGAAAACGCCGCCGTGGTCTTTGTCTCCGAGGCCGCGCAAGCAGAAGGCATCGGCAACAGCTTAGGCTTGGCAAAACAAACCCTCGCGGTTCAGAATACCCGCAACGTTGGCAAGTCAGACCTGAAGCTCAACGCAGCGACGCCAGAAATCGAAGTCCATCCAGAAACTTACGAAGTGCGCGCCGACGGCGAGCTCCTGACCTGCCAGCCTGCCGAGGTGCTGCCGATGGCACAGCGGTACTTCATGTTCTGACCGGAGTCCCCAATGCGCGCAGCCCTTTTTGCCCTCTCTTTCCTTGCCACACCTGCTTTTGCCCAATGCCCGACCGCGTCGGACATGGACACAGGCGTGCGCCTCACCGACCTTGACGGCATCACAGAGACCTACACCCGCGACGGCACCCACTTCATCCGTGGCGCATGGGACGACGGAGAGGACTACGGCACGCGCTTTCTGCTGCTCAAAGGCCTCTATGTGGTGGAACAGTTTGACACCGAAGATGGCGACGTGGTCTCCGGGAGCCGCAGCACACACGCATATCCGCTCAGGCCAGCCGATGCGCCAATCCCCGTGGCGAACGGTCGATGGGACACCGAAGTGATCACGCTAGACTCTGAAGGCACAGTCACCACCCGAGAAAGCCACATCTTCGGCCCCAGCACGCAGGTCACCATTGGCGGTTGCTCTTACGAGATGATGCCCGTCATTGGAATCTACCACGACGACGACGGCTATGAGGAAACCCTGCACTATCTGCCGGAACTTGGCTTTGCCTATCTGGTGGAAACCCACGCCAAAAACGAAAAGGCCGAGCGCTACACTTACATCCGCATTGAAGCCGTTGAAAAATAAACAAACTCTGACTCGCCTTGCACCAGATGCAAGACAGCTATGACGAAAGACAGACTGCACATGGCAACAGTTTTGACCCATATTCAGAGCGAAGGGAGGACCATAGGTTTATACGAAACTGAGGTTCAAAATGGCACTGACAGCTACACACACCGAACACCACTCGCTTGGTCACATCCTGGCAGCTCCTTTCCGCGCTATTGGCAACGGTCTGATCGCGATCATGGAAAGCAACAGCCGCGTGCAATACGTCGACCGCCTGAATGCGATGTCCGACGAACAACTGGAAGCCAAAGGCATCAAGCGCGACGAAATCGTGCAGCACGTCTTCCGCGACTACATGCACATGTAATTCATGCATTTGGGGGGTGCCCATCATGAGCGCCCTTCCCACTGCACACGATTACCACGCGCACGGCCACGCCCCAGCACAGGGACGTGTCGCCCTCTCCTACGAAGACCGTTTCCTGCGCCGCAAGACTTTACAGCTTGAGGACGGCACTCGCATTCTCGTAGATCTGCCCAAGACCACTTCTTTGGATCATGGCGGCGTTCTACGCCTGCAAGATGGTGGCGAAATCACCGTGATTGCGGCACCGGAACCACTGTTGCAGATCACTGCAGAACATCTGCCACGCATCGCGTGGCATATCGGTAACCGGCACACCCCGTGTCAGATCGAAGATACGCGCCTGCTTATTCAGCGCGATCATGTGATCAAAGAGATGCTGGAACTGCTTGGCGCAACCGTCACCGAAGTGACCGAACCCTTTACGCCCGAAGGCGGCGCTTACGGCCATGGCCGCACCCACAGTCACGACCACAGTCACCCGCACGCCCACGATCACACGATGGATGACGGCAACAGCCACCACCACGATCATGACCACTGATCCGATCCTGACGCTGACCCAATGGCTCTCGCCTGCTTTTCCGGTGGGCGCGTTCACCTACAGCCATGGGCTCGAAGCCCTTGTGGACCAAGGCACCGTGTGTGATGCTGGCAGCTTTGCGGCGTGGCTGACCGACACGATCCAACATGGCGCAGGCCAAAACGACGTGATCCTGCTGGCCCACGCCTACACCACGAACAGCCTCGAGACGCTCACGGAAATCGACACCCTCTCCCGCGCCCTTGCCCCCTCTGCCGAACGCCTACTGGAAACCGACCAACAGGGCGCCGCCTTTACCCGCACGGCCGCTGCCATCCACGATCTGGACTTGAGCACTTTGACCTATCCAGTGGCCGTAGGCCGCGCCGCGCACCTGCAAAACCTGCCATTGCGCGACACCGCGCGCCTGTTCCTGCACGCCTTTGCCGCCAATCTGACCTCCGCCGCCACCCGTCTCGTGCCTTTAGGTCAAACCGAGGCGCAGGCCACACTCACTGCCGTTACTCCGCTGTGCCAAGACGTGGCAGACCATGCGGTCACATTGTCACTGGACGACATTGCCGCGTCGACTTTTGCCTCCGACATCGCTTCCATGCGCCACGAAACGCAATATTCGAGACTCTTTCGCTCATGATCTGGCTCGCCATCCTGATTTCCTCTCTGCTGTTTGTCCCCGCCGCCCTACACCTGCTCTGGGCCATCGGCGCTTGGGTGCCCATCCGCGATGAGGCGGCACTGGCCCGCGCCACCGTTGGTGCACCGGGGAACACCAAAATGCCCGGCCCCATTCCCTGCGCGCTGGTCTCTGTGGCGCTGAGCTTTGCGGCAGCCTTGCCCCACCTGACAACCTTCCCGCTGCGCACCCTGCTCTTGCTGGGCATCGCCGCAGTCTTCTTGCTGCGCGGCATGGCCGCCTACCTCCCCGCTTGGCGCAAACTGGTCCCGGAAGAGCCCTTTGCAACGCTGGATCGACGCTACTACGGCCCACTTTGCCTTTTATTAGGCACAAGCTTCCTCCTCTTCACTCTCACAGGAGCCTGACATGACTTCTCCAAACGGCCCTCTGCGCATCGGCATCGGCGGCCCCGTCGGCGCTGGCAAAACCACGCTCACCGCCAACCTCTGCCGCGCCCTGCGTGACAAACTCTCCATCGCCGTGGTCACCAACGACATCTACACCCGCGAAGACGCCGAAGAACTCATGCGCCAACAGGTGCTGCCGCTCGAACGCATCAAAGGTGTGGAAACCGGCGGCTGCCCGCATACAGCCATCCGCGAAGACGCCTCCATCAACCTCGCCGCCATCGACGAGCTGAACCGCGAAATCCCAGATCTCGACATCGTCTTCATCGAGAGCGGTGGCGACAACCTCTCCGCCACCTTCTCACCGGAGCTGGCTGACCTGACCATTTACGTCATCGATACCGCCGCAGGCGAAGAAATCCCGCGCAAAGGTGGTCCCGCAATCACCCGCTCCGACATCCTGATCATCAACAAAACCGATCTCGCGCCTTACGTCGGTGCCTCACTCGCGGTCATGGAACGCGACGCCAGCAAAATGCGCGGCACGCGCCCCTTCCTTTTCACCTCCCTGCGCCATGGCAAAGGGCTCGACGCGCTCCTGCCTCTCATTGGTGAAATCGGCGGCGTGCCCGCCCTGATGCAGAGCTAATTGATAACACTTGAGGGAAATTTTCCCCCAAAGCGCGGCTTTATCCGCTTCTCAGTCCTAAAAAATCCCCGCCGGAGGCTCCTGCCGCTTCAACCTACACAGCTTTGCAGCTCAGAGCGCGCCACCAACAACCGGCGGACACCTCCTATGATCAAGCTTCAAGACGTCAGCGTTTCTTTTGGCACGCGCACCGTTTTAGACTTTCTTTCGCTTGATCTCACTGAGCGCCGC
Source organism: Shimia sp. (assembly GCA_024224295.1). Lineage (GTDB taxonomy): Bacteria > Pseudomonadota > Alphaproteobacteria > Rhodobacterales > Rhodobacteraceae > Shimia. The sequence goes on along the minus strand of JAAENN010000022.1, from coordinate 3,509 downwards.
ATCGCCATTATCGGCGCCAACGGCTCCGGCAAATCGACCTTTGCCCGCCTGCTCAACGGCCTCGCCCTGCCCACCTCCGGAGACGTGCTGGTCGATGGTCTCAACACCCGCAAAAAAGGCCGGGACGTACGCCGCAAAGTTGGCTTTGTCTTCCAGAACCCCGACAACCAGATTGTCATGCCCGTGGTCGAAGAAGATCTCGCCTTTGGCATGAAGAACCTCGGGTTCACCAAAACCGACATCGCCACCAAAACCGATGAAATCCTGGCGCGCTACAACATGAGCGACATGCGCGAGCATCCGGCGCATCTGCTGTCCGGGGGGCAGAAACAACTTCTAGCGATCTCCGGCGTGCTTGTGATGTCGCCCGACATTCTGGTGATGGATGAACCCACCACATTATTGGACCTGCGCAACAAGCGCCGCATCGCCCGCGCGGTGGCCGCGCTGGAGCAGATGGTCATCACCGTCACCCATGATCTCGACCTGATCGCCGACTATGACCGCGTGATCGTGATCGACGAAGGCCGCATCTTTGCCGATGGCGCACCCAGCGAGGTCATCCCCGCCTATGAAAGGCTCATGGCCTGATGCTGGATCTCTATTCCCCCGGCAGTTCACTCCTGCACCGTATGACGCCAGCGCCCAAAATGCTGGCCATGCTGATCGGCGCCACGCTGCTCTTTCTCAACCAGAGTCTCCCCCTCACCATTGCCGCCACCCTTGGTATCCTCGCCCTCTACCCCATCGCGCAGCTTACACTGAAACAAGCCTTTGCGCAGATCCGCCCGCTGCTGATCATCTTTGCGTTATTCTTTGCGGTGCAATGGTATTTCTCCGGCATTGAGCTCGCTACCTATGTGGTCCTGCGCCTCGCCGCGCTGATCCTGCTGGCAAGCCTCGTGACCCTGACCACAAAATCCAGCGACATGATCGACACAATGACCCGTGGGTTGCGCTACCTGAGACCGCTTGGTGTGAATCCCGAACAGGTCAGCCTCGCCATTTCACTGGCCTTACGCTTTATCCCGGTCCTCGCACAAATCACCCGTGAGGTGCGCGAAGCTCAAAAGACCCGCGGCCTCGAACGCTCGGTGATTGCTGTGGCCATGCCGCTGACCATCCGCGCGATCAAGATGGCGGACGAAATTTCCGACGCCATTGATTCCAGAGGATATCGTTCTTAAGATCACGCCAGTGACAAGGGCCGAGCTTGCTTTGAGCAGAACGGATTTCTACGCAGCGCCATAATTTACAAAACAAGCCTACACTCACGGAACGCAGAACATGACCACCAAAGACACCGTCTACATCGCGCTTTTCGCCGCTCTCACCGCCGCGCTTGGCCTGATGCCACCGTTGCATTTTGCGGGCGCCGCTCTACCGCCCATCTCCGCGCAGTCCATGGGCGTGATGCTCGCCGGTGCCGCACTTGGCGCAAAGCGCGGCGGCCTGGCACTGCTACTGTTTATCGCTTTGGTTGCAATCGGACTGCCGCTGCTGTCGGGCGGCCGCGGAGGTTTCGGGGTTTTGTTGGGGACTTCAGGCGGTTTCCTTCTGTCCTGGCCAATTTGCGCCGCCGTTATTGGCTACCTCGCAGAACGTGACCACGAAGGCGGCGCGTTGAAACTTGGCGTCTACATCGCGCTTGGGGGCATTGTCCTGATGTATGCTGTCGGCATCCCATGGATGGCCTTTATCGGCAAACTCGGCATGGCAAAATCGCTGTCGATCATGGTGGCCTTTATCCCCGGCGACCTGATTAAGGTTGTGGTTGCGGCCATTCTCGCGGAAAACCTGCGCAAAGCTTACCCCAACCTCTGAGGACGCGATTGCCGTTACGCCACGCATTAGATCATCACGCCCGCCAGCGCCCCGACGCGCTGGCGGTTGCTATTTCAGACACGCGTCTCACCTACAGCGCGCTGTATGATCGGCTCAAACGGCTACATGCAGCGTTGGCCGCGCTGCCTCTCAATGGCCGCCCCGACCTACTTTTGCCAGACGGCGCCCGCAACTTCGCCCTCTCCATCGGCAATCACTCCGAAGCGCCCACCTTGCTTGCCGCGGCGCTTGCCACGCCGCACACCGTGACCTTACTGGACCCACATTGGCCCGACGCGCTGCATCAACGCGTGCTTGCCAAACTGCCCCCAGACGCGCTGTTCTGCCTCTCAAGCCAAACCGGCCTGATCGACGCCGCCAAACGTCTCGGCATCCCAGCCATCACAGTGGACACCGACGCCTTCGAGGCCTTTCTCAGCACACCCGAAGACATCCCCTTCACTGATCCCCGTGCGATCTTCATGATCGGTTTCACCTCCGGCACCACGTCTGAGCCCAAAGCCTTCGCCCGCGCCCGTCACAGCTGGCGCGCCTCCCTCGATGCCAGCCGCCTTGCCTTTGCCTTGACCGAGCAGAGCAACACCTTTGTGCCCGGGCCCCTCTCCCACGGCATCACGCTCTACGCGCTTGCCGAAACCCTAGAATTGGGCGCCGCCTTCCACGCTCTGAGAAAATTCGACCTCGCCGAGGCGCATCGCGCCATGGCCGATACCCGTCGCATTGTCGCCGTGCCCAGCCTGCTCGGCGCGCTCTGCCGGGACAAAACGCTCACACAGATTGTCGAGATCACAACCGCCGGGGCCAAACTTGATCCAGCACTTCTGGAGAAGGCCCGCAGCTTCTTCCCCCGCGCCCGCATCCACGAATACTACGGCGCCAGCGAACTGGGTTTCGTGAGCCTCAACACTCACGGCCGCGAAAGCTCCTCTGCTCCGGCCCATTCGGTGGGTCGCCCATTCCCGCACGTCGAACTCTCGCTGCGCCAAAACGGCCAAGAAGTCCCTCAAGGCGACCCCGGCACCATCTTTGTGCGCGGAGACTTGGCCATCGACGGTTATCTCTGGGGGGGGCGCAACTCCGGTTTCCGCCGCGAAGGGCCTTGGGCCACTGTTGGCGACGTTGGCAAACTGAACAACGATGGCAGCCTCAGCCTCCTGGGCCGCGAAGGCGGCATGGTCATCACCGCCGGGCACAACGTCTACCCCCAAGAAATCGAAACCGCGCTGGCAGAAATCCCCGGCATCTCTGGCGCAGCTGTGCTGGGTGTCGCCCACCAATCGCGGGGACAAGAGTTGGTTGCCATTGTCAACGGCGTCACGCCGCTCGCGGAAATCAAATCCCAACTCGCCATCCGCCTGCCTCGCTATAAGCTGCCACGCCATTTCTACCGCCTCAGCGACTGGCCTCTGACCACTTCCGGCAAACCGGATCGGGGCCGTCTCATGTCGTGGCTGCACAAAAAGGATCCGCGCCTTGTCCCCGCTGCTGCCTGAAGACCGCCAACCGGTGATCATCGCCGCAAGACGCAGCGCCATTGGTCGCGCAGGCGGCATGTTCGCCAGTCTCGATGTGGAAGACCTCGTCGCCCCCGTCATGCAGGCGACACTTGCGGATGCCAACGTCACAGCGGATCAACTCGACGATGTGATCCTTGGCAACGCCGC
>JAAENN010000021.1 GCA_024224295.1 Shimia sp. | reverse complement strand
GGAGCTCAAATCGGGTGAAGGCAGTTGCGGGATTGGAGTCGCAGGTTGAATTTTAGGGACTGACGGACGTAGCCTGTCCCAGGATCCAAAGCAAACTCCTATCCCTTCCTAGCCGTTCAACAAAGGTGTTGCGACACTCATGAACTTTTCTTTGGAATCAATGGGTTGGGATATAAAATGTTCCGGAAAATATCTCCCAGACCATTTTCGCTCCTAAGTGCCAGATTTTCTTAGCGAAGACTGCTAGTCAGCAACACCTTTCGCCAACGGCTAGCCACGATGTCTGCTTTGGATCGGCAGCGGACGATTGAAAGGTTCAAATGCCCCGTTGGTAACAAAGTGCTAGATCTACCCCTGATAGCGCTCGCCGCCTGGCCAATTTGAGTGGCCAAATTACTAAAGGCCAAATGACATTGCTTCTGGTAATTATTGGCCATGTGGTCTAGGGTGGGCAAGTTACGTATACCCATCTTGGCCATCTCCTATGAAAGTCGCCCGCCTCTACCTCCGCGTCAGCACCGACGAACAGGACCTCACCCGCCAGGTCGATATTGAGCACAGCACACGAGCTGCTGGCTACTACGTCGCTGGCATCTACCGTGAGAAGGCGTCGGGTGCCCGCGCTGACCGGCCCGAACTGCTGCGGATGATCGCTGATCTGCAACCGGGCGAGGTGGTGGTTGCCGAGAAGATCGACCGCATCAGCCGACTGCCGTTGGTCGAAGCCGAGCAACTGGTCGCCTCCATCCGAGCCAAGGGCGCTCGGCTGGCGGTGCCGGGGCTGGTCGATCTATCTGACTTGGCGGGCGAGGCCGATGGTGTAGCTAGGATCGTGCTGGTATCGGTGCAAGAACTGCTGCTGAAGCTAGCCTTGCAGATGGCCCGCGACGACTACGAAACGCGGCGCGAGCGACAGCGCCAGGGTGTCCAGCTCGC
>JAAENN010000020.1 GCA_024224295.1 Shimia sp. | reverse complement strand
GTTGACCTGGGTTGGGTTGGGGCATCGGGCCGGTGCATTGCCGCCGGAATTGTCGGGTGGAGAACGTCAGCGGGCAGCCTTGGCGCGCGCGGTGATCATGTCACCTGACGTTGTTCTGGCGGATGAGCCAACCGGAAACGTTGATTGGGAAATGTCCCAACGGTTGCTGCAGCTTCTGGTGGAGCTTAACAAGATGGGAAAGACCATTCTGATCGCGACCCACGATTTGAACCTGATCCGCTCGGCTAAACATCATGTTCAGGCGCGGGTGCTGCGCATTTCGGGGCGCAAGCTACAGCTTGCGGGAGCTGACTTATGAGCAAGGGTCTGCAATTGTCCAAATTGATCATGGGGGATGCGCAGGCGGACCGCGTTGTTCCGCCCACAGGATTTACTGCGCGCCTGACATTGTTTGCGGCTGGGGCCATGGCGTTTTTAACTGTGTTCGCTTTGGCGCTGTCGCTGGCGTCTGGTCGATTGGCGACGCGGTGGGGCGATGAGTTGGCTCAGAGTTCGACCCTGCGGATTTCGGCACCTGACGGCCAGATGACGGCGCAAACGAAGGCGGCTCTAACTGTTTTGGAAAGCACACCTGGCATTGTTTCGGCTCGGGCTTTGACTGTTGAAGAACAGCGCGGCTTGCTGGCTCCGTGGTTTGGGCCGGACCTGCCGCTGGACAGCCTGCCGATCCCGCAGTTGATCGAGATTGAAGAGACCGATGAGGGGTACGACGGTGCAGGTCTGCGACTTCGGTTGCAGGCTGAGGTGCCTGGCGCTGTTTTGGATGATCACAATCGCTGGCGGCGTCCGTTGGAGCGCGCGGCCGGCCGATTGCGGTTGCTGGGATGGGTGTCGATTGGTCTGATTGGCGCAACGACGGCGGCGATGATCACTCTGGCCGCAAATGCAGCATTGGCAGCGAACGCCCAGGTAATTTCGGTGCTACGTCTGATTGGCGCACAGGACAGCTACATCGCGCGCGCATTTGTGCGCCGGTTTACTTTGCGTGCTTTGTTGGGCGCTGCTGTAGGGACAGCCTTTGGGGCATTGGCAGTTTTCCTTTTGCCGTCAGTTCAGGAGAGCGGTGGGTTTCTGACTGGGCTTGGGTTCCAAGGTATGGCCTGGGCGTTGTTGGCTTTGATTCCACCGCTTGCAGGCGCTGTGGCGTATCTGGCCACGGGTGCAGCGGCACGACGTACATTAGGGGAGTTGGCCTGATGCGCTTGGCGTTTCAATGGGTGATGTCGATCATCTATGTGGTTCAGAATGCAATTGTGATGCTTGCGATGGGGATTGTGTTTTTCCCGTGGGCCTTGCTGTCTTCCAAAGGCGCAATGGCAGCATGTAAAACTTATGCCAGTTGGGCCATTTGGTCGGCGCGCTGGCTTGTGGGGATCCGGTCCGAGGTGCGTGGAGAGGTGCCGAGTGGTGCGGTGCTTGTGCCGGCAAAGCATCAGTCTTTTCTTGATATTATGATGATCTTCAAAGCGGTGCCACAGCCGCGGTTCATCATGAAGTATGAGTTGCTGTTTACGCCGATCATTGGGGTGTACGCGTGGCGTTTGGGTTGCGTGCCAGTGCGGCGCGGAAAACGCGGCGCTGCAATCAAGGCTATGCTGGCGGATGTAGAGAGCGGTCGCGTGCCACCAGGGCAACTGGTGATCTATCCGCAGGGGACGCGGGTGCCCGTTGGCGAACATGTGCCTTATAAAGTTGGGCCGTATGTGCTTTACAAAGAAACCGGCCAGAGGGCGGTGCCGGTGGCGACCAATGCGGGTTTGTTCTGGCCGAAGGGCACGATGCTGCGCAAGCCTGGTCTGGCTGTGGTCGAGTTTCTTGATACGATTGAGCAGGGCGCAGATCAGCAGGAGTTTATGGCGCGTTTGGAAGAGGTGATTGAGACCGGATCCAATGCGCTTTTGGTTGAGGCGGGGCACGGCGCTGATGGAGTATGTGACTGATATTGGCGCGCTGGAGGCGATTTATGGCGAGGTGGGGTCGGCCTCAATTCATAAAGCCGCAATGGAACTGACTCCAGCGTATCGGACGTGGATTATGGCATCGCGCTTTTGTGTAGTTTCCACCGTCGGATCAAGTGGGACGGACGGTAGTCCACGTGGGGACAATGGCCCTGTGGTGCGCGTTTTGGACAACCAGACTTTGGCGATGCCGGATTGGCGTGGCAACAACCGCATAGACACCTTGCGCAATATCGTGGCAGACGGGCGGATTTCGCTGATGTTCATGGTGCCAGGGTGCAACAACGCTGTGCGGGTCAATGGTGTTGCACGCGTAACGCTTGGTCAAGAGCTGTGCCAAAGCTTTGAAGTGCGGGGGCGGCATCCCCGTTCGGTTATTGTGATAAAGGTTGGCGAAATTTATGCACAATGTGCCCGAGCACTTTTGCGTGCGGAAGTTTGGTCCGGTCACGAAGATGGCTCTAAGCTCCCGAGCTTTGGAAAAATCCCTGCAGAACAGACGGAAGGCGCGGAGGGCGGCCAAACTTATGACGATGCCTGGGCGGCGCGGGCCGCCAAGACAATGTGGTAGGAATGCTTGACCTCCGGGCCGTTGGCACAGTCCCAGAGGCGCAGATTACTTGGCCCGATCTGGTATAATCCAAGCAAAGTCAGACAAGGCAATGCCTTCAAAGCACGCGTTGTCGGGCGTCAGCATTGTCAAAAGCCCGGGGCAAGCGGCGTTCTGATAGCTGGTGTGTGGTGTGGCACTTGGGCTGGACGGGTATCCTGCCCGTACATGACAGTTGCGACAGTTTGTTGCGATGGGATGTATCACGCCCTCGATGTAGGGATTAACGGCGATGTCCAAATCGCCTTCGGCATCTACCGGAAAATCGTAGGAATCCGTCAGAAGATACTGATCCCATGGGCCTTCGGCTTTGAGATCTTCGGGCCGGTCTTTGGCGTATTTGCCGTGGTTTGGTGTTGGCGACCACCAGACACTTTGGAAAGACCAGCTGGGGATTTCTTTGGTCACCACATGCATGGCTACAGTGGCGAGGTAGTCGCCGACTTTGAAAGGCTCGTCATAGAGCCACAGGCTGGCCGCTGTGATGATGGCTTTGTCGGCCTCCGTAAACATGTCCCAATCGGCCTGTGTCACCTTGTGGTGGTAGAAGTTTTGCAAATCAACGACACGCGCGTGCCGCTTTTGGGGAGGGATTTTGGCTCCTTCGGGCGTTTCCAGACCATAAAGATAGTCGACCAGAACATCGGACTTGCCCTGACTGCCGCTTGGGTCGATGGCCACCAGCGTGTTCCAGACTTCATAGCCAGCGTAGCCGGAGAACCAGTCGGGTAAGTTGTTTTGCCACACAGGGAAAGGTGTCAGGCCGTCGGCACGTACCGGCCAGTACATGTGCTTGGTGGACACATAGCTGAGCGGCAGGTCGACATTTTCGCCAGCGGCTTGAAGTGCTGCTAGTTTGTCTTTCAGATAAAGTTCATTGGCGCGGATCGCATCATACCCGTCTTGAGACAGGCTTTCGGTTGCAATCATGATGTCGCCGTTGGACTGAAAGAACAGGCCATCATTGATTGAGTATCCGTCATCGCCTTTGGTCACGGCAGCGGGGAATGTGTCGATCACATAGGTTGGCACCGGATACTTGGGCGAGGGGGTGTTCACGTTGGGAACTTGGCCTGCTGAAACAGGGAGGGGGGTGGCCCCAGCGGTTGCATGCGCGGGTGGCAGGCCGCGGTGTGGCGTAACGGGCGGTGGGTCCTTCGCTTCAAATGCATCAAAGGTAGTGCGCCAGCTGAGCCACAGGGGCCATGTTGGATCACTCTCCAATGGCTGCATGATCCCAGCCCAAAGACGCCATCCGTGTTCGCGGACTGCGGCGCGATCTTGCGAATCGACGGCTTCTTGTAGGGCTTCATTGTTGGGGCGATAGCCATAGTCGGCAGAAATCGGTTGGTAGTGTGGCCGCATATCCTGGGCAACAACCGGGAAGCTCAAAGCGGCGGTGAAAACGATAGATAGACAAGGATTTAGTGGGAAAGACCTCATGGAAATACTGCCTTTTTGATTGGGTGAATTCGCGAGGGAAGTTGAAAGTGAATTGTCCTTATCGTTGAATGATATCAGATATGGTCTCTTTTTAATAGATTCTGACGCCCTGATGCGCATGGGAAGGTATTGGAGGAGACCTGCCTTTTGGTGCTTTGGGGCAACCACAAAAAAAGGGCGCCTCAATAGGCGCCCTTTGTCGTGTCAAAAAAACAACTTAGCTGTGGATCGCGCCGTCACCACAAGCGAGCGCAGCTTCGCGGACCGCTTCAGAGTAGGTTGGGTGCGCGTGGCAGGTCAGGGCAATGTCCTGAGCCGAGGCGCCGAACTCCATGGCCACACACAGCTCGTGGATCATGTCGCCCGCTGCCGGGCCAATGATCGCTGCGCCAAGCACGCGGTCGGTCTCTTTGTCGACGATGATTTTCACAAAGCCTTCGCCTTGGTGCACCGCTTTGGCGCGGGCGTTGCCCATGAACATGAACTTGCCAACCTTGATCTTGCGACCTTCGGCTTTCAGTGCGGCCTCAGTGGCGCCGACGGTAGCAACCTCCGGGGTGGTGTAGACCACGCCAGGGATCACGCCGTAGTTCACGTGGCCATGATTGCCTGCGAGCACGTCGGCGACCGCCATGCCTTCGTCTTCAGCTTTGTGGGCGAGCATTGGGCCTTCGATAACATCGCCAATGGCGTAGATGCCCGGCACGTTGGTGGCCCATTTGCCGTCTACGGCGATCTGGCCGCGTTCGGTCATTTTGACGCCAAGCGCGTCGAGACCCAGACCTTCTGCAAATGGTTTACGACCAGTGGCAACCAGCACCACATCTGCGTCGACAACCTCTTCGTCGCCGCCTTTCTTAGGCAGGTAGCGTACTTTAGCTTTGGTTTTGGTGGCGTCCACGCCTTGCACAGCCGCCCCCATGATGAACTTAAGTCCTTGCTTTTCAAGGATACGCTTGAAGGTACGCTGTACATCCGCATCCATGCCAGGGCAAACGGCGTCCATGTATTCCACCACGGTCACTTCCGCGCCGAGGCGGGCGTAGACGGAGCCGAGTTCCAGACCAATCACGCCCGCGCCGATCACGGTCATTTTCTTTGGAACTTTGGGCAGGTCGAGCGCGCCAGTGCTGTCGACCACGATGCCTTTGTCGTTGTCGACCTCAACACCTGGCAGGGAGGATGGCACGGAGCCAGAGGCGATCACGATGTTTTTGGCTTCGTGTGTGTCGTCACCCACTTTGACCTGACCGGCGGCAGGAATAGAGGCCCAACCTTTGAGCCAGTCGATCTTGTTCTTCTTCATCAGGAACTCAACACCGCCGGTGTTTTGTCCAACAACATCAGTCTTATAGGCCTTCATCTGCGCCCAATCCACAGACGGGCTTTTGCCCTTCAGCCCCATGTCGGCAAAGTTGTGCTCGGCCTCATGCAGCATGTGGGTCGCGTGCAGCAGTGCCTTGGACGGGATACAGCCAATGTTCAGGCAGGTGCCGCCCAGCGTTTCGCGGCCCTCCACGATGGCGGTTTTCAGGCCCAGCTGAGCGCAGCGGATTGCAGAGACGTAGCCGCCAGGGCCTGCGCCGATGATGATGACGTCATATTGAGCCATAGGTGTGTTTCCTTGGTCTATTGCAGGGGCGGCATGCCCCGTCTTGTGGGAAGGATCTCATTACAAGAGATTGATATGGTTGGTCTTTATTCGGGTTTCAACAGTTTAAATGTGACGTTGGTGATGCCGTCGCGTTCCATGTGTATGGCGAGTTCCCCGCTGTCAAAAAAGGCAATATCAGCTTGCCAGAGCACATTGGTGGGCATGGTCTAACCTCCTGTGTCCTGCATCTCGCGCGGCGCGGGGCCAGCGGCGGGCAGGGGAAATGCGCGTCTCTCCAATGAGGTCAGTTTGGGCGATTTTTGCACGTCTGCATAGCGTCGGTATTGCGACTGTATCGCGGAGGTGGGGATTTGCTTCATGGTTTTGATACCGCCTTTCTAGCTTTGACAAGCGATTTCGCTCCGAAGCTAATGACGATCAAACCCAATGCAGACAGCGCACAAAGGTACGACAACCAGGCTGGGTCAACTTTGAGGAAAGAAAACAAAAGGTCTAAAGCCGGATGATCAGAGTGATACTTCGGTATCTGCCATTCAATCCAGAATGTGTTCAATGCAGCGATGCAAAGCCCTGTCGAGACTATGAAAGGCCAGAGTGTTTTTGGAATTGGCATAAACACACTGGAACCCAGAACCGCAATCAAGCTGAGGGGAATAACAGGTATCAAGAGAGTAAGTAGACTGGCGAGTTGAAGGGCACCAGACGCTCGGATGCCGTTCCAAGAGCAGTTGGAGGTGCCCCCAGCAGAAGTTACCGGCGCGCAATGCGAGGACTCTATCCAAGCCCGGAACAACAGCTCCATAGACTTGGCTGAAAGGATCATTAGGCAGGTCAAAATAAACCAGAGAAAGATCAACGAGCCCTTAGACATCTTTGGATGTTCCGATTGAACGACTGAGGGTATGACCCTCCCCAAGGGAGGGCGCTTCACGCCCACCCAGGGTCAGACACTGCCCTAAGTTTGGCACATTGTTTGTGGTTTGTCCGCTCAAGGTGCGTTGGCACAAGGTAGGTCTCAAGCCAGTCATGAGGGGGTTACCTCAGGAGCGAAAGACCGCAAACAAGCTATTGCGAAAAATAGAACTACAGCAGACAGAACTATATCTACGAGTACCAATGGCACTCCAGAAACAGCCAGAATTACCAACAGGGACAGAGTTTCCATCGCGATAAAGCAGGCAAAGAAAACCACTCCGTTCCTACTTTTCTGTCTTACAGCCTGCCTTCCGTAAACGAGGAAAGGCAACTTGGCACAGGGTAGAGCTAAAAGAGCAAGTGGAAGATGTGATGGCGCATCTACAGCAATGTTCAGCAGCATAGGAAGTGCAAGTGCAGCCAAGAGAGCTGTGAACATCAGTTTGAGTTCTGTTGCAGTTTTGAGCAGCCGCATGATGTTGCCTACACAGGTGTGGTCTGGCCTCGACAATCTGCCGAGGCCAGAAATCGCTTACAGATCCATCAGCAGGCGGCGTGGGTCTTCCAGCGCTTCTTTCACGCGCACGAGGAAGGTTACGGCGCCTTTGCCATCCACGATGCGGTGATCGTAGGACAGGGCCAGATACATCATTGGACGGATCACAACTTGACCGTTGATCGCCATTGGACGGTCCTGAATTTTGTGCATGCCGAGGATACCGGACTGCGGTGGGTTCAGGATTGGCGAGGACATCAGGGAGCCATAGACACCGCCGTTGGAGAGCGTGAAGGTGCCGCCCTGCATTTCCGCCATGGACAGTTTGCCGTCACGGGCCCGTTTGCCTTTTTCAGAAATGGCTTTTTCGATCTCCGCAAAAGACATGCTGTCGGCATCGCGGATCACAGGCACAACCAGACCGGTTGGGGTGCCAGCGGCCACACCCATGTGTACGAAGTTCTTGTACACGATGTCGGTGCCGTCGATCTCTGCGTTGACTTCTGGCACCTCTTTCAGCGCATGGCAGCAAGCTTTGGTGAAGAAAGACATAAAGCCCAGACGCACGCCGTGCTTTTTCTCAAAGGCATCTTTGTACTCTTTGCGCAGATCCATCACCGCGCCCATGTCGACCTCGTTGTAGGTGGTCAGCATGGCGGCGGTGTTCTGGCTTTCCTTCAGACGCTTGGCGATGGTCTGACGCAGGCGTGTCATTTTCACCCGCTCTTCGCGGGAGGCGTCGTCCGCAGATACCGGTGCGCGAGGTGCAGCAGCCGGAGCTGGCGCAGCGGCAGGCGCCGGGGCTAGAGCGGCTTTCATCACGTCTTCTTTCATGATGCGACCGTCGCGGCCTGTGCCGGTAACGGCAGAAGCAGCAATGCCTTTTTCTGCCATCAGCTTGTTGGCCGATGGGGCGTTTTCCACATCAGCGGACCCGGCTGGTGCGGCGGCGGCGGCTGGGGCAGCAGCAGGTGCTGCGGCTGCAGAGGCAGACGCGCCACCAATCACAGCCAGCTTTGCGGAGGCGTCTACTGTTGCGCCTTCGGCTGCGATTATCTCAGTCAGAACACCAGCCGCAGGTGCGGGCACCTCAACGGAGACCTTATCGGTTTCCAGCTCACAGAGCATCTCGTCCTGCGCAACAGTGTCACCCACAGCCTTGAACCATGTGGACACGGTGGCCTCGGTCACGGATTCACCCAGAGTTGGGACCATCACGTCAACCGCGTCGCCACCACCGGCAGCAGGGGCTGCGGCGGCAGGTGCTGCTGCAGCGGCTGGCGCAGGAGCGGCACCTTCGCCGGCTGTGATATTGGCCAGCAGCGCATCAACACCCACGGTGTCGCCTTCGGCGGCCACGATCTCACCCAGAACACCTGCAGCCGGGGCAGGAACTTCGACGGTCACTTTGTCGGTTTCCAGCTCGCAGAGCATTTCGTCCACGGCGACCGCATCACCCGGTTTTTTGAACCAGGTGGCAACGGTGGCTTCGGTGACGGATTCGCCAAGGGTAGGGACTCGAACTTCGGTCATGGATCAATTTCCTTCCATGGAGAGCGCGGCATCCACCAGCGCTGCTTGTTGGGCTTTGTGTTGGCTTGCCAGTCCGGTGGCAGGGGAGGCGGAGGCCGGGCGGCCTGCGTATACCGGACGGGAGTGTTTTGCTTTGATGCGTGTGAGCGCCCATTCAATGTTGGGCTCAATGAAGGACCACGCACCCTGGTTTTTAGGCTCTTCCTGACACCAGACCATTTCCGCATCCTTGAAGCGCTCAAGCTCCTTGATCAGCGAGTGGGCCGGGAACGGATAGTATTGCTCAATCCGCATCAGGTAGACATCGTCGATGCCACGGGCGTCACGCTCTTCCAGCAGGTCATAGTAGACTTTGCCGGAGCACATGACGACGCGTTTGACATCTTTGTCCTTGGCCAGCGTTGTGTCGGAGTTGCCTTTTTGGGCGTCATCCCAGAGTACGCGGTGGAAAGACGATCCATCGGTAAAGTCTTCTGCTTCGGAAATTGCCAGCTTATGGCGCAGCAGGGACTTTGGTGTCATCAGGATCAGCGGCTTGCGGAAGGTGCGGTGCAGCTGACGGCGCAGGATGTGGAAGTAGTTGGCTGGTGTCGTACAGTTCGCAACGATCCAGTTGTCACCCCCACACATCTGCAGGAAGCGTTCCAGGCGGGCAGAGGAGTGCTCTGGACCCTGACCTTCGAAACCATGTGGCAGCAGGACGGTCAGGCCGGACATGCGCAGCCATTTGCTTTCGCCGGAGCTGATGAACTGGTCAAACATGATCTGCGCACCGTTGGCAAAATCACCAAACTGGGCTTCCCAGAGGGTCAGTGCGTTTGGTTCTGCCAGAGAGTAGCCGTATTCAAAACCCAGCACCGCGTATTCAGACAGCGCGGAGTCGATGACTTCGTACTGGCTCTGACCGGCGCGGATGTTATTGAGCGGGAAGTAGCGCTCTTCTGTGTCCTGATTGATGATACCGGAGTGACGCTGAGAGAAGGTGCCGCGGGTGGCGTCCTGACCGGACAGACGTACTGGATACCCTTCGGTCATCAGGGAGCCAAATGCCATGGCTTCGGCGGTGGCCCAGTCAAAGCCTTTGCCTGACGAGAACATCTTGCCGCGGGTGTCGAGAAGACGGCCAACAGTTTTGTGAAGTGGGAAGCCTTCTGGCACGGAGGACAGCGATTTGCCGATCTCTGCCATGGTTTCCGGTTTGATCGAGGTTTGGCCCCGCTCATAGTCTTCGCCGCGTTTGTCCAGGTGGGACCAGCGACCGTCGAGCCAGTCAGCCTTATTAGGCTTATACTCTTTGCCGGTTTCAAACTCCGTGTTGAGGTGCGCTTGGAAAGAGGCCTTCATGTCCTCGATCTCGCCCTCAGGAATGAGACCGTCTTTCACCAGACGCTCGGTGTAAAGCGTCAGCGTGGTTTTCTGCTTTTTGATGCGCTTGTACATCACCGGGTTGGTGAACATGGGCTCGTCGCCCTCGTTGTGACCAAAACGGCGGTAGCAGAACATGTCGATGACGACGTCTTTCTGGAATTTTTGACGGAATTCCGTCGCCACTTTCGCAGCGTGGACAACCGCTTCCGGGTCGTCGCCGTTCACGTGGAAGATTGGCGCTTCCACAACCAGCGCGTTGTCGGTTGGGTATGGTGAAGAACGGGAGAAGTGCGGTGCGGTGGTGAAGCCGATCTGGTTGTTCACCACGATGTGCATGGTGCCGCCGGTTTTGTGGCCCTTGAGGCCAGACAGAGCAAAACACTCTGCCACAACGCCTTGGCCGGCAAAGGCGGCGTCGCCGTGCAACAAGATCGGCATCACAGTGGTGCGGGCATCGTCGTTGCGTTGGTCTTGTTTGGCGCGGACTTTGCCCAGAACAACCGGATTTACCGCCTCAAGGTGCGATGGGTTCGCGGTCAGGCTGAGGTGGACGGTGTTGCCATTGAATTCACGGTCAGAAGATGCGCCGAGGTGGTATTTCACGTCACCAGAGCCGTCGACATCTTCGGGTTTAAAGCTGCCGCCTTGGAATTCATTGAAAATCGCGCGGTACGGCTTGGCCATCACGTTGGCCAATACTGACAGGCGGCCACGGTGTGGCATGCCGATGACAATCTCTTCGACGCCGAGGCTGCCGCCGCGCTTGATCACCTGCTCCATGGCTGGAATTAGGCTTTCACCGCCGTCCAGACCAAAGCGCTTGGTGCCCATGTATTTCACGTGCAGGAACTTCTCAAAGCCTTCAGCTTCGACCAGTTTGTTGAGGATCGCCTTGCGGCCTTCACGGGTGAAGGTGATTTCTTTGTCGTACCCTTCGATGCGCTCTTTCAGCCAGCTCGCTTCTTCGGGGTTGGAGATGTGCATGTATTGCAGCGCAAAAGTGCCGCAGTAGGTGCGCTTCACGATGTCCATGATCTGGCGCATCGTGGCGATGTCGAGGCCCAGCACTTTGTCGATGAAGATCGGGCGATCCATATCGGCGTCAGAAAAGCCGTAGGATTTTGGATCAAGCTCAGGATGCGGGGTCTGATCGCGCATGCCCAGCGGGTCGATGTCGGCAATCAGGTGACCGCGAATACGGTAGGCGCGGATGATCATCAGGGCGCGGATGCTGTCTAGTACCGCGCGTTTGATGGCTTCGTCAGAGACCTCAACGCCTTTCTCGGCGGCTTTCTCTTTGATCTTTTTGCCTGCGGCCTTGGCTTCAACCTGTTCCGGCCATTCGCCGGTCAGGGAAGACGTAAGGTCATCATTTGGCTGTAGGGGCCAATCATTGCGGGCCCAAGACGGGCCGGAGGCCTCTGCTTTCACATCCAGCTCTGCATCACCAAGCTGGCGGAAGAACTCCTGCCAGACTTCGTCAACCGCAGCGGGGTCGGCGGCGTAGCGGGCGTACATCTGTTCGAGGTATTCCGCATTGTGCCCCTGCATAAAGGAGGAGGCGTGGAAGATGTCGTTTGGCGACTGTTCGGTCATGATGGCACCTCGTGAAGGATGGGACCGGATTTATGTTGGCCCCACTTAGGGCTGGTTTGGGGTAGATGAACGCGGGAGTGTTTCAAAAGACTTAGCGCAGGTTGCGCGGAAACATAGTTTTTCGCGTTCACCTTTGAGTTATGAGCTCGGCAAATCTGTTGGCGGCGCCGTTCCCTCCCCATGGGAGGGCGCTTTCGCACCCACCCAGGGTCAGGCGCCGCCCTGGGTTGATATGCCGAGCGTTAGGCATTTAGCCGATCGCTTTGAGCACAGCTTCGCCGAGGCCGGCTGGGCTGTCTGCTACGACGATGCCCGCTTCCTGCATCGCGGCGATCTTGTCTTCGGCGCCACCTTTGCCACCGGCAACAATCGCACCGGCGTGGCCCATGCGGCGGCCGGGAGGCGCTGTGCGGCCTGCGATGAAGCCAGCGGTTGGCTTCCAGCGGCCTTTTTTGCGCTCGTTGGCGAGGAATTCTGCGGCTTCTTCTTCCGCGGAACCACCGATCTCACCAATCATGATGATGGACTGGGTCTCGTCGTCCGACAGGAACATGTCCAGCACGTCAATGTGCTCGGTGCCTTTGATTGGGTCGCCGCCGATGCCCACAGCAGTGGACTGGCCCAGACCGATGTCTGCGGTTTGCTTAACCGCTTCGTAAGTCAGGGTGCCGGAGCGGGACACAACGCCCACGGAGCCACGCTTGTGGATGTGGCCCGGCATGATGCCGATTTTGCACGCATCCGGCGTGATGACGCCCGGGCAGTTCGGACCGATCAGGCGAGACGCGGAACCTTCCAGCGCGCGCTGTACTTTCATCATGTCCAGCACAGGAATGCCTTCGGTGATGCAGATGATCAGTTCCATTTCCGCATCGATGGCCTCGAGGATCGAGTCCGCTGCGAAGGGCGGAGGCACATAGATCACGGAAGCGTTGGCTTCGGTTTTGGCTTTGGCGTCGTGTACCGAGTCAAAGACCGGCAGGCCGAGGTGTTCCATGCCACCTTTGCCCGGAGTCACGCCGCCGACCATTTTGGTGCCATAGGCGATGGCTTGTTCAGAGTGGAAGGTGCCCTGAGAGCCGGTGAAGCCCTGACAGATAACCTTGGTGTTTTCATCTACGAGAATGGCCATGGGTGTTATCCTTTCACCGCTTTGACGATTTTTTCAGCACCGTCGGACAGGTTGTCCGCCGCGATCACATCAAGACCGGAGGTGTTGATGATCTCTTTGCCGGCTTCCACGTTGGTGCCTTCGAGGCGCACAACCAGTGGCACCTGCAGGCCAACTTCTTTCACCGCGGCCACAACGCCCTCTGCGATCACGTCACAGCGCATGATGCCGCCGAAGATGTTCACGAGGATGCCTTTGACGTTTGGATCAGAGGTGATGATCTTGAACGCTTCGGTCACTTTCTCTTTGGTTGCGCCGCCGCCCACGTCGAGGAAGTTGGCAGGTTCTGCACCGTAGAGTTTGATGATGTCCATGGTGGCCATCGCGAGACCCGCGCCGTTCACCATGCAGCCGATTTCACCGTCCAGAGCGATGTAGTTCAGGTCGTATTTGGACGCCTCAAGCTCTTTGGGGTCTTCTTCGGTTTCATCGCGCAGTTCTACGATGTCGGCGTGGCGGTAGAGGGCGTTGCCGTCAAAGCCAACTTTGGCGTCGAGCACTTTCAGTGCGCCGCCTGGCATGACGATCAGCGGGTTGATCTCCAGCTGCTCCATGTCTTTTTCCATGAAGGCTTTGTAGAGAATGCCCATCAGCTTCACGCATTCTTTCACCTGTGCGCCTTTCAGGCCCAGGGAGAAGGCGACGCGGCGGCCGTGGTATGGCTGGTAACCGGTGGCCGGATCGACGGAGAAGGACAGGATTTTCTCAGGGGTGGCTTCGGCCACCTCTTCGATGTCCATGCCGCCTTCGGTGGAGCATACAAAAGACACGCGGGAGGTCTGACGATCCACCAGCAGAGCCAGATACAGCTCACGCTCGATGTCGGAGCCATCTTCGATGTAGATGCGGTTGACCTGTTTGCCCGCTGGGCCGGTCTGGTGGGTCACAAGGGTGCGGCCCAGCATCTTTTTGGCTTCCTCAGCCGCTTCTTCGACCGATTTGGCGAGGCGGACACCGCCTTTTTCGCCTGCATCAGCTTCTTTGAAAGAGCCTTTGCCGCGCCCACCTGCGTGGATCTGCGCCTTCACAACCCAAAGGGGGCCGTCAAGTTCGCCTGCGGCGGATTTTGCGTCTTCTGCTTTGAGAACGGCGCGGCCTTCGGACACCGGGGCGCCGTAGGAGCGAAGCAGGGCTTTCGCCTGATATTCGTGGATGTTCATGGAACTGTCCCATCTTGCTGCGATTGAAGCGGTTCTGGCACAGTCCGGTCGAGCCGATAAGCAAATTCGACAGGAATGGTGGATTTTTTCTTATTTGTGATCACAGCTTGAAAATGCGTGATCACAAAACTGGGCATCTCGGCGGAAAGCCGCACAAATTAAACAAATTGCTAATGAAATAAGGGAATGCGCGTGCGACTCGGATTGCGGTGCAGCGTTACCGCCAACGGTTTCACTGTTGGCGCCCCATTTCTTGAGGCGCCACTCCGACCCATTAAGGCGTATTGGACCGCAACAGGAAGGCGTGTTCGTTCACTCCGAACCCACCTCCGTCAAACATCTTGTGTGAGATGATATAGCGGCTGCCGTCGATGGTTGTTGTGGCTTGTCCGTTGCTGGGTTGAAGTCCCAGGGTATTAAAGAAGGTGGTTTGCGCCTCTTTGGCTGAGAGCGATTGTGACACCACGCTTGTCGTGGCGCATTCAAATGCGTAGGCGCTTTCCATGTTGACCTGAAGCGAAGTTGTTGCCGTGTCGGTCCACTCTGAAGCGTAGACTTGATCTGCGCTGGGACGCTCTACGTCGAGGCCGCTTTCCGTAGCTGATCGGGCGATGGCGGCCAAATCTGGAGAGTGCTTTAGACAGGCGGACTGGAACAAGGCGATGGGGCGGCTCAGGTCTGTACTGCGGTCAGCATCGCCAAACACTGCTTCGCCAATATCCGCGGCGCTGATGCCGGTGCCTTCCAGAACCGCATCTACACTGCCAACAGCCGCCAGCGTTTGACCCGGGGTGGCGGGGACGTGGTTGGGGCCATACGTCACAGGATGTTGGCTTTGCGGGCCGGAACGCACGTTTGGTGTGCTGGTGGGGTTGCCGCAGGCGGTGAGCAGTAGTGCACCACTGAGGCCGGCAATGAGGTATGATTGGAGGCGCATAGATATTTCCCAAAATCTTGGCATCAGTTTCCGCAGACAGGCGGGAGATGCTTTTGGGGAATGGTGCAATCAAAGATAGAAAACGGCAAGAGGTATTGCACGTCATGTGAGGCGTTTTTAAGGCCGCATGAGGGAGCCGATGGGGGTGTTTGGCTTAGTTGCCGTAAATCGACGCAGTCTGCGGAATGGATTGCGGCCCGGTGCGCACCTCCCAGGAATTGTCTGGGATGTTGGATTTAGTGCCTCCGCAAGCGGCAACGATCAGGCTGAAGAGCAAAGCAAGCGGCAGCGCTGGTTTGATGCTCATGGTTATTTCCCCCTTGTCGGTAGGTGTGTGGCGCAGGTTGCGCGCGGTCATCATTTGTTAACCATACCGTTTCGGGCGCAAGATTCCAGTGGTGCAAAGAAAAAGGCCCACAAAACTGTGGGCCTTTCGAAATTCGAATCTGTCTGCGCTTATGCCAGAGAGCTGTCGATGCCTTTGCAGGCGTCCACGAGGCCTTTAACCGCGTTCACGGAAGTGTCGAACATTTCCTGCTCATCTTTGTTGAGTTTGATGTTCACAACTTTCTCAACGCCACCGGCGCCGATCACGGTTGGTACACCAACATACATGTCTTTCACGCCCAGGTCGCCGTCACAGTAGGCGGCACAAGGCAGTACGCGCTTCTGGTCTTTCAGGTAAGCTTCGGCCATTTCGATTGCGGAAGCGGCTGGAGCGTAGAACGCGGAGCCGGTTTTCAGCAGACCAACGATTTCGGCGCCTCCGTCACGGGTGCGCTGAACCATTGCGTCCAGTTTCTCCTGAGTGGTCCAGCCCATGTCGATCAGATCTGGCAATGGGATGCCGCCAACGGTGGAGTAACGCACAGACGGCACCATGGTGTCGCCGTGGCCGCCCAGAACAAACGCGGTCACGTCGCGCATGGACACGTTGAATTCTTCGGCCAGGAAGTGACGGAAGCGTGCGGAGTCCAGAACACCCGCCATGCCGCAGACTTTGTGCGTTGGCAGGCCGGAGAACTTCTGCAGCGCCCAAACCATCGCGTCCAGCGGGTTTGTGATGCAGATCACAAACGCGTCTGGAGCATTGTCGCGGATGCCTTCGCCGACGGACTTCATAACTTTCAGGTTGATGCCCAGCAGGTCATCACGGCTCATGCCTGGCTTACGCGCCACACCTGCGGTCACGATGCAGACGTCAGCACCGGCGATTGCGGAGTAGTCGGAGGAACCGGACATCGCGGCGTCGATTTTCTCGACCGGGCCGGATTCTGCGATGTCGAGCGCCTTGCCCTGTGGCAGTCCGTCAGCGATGTCAAAAAGTACAACGTCACCAAGTTCTTTGATTGCAGCGAGGTGGGCGAGCGTGCCGCCGATGTTACCTGCGCCGATGAGGGCGATCTTTGGTCGTGCCATGGGATCTGTCTCCGGTCCGGTTGATTATCGCGGGTGGCTTAAGTCTAATTTGGCGATGACGCAAGTGTTTGAGGTCGGAGGTTTGCTAGCTGACGCAGGTGTGACGTGAGCTGCGACACAGAAATTTCCTCATAATTCGTTCAGTTTGGTGCGCTTGATTTGGGGCGACGGCTGTGAGTAGATGGCACGGAGAATTCACAGGCGTGTTTGAGGACTACAAAAAATGAAAACGACCATGAAAACCCTGATGGCACTGACTTTGGTGGCCATGACAGTATCGGCATGTGGTGGGGGCAGTGCGACGACAAACGTGCAGGCCGTGAGCGTTGGAGACCAGCTTGCCTCGTTGGAAAAAGCTTATGCAGATGGGCTGGTGACGGAAAAGGAATACAAACAACAGCGCAAGAAGATTCTTGACGGCAAGTAAGGACCTTTCTGCTGCTTTGCAGCATGAGGTGCCTCAAATTTCAGCAGGCGCACCCATGGGAGCGCCTGTTTTTGTATGAGTGATTCTCTCGCATTCTGGGTCTTGGCGCCGATAGCGGTTCTGTTTGCCGGTGTCTCCAAAGCAGGGTTCGGCTCTGGCGCGGCCTTTGCCAGCGCGGCTGTCTTGGCATTGATCGTGCCACCTGCGCAGGCGTTGGGGCTGATGCTGCCGCTCTTGATGCTCGTCGACCTGGCGACGCTGCGGCCCTATTGGGGAAAGTGGCGTTGGCAGGAGGCGCAGGTGTTGATTCTTGGCGGTCTGCCAGGTGTTGCCGGTGGTGTTGCGTTGTTTCGTTTCGCCAATGATGATGTGTTGCGGCTTTTGATCGGGGCCGTGTCGCTTGGATTTGTGATCTGGCAGATGTGGCCACGTTCGCGGGAGAGGCGAAAAATGCCAGTGCGGGCTGGGCTGGTCGCTGGAGCGGTGGCTGGGTTCACCAGCTTTGTCAGCCACGCGGGAGGTCCGCCAGCAGCCGTCTATTTGTTATCTAGGGCTTAGGCAAAACCGCATATCAAGCCACAACCGTGCTGGTGTTCTGGGCCATCAACATCATGAAGTTTGTGCCCTATGCGTTTCTCGGGGTGTTCACCGCCGAGTCCCTGCGCGCGGGAGCCGTTTTGGCACCATTCGCGCTGCTTGGGGCTTGGGGAGGTGTGAAGCTGCATCACGCCGTGTCAGAGCGGGTCTTTTTTGCGTTGACCTATGCGCTCTTGTCGATCACTGGCGTGAAGCTGATTTGTGACGCGCTATTCTAAGAACGTGCGACATCAGGCGTCGTCACCTTTGGCCGGTAGAACCTCGGCAAGCTTTTCATAG
This sequence comes from Shimia sp., assembly GCA_024224295.1. Classification (GTDB taxonomy): domain Bacteria; phylum Pseudomonadota; class Alphaproteobacteria; order Rhodobacterales; family Rhodobacteraceae; genus Shimia. Next base: position 127,030 of record JAAENN010000020.1, on the reverse strand, counting down.
GATTGGCCTGTCGCCATCAGACAGGTGGAGCCGTTTGGCATGGTGACGGTGATGGTCCAGCTGCCGGAATCTTCCGAAGCAAAAATCTCCACCATAGCGCCCTGCGTGCCAAGACCAAGCGCCTGACGGGATTCCCCGTACTTCTGGGCCAGACGTTCCACTACAAGGTCGCGGGTAGCGCAATGTTGCATGTTCTGTGCTTGGGCGATTGAGTTGGCGCAGATCGAAAGGCCAAGACCGGCCGTCAGGGTCAAAAAAGTGCGTTTCATGTGGTTTCCTCTCATAAAGAAGGCATGTGCGCGCCTTTTGCACGCCATGGTTTTCAAAGCTCTCGCCTCTTCTTATGATCGCGGTCCTTTTGAACCGTCTTTGCGTTCCTCCCACAGGAAGCGATGGAATGAGTGTGCGCAGCTCCGGGCTTAAAAATGGTTGACGTAACGAATTTATTGTTTCCGAAAGCGCGACATTTGGCGCATCCGCCTGAGATTTTGAGAAACTTTCTGCGATGCGGCAAGAATGCCCTTGAAGTTTTCCAAGAAAAATGCACCTCTCTGCGCAACATAATTACGGAGAGAGTCATGGATCAGCGCGCACGCCCCTTTCGGTCGGTTCTTTACATTCCTGGGTCCAAGGACCGTGCATTGGAAAAAGCACGTGGCTTGCCGGTGGATGCTATCATCTTTGATCTCGAAGACGCGGTGGCACCGGATGAGAAAGAAAACGCCCGTGCGACCTTAGCTGATGCGTTGACCCAAGGCGGTTATGGCAGCCGAATGCGCATCGTGCGGATCAATGGTTTGGACACGCAATGGGGCGAAGCAGACGCAAAAGCTGCGGCGGCTATGGATTGCGATGCAGTGCTGTTACCCAAGGTAGAAAGTGCGGCGCAAGTTGACGCATTGGCCGCGCTGATTGGCGACAAGCCGATTTGGGCGATGATGGAAACACCACGCGGCATGTTGAACGCGGCGGAAATCGCGGCACACCCGCAGCTGACCGGTTTTGTGATGGGAACAAATGACCTCGCCAAAGAGCTCCAAACCCGCCTCCGTGCGGACCGTTTGCCGATGATGGCGGGGCTTGGCTTGTGCCTGCTGGCTGCAAAGGCAGAGGGTATTGTGATTGTTGATGGCGTGTACAACGCGTTCAAAGATGCCGAAGGGTTGAAGGTGGAATGTGATCAAGGCCGCGACATGGGGTTTGATGGCAAAACGCTGATCCATCCTGCGCAGGTGGATGTGGCTAATGCGGCCTATGCGCCAAGCGACGTCGAGATTGATCTGGCGAAGCGTCAGATTGCTGCGTTTGAGGAATGCGAAGCCAGCGGGCAGGGTGTGGCCGTGGTGGACGGCAAGATTGTCGAAAACCTGCACATTGTTACTGCGCGTGAAATTTTGGCGAAGGCAGATGCAATCGCCACGCTGAAAGGTTAACTCTATCCCGATAACCAAATAATCCAGCGAGGGAGCGAGATGACATTATTGGTTCTTGGGGTGCTACTTTGGGCCGGGGCCCATTTTTTCAAGCGGGCCATGCCCGGCGTGCGGGCGCCGATGGGCGACAAAGGTAAAGGGCTCGTGGCCGTTGCGCTTGTCGCCTCGATTGTGCTCATGGTGATTGGCTATAAGGCGGCGCCGGTTGAAGACGTTTTGTGGGTGGCGCCAAGCTTTGCCAAACACATCAACAATCTGACAATTTTGGTGGCCATTTTCCTGATGAGCCCGGCACCGCGCAAAGGCAAGTTGTTCAACGAGGTGCGCCACCCGATGCTGATCGGGTTTGCCTTATGGGCGGGGGCGCATCTTTGGGTCAATGGCGACATGCCATCGCTGATCCTGTTTGGCGGCCTTTTGGTTTGGGCGCTTACCGAGATCGTGGTGATCAACAAAGCCGAAGGGCCTTGGGTGCCAACAGAGAGCGGCAGCATTGCCAAAGATGGTATGTTCTTTGTCGCCTCCATCATTCTGATGGGTGTGATCGGATTTATTCACGGGCTGGTTGGCCCAAGCCCATTTGGAGGGTAAGCACATGAAACTATATCGTTTTCTCTCCGAAGAGGACACATCGGCGTTTTGTCACAAGGTGACGGACGCGCTCAACAAGGGGTGGGAGCTGTATGGCTCCCCGACACAAACCTTTTGTCACAAGACCGGCGTGATGCGCTGCGGTCAATCTGTGGTGAAAGAAGTGGAGGGCACCTACACCCCGGAGACCAAACTGGGAGAACACTAATGGCCAAGACCAATCCGGGCCGGTTTTTTGAAGACTACACGCTGGGTCAAGTGATCGAGCACGCGGTGCCACGCACCGTGGGGGCAGGGGAGCGGGCGCTCTATCACGCGCTCTATCCCGCGCGTCACGCTTTGTATTCGAGTGACGAGTTTGCGCGGGCTTCGGGCCTGCCGCAGTCACCGCTGGATGATCTGGCAGCATTCCATGTGGTCTTTGGCAAAACGGTTCCGGATGTGTCGCTCAACGCGGTTGCGAACCTCGGCTATGCCGAGGGGCGTTGGCTGAAGCCGGTCTACGCTGGGGATACGTTGCACAGCACGTCCGAAGTGATTGGTCTGAAGCAGAACTCCAATGGCAAAACCGGGGTGGTTTATGTGCGCACTCGGGGCATGAACCAGCGTGACGAGGTGGTCATGGAATATGTGCGCTGGGTAATGGTGCGCAAACGTGACTTAGACAGCCCGGCGCTAAAGACTGTTGTGCCGGAGTTGTCCAAAGTAATTGATCCAGCTGACTTGGTGATCCCGGAGGGTTTGAACTTCTCAAACTATGATTTTGCTCAGGCTGGAGAAGCGCATCGTTGGGCTGACTATGTCGTTGGTGAGAGCATTGATCACGTCGACGGCGTAACGCTGGAAGAAGCCGAGCACATGATGGCGACGCGGTTGTGGCAAAACACTGCCAAAGTGCATTTTGACGCCACCTTCCGCCCCGATGGGCAGCGCCTGATTTATGGTGGGCATATCATTTCTCTGGCACGTACTCTGAGCTTCAACGGTCTGGCCAATGCGCAAATGATTGTCGGCCTGAACGGCGGTGCCCATGCCAACCCGGCTTTCTCTGGCTTGACCGTCAAAGCTTGGTCTGAGGTGTTGGACAAGGCGGAAACCTCCGCGCCGGGTGTGGGCGCAATCCGTTTGAGGCTTGTGGCCACCAAAGGCGGGGAGCCGTTTGCGCTGAAGAGCGAAGACGGGAAGTATCAGCCGGACGTGCTGCTTGATCTTGACTACTGGGCGCTGATGCCTACCTAAGCGACAACCACCATAGGTGCAGTGATATCACACTGTTTTGATCGGCTTTCCTGGGCTAGCGATTTTCTCTTGAGTTGAACGCCACCTTCCGCTTTCTCGTTTTTATTGATTGGAAGAGTAGATGGCCAAAGACTTATCACCAAAATCCTATGGCGTGGCTGTCACGCTGTGTGGCGTGTTTGGAACGCTTGGAATTCACCATTTCTACCTTGGGGATTGGAAACACGGGCTGGCAGATGTTGCTCTGGTGGTGATGACCGTGGTTTTTTTCCTTCAGGAAGCTCTTGGATTGGCGCTTCTGACCTTGTTGCTCGATGCTGTGCATACGATTGTGGTTTTCTACCTTCTGATTGCAGAAAAATGGCGCGATGGCGAAGGCCGTCGGATCGCACTTTCATAAGTCACAACAATGAGGACACGATATGACCGACACTACACAGACGGATGCCGTCAGCGAAAAGCGCTTTGTACCAGCCGTATTGCTATGTTTCTTTCTTGGATCACTAGGCGCTCACCGGTTCTATCTCGGCCAAATTGGGCTTGGTATCCTAATGCTGCTCACACTTGGCGGGCTTGGGATCTGGACCTTGATTGATTTTGTGCGCCTGGTTGTAGGGTCTTTGAATGACAAAGACGGCCTGCCATTGGCGCGCTAAAGCTCTCACCTGATTGCTGCACAGGTGGCAATTGGGCTACCGTTGCATGTACCATACCCCACAGATTGGGTAGCCTCTTTTCGATCGCAGCAATGGCAGTGAGTTTTGGCTCTCACCCCGCTGAGGCGGAGCTGTCCTTTGACAGCACGAGTGATGACACCATCGCCTATGTTGAGAGCAACCTGCTTGGGATTTTTTATCACGAGTTGGGCCATGCGCTGATCGACATACTTGGTCTGCCGATTTTTGGCCAAGAGGAAGATGCAGTGGATGTGTTGTCGATCTTTTTGATCAATGCATTCTACGAAGAAGAGAGCGCAGTGCAGCTGGCCTATGATGCGGCATTTGGGTTCCTTGGGGAAGCGGAAGCCAACTCCGATATTGCTTTCTGGGATGTGCATGGCCCTGATTTGCAGCGTTATTACAACACGGTGTGCTTGTTTTATGGGGCCAACCCTGAGGAGCGGGCAGACGTTGCTGAAGATCTTGGATTGCCGGAGGAGCGGGCCGAATACTGCCCCGAAGAGTACGATCAGGCGGCACAAAGCTGGGGTGGGGCGCTAGATGAGATTGTCCACGCCAAAGGCGGCAAGACACTGACGCTGGGCGATATTGAAGTAGACAGTGACGGCGGATCGTTGACGGCTAAGGTCGTGCGGGCGGAGATCGAAGCCCTCAATAAGGAGTTCCGGCTGCCTGAGAACTTGTTGATCTCTGTGACCCCATGTGGCGAGGCCAATGCCTACTACGATCCACAGCGCGTTGAGATAGTCATGTGTACAGAGTTTGCTGATGCTCTGGTGGAAATGGCGCCAGAGATGTGATCCCCACAAGGATGTGAGAGGCTTTTTATGTTGTCTGAGTTAAGATGATGGCATGATGTTTCGGCTTTGCCTCCTCCTTGTCCTGTCTCTTCAGTCACCTATGGTACGTGCCTGTGATCTTGCTCTTTTGTTGGCGGTGGATGTCTCTGGTAGTGTGGATGCGACGGAGTACGGCATTCAAATGAACGGGCTGGCGGCGGGGTTACGTGATGGCATCGTGGTGGAAGCCTTGATCAAGGCGGAAGCTGCTGTGGCAGTGATGCAGTGGACCGGGGCGGATCGGCAGGTGATGTCGGTGCCCTGGATGCGGGTGCGCAATGGGGCGGAAGCCGCAGCTTTGGCCGCAGCTGTGGATGCCGCGCCACGTGGCTGGCGGCGGTATTCGACAGCTATCGGGGACGCGTTGACCCGCGCGGCGCATGAGTTTGAGACGGGGCCGGATTGTCGACGAATGGTTCTGGATGTTTCCGGCGATGGACCGTCCAACGAAGGATCCGCACCAGAAGGAGCCAGAAAAAGGCTTGGTGATATGGGGGCGACGGTCAATGGGCTGGTCATCGAAACCAATGAGGAAGACCTGACGGCGTACTATTGGGAAAATGTGATCACAGGACCGGGTGCATTTGTGGTGACGGCCCTGGGCTTTGAGGAATATCCGAGGCGAATTCGACAAAAGCTGGTACGAGAAGTGGCTTTGCAACTTTCAGAGGTGCGCGAATGAAGTGTGTCGTTAGCGCAAACACGCTTGCGAAGATCTCTGGAGGAGACAAGGAGTTAGGAATCGAGGTAAATTCCTGACAAAAATGCTTTATCGACTTAATGTGATCACGAATAATTTTGTGTGATCACAAAAATGCTCAATTCAGTAAGATTGCGCCAAAAAACCACGCCATTTAGGCTGTGGCCACCGTGACAGACCTGTAAAATGCGTTAGAACAGCTTCAAGCAACCCGAAAGGATTCAGTATGGCTGATGTGAAAAGGATTGAACGTCCACTCTCGCCGCATCTGACGATTTACCGACCACAGATGACATCCATGTCTTCGATTATGGTACGGATTACGGGCATCGCCCTTATCCCCATTACCATGATCTTGCTCTGGTGGTTTCTGGCAGCTGCAACTTCTGCAGAGTCATTTGCATTTATCGATGGGCTGATGCGCAGCTGGCTTGGCAAGCTCTTCTTGTTTGGTGCGGCCTGGGCTGCATACTACCACTTGTTGGGGCGTCTGCGTCACGTGGTTTGGGACTTTGGCTATTGCCTGGATGTTGATGTCGCCGTCAAGCTTGGCCAGGCGATGTTCGTTGGTGCCACCGTACTGACGGTTCTGACCGTGCTCGTGCTGTAAGGAGACGAAATCATGAACTTTCTCACTGACCGCAAGCGTGCATTGGGTACTGGATCAGCCGGCCACGGCACCCATCATCATTGGCAAATGATGATCAGTTCGATTGCAATCGTTTTTCTTTTTCCAGCATTTATCATCACCTTTGGATTGAGCCTTGGCGGCACTTTTGAAGAGGTGCTGGCATTTTACGGCCGTCCGGTTCCCGCTATTGTAACCGCGTTGACCCTGATTGTGGGCGTGACCCATGTTATGCGTGAAGCACAGGCCGCAATTGAAGACTACATGCACGGCGTTTCGGAAAAGCTCACTTATATCGGCGTAACCGCGCTTTGCTACACGATGATTGCCGTGGGTCTGTTTGCCCTCGTGAAACTCGCCCTCTGATCCGGCGCAAGGAAGAAAAAGATGACAGCAGCATACGAATACGAAACACACGAATATGACGTGGTTGTCGTTGGCGCCGGTGGTGCCGGTTTGCGCGCCACATTGGGCATGGCTGAGCAAGGCCTGCGCACCGCTTGCGTGACAAAAGTTTTCCCAACCCGCTCGCACACAGTTGCGGCGCAGGGTGGTATCGCGGCTTCCCTGTCCAACATGGGGCCCGATAACTGGCAGTGGCACATGTATGACACTGTAAAAGGGTCGGACTGGCTGGGTGACACGGATGCGATGGAATACCTCGCCCGAGAAGCACCCAAAGCGGTGTATGAGCTGGAGCACTATGGTGTGCCGTTCTCCCGGACAGAAGAAGGCAAAATCTACCAGCGTCCGTTTGGTGGTCACACCACTGAGTTCGGCGAGGGCCCTGCCGTGCAGCGGACTTGTGCGGCTGCAGACCGGACCGGTCACGCGATTCTGCACACTCTGTATGGCCAGTCAGTGAAGAACAACGCCGAGTTCTACATTGAGTATTTCGCACTTGATCTGATCATGTCTGAGGACGGGCAGTGTCAGGGTGTGGTTTGCTGGAAGCTCGACGACGGCACCATGCACGTCTTCAACGCGAAGATGGTTGTGTTGGCGACCGGTGGTTATGGCCGTGCCTATTTCTCTGCCACTTCTGCCCACACCTGTACCGGTGATGGCGGCGGTATGGTAGCCCGTGCGGGTCTGCCACTGCAGGACATGGAATTTGTCCAGTTTCACCCAACTGGGATCTACGGTTCTGGCTGTCTGATCACGGAAGGTGCACGCGGCGAAGGCGGGTATCTGACCAACTCCGAAGGCGAGCGCTTTATGGAGCGTTACGCGCCGCAGTATAAAGACCTTGCCCCTCGGGATTACGTGTCCCGCTCCATGACCATGGAAATCCGCGAAGGCCGTGGTGTGGGTGAGAATGGGGATCACATTCACCTGAATCTCAGCCACTTGCCTGCAGAAGCGTTGGCGGAACGTCTGCCGGGCATCTCCGAATCTGCGAAGGTGTTTGCGGGTGTGGATGTGAACAAAGAACCAATCCCGGTTCTGCCAACCGTGCACTACAATATGGGTGGCATTCCAACCAACTATTGGGGTGAGGTGTTGAACCCTTCTGCCGACGATCCAACCGCCGTTGTGCCGGGTCTGATGGCTGTGGGCGAGGCTGGCTGTGCTTCGGTGCATGGTGCAAACCGTCTCGGTTCCAACTCGCTGATCGACCTTGTGGTGTTTGGTCGTGCTTCAGCCATTCGCGCCGGTAAGGTTGTGGATGCAGAGGCGGCAAACCCAGTACTGAACCAAGCGTCTCTGGATGCGGCGTTTGATCGGTTTGACAATGTGCGTAACGCTAAAGGTGGCGCGCCAACTGCGGAGCTGCGTCTTGAGATGCAGCGCACCATGCAGGCGGATGCGGCGGTGTTCCGAACTGACAAGACGCTGAAAGAAGGCGTTGAGAAGATGACCGACATCGCGGCGAAGATCGATGATCTGCACGTGACCGATACGTCTTTGGTTTGGAACAGCGATCTGATGGAAACGCTGGAACTGACCAACCTAATGCCAAACGCGCTGGCGACAATCCACGGTGCGGAAGCCCGTAAGGAAAGCCGTGGTGCGCACGCGCATGAGGATTATTCTGAGCGGGACGACAAGAACTGGCGTGTGCATACTGTGAGCCGCGTAGATGGCAACAAGGTAGACCTAAGTTATCGACCTGTTGTTGTTGACCCGCTGACGACCGAAGACGAGGGTGGCATTAGCTTGAAGAAAATCGCGCCGAAGGCCCGGACGTTCTAAAAGGGTCCTGTATGTTCGCTAAAACTGTCAAATTTGTAAGTGTTCCTGCGCTGATTGGGCTTGCAGCATCATGTGGGCCGAGCCCTGAGGTGGTTGCTCGTTTCAACGCGTATGAAGCTCAGATTTGGCAGTGTTCTGCAACGAACGGCGGGCGCAAGAAACTTGCGCTCGCGGAGAAATATCGCAAAGCGGGCGGGACAAAGAGCCATATGCTTGTCGTGGTGCCTAGCGATACGACGTCTGCCGACGATGCCGCTAGAATTAATCAATGCGTGTTTAGCGCAGTTGGCACCCCACCTATTACTCCTAGTGCGCCTCAATACTACAACAACGTGGTCTACCCAAATGCGACGCCAGCGTCACGTGGGAAGGCACTTGGGCTGGACGAAAGTGCTGAGTACTTGAAGAGCTTTGAGGGGCAGGCCGGGATTAACGGGCAGATTGTCGCCAATCCAAGTGTTGCAAACTCCAGTGGACGGATAACAAATCAGATGGTTTACAATCCGTCATCAACGCCGGCTGCGTCAACGGCAGCTACATCGGCCGTTTCTGCAGTAGCCACGACAGTGCCCCGCCAAACAGCCACCGCGTCTTTTGGGTGTCCGAAACATGCCGACGTGCTTCACGGGGGGAAGCAATATTGCACCCGTTGAGTAGTTCATACCCGCCAACAGTCGCGCTTTGGGAGGGCCTTTGATGTCTTCGCGTCGCGTGATTGTTCATATTGGCGCTCAGAAAACGGGCTCTACCTCATTGCATCGCTTCTTGGCGCGCAATCGGGACGCCTTGGCTGAGCGGTTGGACCTTCTTGTGCCCTCCAAAGGCTCGCTGACGCGGGAACTGGGGCGGACCTGCACGCTTTACAGCATGCGACCTGCGAAACACGAAGCAGACCTTGTGGCGTTGATTGCGCAGGTGCGGGACGCGCTGGAAGGTGACGATCGGGTTTGTGTCATCAGCCACGAGAACATTTGTGGCGCGATGATGGGACGCTCGGACGTGCGGGATGTGTTCCCGCGTCTGTCAGGCATCCTTCGCTTGTTTGAGCAGCATTTAGCGCCGTTTAAGCCAGATTATGTTCTCTACACGCGCGAAATGCAGGGTTGGAAGCGCAGTGTGCACAATCAGGCTGTGAAGTCGGATGGATATGTAGGCACGCTTGAGACGTTCCTGGCGGAGACCACAGGCAGCCGTGAGTGGGACGCCGTACAGACTGAAATGGAAGGTCTCGTTGGCGCGGAACGTGTGCGTGTGTTTGCGCTGGAAGACGAGACCACGCCGGAGCGTCCGGGCCGGCAGCTGTTGCGTTTTGCTGGTCTGACGGATGCCGAGATCGATACGTTGGAGCCGCTTGCCGGGCGGTCCAACCAAAGCCTCAACCCCGGGGCTCTAGAGTTTATGCGTCAACTCAACGAGTTGGCGCTCGCGCAGCCCGCCCGCAAAAAGGTGGCCGAGCTGATTAAGAAAAATCAAACGCTTTTTGCCGATGGTCCGATGCCATCACAGAAAGCCTGAACAGGAACGAAGGTAAGCGCATTGCGCGCGCCCACGTATAGGAAGGAAAGACCATGGTCGAATTTGCCCTCCCCAAGAACAGCCGGATTGTGACTGGCAAGACCTGGCCCAAGCCAGAAGGTGCAACCAACGTGCGCAAGTTCCAGATTTACCGCTGGAACCCGGACGATGGTAAGAACCCGCAGATTGATACATATTTCCTCGATATGGACAAATGTGGCCCAATGATTTTGGATGCGCTGATCAAGATCAAAAATGAGATTGATCCAACGCTAACGTTCCGCCGGTCTTGCCGTGAGGGCATTTGTGGCTCCTGTGCGATGAACGTCGACGGTATCAATACACTGGCCTGTATCTATGGGTTGGATGAAGTTAAGGGCGACGTGAAAATCTACCCTCTGCCACACATGTCGGTGGTTAAAGATCTGATTCCGGACCTGACACACTTTTACGCGCAACACGCGTCAATCATGCCGTGGCTGGAAACCAAGACCAACCGCCCGGCGAAAGAATGGCGTCAGTCGATTGAGGACCGCAAGAAGCTGGATGGTCTCTATGAGTGTGTGATGTGTGCGTCCTGTTCTACCTCCTGCCCAAGCTACTGGTGGAATGGCGACAAATACCTCGGCCCAGCCGCACTGTTGCATGCGTACCGGTGGATCATCGACAGCCGTGATGAAGCGACTGGCGAGCGTCTGGATGAGCTGGAAGATCCGTTCAAACTCTATCGCTGCCATACCATTATGAACTGTGCGAAGACCTGTCCGAAGGGCCTGAACCCTGCGAAAGCAATTTCCGAGATCAAAAAGATGTTGGTTGAGCGTCACGTTTAAGGCAATACTCCAAAGTGTTAGGAAGCCCGTCTGGTTCAGGCGGGCTTTTTTTGTGCCGAAAGATGTATCTCTCGGCATACATCTGCAATTTTTGCATAGCATGATTGCAAGAACCGCGCTTTTAGCTTGTGAAGTGATAGCTATATTTGAGCCCGAGGGAGGATACCGGATTTACATGGAGTACCCCTATGTCCGCGTTCATAAACGAGAGCCCTGAAGATTTTGCCGTCCGCGCGCAGGAAGTTCTGGAACAGGCCTATGGCTATTACACCCAGCCACCGCGCATCGCAGAGGTGAAACCGTCTAGCGAGACCTATTATGAGTATGTGAAAGCGGCCTAAGCCCAGCATACCAGAGAAAATGAACGCTCCGGGTTTTCGGGGCGTTTTTTGTTTGGTGTAAGGTACTGACGTTAGGTCTAGCTTGTTGGCTTTAGGCCTCTGGGGCTAGCCTTTTCTGGAACAGGGGAGGATGGGCCATGACCGATGTGATTATCGTTGGCGGCGGCTTGGCAGGGCTTGTGGCGGCTAATGAGGCCGCAAGCAGAGGTCGCAAAGTGCTGGTGTTGGACCGGGAAGGTGGACAGAGCCTTGGCGGGCAAGCGTTCTGGTCGCTGGGCGGGTTGTTCATGGTGGATACGCCCGAACAACGTCGTATGGGCATCAAAGACAGTCCGGAATTGGCGCTTACCGATTGGATGGGGTCGGCGCAGTTCGACCGACCGGAGGATGCCAACCCGCGAAAGGCAGCGGAAGCCTATCTGGAGTTCGCTTCGGGGGAGATGCATTCGTGGCTGAAAAGCATCGGCATGCGCTGGTTCCCGATTGTTGGCTGGGCAGAGCGCGGCGGGGAGATGGCACATGGACACGGCAACTCGGTACCGCGGTTTCACATCACTTGGGGCACAGGGCCGGGCGTGGTTGCGCCATTTGAGCGGCTGGTGCGGAAGCATGTGTCTAGTGGACGTGTTGAACTGGCATTCCGGCGCAAAGTCTCTGATCTGATTGTGGAAAATGGTGCTGTGAGAGGCGTGCGCGGGCAGGTCCTTTCCGAAGATGGTGCGGTGCGTGGGAAGTCGACGACCCGTGAGGTTGTCGGAGACTTTGAGTATCGAGCAGAGGCAGTGGTGATCACCTCCGGCGGGATTGGCGGCGACCATGACATGGTACGGCGTTATTGGCCTGAGGAGCGACTGGGTAAGGCGCCGAAGCGTATGGTGGCTGGTGTGCCGGATTATGTGGACGGCCAAATGCAGCGTGTGGCTGAAGGTGCCGGTGCCGGGATCATCAATGGCGACCGGATGTGGCACTACACCGAAGGATTGGCGAATTGGGACCCGATTTGGCCGAACCACGGGATTCGCATTCTGCCAGGGCCAAGTTCGATGTGGTTTGACGCTTTGGGCGATCGTATGGAAGCGCCCTATCTGCCGGGCTTTGACAGTTTAGGCACGCTGAAGCGGATTTTGTCGACGGGGCACGAACACAGCTGGTTCGTTCTGACCCAGAAAATCATCGAGAAAGAGTTTGCTTTGTCTGGCTCTGAGCAGAACCCCGACTTGACCTCTGGCAAGTGGTCAGAGGTGCTCAAACGGCGGGTGATGAACAAAGGCGCGCCGGGGCCGGTGGAGGCATTTAAGGAGCATGGAGAGGATTTTGTAGTGGCCAATTCTTTGGAAGAGTTGGTTGCTGGCATGAACAAAATCACGCCGGATGTTCCTGTTTCCCTTGAGAAGATTCGATCTCAAATCGCGGGGCGGGATGCGCAGATCGACAATGAGTATTGTAAAGATGCGCAGGTGACCGCCATTCGCGGTGCGCGGAATTATCGGGGGGATCGGTTGATCCGCACCGCCAAACCACATCGCATTTTGGACCAGAAAAATAGCCCGTTGATTGCGGTGCGATTGAACATCCTGACGCGGAAGTCTCTTGGCGGATTGCACACGGATGTCACAGGGCAGGTGCTGCGGCCGGATGGAAGTGCGTTTGAGGGGCTGTTTGCGGCTGGTGAGGTCGCGGGCTTTGGTGGTGGTGGCTACCACGGCTACAACGCATTGGAAGGGACGTTTCTGGGAGGGTGCATCTTCTCTGGGAGAGCGGCTGGACGTAGCGTCTAGATCGGTTTCCGATCTGTGCTACCCTCCTAGTATTGTTAAAAAGTTGGGAGGAAACGTTATGAAGAAACTTGTGGCCGCATTGGCAATTATGCTGAGTTCTCAGGCCATTTCTGGGGAAACCCCGTCGCCGGAAGGCGCAACGGTGTATTTCATCAACATCAGTGATGGCGATTCTGTGGAGGCGCCGTTTGTGGTGAACTTTGGTCTGTCCGGCATGGGGGTTGCGCCTGCTGGGACGGAGAAAGAAAACACCGGACATCACCATGTTTTCATCAACCGCCCGCCGCTTGGCGAAGGCGCGGAGGATGCGGAGTTGATGGAGAACGGGGTGCCGACGGACGACAATCATAGGCACTTTGGCGGTGGTCAAACCGAGGTAACGTTGGATTTACCGTCTGGAACACATACGCTGCAATTGGTTTTGGGGGATGAATTTCATGTGCCTCACAATCCACCTGTGGTGTCTGAGGTGATCACCATCACTGTGAATTAACACGGTTTTTTGCATTGCAAGACCGTCTGGTCGGGGGCAGGATCGGGGCATGACAGATATGCCTTTGCCCCCCGCCGATGCAGACGACCGCCGCGCAATTAAGCCGGTGATCTGCTATCCCAATGAGACACTGCCTGCGGCGCCGATGGCGCTTTACAAAGCGGCGCGTGAGACTGCCAAGAAGGTAGATCAGGTGTTGATACCTGCGCGGGATGCGCGGTGTTTTGAGGTGCCTGCGGGGCAGTTTTTCCGGATTTCTTCCGTGGAAGGGCCGCAGGTTGGGGATCTGAATCTATGGAACTCAAAGGATCTCAGTGAGCGGTTTTTCTCCGGAAAAACAAGGGCTTTGCACGGCACCCATATCACAACGGGCGAGCGGATGTGGACCAGCTTGCCAACGTTGCGGCCGATGGCGACCATCGTGGAAGACACGTTGGGGTGGTATGGGATCGATGCCTATGGGGGTTCAGTGCACGATGTGATTGGCACGCGGTGCGATCCTTACACCGGAAACCTGCTGACCGGAGATCATTACCACTATTGCTGTCACTCCAATCTGACCCGTGCTTTGGCGGCGCATACGGGGATGTCGCTGCAGGAGGCAGAGCCCTATGTGCATGATGTTATTAATGTTTTCATGTGCACCGGCTTTACGCGCGACACCGGGCAATACTTCATGAAAGCCAGTCCGGTGCGGCCGGGGGACTATCTGGAGTTCTTTGCCGAGATTGATCTCTTGGGGGCGTTGAGCGCGTGTCCAGGGGGGGATTGTTCCAGTGAGCACAGCTCGGACACGGCGGCGTGTTATCCGATGTTGGTGGAGGTATTTGCGCCGGAAGAGGGCGCGTTGGGCGACTGGAATTCGCCTGCGGTCAACGGTTACGACAGGAGCCATGGAGTACCGGGTTAACCATCAAAAAACACGTCGGTATTCTGTCGGTATCACGACTGTATCGCGGAGGTGCGATACTTTCAGGAAAGAGGCCCGTTAACTCTTCTCACGGGATGTGTCAGGCGTCGAGTTCTGCGTCCCAGTAGAGGTAATCCATCCAGCTGTCGTGTAGGAAGTTTGGCGGGAACTTACGTCCTATGTTGCGCAGTTCTTCCGATCCGGGTTGGCGTGGCGGTTTGCGCAGGCTCATGCGGGCCTGTCGGAGGCTCTTGGAGCCTTTCTTGAGGTTGCAGGGGGAGCAAGCCGCGACGACGTTCTCCCAGCTGGTGATCCCGCCTGCGGCGCGAGGGATCACGTGGTCAAAGGTCAAATCGCCACGTGCTCCGCAATACTGGCAACTAAACCCGTCCCGCAGAAAAAGATTAAAGCGCGTGAAGGCCACGCGCTTTTGAGGTTTTACGTAATCTTTGAGAACCACAACGGAAGGGATCCGAATTTCGGTAGAAGGGCTGCGCACCACATGATCGTATTCGGCCACGATGTCGACCCGATCCATGTAAGCGGCTTTGATCGCATCCTGCCAAGGCCATAGCGACAGCGGGTAGTAGGAGAGGGGGCGGTAGTCTGCATTCAGCACCAATGCCGGATGATGCTTCAATCCGCCGGGATGTCGCGTGAATTCAGTCCTACAATCGCCGTCCATAAGGGTGCTCCCTCGCTGCGTTCGTGCCGCAGTGGCACGAGGCCTATACCCACTATATCTCGTGGTTCAACTCTGACAAGCCTCACAATATGCACGATCTGCATTTGTGGTCTGGCACGTGCAGAGTTTCATGAATGGGTGACGTATTTATGACGCCTGATGCCCAAAACGCAGTCACCACACTTGTTTTACGGGCGGGGTGAGGGATCGGTTTTAAACGGGTAAGAGAGCTACCAGAATTTTGCTCCTGACAGGTCAAAGGTTTTGGACAGGGTCAGCGCAAACCTTGCGTCGTCTTGGGCAATCATGCTGCCGATGCCGTGGCGACCAATTGCGTTGGTGACCTGTGCGTCCACAGAAAGGCCTGAGCGGCCAAAGTGATAGCGTGCGCCAGCGGCCCAGGTGGTTTCATTGCCATCACGCCCAATAGGCGTCGCTTCCGCCATCAGTTCCAGGCCACCGCCGAAAGAGTACCCCACGCCTAGGCCAAGTCCGATCAACTCTTTGCTGCCCCATGCAGCAACTTTCGGACTGGCGGTTAAGGAGAACCCGTTGCGGGTCTTATAGTTGGCTGTCAGATCTGTGTAAAAGACGCCCACCTTTTGAGAGGCTGAGCTGATTTGACGTCCGTAGAGCATGCGACCGGCGAGCGAGAACGGATTGCCGTTGTTTTGATCCATCAGGCGCAGTTTTGGGCCCACCATGTAGCGCACGTTGGTGGTTGGCACCAAGTTTGCGTCGGCGGTCGTGTTGTCGGAGAACTGTTCAAAGATGAATTGAAGTTCGATGTCGCGATCCGGGCTGAAGTTGATTGCGGCACCTGCGTTGTTATCGCTGCCGTACCAAAGGTCCGTGCGCATCAATCCAGGTTCCAGTGTCGCGGCAGATGCGAGGGTAAAGCCGTCCTGCTGTGCGTTGAGTTGCGGCTGTGTCGCGGGCAGGGACAGTGTGCGATAGCTTTCGTCACGCTTGTCGCCCGGTGTGTAGATCAAGCGACCGCCGACCATCAAGTGATCGCCATCCGGCCAGAACGCCCAAGTACTGGTGCCGGGGGAGATGCCAAATCCATTTGTCACATACCCCTCAAAAGCAATGCGTGGGGTCACGTTGTAGCGGCCGCCAGCGGACCAAACGGGCTGGGTGACCCATTCACCGTTGCTGGCGATGGTGTTGGGGCTGCCGACAGAGGATTCGACGGTGCCAAACAGCGACAGTCGAGGGTGGGCCTTGTAGGACACACCGGCCCCCATTGTCACCATGTTGCCGTAGAACTGACCGCCATCAATTGTGTCCGGACCCAATGCGATGCCTGGCGTGAAGTGCAATTGCAGCTTTGGATTTACGGTGTAGGAGATCGGCATCTTCAGGGCGCCGATGACCACGTTGGATTGAGGGCGGAACCAATTGCCCCAGAGGTCCGTCTGCATGTCGGTAAAGACCTCAGCAGAGCCAAGGGCTGCAATGGCCCAGCGATCGTCTTTGTAGATCTGGTATTTGCCCCAGAGAGCAATTTGGTTGGTCTCAAGCTGTGGGATCTGTTGCGGGCCGAGACCTGGGAAGCCATCGATTGGGCCGCCGACCGGATCAATGTAGTTTTGAAGTTCGAACCCGAGGTTGAAGCGGTCGGAGAAGGCGTAGACGCCGCCGCCGTGGTAGTTTTGGTTGCCTGTGCCGGCACGGTCCCCTGGGCTTGTCTGGCGCGCACCAACGGTCAACTCCAATGTGCCCTCGGGGTACATGTTGCCGGTTTCAAGCGAAACGATACGCGTCGGGCCGTTATCGAGCGGGTTTATGCTTTGCGCGAGCGCGGCAGGTGCAGGGAGCAAGGCCGTGGCGCAAAGCAGCCCTGCCAAACGGCGACTTGCGCGCTGTGTTTTCGGTGTGAAAATGGGTGGTTTGGGACTGACAGAGTGTAACACGGTAAAATCCAATTCATCAAATCTTAGGGTTTCTTACCGCAGTGGGCGGAACGCGCAAAATGCTTTTGCGCTCCTGAGATCGAGAATGCCGTGAAATTGCGCAAGCCGTGGCCTTAAAGGCCCAGTTTGTCGCGCATAAAGGCAAGCGCTACACTCAGGCCATCCGGCGCGATGCCGTGGGCGGTGCCTTTCATGATGTGGGCGTAGACATCGGTGAAACCGGCCTCTTGCAGGGCTTCGGCGGCCTGGGGCAGGGATTGCGGTGGCACCACATCGTCTTGATCGCCATGTACCAACAGGATCGCCGGTTTGCTGATCGCTTCATCCTTGAGCAGGTCCGGTTGCAGCAGACGGCCTGAGAAGGCGACGATGCCGGCAAGCTCGTCTTCGCGGCGGGGGGCAACATGCAGGCTCATCATAGTGCCCTGAGAGAACCCAAAGAGCACAACCTGTTCCGGCAGGAGATCTTCGTCGACCATCACCGCATCGAGGAAGGCGTTAAGGTCTTCGACGGCGGCCATCATGCCACGTTCGCTTTCCTCCTCAGAGGAGCCGTCGATCCATGGAATTGGGAACCATTGGCGGCCCATGGGCATGCCGGGGATTTCTTCCGGCGCGTCGGGTGCCAGGAACAGCGTGTCCGGCAAGTGCTCTGCCAGCGGATCTGCAAGGCCCATCAAGTCGGCCCCATTGGCGCCGTAGCCGTGCAGGAAGATCACCGCGGAGCGGGTTTCGCCGGAAGCGGGTTCCTTGCGTTGAGCTTGCAATACACGTGTCATGGAGGGCCCCTTGTCTGTGGTAGCTGCGGCTGCAGCGGTTAAGGGCGTGTGTGGCATGTCAGGCGGCCTGTCGCAAGATGCGCGCGGCCACCTGACGGGATGTGTTGCCGATCAGGCGAAGGCGGCTTCCAGCGCGATTTCAACCATGTCGCCAAAGGTCTTCTCACGGTCTTCGGACGGCAAGGCCTCGCCGGTCAGCAGGTGGTCAGACACGGTCAGAACCGCCAGTGCGCGACGGCCATGGCGGGCCGCGAGGTTGTAGAGTTCAGCAGCTTCCATTTCGACGCCAAGAATACCGTGGCGGGTCATTTGCTCGGTCAGGTCCGGGCGTTCATCATAGAAGACGTCGGAACTGTAGATGCCGCCAACGTGGGTGGCGGTGCCTTTGGCTTCTGCTGCGTCTGCGGCCGCGCGCAGCAGGCCGTAGTCGGCACAGGGCGCAAAGTTCATTTCCTTGAAGATGCCGCGGGACGGGGTGGAGAGCGTGGTGGCTGTCATGGCGACAATCACGTCGCGCACTTTCACGCTGTCCTGCATGCCACCGCAGGAGCCGATGCGGATCAGAGTTTTGGCGCCATAGTCCTTGATCAACTCGTTGACGTAGATCGAGAGTGAGGGCATGCCCATGCCGGAGCCGTGGATGGTGACGCGGTTGCCTTTCCACATGCCGGTGAAGCCGAGCATACCGCGGACTTCGTTCACCAGTTTCACGTCGGTAAGGAAGGTCTCCGCCGCCCATTTGGCGCGGTAAGGATCGCCAGGCAGAAGAACGGTTTCTGCGATATCTCCGGGTTGGGCTCCGATATGTACAGTCATTGCAATTCCTTTTGGTTTTCTGTGGGCGGAGAAGGATGCTCTTGAGGCAAAGGTATAACAGTGAATCAGATGCGCAAAATTGCATCGCAGGGCAAGCCAAAAAACAGAAAAACATCTGTTTAGAAAAGCGAAAGCCGAAGTGGCGCCGTGGAACGCACTTCGGCTTTGTTTGGGGCTCGCCTGGAATGGATTAGATTTCCATAGTGTCCGGTGCGATGCCTGCGGCCAAAGCCTCGTCAAACCATTTAGGTTTGCGACCTTTGCCGGTCCAAGTTTTGGTTTTGTCTTCTGGGTGCGCATACTTTGGAACGCCTTTCATAAGACCTCCCCGCCTTTTGCTTGTGACGCTTGCAAGTTCTTCCAGAGAGAAACCGTATTTTTCGGCGGCTTCTTCAATCGCTTTCAGCGCATCAGCTTTTCGTTGCGCCTCTCTTTTTTCCAGTTGGATATCGATCTGCGCCCGCAGATCAATCAACTCTTCGCGGCTCAACTCTTCCAACTTCATTTCCGATTTCCCATCGATTTTTCGCACGAACCGGAGTTTCGTCGCTTTTAGATCGTACATGCAAGTCGGATGACTAAACTTTTAGTTGGCTTTGGGTGATTTTGCAATTTTTGGTTGTGCTTGGGGGCGTATGTGCGCGTTATTGTGTGGTTTTCTTCCCCAAATCGGAGGCAGAGAGACGCCAAATAGTTCGTTGGGCCGCAACAGAGTTGGGATTCGCCAGAGTGACGATGTCCCCCATGATTGTGTTCAACTCAAAGTCTTTAGGGGTATAGACCCGTGCCACTCCCATGGCACGCAAGCGATCCGCATCCTCGTCAGGGATGATGCCGCCAACGATAACGGGAATTTCACGCAATCCTGCGTCACACATACGTTGCATGAGATCCTCAACCAGCGGGACGTGTGACCCGGAGAGGATCGACAGACCCACCACATGAGCCTCGACTTCCAGTGCCTTGCTCACGATCTCCTCTGGGGTCAGGCGGATGCCGTCGTAGGTGATGTCCATGCCACAATCGCGGGCACGGAAGGCGATTTGCTCAGCGCCGTTGGAGTGGCCGTCAAGCCCCGGTTTCCCAATGACAAATTTCAAGCGACGCCCCAGTTTGTCAGATACGGCGTCGACAGCGTTGCGCAGATCGTCGAGACCTTCGGTTTTGTTAGAAGGGGCGCCAGAGACGCCGGTGGGACCACGGTATTCGCCATGTACGACGCGCATTTGAGCCGCCCATTCGCCGGTTGTGACGCCAGCCTTGGCAGCGGCGATGGAGGCGGGCATGACATTGTCGCCGTTGGACGCAGCCGAGCGCAAATCGGCGAGGGCTTTTTCCACAGCGACGTTGTCCCGCTGTTTGCGCCAATCGGCCAGGCGCGAAATCTGTTCTTGCTCCACGGCAGGGTCCACCACCATGATACCACCGTCGCCTGTCATCAGTGGGGAGGCTTCTCCTTTTTGGAACTTGTTTACGCCAACCACTACCGTTTCTCCTGCTTCGATACGGTTGAGGCGTTCGGCGTTACTGTCCACAAGACGGGATTTCATATAATCGATGGCGCCAATCGCGCCGCCCATACTTTCCAAATTGGCCAATTCTCGACGGGCGCCGTCTTTTAGCTCTTCTACTTTGGAATCCACCGCAGGGTTTCCATCGAAAAGATCGTCGTATTCCAAGAGGTCGGTTTCAAAGGCCATGATTTGCTGCATACGCATGGACCATTGCTGATCCCATGGGCGTGGCAAACCCAGCGCCTCGTTCCAGGCTGGCAATTGCACGGCGCGGGCGCGGGCCTTTTTCGACAGGGTGACAGCCAGCATTTCAATGAGAATACGGTAAACGTTATTTTCCGGCTGCTGCTCGGTTAGGCCAAGAGAGTTTACCTGCACACCATATCGGAAACGGCGTGATTTTGGATCGGTCACGCCGTAGCGCTCAACCAGGATTTCATCCCAGAGATCCACAAAGGCGCGCATTTTGCACATCTCGGTGACAAAGCGAATGCCCGCGTTCACAAAGAAGGAGATACGGCCACAGAGGCGTGGGAAGTCCTCCTCAGCCACGCGAGGCTTCAGCGCATCGAGCACAGCAATGGCGGTGGCAAGTGCAAAGGAAAGCTCTTGTTCCGGTGTCGCGCCTGCTTCTTGCAAGTGGTAGGAGCAGACGTTCATCGGATTCCACTTAGGTACATTAGTGTAACAGTATTCTGCCACATCCGCGATCATCTTCAGGCTGGGTTCCGGTGGGCAGATATAGGTGCCGCGGCTCAGGTATTCTTTGATCAGATCGTTCTGCACCGTGCCCTGCAGCTTGGTGACATCGGCGCCTTGCTCCTCGGCGGCGGCAATATAGAGCGAGAGCAACCAAGGCGCGGTGGCGTTGATTGTCATGGAGGTGTTCATTTGTTCCAGTGGGATCTGGTCAAACAAGGTGCGCATGTCGCCGAGGTGGCAGACCGGCACGCCAACCTTGCCGACTTCGCCGCGCGCGAGAATGTGGTCGCTGTCATAGCCTGTCTGTGTCGGTAGGTCGAAGGCCACCGATAAGCCGGTCTGGCCTTTTTCCAGGTTGGAGCGATAGAGCGCGTTGGAGGCTTTGGCGGTGGAATGGCCGGCGTAGGTCCGAATCAACCACGGGCGGTCCTTGGAAGGTCTATCGGCGGGCTGGTTTTGCTGCGTCTGCGACATATTTCGGTCCTCTGCTGGGGGTCTGAGTGCGACCTAGCAACATTCTTTCGTTTGAGCGTATTTACGCGAAACATCCTTTGCAAGTCAATTCGCTGCGTTGCGGCAAAATCCCTCCGTCACCGGTTGGGCACAAGGAGGGAGAGTTACGCGAAGTCTATTGCGCCTCGCTTCAAGCTGTTGTCAGAGTCATATCATGACGTCGACGATTGAGCTTCCTCTTTGGCTTTTTGCGCTGATCCTGCTGTTTGCAGTGGTCACTGCCGCCAGCCATTTGCTGTTTCCTTCGGTGCGCTGGTTCTTCCGGCGTCGGATGGAGCGTGTTGTGGCGCGGCTCAATGAGCGTCTGGAGCGGCCAATTGAACCGTTCAAACTGGCGCAGCGTCACGACATGATCGAGCGGCTGATCTACCAGCCGGATGTGACCCGCGCGGTTTCGGAACATGCGGCAGAAGAGGGCATTCCGGAGGCTGTGGCCTTTGAGACTGCCAAGCGCTACGCGGGAGAGATTGTGCCGTCGTTTTCGGCCACTATGTATTTTGGCGTCGCCATCAAGATTGCGCGGTTCCTAAGCCGGGCGTTTTATCGTGTACGTCTGACCCATGTGGATGAGGCGGCGCTGGATGCGATCCCGCAGGAGAGCACGGTTGTTTATGTGATCAATCACAAGAGCAATATGGATTACGTGCTGGTGACCTATCTCGCGGCGCGGCGCGGGGCGTTGTCTTATGCGGTAGGCGAATGGGCGCGGGTTTGGCCGCTGAGCCGGTTGATCCGGGCGATGGGGGCTTACTTTATCCGGCGCAAATCGCGCAATGATCTCTATCGCAAGGTGCTGGCTGCCTATGTGCGTTTGGCGACCGAGGCGGGGGTGGCGCAAGCGATGTTCCCGGAGGGGCGGCTGTCGCTAACCGGGGCACCGCAGGATCCTAAGTTAGGGCTGATCAAATACATTACCGACGCCTATCAACCCGACGGGCGCGACGTGGTCTTTGTTCCGGTTGCGATCAACTATGATCGGGTGTTGGAAGACCGCATCCTGCTTGAATCGGCGGCAAGCGGCGGGAAGGGGTTCCGGGCGCGGATTTCGGTGATTGTGGGGTTCTTCTTCAAGCAGCTGCTGTTGCGCCTGCGCGGCAAGGTGCATCGTTTTGGCAATGCCACGGTGCGCTTTGGACGGCCTGTGTCGCTCACGGAGTTCTCCAAAAACGTGACGGGCGACGTCGCCAAACCGCTGGGTGTGGAATTGATGCGACGTATCAACGGGGTGGTGCCGATTCTACCGGTGCCGCTGATTGCATATATTTTTGAGCAAGCTTCTGGGCCTTTGTCGGAGGAGGACGTGAAGGGTGCTTTTGCCGAGCGGTTGTCGGCGTTGCCGCAGAACCGGGCGCGTTTTATGCGTGATGCACCGGAAGAAGCAATTGAAAGTGCGCTTAAGACCTTGGTGGGGCGGCGGGTGCTCCTAGAAGGTGACGGCACGTTCTCTGTGAACAAAGACCAGGCGGATATCCTACGGTTTTATGCCAATTCCATAAGGCATTTGCTGGGGTGATTGTGCGTGCGCAGCAATCCATGCTGCGACTGCTGGGTCATAAAATTACAAAATGACCTCTTTGAAGGTTGCAATGTTACCTTAGCATCCGTATCACGGTGGCAGGAACGCGATTCTGCATCGCGGCGAAACGACCAATCAGGAGGCGAAGATGGCTCTGGATACTGAAAACGGCATTGCGACCTACGACGCACCACAGAAAGACCTGTACGAAATGGGCGAGATGCCCCCGATGGGACATGTCCCAAAACAGATGTACGCCTGGGCGATCCGTCGCGAGCGTCAAGGTGAGCCGGACAAGGCGATGCTTCAGGAAGTTGTCGACGTGCCAACGCTGGACAGCCATGAAGTGCTGGTTCTAGTGATGGCGGCGGGCGTGAACTACAACGGTGTCTGGGCTGGTCTGGGTGTTCCGATCTCCATGTTCGACGTGCACAAGCAGCCGTATCACATTGCCGGTTCTGATGCGTCCGGCATCGTTTGGGCCGTGGGTGACAAGGTGAAGCGCTGGAAAGTGGGCGACGAAGTTGTGATCCACTGCAACCAGGATGATGGTGACGACGAGCACTGCAACGGCGGCGATCCGATGTTCTCCGACAGCCAGCGCATTTGGGGCTATGAGACTCCTGATGGATCGTTCTCCCAGTTCACCCGTGTGCAGGCACAGCAACTTATGCCACGTCCGAAGCACCTGACCTGGGAAGAGAGCGCTTGTTACACGCTGACGCTGGCAACCGCGTACCGGATGCTGTTTGGCCACGAGCCACACGACCTGAAGCCGGGCCAGAATGTTCTGGTGTGGGGCGCGTCCGGTGGTCTGGGGTCGTATGCGATCCAGCTGATCAACACTGCTGGTGCCAATGCGATTGGCGTGATTTCGGACGAGAGCAAACGTGACTTTGTCATGGGGCTTGGCGCGAAAGGCGTGATCAACCGCAACGACTTCAACTGCTGGGGCGAGCTGCCCACGGTGAACACGCCTGAGTACAACACTTGGCTGAAAGAAGCGCGCAAATTTGGTAAGGCGATCTGGGAGATCACCGGCAAGGGCGTGAACGTGGATATGGTGTTTGAACACCCCGGTCAGGCGACTTTCCCTGTGTCCACTTTGGTGGTGAAAAAGGGCGGCATGGTTGTGATCTGTGCTGGTACCTCCGGTTTCAACTGCACATTTGACGTGCGTTACATGTGGATGCACCAGAAACGTCTACAGGGCTCTCACTTTGCCCACCTGAAGCAGGCTGCGGCTGCCAACCAACTGATGGTAGAACGCCGTCTGGACCCATGTATGTCTGAAGTGTTCCCATGGGCAGAGCTGCCGGATGCGCATATGAAGATGCTGCGCAATGAGCACAAGCCGGGCAATATGTCGGTGCTGGTGCAGGCGCCAAAGACTGGCCTGCGCACGCTGGAAGATGTGCTGGACGCGGGCAAGTAGTATTCACGGATCGTAAAACGGTTTCCCCCGTTTTCCTCAAGCCCTCGGAGCCGCATGGTTTCGGGGGTCTTTTTGTTGGTAGGTGGATGCCCCTCAGCCAGGATCAGCAGATAGACTTTCGACCTCCCACATTGGGCTCACACAGGCTCAGTTGGCCAGCGAAGCCAAAATTGGTTCGTAGTCCGAAAGGTGTAGGCTTGTTCGGCGGAAGAGCAGGAGCACGCCTGCCGCAGAGGCAAGAAAGTAGATCGGAGTGCGCCAGGGGAACCGCCGTTGTCTAATCAAAATAAGCAGTAGTCTTATCAACACACTGAGCACTAGCACGGCTGCCACAAGAAGCATGGGAAAACCAAACTTGGTGACGTCCTCAATGGGTGATTTGACAGCGGTTGTTCCCAAGCCAAGATATCCAACCGCGCCGGCACCCAGAAGAATGCCTGACAGGCCATCGCGCTGGTTGCGCTGAGACGCTATGGCTTCAATCTGTTCGGCAGACATGTCCGGCGTTATCACAGGGCTTTCTCGGCGACCGAATTTAAAGATCGCGCCAATATTGACCACGAGGCCCGCGCAAACGAATGCAAGCAGCACAAGAGTAGAAAGGCTGGGCAGAACGACATCGAAGATCACATGAGAGGTTTTGCCCTTTTCGCCAATCAAGCCGTCAAGGTTAGCTGCGATGGCGTATAGCAAGGGGAAGAGTACAATAAGAAAGATTGATGGACCCAGTTTTTGCTCGGTTCGCTTGGACTGAGGGAAGACTTGAGACGCTTTGTTCTGTTCTGATCCCGACCGGACACTTTTGGGCGTGTTTGGTTTGAACTGTTTCCAAAGTGCGTGCAGAAATAATAGCGATCCAATAGCCGTTAAAGCCAACGCGATCATGCCGACAATTATCGCGCCTTGCTCACCAAAAGTCTCTTTGATGAGGTCGTACTCTTCGTTGACAAATACTGCGGTCCACCTTCCTAGAAATACAAACGCAGCAACGGTCAGCCAGCTCAGTTTTGTGGGACGATTGTTGAGGGCTTTGGGCGCTGGGTTACTTGACTTGTTTGTTGGCTCCGTTGAAGGACGATTCATCTGAAGACGATTGAGCCGTGCTTGGAAATCTGATTGGGACATAAAATAAGGCACACTTAATGATTGATGCGTCGCCCTAATAGATCGGCCTTAAGTGGCAAAAATAAGACGCGGCCGTAGTGGCTTTGGGGCGATTGAATGCAGCGCTTCAAGTAAGGTGATGACGAGGATGTCGAGAAACCCGCTGGCCCCCAATCGCTGCCCGCTATAGGGTCGCGCCATGAGCAGTACCTCCATCATATTCAGCCACGATCAGGCCGAGGCCTTTGACAATATCTCCTCTTTGCTCAAAGGGCTGGGGGTGGATTTGGACGAAGGCATTCTGACGCCCGCGACCGAAGGCAAGCAGGCGATTGCCGCTGTGACCGGCAAGGCCGGGTCGGGCAAAACCTTGTTGCTGGCAGAGATGGTGAAGGCGCTGGAAGGGGCGGGGGTGGACATTGTCTCCGGCGATTATGAAGGCAAGCGCAAGAAAGACCACCGCACGCTGGCCATTTTGGCCCCGACCAACAAGGCGGCGAGTGTGTTGCGCATGCGCGGTGTGCCCGCGACCACCATTCACCGGATCATCTACACGCCGGTTTATGACCCGGAATATGAGAAGATCGCGGAGTGGTTGGCCGAAAAAGGTGAGAAGCCAGAGATTGAAGGGCTGACGGAAGAGGCCTTGGATCGGGCGCATGCGTTTTATCAGCTGCACAAATCCATTCCGGGGGCTTTGGCGGCGGCTGGGCTGCGCGGCTCGGATTTTATCACCGGCTGGAAGCGGCGGGATGATCCGCTGGACATCGGGTTTATCGATGAAAGCTCGATGCTGGATGACAAGCAGTTTGATGATTTAAAAGAGATTTTCAGCACGCTGGTGCTGTTTGGTGATCCGGCGCAGTTGGCGCCGGTGAACCAGTCGGGTGCGATGGTGTTTGATAAACTGCCTGCGCCGGCGGTCTACAATTTGGAACGTATTCACCGCCAAGAAGCGGACAACCCGATTTTGGATTTGGCCCACGCGCTGGCGGATCCGCAACTGGGGTTTCAGGATTTTGATCGTATGGTGGAAGAGTCTGCGCGCAAAGATGATCGTGTGGTTCTGGCGCAGCGCGTTGAGGTCGACCTGATGGCGCGCTCGCCGGTCTTGGTTTGGCGCAATGCGACACGTATCCGGCTGATCAACGCATTTCGCGTGGTGCATGGTGCACCGGAAGATGAGTTGCTGGAAGGTGAGCCACTGATCTGTGACGGAATTGAACTGCCGATGAAACACCGCAAGAAGCGGCTGGATCTGGAGGCACGGGGGCTGATCAAAGGCGCGCAGGTGATTTATCTGGGGCCGGGACGTAAGCCGGGGTTTTCGCGGCTGCATGTGATGGGCGCGGAAGACCCGCGTGTGTCGGCGGCGTCGATTGTGAAGATCGAGATGCCGGATGAGGAAGAGCCGTTTATTCCCTATGCGGCGCGCATGGGGGCGACGTTCCTGCATGGGGCGGCGGTGACCATTCACAAGGCGCAAGGCTCTCAGTGGGAGAATGTGCAGGTGTTTGCGCCGGACCTGTTTGTGGCGGCGCGGATGAACCGGCAGGAGGCTGGGCAACCGTTGTGGAAGCGCCTGGCATATGTGGCGATCACACGGGCCAGTGAGCGGCTACACTGGGTGGTGCGCAATCGGTTGGCTAAGCCGTCTGGGCCGCTGGACGTGAGTGACTTGACTGTGGCGCCTGTGCCGCTGGAGTTGATGGCGCAGGAGGAAAGCGCGTGAAGAGCATCATTGTAACCGGCGCGAGCCAAGGTATTGGCAAAGCGACGGCGGTGGCCTTTCTGGAGGCTGGTTGGCGCGTTGGCGTGTTGGCGCGCAGCGAAGAAAAGCTACAGGCGATTGCGGATGAGTACGTCAACGCGGTGCCTTTGGTGGCGGATGTGACCGATGCGGCGGCGATGGAAAGTGCCTTTGCGCGGTTTGTGGCGCGGGCGGAGCGGCTGGATGCTCTATTCAACAATGCCGGCATGTTTGGGCCTGCGGGATCGATTGACGAGATCGATCTGGGCGGCTTTGATCAGGTGCTCGATGTAAACGTGCGTGGCATGTTTATTGCCGCCAAGCTGGCCTATGCGCAGATGCGGCGGCAAGTGCCGCAAGGCGGGCGGATCATCAACAACGGTTCACTGAGCGCACATGTGCCGCGCGAAGGCTCGGTGTGTTACACGCTTACCAAACACGCGGTGACCGGGCTGACACGGACATTGTCACTGGATGGGCGGCCGTATGACATCGCCTGTGGTCAGATCGACATCGGCAATGCGGAGACTGACATGGTGGCCGGGTTGAACGCGGCGCTGGTCGCCGATGGCAAGGCCCCCAATGCCACGATGGATGTGCAGGATGCGGCGCGCTCGGTGCTGCATATGGCGCAGATGCCGCTCAACGCAAATGTGCAGTTCATGACGGTGATGGCGACTAAGATGCCTTACATCGGACGCGGCTAAGCGGCTTCCGCTAAAAGGAAAGCCCCCGACCGGGGGAGGTCGAGGGCCAAAGGATTGGTGCTAAAAAGCGGGATGTAAAAAGGTATTTGGGTAGTTAGAATTTGCGTAGTCGTTATCCAATTAGGCCGCCGTCTGTGCGACGTACCGCGAAAACACCAGACCGTGGCACGGAGGTGCCGCCATCCGGGAAGTGGGAGTTGCCTTTTTCGCCCGGGTGCTGAATGCCGACAAACATGGTGCGGCGATCCGGGGACCAGCAAACTCCGGTGACTTCACATTCTTTGGGGCCAACCAGGAAGCGGCGGATTTCACCGGTGACGGTGTCGCCCGCAAGCATCTGGTTATTGCCCATGCCAGCAAAGTCGCCTTCGTTAGAATATTTGCCGTCGGTCTGGATCCACAACAGGCCGGTGCTGTCAAAGGCCATGCCGTCCGGCGAGTTGAACATATTTCCGGCATTGATGTTCTCGCTGCCTGCATATGCATCATCATGCACATCCGGGTTCCCGGCCAGGGCGAAGAGGTTCCAGCTAAACCCGTTTGAGCTGTGGTCCTCGTTGTCCGGCATCCAGCGGGCGATCTGGCCGTAGTTGTTGTTGTCCCGTGGGTTCGGGCCGTTTGCGGAGGTGTCATCACCGCCCGCATTTGGCTTTTTGCCACGGTTCTTGTTGTTGGTGAGCGCAACGTAGGCTTCTGCCTTGGTTGGGTTCACCGCCACCCATTCTGGGCGGTCCATCGTGGTCGCGCCTACGTGAGACGCGGCCTGACGGGTGTGGATACGGATCTCTGCGTCGCTCATGCCGGTGGTTTCTGGCGTCAGGGCCAGCCATTCGCCGCGCATGTCGTCATGGAATTTGGCAACAAACAGGTCGCCATTTTCCAAAAGATCGCTGTTATCGCCGGTGGCGGTGTAAACACCGTGAGAGACAAACCTGTAGAGGAACTCACCGCGTTCATCGTCGCCGAGGTAGACAACCGCTTTGCCGTTGGCCGCCAGAACCACGGCGGCGTTTTCATGTTTGAAGCGGCCCAGAGCGGTGCGTTTCTTTGGCGTGGAGGTTGGGTCAAATGGATCGATTTCGACCACATAGCCTGCACGGTTTGGCTCATTTGGGTTCTTGGAGACGTCAAAGCGGTTGTCCACTTTGGCCCGCCATAACCCCAGTCTTTGGACGAGGCACCGTAGCGTTTCAGTTCTGCGGAAACCTCATGCGCTTCGTCTTCGGCGGAGAAGTAGCCGTTGAAGTTTTCTTCGCAGGTCAAGTAAGTGCCCCAAGGGGTTTCACCGTTGCCACAGTTGTTCCAAGTGCCTTTGGTGGTGGTGCCGGTTGGGTCAGCTTTGGTTTTCAGCAGGTCATGGCCTGCCGCTGGGCCAGTTAAGTCCATATCGGTTTGCGGCGTGATGCGGCGGTTCAGGTCGCTGTCGACCACAACTTGCCATTTGCCGCTCTCGTCACGGGCCACTTCAAAGACAGACACGCCATGTGCGTTCATGCCTTTTTGTACATCGTCGTCGGACACCCATTTTCCGTCCGGGTTGTTGCCCCAGAGGATCTTGCGGTTGGTGTATTCGTTGTTGATCGCCATGACGGTGCGGCCGTCTTTGGTGAAGATCGACATGCCGTCGTTGTTGTCCCCAAAGGCAAGGGCCTGAGAGGCGGCGGTGCCGCGGGTTGCGTCGTCAAAGGCAGGAGCGTCCGAGAAAAGTGGATCGCCCCAGGTCACTACCTGTTCCCACTCAAAGCCTTCCGGGACGGTGATGGTGTCCTCAGAGTTGGCCGTAACCTGGGTGAAGCCAAACCGGTCAGCATGCCCATCTGCCAATGCATCGCGGGTGAGGGCGGTGCTGCCGACCAGGAAAGTGCCGAGGCCAAAGGTCATCACACCACCGAGGAAGCCACGGCGGGACAGGGCGGTTTCCACGATGTGGTCAAAGTCAGTTTCTTCGGCACGTGGCGAGATCAGTTCGTCGATTTCGTCAAAGGACAGATCGTCGATGTGGGGATTAGAGGACATTCCTGGCTCCGTAGGCTTGGATCGTTGGTTAATACCAAGGTTAGGAGGCCGTCGATTCAGATTCGTGACAAGTTGTTTGCAGTTTTGTGACGCAGGTAGGCGTTAGGCCGCTTCTGTAAGGAGCTCGTCCAGTTTCATAGGCCGACTGTACATTTGCAGGCTTCCGTCGTTGTGGCGGGGCCATTCGGCTGTATGGCGGTCACGATAGAGTTCGACGCCGTTGCCATCGGGGTCGTTAAAATAGATGGCTTCTGACACGCCATGGTCGGATGCGCCCAGGACCGGATAGCCTGCGTCAATGACCCGTTGCACTGCTGTCGCGAGGTCAGCGCGGGTTGGGTAGAGGATGGCGGTGTGAAATAGGCCGGTGTGGTGTTCCGGTGCCGGGCCGCTGCCTTTGCTGCGCCAGGTGTTGAGGCCGATGTGATGGTGGTAGCCGTCTGATCCCAGGAAGGCGGCGTCGTTGCCGAGGCGGGTTTGCACCTCAAAGCCCAGCACATCGGCATAGAAAGCAATTGCACGGTCTAGGTCAGCGACTTTCAGGTGCACGTGTCCGATGCGGGCGGAGGGGGCGTAGGGTGCGGTCATGCGTGTCTCCTTTGTTAGGTCAAAGGTAGGCGTGGCGTCGCGTGCTGAAAACTTGCGATTTGGCGCGGACTATGTGCGCAGATGCGCAGTAAGGACGTTGGGGATTGCAAAAGCGGCGCAAAACTCGAAGTTGTCGCTATCAATCAAGTAATGATGAGGGTGGCAATTATGGTTCCAAGGCTTGAAACAGAACGGCTGATATTGCGCGGGCATGACGTGGCGGATTTTGAATCCAGTGCTGCGATGTGGGCTGATCCTGAGGTTGTGGCGCGTATCTCCGGTGTGCCCTCGACGGCGGCGGAGTCGTGGTCTCGACTTTTGCGCTATATCGGGCATTGGCAGGCGCTGGGCTATGGCTACTGGGTGCTGGAGAGCAAGGTGGACGGCGCGTTTGTGGGGGAGGCTGGGTTGGCGGATTACCATAGGGACACAAAGCCAAGTGTGCACGGGAAGCCCGAGGCGGGTTGGGCGTTAAAGACCTCCGCGCAGGGGCAGGGACTGGCGACGGAGGCTGTGGCTGCGGTGATGGCATGGGCGGATCGAGTGCTAGCCAAAGAGTTTCCGGTGGCCTGCGCCATTTTTGATCCGGCGCATGCCGGTTCTGTGCGGGTTGCGGAGAAGGTTGGGTTTAGCAATCCGGTGATGGGCAGGTTTGGGGACCAAGAGGCGTTGTTTTTGGAGCGCGCGTTGGGGCGATGACCATAAGGGGCACAAAAAAAGCCCCGCCAATGGCGGGGCTGATGTGTTGTCCGGTTCGGTTGGCCTAGGCGCCGACCATACCAACGATCTCGTAAGTCTTTTTCAGGATAGGCGCGGCGATCTCGCGGGCCTGACTTGCACCGCGGGCGAGGATTTTGTCGATCTCGTCCTGATGTTCCATCAGGCGTGCCATTTCCGTGCTGATCGGGGAGAGCTTTTCCACGGCGAGTTCGGACAGCATAGGTTTGAACTCTGAGAATTGCTTGCCGCCGACATCTGCCAGAACCTGATCAACGGTCAGGCCAGACAGACCTGCGTAGATGTTGATCAAGTTACGGGCTTCTGGACGTTCTTCCAGACCTTTGGCCTCAGATGGCAAGGCCTCCGGGTCGGTTTTGGCCTTGCGGATCTTTTTGGCGATGGTGTCCGCGTCGTCGGTCATGTTGATGCGGGAGGCATCAGATGGGTCGGACTTGGACATCTTTTTGGTGCCATCACGGAAGGACATCACGCGGGTAGCCGCGCCTTCGATCACCGGTTCGGTGATGGGGAAGAAGTCCACACCATAGTCGTGGTTGAACTTGGTGGCGACGTCGCGGGTTAATTCGAGGTGCTGTTTCTGGTCCTCGCCTACAGGGACGTGGGTGGCGTGGTAGACTAAGATGTCTGCGGCCATGAGGGCAGGGTAGGCCAACAGACCAAGCGACGCGTTCTGCTGGTTTTTGCCTGCTTTGTCTTTCCATTGGGTCATGCGCTGCATCCAGCCCATGCGGGCGACGCAGTTAAAAATCCAAGCCAGTTGAGTGTGTTCGGCCACTGCGGATTGATTGAACAGGATCGATTTTGTCGGGTCGATACCGGCAGCAATGAAACCAGCGCAGAGTTCGCGGGTGGCGCGTTGCAGCTTGGCAGGGTCTTGCCAGACAGTAATCGCGTGCAGGTCAACCATGCAGAACACGGTCTCGTGGGTACCGGCCTCTTGCATGTCAACAAAGCGCTTCATCGCGCCGAGGTAATTGCCCAGCGTCAGACCGCCCGAGGGTTGAATCCCGGAAAAGACGCGTGGGGTAAAGGTGGAGGACGTTTGGACCGCCTCGTTCATTGGAAATACTCCGTCTGGATTTGTCAGTCTGCTTGGCTTATCTCCGAGGTCAAACACCGTCAAGCCAGACTGGCAAACAGGGCGGGTAAGGAGTACAGGCATGTCGCACCCAGATGATCAAAGCCCGGTGAACCCGTTGCCGCCGGTGGTGACGGCGTTGTTCTTGTTGCTGGTCGGCGTGGAAGCTGCGCTCTGGTTGGGCTCTAAGGGGATAGTGGGCGGGCCAACGGCGGTTGGCTGGCGGCTGGATGCCATTCAGCGTTATGCCTTTGCGCCGGATATCTTTGATTGGATGGTCACCAATGGAGTGTATCCAGCGGAGCATATGATCCGCTTTGTGAGTTATCTGTTTGTGCATTACAATTTCACCCATGCACTGTTTGGCGGCGTGTTGCTTTTGGCAATGGGTAAGATGGTGGGAGAGGTATTCTCCGGCTGGGCGACCCTAGCGATTTTTGTGCTGTCTGGGATTATTGGCGCTTTGGGTTATGCGCTGGTTTTGGATGCATCAGCGCCTTTGATGGGAAGCTACCCGGGGGTTTACGGCCTGATTGGAGCGTTTACATTCCTGCTTTGGACAAGCTTGGGCGAGGTGGGCGCACCTCAGGCGCGGGCGTTTTCGCTGATTGGCATGCTGGTGGCCATTCAGTTGGGCTTTAGCCTGATTTTCGGGGGTAATCCGGATTGGGTTGCCGATGTGATCGGCTTTGGCACAGGGTTTTTGATGTCCTTTGCGCTGATCCCCGGAGGATGGCAGCGGATCCGAGAAAAGATCCGCCGCCAGTGATTTAAGAGACTAGGCCGCTTCTTCTTGGTCGGAGCTGCCATTGTTTAGGTTACGTACGGCAAAAGCGAGCGCGATGGCGCTTATACCATTGGACAGCAGTTCAATGGCCAGCAACACACCAAGCAGCACGGCTGCGGATTGTGGGAAGTTGTTGAGCACCATCAGACCCAAGATCACCGAGACCAAACCTGACAAAAGCAGAGCCCAGCGGGCGCTGCCTTCGAAATTGGAAAAGCCAAAAATACCTTTGAAGATGCCAGACACAAGAAACAGGATGCCGGCGGCGAAGGTCAGGGAAAGCAGACCCTGAAGCGGTTGTGCGATGATGTGTACACCAATCACCATGGCCAGCAGACCAAGGATCACCCCCGCAATTTTTGCGCCTGTGGACGGTGCGCTAAAGGACGCAAAGGTTTGAAAGGCGCCCAAGAACAGAAAGCTCCAGCCGGCAAAGACTGTGGCGGTTACCGAGGCGGCGAACGGGTTGGCCAAGGCCAGAACACCCAAGACCACGGCAAGGATGCCGACGATCAACATTACGATCCAATTATTCATGTCTCACTCCCGAGATTAAAGAATGCCCTAGGTTAACGGCACATTAGGGGGCGGGAGCAACTGGTTTCTGAGTCTATTTGTCGGTTTGTGCCCGCTCAACCACGGCGGGCAGCAGCCTTTAACTCGCTGGGAACATAGGCGCCGATTAGGCGACCAACAGAAAAATAGACAACGGTTCCGAGTGTCAAAAGGATCAGCAAAGCGACGTAACGCCAGCCGGGCAAGCCGAACCACGGCACCAAAACAACCCAAGAGATCCAGAGTACGCCGCCCATGGCCGCAGAGGCCAGACAGATGCGCCAAAGGCGTTTGCGCAAGCGGGCGTCAAATTTGGCAACTTGGCCATAGCCACGCGCGCCAAAGCCCAATTGTGCGACCATGATCCAAGCGGAGACAGTGGCCGCAATGGCCGGCGCCATCCATTGGATGTAAGGCGCCAGACCGAAGGCCAGCGCTGCGTTCACCACCATAGCCCAAACGGCGTAGTGGAATGGGCGTTTGGTGTCTTCTCGAGCGAAATACAGCGGTTGCAACAGTTTTTGCAGGACAAAAGCAGGCAGACCGAGGGCGTAGATCGCCAGCGCAACAGAGATGGCGGCGACATCATCGGAACCGGTGGCGCCGCGCTCATAAAGCACAGAGACAATTGGCAGCGGGATCACAAGGAAAGCCACAGCGCAGGGGATTGTCAGAAACATGGCAAACTCGCTGGCGCGGGAAAATGCATGTTGGGCGCCTGCTGTGTCATCGGCTTTGAGCCGGCGGGAGAGATCGGGGAGAAGCACGATACCGATGGCGATGCCGATCACGCCGAGGGGGAGCTGATAAAGACGATCCGCGGCATAGAGCCAGCTCACGGCGCTTTCGGTGTTGGAAGCCACTATCTGGCCGACCACAAGGTTGATCTGCATGACGCCAGAGGCAAGCGCGGCGGGGACGGCGACGCGAACCATGCGCGCCATGTCTGGCGTCCACTTGGGCAGGCGCAATTTAATGTGCAGGCCGGCTTTGCGGCTGGCAATCCAGACAAGACCAAGCTGGGCCACGCCAGCAAAAGGAATGGTCCAGATCAGCCAGGTGATGACCTCACCGCCCGAGATATGCCCTAGGATCAGCGCCGGGATGATCAGGATGTTGAGCAATACCGGTGCTGCTGCGGCAGCAGCAAAACGGCCGGTAGCGTTGAGCACGCCGGAGAATAATGCGCTTAGGGACATAAAAAAGATGTAGGGGAAGACGATACGGCCATAACCCACCGTAAGGTCGAAGCGGGCATCTCCAGCAAAGCCTTCAGCGGTGAGCCAGACCCGCGCGGGCATGAAGATCATACCCAGCGCGGTGAGGGTCATCACGGCGGCAAACAGCAGGCTCAGCGCTTCGGTGGCAAAGTGCTCCGCGTCTTCCTCGCCCTCCAGTTTTTTAGAGAACATTGGCACAAAGGCGGCGTTAAAAGCACCTTCGGCAAAAAAGCGGCGGAACATATTAGGCAATCGGAAGGCGGCGACAAAGGCGTCAAGCAGCGGGCCGGGGCCGATGAAGCTCAGCAACAGGATTTCGCGGACAAAGCCGAGGACCCGGCTCAATAGCGTCCAGAAACCAACGGTCAGAAAGCCGCGCATCAGGCGGATTGGCTTCATGCCCTGGCCCTTTCTGCGCCTTGTTGGATCGCCTCGCGCAGTTTCTTTTCTAGTGTCTTTTGTTTGCCTTCCGCGTGAAATTTAAGGCCAAACATATCTTTCACATAAAAGGTGTCGACCACTTGCTCTCCAAAGGTCGCGATCACGGCGGAGGCGATGTAGACGTTGCTGCTAGCCAAGGTGCGCGTGAGGTCAAACAGCAGGCCCGCGCGATCACGGGTGTCCACTTCGATAATTGTGTAGATCTCGGAGCCTTCGTTATCAAACAAGATCGTGGTCGGGACCTTAAAGGCGCGCTCCCGTTTTTTGATGACGTCTCGGGACCTGATGGCCTCTGTGGTAACGACTTCGCCAGCCAAAGTGCGTTCGATCATTTTACGCAGACGCGGTAGGCGGGCGGCCTCGTAAGGCGCATCATCTGAATCCTGAATCCAGAAGGCTGCAGTGGCGTAGCCGTCTTTTGAGGTGAAGGTACGGGCGTCGACGATGTTGGCTCCCACCAAGGCCAGAGCGCCACACATACGGGAGAAGATGCCCGGGTGGTCGGCCATGGCAAAACAGACGCGGGTGGCGTCGCGATCTTCGTCCGGGTGCAAGTCGATGCGGACTTCGTCGTCGGGTATGTCTCGGAGTAGATCAGCAAACACCTTGTGCGCAGTGATGTGCAGGCCTTGCCAATAGGGCTCGTAGTGGCGCGCGGTCTCTTTCTTGAGGTCTTTGCTGGGCCAATCGGCCAGTTCTTCGCGCAGGAGTTTCTTTGCCTTGGTGCCGCGGTTTTCGCGGGTGATAGCCTCCATACCGTCTTCCAGCACAAGTTTGGTTTGACCATAAAGCGCGCGCAGAAGCACGGCTTTCCAATTGTTCCATGTGTCCGGTCCTACACCGCGGATGTCACAAACGGTCAGGATGGTAAGCAAATTCAACCGGTCCACTGTTTTCACAGCTTTTGCGAAGTCACGCACGGTGCGTGGGTCGGCGATGTCTCGTTTCTGTGCGGTGTCTGACATCAGCAGGTGGTAGCGCACCAGCCATTCGACAGTTTCGCTGTCGGCTTTATTGAGGCCGAGGTTTGGAGCAACTTTGCGAGTGATTTGTGCTCCCAGAACGGAATGATCAATGTCGCGGCCTTTGCCAATGTCGTGCAGCAGCATGGCGACCATGAGGACTTTGCGGTTGATACCGCCAGAGGCGAGGATTTCGGAGCAGAGCGGCAACTCGTCCTCAAGGTCTTTGCGCTCTATGTCCATGAAATTTGAGATCACCTGAATGGTGTGCTCATCCACCGTGTAGGAGTGGTACATATTGAACTGCATCATCGCGACGATGGGTTCAAACTCCGGGATGAAAGCTGCGAGCACACCTAGCTCATTCATGCGGCGCAGGGCGCGTTCGGGGTTGCCGTGTTTCAGCAGCAAGTCGAGGAACAGGCGGCGCGCCTCTTTGTTGGCGCGGAAGTCCTCGTCGATCAGGTGCAGGTTCGCCGTCACCAGCCGCATGGCGTCCGGGTGGATCAACATGCCCGTGCGAAGGCCTTCTTCGAACAGGCGCAGCAGGTTCAGCGGATCGTCGAGGAAGGTCTTTTCATCTGCCACATCCAAGCGATTGTGCACCATTTTGTAGCCCGGCTTCATGCGCGGGCGACGTCGGAAGATGCGCTCCAATAGTGGCTCAGCTTTGGCGTGGTTGGCTTCGAGTTTGGTGAGCAGGATGCGGGTCAAGTCGCCCACGGCAGTGACTTGGCGAAAGAACTCCTGCATGAAGTGTTCCACCGCGCGGCGGCCACCTTTGTCGGTGTACCCCATCTGATCGGCGATCTCGACTTGCACATCGAAGGTGAGTTGTTCCATCGGTCGTCCGGCGGTCAGGTGCAAGTGGCCGCGCACGGCCCAGAGAAAGCTCTCTGCCTCAATGAAGCGCTCCAGCTCGTCTTGCGCCAGGACCTCTTTCTCAACAAGTTCAGAGACATCGGAAACGTGATAGACGTATTTGGCGATCCAGAAGAGGGATTGCAGATCACGTAGGCCGCCTTTGCCTTCCTTGACATTGGGTTCGACCACGTAACGCTGGCCCTGTTTTTTGTGGCGCTCGTCTCGTTCGTTAAGTTTGGCCTCGATGAACTCCTGTTCGGTGCCTTTGAAGAGTTCATCTTCAAGACGGGTGTTGAGCTCTTCGTCCAGTGGCTCATGGCCTCGTAGGAAACGGTTTTCCAATAGGGCTGTGCGGATGGTGAAGTCTTCGCGCCCCAAGCGAAGGCAGTCTTTCACAGTACGGGAGCTATGGCCGACTTTCAGGCGTAGATCCCAGAGCAGGTACAGCATGGATTCAATCACGCTCTCCGCCCAAGGGGTGATTTTATAGGGTGTGAGGAACAGTAGATCGACGTCAGACTGGGGCGCCATTTCGCCTCGCCCGTAGCCACCTACCGCAAACAGCGCGATCCGCTCAGCTTCGGTGGGGGTGGCCAGCGGGTAAAAACGCACGGTGGCGACGTAGAAGGCGCAGCTGACCAGGCAGTCGGTGAGCCACGTATAGGAGCGCGTCATGGCGCGGGCGGCGCGCGGTTGTTCGCGGAAAGCAGCTGCAATCTGCGTCATAGCTGCTTTGCGGCGGTCCATGAGGAGTGGAACGATTTCCTTGCGCAAATCGCTTTCCTTGCCGTCCTTTTTCAGGATGTCGGCAAGTTCAGTCGCCACTTCAGCGCAGTTGAAAATTTCGTCAGCAGAGCAGATCAGCCCCGCGACAGGCGGGGCTGGGAAGATGTCGCCGGCCTTAGCTGCCAGCGCCTCCAAATCGGGTTGGGGCAGGGTCAATGATTACTACCTTCTTGTCGCGGATTGTGGCTACGGCCAGTCCGCGTTCGTTTGTGCCGTCTGTGCGCAGGCGGAAGATGCCGTTCACTCCCTGGAAGCCTGCGCCTTGAGACAATGCGCCTGTGGTCAGTGCATCAGATTTGCCTTGTTTGACCAGCGCGCCGATTGCCGCAATGCCATCATAGGCCAAGCCACCTATTGAGTGGGGAAGGCCACCGTAAGCTTGCGCATAACGGCTTTGGAATTGGCTGGTCAGAGTTGGGTCCGGCATGGCGTACCAACCGCCCTGAACACCTGGCAATTCCAGTGTTTGGGCCGGAATATCCCATCGAGTCAGGCCCATATATTGCGTGGTGGCCGGGCTGAGGCCTGCTTCTGGCAATAGCTGGGTCAGCAGAGGAAGGGCGCCGGATGTGTTTGCGGTTAAGAACAGCGTTTGCGCATTGTTCTGTTGCGCGTTCAGCCTGATTTGGCTGACGGCGGCGATCACGCCTTCCTGCGAGAATTCATACCCAACAGCCCCGGCATTGCCTGCGCCATTGCGGGTGATGGCGTTGGCGATGGCGGTGTTGCCCAATAGGCCAGCGGAGTTGTTGGCGTGTACCGCCATGATGTTGCCTTTGCCCTGACCTTTCGCAAAAGCCACGAGGCGATTGGCGGTGTTGTCAAAGGTTGGCCCAAGCACAAACAGGTTGCCGCCTGCGATGGTGGTGTTGTTGGAGAAGGACAGCACGTTCACGTTGCGGCCAGCCACGGCTTTGGCAGCGGCGTTGGCGGCTTCGCCAAACACGGGGCCAAGAATGATTTTGGCGCCTTCATCAACCGCTTGAACTGCGGCGGCTTGCGCCGTGTTCGGGTTGCCCGCAGTGGCATAGACCCGCAGGTCAATCTTGACGCCACCCAAGTCTGCAATAGCAAGTTTGGCTGCGTTCTCCAGGCTTTGTGCCAGGAGAGCGTCGCCGGAGTTGCTGGAGCCTTTGGGCACCAACAGTGCCACTGGCACGGGGGCTGATGCATCGATTTTTGGACCGGAGCTTCCGGTGGTTTCCACACAAGAGACCAGCGCCAGTGTGGACAGCCCTGCGACCGCCCCTTTAACAAAGCGGTGGGCAGGTTTAAGAAAAGACAACATAGGTAAGCTCCACTCCCGTTGGGGTCACGTCCGTGATTGAGGTCCGGCCGCGTTGCTGCCAAATAATAAACGAGTGAAAAGGCGGGTCCAGCTATGAATCACCAGACCGTGAAATTGCAGCCGGGTTTGTACTTTGTCGCCACACCTATCGGCACTGCACGTGATATCACCTTGCGGGCTTTGGACATTCTGGCCAGTGCCGATGTGATCGCTGCAGAAGACACGCGGTCGATGAAGAAACTCCTTGAAATACACGGGGTGCCGCTGAATGGGCGCCACGCTCTGTCGTATCATGACCACTCTGGCGAAGGCGCGCGGGGCAAGCTTCTGGGCTATCTGGAGGCTGGAAAATCGGTGGCCTATGCCTCTGAGGCGGGCACGCCATTGATTGCCGATCCGGGCTATCATTTGTCTGTTGCGGCGGCGGAAGCCGGGTATTTGGTGACCAGCGCGCCGGGACCAAGTGCGATCATAACTGCATTGTCGCTGGCAGGGCTACCAACGGATTCGTTTTTCTTTGCCGGGTTTCTACCCAACGCCAAAAAGGCGCGGCAGACGGCCTTGGAGGCGGTGCGCGAGGTGCCGGGCACGTTGGTTTTTTACGAATCGCCTAAGCGGGTCGCGGCCATGGTGGCGGACGCAGCGGAGGTGCTAGGCGGTGGGCGTAAGGCGGCCGTGGCGCGCGAGTTGACCAAGAAATTTGAAGAAGTGATCCGCGGATCGTTGGATGAGTTGGTGGCAGAGTTGCCGGAGCGCACAATCAAAGGCGAGATTGTTGTATTGATCGACCGTCAGCGCGGGGAAGCGGCCAGCGAGGAGGACATCGAAGGCGCGCTGAAAGAGGCGCTGCAGACTTTGTCGGTGCGAGATGCGTCGGACGCGATTGCCAAAGCTTATGGTATCAACCGGCGTAAAGTGTACCAATTGGCCCTTAAGTTGCAGAAAGCGGGTTAGACCGCCGGAGATTGGGCAATGGTTTGGTATGAGTGACAGGCGCAGGGAAGACACCGGGCGCAGTAATTATTTGGCTGGGCAGGCCGCTGAGGAGGCGGTGTTGCGCCACTATGAGGCGCGGGGGCTGAGACTGGCGAAGGCGCGGTGGCGTGGCAAAGCGGGGGAAGTGGACCTGATTTTGCGCGATGGCGGCGACTTGGTGTTTGTGGAGGTCAAACACAGTCGCAGTTTTGACAGCGCGGCTGCGCGGTTGTTGCCCAAACAAGTTGAGCGGCTGATGCGCGCGGCAGAAGAGTTTGCCGGTGGGGAGCCCTAAGGCCTGCTGAGCGAGATGCGGTTTGATGTGGCCCTGGTGAATGGGAAGGGCGAGGTTCACATCCTTGAGAATGCACTTTGGTAAGATCAGCCTGCCCATTGCAAGCGGGGATGGCATGGGCCATGTAAGTGTGGACTTATTATCAGGGTGCGCACATGAAAATCGCCTTTCAAATGGATCCGATCACCTCGGTCGACATCAATGCTGACAGTTCTTTCCGCATCGCCGAAGAGGCGCAGGCGCGGGGGCATGAGCTGTTTTACTACTCGCCTGATCATCTGGCCTATGAAGAAGGCGAGATCACCGCGCGGGGCCATGCCATGGTGGTGCGGCGTGAGCAGGGCAACCATGTGGACCTGGGACCGTTTGAGCGGGTGAACCTGAAGGATTTTGACGTGGTGTGGCTGCGTCAGGACCCGCCGTTTGACATGCACTATATCACCAGCACACATTTGCTGGATCGGCTAGCGCCGGACACGTTGGTGGTGAATGATCCTTTCTGGGTGCGGAACTATCCGGAGAAGTTGTTGGTGCTGGATTTCCCGGATCTGACGCCGCCGACGACCATTGCGCGTGATCTGGAAACCATCAAGGAATTCAAGGCCAAGCATGGCGATGTGATCCTGAAGCCGCTCTATGGCAACGGTGGGGCTGGCGTGTTCCGTCTGGATGCCAATGACCGCAACCTGACCTCGCTGCATGAGCTGTTTACTGGGTTCAGCCGTGAGCCGCTGATCGTACAGAAATTCCTGCCGGATGTGAGCAACGGCGATAAACGCGTGATCCTTGTGAACGGGGAGCCGGTGGGCGCAATCAACCGCGTGCCAGCGGCGGGCGAAACCCGTTCCAACATGCACGTGGGCGGGCGTCCGGAGAAGATTGGGCTGACCGAACGCGATCTGGAAATCTGTGCCGCTATTGGGCCGCTGCTGCGCGATAAGGGGCAGATTTTTGTCGGCATCGACGTGATTGGTGATTACCTGACGGAGATCAACGTGACTTCGCCGACCGGCATTCAGGAGTTGGAGCGGTTTGACGGGGTGAACATCGCTGAGAAGATTTGGGACGCGATTGAAGGCAAGCTGGCTTAAACCTCTTGTGAGGTCGAGAGGCGGAAGCTGATGGCTTCTGCCAGATGGGGGCGGCGGATTTGTTCGGCGCCCTCAAGGTCTGCGATGGTGCGGGCGACACGCAAAACCCGGTGATAGCCGCGGGCGGTTAGGCCAAAGC
Source organism: Shimia sp. (assembly GCA_024224295.1). Taxonomy (GTDB): domain Bacteria; phylum Pseudomonadota; class Alphaproteobacteria; order Rhodobacterales; family Rhodobacteraceae; genus Shimia. The sequence continues at coordinate 85,588 of JAAENN010000020.1, read as the reverse complement.
GTTCGGCCACTTGGGACAGTAATGCGCGGCCTTCGGCGTCCGGTGTGGCGATCTCTTCTAAGGCTTGGCCGTGGGCGTCGGCGTTTACACGAATGCCGTTGTGGCTCTCAAAGCGAGTGGTTTGGAGGGCACGGGCAGTGGCGACGCGCTGCGCAACTTGCTCTGATGTGTCACCATCGTTGGGCAGGTCGAGGTCGCGGAAGGCCACTGGCGGCACTTCGATGCGCAAATCGATGCGGTCCATGAGTGGGCCGGAGAGGCGGCCAAGGTAGTCCTGGCCGCAATCTGGAACACGGGCGCAGGCTTGGGCTGCGTCATACATGTGGCCGCAGCGGCATGGATTGGCGGCGGCGATCAGCATGAACTTGCAGGGGTAGGTCACATGGGCATTGGCGCGAGCGATCATCACTTGGCCGGTTTCAATAGGCTGGCGCAGGGTTTCGAGTACAGGCCGTGAGAATTCTGGCATTTCATCCATGAAAAGCACGCCATTGTGGGCGAGAGAAATCTCGCCGGGCTGAGCGCGCCGTCCTCCGCCAACGATGGCAGCCATAGATGCAGAGTGATGGGGCTCTCGAAACGGGCGGGTGCGGGAGATGCCACCTTGCTCCAATATGCCCGCCACCGAATGGATCATGGAGGTTTCCAGCGCTTCGGCGGGGCTCATTGGCGGCAGGATCGTTGGCAAACGTGCGGCCAGCATGGATTTGCCGGAACCCGGCGAGCCCACCATAAACAAATGGTGACGTCCGGCGGCGGCGATTTCCAACGCGCGTTTGGCGCGTTCTTGGCCTTTCACATCGCGCAGATCAAGGGAACTGCTTTCGCCATGCACTTCGCCGGGTTGAGAAGGGGCGAGCGGCGATTGGCCGGTGTAATGGCGCACGACGTCGGCGAGGGAGGCGGCGCCAATCACCTGTGTGGCGGCAACCCAGGCGGCTTCAGGGCTGCTGACCGCCGGGCAGAGCAACATGCGGTCTTCTTCCGCCGCACTCATGGCGGCAGGTAGGGCACCGGTGACGCCAACAAGCGAGCCGTCGAGTGACAGTTCGCGAAGGCTCACGGTGCTTTCAGATGCGTCTTCGGGGATGATCCCCAGCGCCGCAAGTAAAGCGACGGCGATGGGCAGGTCAAAGTGGCTGCCCTCTTTGGGTAGGTCGGCGGGGGACAGGTTGATGGTGATGCGTTTGGAGGGCAGGGCAATGGCCATAGCGGCGAGCGCGGCACGGATGCGGTCGCGTGCCTCAGAGACGGCTTTGTCCGGCAAGCCAACGATGGAGAAAGCAGGCAGGCCTGGAGCAAGCGCGCATTGCACCTCCACCTGGTGGGCCTCAACCCCTTCAAAAGCCACGGTATAGGCCCGTGATACCATGGCAAAACCCCCGCCACCGAACAGATTAACAAACGTTAACTATTTGTAGCGAGGGTTGGTTAGCGAAAGGTTAATACGTTTATTGCAGCGCCATGAAGGCGGGCCAAGCTTCTGGATCGGCCACGGTTTTGTCCCGGCAGAAGGCGTTGCAAAGGCCAAAAGTTCGCCCGTTGAGTTCCATCAAGTGGGTAGAGGGCTTGCCGGAGTAGGGGCAGCTGCCGTTTTCTGGCGTACCTTCGTCGATAGGTTTGGCCGCGAGGGGGACGGGGCCCGGCCACGCGCGGGTTGCGTGGTCTTTCGCGTACCATGGCAGGGTTGCGCCGTGCACGATGCCCATTGCGCGCCAGCGGCGGAAGGCCGGATCGGCCAAATGTGTATCAACATAGGCTTGGGCCACTTCGCCAACCGGCAGATTATAGCCTGCAATGCGGGCAGCGACGGGTGCGTAGAAGGCATCCGCAACGCTGTAGTTGCCGCAAAGCCATGGGCCGTCTGCACCGTAGTTCGCGCGAGCGTGTTCCCAAATGGTTTCAAGCCGTTGGACGTCCTTGAGCAGGTCCTCGGTTGGGCTGCTGTCTTCATACGAAAGACGCAGGTTCATGGGGCAGTCGTTGCGCAGAGTGAAGAAGCCAGAGTGCATTTCAGCCGCTAGATTGCGGGCAGTGGCACGGGCTCCGGGATCGCTGGGCCAAAAGCCAGCGTCTGGGTGGCGGGCGGCGAGCTCTTCGGCCATGGCAAGACTGTCGGACAGGATTGCACCTTCAGGTGTGACAACCGTGGGTACAGTGCGGGCCGGGGCCAATTTCGCGAGCTGTTCGGCCACCGATTTATCGGAGAAATCCACCAAAGTGGTGTTCTGGCCGATGCCAAATTTTTCAAACAGAAGCCAGCCGCGCAGCGACCAGGAGGAATAGGCGTAGTCGCCGATGTATAAATCGTAGGTCATGAAGTGAGAGTAGCACGCCAAAATTCATCACGAAACCAAAACATTTTGACGAAAACCATCACGGAATGTGATTAATTGGGTGAGTGGCCCAGCCCGTGTCATCGATTTTGATGGAGGTCACCGACAGGTTGTCGATGCGATGGCCAAAGACTTCTTCGGCGGTGAGCTGCTCGGCACGTTGGATTTGCGTCAGGATTACGCCAAAGTGTACAACCACAATCAGTTTGGCACCGCGATGCGCCGCAATCAAGCGATCAATTGCGCCATCTACACGGGAGGTGACTTCGTTCCAGCTTTCGCCATTGGGCGGGCGCACGTCGCCGGGGGTTTCCCAATAAGCACGGATGCGGTCGGGATCGGCGGCTTCGATCTCGGCGAAGGTTTTGAGTTCCCAATCGCCAAAATGGATTTCGCGTAAGGCTGTATCATGGGCCAGTCGGTGCCGATCACGTTGAATGGCGTCGGCGGTCGCAACACAACGTTGCAGGTCGGAGCTGATCACAATGCCGTCAGCGGGGAGGTGACCCGCAAGCCGGGCAACCTGGGCGGTGTCGGAAAGATCGGCGGGTAGGTCAGACCACCCAACCATGGTTTTGGCATGGGTCGGTCCATGGCGCACCAGATGCAGCTCAGTCATGGCAGTTCTCCTTTCAGAACCATTGGCAATCCGGCGACCACAAGCACAGCCAAAGTGGCCCGTTTTGCTATGGCTTGGTTCAACGTGCCCTGAGCATCGCGAAAGCGGCGGGCGAGAGCATTTTCAGGGACCACGTCAAGGCCAACTTCGTTTGAAACAACGACTACATGGGCGGGGCAAGCTTGCAGCGCTTCGAGAAATTTGGCTTGTTCCGATGCGAGATCATTTTCTGCAAGCATCTGATTGGACAGCCACATTGTGGCACAGTCCAGAAGAACAACGGCATCGGCTGGCAGATCTTTTAGGACGTCGGCGGTGTTGAGCGGCGCCTCGATTGTGCGCCAGTCCGGACCGCGCTGGATTAAGTGTTTTTGCACCTTTCGACGCATTTCGTCATCAAAGGCTTGGGCCGTCGCAATATAGATGCGCGGTTGCCGGGACGCCATTACCATAACTTCGGCGAAGGCCGATTTGCCGGAGGCGGCGCCCCCCAAAATCAAGCTCAGTTTTGGCAACATAATCTGACCCCTTGCGCGTTGGCGCGCACCCTGCGGTATTCGCGATGTCGGGGCAAGCGGGAATACCACCTGCGACGCAAGGTGGGCTTGCATCCTCCCAAGACGCGCGGTTTGATGGCGCCATGAAACAGACGATTGCAGCTTTTTCTTTTTCGTTCCTCGCAAGCGCAGGCTTTGCGCAGGGTGTGTCTTACGATCTGTTCCGCGATGCGAATGTAGTGTTCTTGGGCGAGGTGCACGACAACCCGGTGCATCACGACAACCAGGCGCAGGCGATTTTGGCGATTGGACCAAAGGCGGTGGTGTTTGAAATGCTGGTGCCGGAACAGGCGGTAATGGTGACGCCGGATTTGTTGGACGATGCGCTCGCGTTGGAAATGGCGCTGGGCTGGAATGACAGCGGGTGGCTGGATTTTTCGATGTATTATCCAGTCTTTGCCGCGCTGGGGGATGCGAAAATCTATGGCGCGCAGGTGCCGCGGGAGGCCGCTGGGATCGCGTTTGAGGGTGGTGATATGAGCAGCGTTCTGGATGGGGCCGGAGCTGAGTACGGCCTGACTAATCCGTTGCCGCAAATGCAACAGGTCGCGCGTGAGGCACTGCAAATGGCCGCGCATTGTGACGCGCTGCCGGAAGAGATGTTGCCCGGTATGGTGATGGCGCAGCGATTGCGGGATGCTCGGTTGGCGCAGGCGGTGACCGAGGCCCTGGCGGAAACGGGCGGACCGGTTGCCGTGATCACTGGCAATGGCCATGCGCGCACTGATTGGGGCGCGCCGGTTTTGTTGCCAAAGGAGATCGTGTCCATGTCCCTTGGCCAGCTTGAGGCAGAGCCTGAGAGTGACTCGCCCTACGATCTGTGGATTGTGACGGAGGCAGCGGAGCGGGACGATCCTTGCGCCGCTTTCAAATAAGCGTGCTTGCCCCTTTGGCCCATGCGGCCTAGGTTTGGGCACCTTAGCGTGAAAGAGGTCTGCTAAATGCTGACAGACAAACGAATTCTCCTGATCATTGCCGGTGGAATCGCGGCTTATAAGTCATTGGAACTGATCCGGCGGTTGCGGGAGCGTGGTGCCTGGGTGACGCCGGTGTTGACCCGTGCTGCGGAAGAGTTTGTGACGCCTTTGTCGGTGTCGTCGTTGGCGGGGGAAAAAGTCTACCGAGATCTGTTTGATCTGACAGATGAGGCAGAGATGGGGCACATCCAATTGTCGCGATCTGCGGACTTGATTGTGGTGGCGCCGGGGACGGCTGATTTGATGGCGAAGATGGCTAATGGTCTGGCCAATGATATGGCGTCGACGCTGTTGTTGGCGACGGACACGCCGGTTCTGGTTGCGCCAGCGATGAATGTGCGTATGTGGGATCATCCGGCAACGCAGCGCAATCTGGCGCAATTGAAGGCGGATGGGGTCAACTTTGTCGGACCCAACGAGGGTGATATGGCCTGCGGTGAATTTGGGCCTGGGCGGATGTCTGAACCAATGGAAATTGTGCAGGCAATTCAAGGCGCTCTTTCCGAAGGCCCGCTGCAGGGACAACGCGTGTTGGTGACGTCAGGGCCGACGCATGAACCGATTGACCCGGTACGCTACATTGCCAATCGCTCTTCTGGTGCGCAGGGCACCGCGATTGCCAACGCACTGGTGAAGCTGGGAGCGGAGGTGGTTTTTGTGACCGGACCTGCAGATGCGGCGCGGCCAGCTGGTGTACTATTGATTGAGGTGCAAACCGCGTCTGAGATGCTGGAGGCTGTGCAGGGTGCGCTGCCGGTGGATGCGGCAATATTCTGTGCCGCTGTGGCCGACTGGCGGGTGGCAAGTGCTTCTGGCAGCAAGATAAAAAAGACCAAGGGCGGCTTGCCTACTTTGGAGTTTGCCGAAAACCCCGATATTCTGGCGACCGTGAGTCAGATGGATGAAGGCCGTCCGGGACTTGTGGTGGGTTTTGCTGCTGAAACCGATGACGTGATCGAAAACGCGACCACCAAACGTATCCGTAAGGGATGTGACTGGATCGTTGCCAATGATGTGAGCCCGGCGACAGGGATCATGGGCGGCAGCGAAAATGCCGTGACGTTGATTTCGGACGCGGGATCAGAGGCTTGGCCACGTATGGGTAAGGCTGACGTAGCGGAGAAACTGGCTGCGAAAATCGCGGAAACGCTGACCGAGTAACGCGCCGGTGCGCGGCGTCCGGCAAAATAAATTTGGAAAGAGAAGACATGACGGCGGTGCCAATTAAGTTGAAATGGTTGGAGGGTGCGGACCGGGATGTAGCGCTGCCGTCCTATGAATCGGTGGGCGCTGCTGGGGCGGATGTGCGGGCAAATTTTCCTCCAGATCAACGGGATGGCGTGACACTGGCGCCGGGTGCAAGGGTGCTGGTGCCAACTGGGGTGTCGTTGGAAATTCCTAAAGGCTATGAGGTTCAGATGCGGCCACGTTCCGGGCTGGCGCTGAAACATGGGATTACCTTGCCCAATAGTCCGGGAACAATTGACAGCGACTATCGTGGTCCGCTTGGTGTAATTGTGTTGAACGCAGGTCAGGACCCTTTTGAGATCAGCCACGGTATGCGTATCGCTCAGATGGTTGTCGCGCCGGTTGTAGTGGCAGAGTTCACATTAGATCAAGAGCTTAGCGAAACCAGCCGTGGCTCAGGCGGCTTTGGTTCTACCGGAGTGGCCTAATGCTTCTGGTTCTGATCATGGCGGCTGGGCTTTGGGGCATTGGCATGGTCATGGGGGCGCCCAAAACGGCGCGATGGACCATGATTGGTCTGCTGTATCTGGCTGTTGTCGGCGTGCAAATTGTGTTCCCGCCAGAGCATCAATTGGTGATTGCGACCGGGGGCAGTCTTGCGATGTGGTTGATGATTGGCGGAACGGTTGCGATTGTTTTGGCCTACTCAAGCATGGTTCAAAAACTGCGCCAGAAAGCGGATGCAAAGGCCGCGGATGAGGCGCAAGAAAACGCGGCACAGGAGCTGTTTTCTGAGACTGAATTGAACCGCTACGCACGCCACATTGTACTGCGCGAGTTGGGTGGGCTGGGGCAGAAAAAGCTCAAAGATGCCAAAGTGTTGGTCGTGGGGGCCGGGGGGCTTGGATCGCCTGTTTTACTCTACCTTTCGGCAGCCGGTGTTGGCCGTATTGGGGTGGTGGATGACGACGTTGTCGACAACTCCAATTTGCAGCGTCAGGTGATCCATAAAGATGAGGCGATTGGAACGCCGAAGGTGTTGTCGGCGGCAGAAGCGATGACGGCGCAAAACCCGTTTGTCTCAGTGGTGCCATACCCGTATCGATTGACCGAAGAGGATGCGGCAGAGATCATTGGGGAATATGATCTGGTGCTGGACGGCACGGACAATTTTGATACGCGCTATCTGGTGAATGAGGTCTGCGTGGCACAGGGCAAGCCTATGATTTCCGGCGCTTTGTCGCAATGGGAAGGGCAGTTGAGCGTGTTTGACACGGCCAGTGGCACCCCTTGTTATCAGTGCATCTTCCCTGCGGCGCCAGCGCCGGGTATCGCGCCAAGCTGCTCCGAGGCGGGAGTGGTTGGGCCGCTTCCTGGCGTGGTGGGAACGATGATGGCGGCGGAAGCTGTTAAGGTGATTACCGGCGCCGGGGCGGCGCTGCGTGGTGAGATGATGATCTATGACGCGCTCTGGGGAGAGACCCGCAAAATTGGATTAAAACCCCGCTCAGATTGCCCTACCTGTGGACGCCCAAAAGGCTGATTTTCCACATCGGTATTGCGTCTGTATCACGGCTGTATTGCGACTGTGGCGATGGGCGCACACGAACGTCGATCTTGTGCAGTTGCGCACGGAGTGATGAGGTGGATTGCACCTCCTTGGAGCGCTGCCTAGGGTGGGCGCAAAGGAGATTTACTCAATGACAAATCCGCTGCTGTCCGCGTGGGACACCCCGTTTAAGCTCGCCCCGTTTGACAAGATTTCTGATGATGATTTTGCACTTGCCTTTGAGGAGGCTTTGGTCGCGCATAAGGCCGAAGTTGAGGCGATTGCAGAGAGTGCTGACGCACCAAGCTTTGCCAACACGATTGAAGCCATGGAAGTGGCCGGAGAGGGGCTCAATAAGGTGTTGTCCGTGTTCTTCTCGGTTTCGGGGGCGGACAGCAACCCAGCGCGGGAAGCGTTACAGCGGGACTTCTCACCCAAACTGGCGGCGCATTCGGCAGAGATTTCAGCCAACAAAGCGTTGTTTGGCCGGATCAAGGCGATTTGGGATGCGCGCGACACACTGGACCTGACGGAAGAGCAGCAGCGGGTGTTGATGTTGACGCACCGTGGTTTTGTGCGGGGCGGTGCAGCGCTGGAAGGTGATGCGGATGCGCGCATGAAAGAGATCAAAGGCCGGCTGGCTGTGTTGGGCACGGAGTTCACGCAGAACTTGCTGGCCGATGAGCGCGAGTGGTTCATGCCGTTGGCCGAGGCCGACCTGGAAGGCTTGCCCGACTTTGCCGTGGATGCGGCGCGTGCGGCTGGCGAAGAGAAGGGCGCAGACGGTCCTGTGGTGACGCTGTCGCGCTCGATCATCGTTCCGTTTTTGCAGTTCTCGCCCCGGCGTGATTTGCGCGAGAAAGCGTTTGAGGCGTGGGCGGCACGCGGGGCCAATGGGGGAGAGACTGACAACCGCGCGATTGCGGGGGAGATTCTTGCGCTGCGCGATGAGCGGGCCAAGTTGCTGGGGTATGCCAGCTTTGCCGGCTACAAGCTGGAAACAGAGATGGCCAAGACGCCGGAGGCGGTGCGCGGGCTGTTGATGGATGTCTGGGGCCCGGCCAAGGCGCGGGCGGAGGCGGATGCCGCCGTGCTGACCGAGATGATGCATGTAGATGGCATCAACGACGATCTGGCGCCGTGGGATTGGCGTTACTACGCAGAGAAGCGGCGCAAGGCGGAGCATGATCTCGATGAGGCGGCGCTGAAACCATACCTGCAACTGGATCGCATGATTGAGGCCAGCTTTGCCTGTGCGACCAAGCTGTTTGGTTTGGCATTCAAAGAGTTGGATGTGCCGCTGTATCATGAGGACTGTCGGGCGTGGGAAGTCACGCGCGACGGGGCCCATGTGGCGGTGTTCATTGGCGACTACTTTGCGCGTGGTGGAAAACGCTCTGGCGCGTGGTGCTCTGCGATGCGGGGGCAGGCGAAATTCCCTGAGGTGCAGGGGCCGGTTGTGATCAATGTCTGTAATTTTGCAAAGGGTGATCCGGCGCTGCTTAGCTATGACGATGCGCGTACGCTGTTCCACGAGTTTGGCCATGCGCTGCATCAGATGTTGTCCAATGTGACCTATGAGAGCATTTCCGGCACCTCAGTGGCGCGGGATTTTGTGGAGCTGCCAAGCCAGCTTTATGAACATTGGCTGGAGGTGCCTGAGGTGTTGGCGGAGTATGCCACACATGCGGAGACCGGCGAGGCGATGCCGCAGGCGATGCTGGAGAAGGTGCTGGGCGCGGCGAACTTTGATCAAGGCTTTGCCACGGTGGAATATGTCGCCTCTGCGTTGGTCGATCTGGCGTTCCATGAAGGTGCAGCCCCAAGCGATCCGATGGCGAAGCAGGCGGAAGTTTTGGCGGAACTCGGCATGCCGGCGGCGATCACCATGCGCCATGCCACGCCGCATTTTGCGCATGTGTTTGCCGGGGATGGCTATAGCTCCGGGTATTACAGCTATATGTGGTCTGAGGTGATGGATGCGGATGCATTTGAGGCCTTTGAAGAGGCGGGGAGTGCATTTGATCCGGAGACGGCCAAAGCATTGGAACGGCATATCCTGTCGACAGGTGGATCGGTGGAAGCCGATGAACTCTATAAGAGGTTCCGCGGGCGTTTGCCGGGTGTTGAGGCGCTTTTGAAAGGGCGTGGTCTGGCGGCTTAAGCCCTTTTCCACATTAGAAAAGAAACACCCGCAGGTGGAGGACGCCTGCGGGTGTTTTGTGTTTAGCCGATTACGTCATGACCGCGGTTTTGCATGCAGCGGATCAGAACGTTGCGGCGTTCGTCATTCACTTTGGAGGCGTTTTCAGCAGCGCCAATGGCGCCGCCGGTGATTGCACCAACCACCGCACCTTCCCATTCATCGTCGGCCTCAATGGCGCCCACGCCAGCGCCAAGCACCGCGCCAATGGCCGCGCTTTCGGCTCCAGCGCCGTTGGTGAAGGAGGCAGCCTTTGCGTGGCAGGCGTTGTAGTCGCCGTCAAAATTGACGTTCCGGGTGCCGTCCACTGTCAGGGGACGATCCACCGGTGCGGTACAAGCCGCCAATGAAAGGGCGGTAACCAAGCTAAGCATCAATGTGTTGTGTGTCATTTGGGATGATCCTTTTTGAAATGAGTCCGTCTTGGGATGGCGGCTATTTAAGAAGGTCTGATTTTCATTTCAAGGCAAATGTTTTATGTTTTACGTAAAAGCTTGCATGAAAAACATAATTGGATTACTGAAAGACAACAACTTTTGGAGCAAAATCATGAAGCTAGTGGCCCGTCTCGCCATGTTGATCACGCTGGTCTATTTCACCTTTGGCTGGGCGGTGTTGTGGATCTCCGCCTTTCTTGGCACAGGCGAAATGCTGGCCGATGCCTTTGATTTACCACTGGATATGCCAGTGCCGCCGCTCTGGGCGCTTCTGGTTGGTATGGCGATGATGTGGCCCGCGTTGATCAGCTTGGGCGTCGGGTTTTGGGCGCTGGACCGTATCCTGCTTTTGAAAGACCCGCAGGACTTTGCGCAGATGGGGAAACACTTGCGACTGTGCGCCTATGCGTTTCTGGCGTTTTGGCTGCTTAATGCGCTGAATGTATCGATGCAGCCGGTTGTGTTGAGTACCCATTTGGCACCGGAGCTGCGTCCGGAGTTTGTACTGATCGACATCGATATTGATGTGGTTTTCCTAGTGCTTTCGGCGGTGTTTTTCGCGATCAGCCGGTCGCTCAATCAGGCGCAAGAAATTGCTGACGAGAACAGCCAGTTCCTGTAGGAGGCCCTATGCCAATACGCATCAACCTCGACTTAGAACTGGTGAAACGCAAAATGACCTCGCGTGAGTTGGCGCAGGCCATTGGATTGACCGAGACAAACCTGAGCCTGCTGAAATCAGGCAAGGTGAAAGGCATCCGTTTCAATACGCTAGAGGCGATTTGCGCCCACTTAGGCTGTCAGCCGGGCGATATTCTGGAATATGTGCCGGAGGAGGATTAGGAGCATCAAAAAAGGGCGCTGCAGTGTCGCGAGCGCCCTTCCTATGATGTGTCTTCAGCCTGCTTAGATGGTCTGATCGTAGTCGCCGACACCCGGTTCGGTGCGGATCACGGCGTCGATCTCGGTAAAGATTTGGCGCATTTCGGCGTCACTTTCGTTGCTTTCAATCACCACCACAAGGTTTGGTGTGTTGGAGCTAGCGCGTACGAGGCCCCAGCTGCCGTTGTCTAGGATCACGCGGGCGCCGTTCACGGTGACAACTTCGTTGATCGCGCGACCGGCGATTTTTTCACCACCTTCGTGCATGGCGGAGAGCTTGCCAACGATGCGTTCCAGAATGTCGTATTTCTCGGTGTCTGACGCGTAAGGCGACATGGTGGGGGTGGACCAGGTTTTGGGCAGGGCCTTGCGCATGTCCGACATTTTCATGTCCGGGTTGCGGTCGAGCATTTTGCAGATTTCCACGGCGACGCGCATGCCGCAGTCATAACCACGGCCCACGTCACCGGCGAGGAAGTAGTGGCCAGATTTCTCAAAGCCCGCCAGCGCGCCAAGTTCGTGCACGCGGCGCTTCATGTGGCTGTGGCCGGTTTTCCAGTAGTCGGTTTTGGCGCCGGTGGCCAAAAGGTCTGGGTCGGCGGCATAAAGTCCGGTGGATTTTACGTCAGCGACAAAGGTGGTGTTGGGGTAGAGTTTGCCAAGGTCCTTGGCCATGATCACGCCGACCTTATCCGCAAAGATTTCCTCGCCTTCGTCATCCACAACGCCGCAGCGGTCGCCGTCGCCGTCAAAGCCAAGTGCGAGGTCCGCACCGGAGGCTTTCACGCTACCCGACATATCGTGCAGCATTTCCATGGCTTCAGGGTTCGGGTTGTAGTGCGGGAACGTGTAGTCCAGCTCACAGTGGCTTTCGACCACTTCCACACCCATACGCTTGAAGAGTTCGGGGGCAAAGGCGGCGGCGGTGCCGTTGCCGGTGGCACAGACAACTTTCAACGGGCGGGACATTTTGAAGTCGCCCACCAGATCATCAAGATAGGCTTCGCGCACGCCGTCAATAAACTCATGTTTGCCGCCGTCGTGTGCGTCAAAGTCGCCATTGAGCACGATGTCGCGCAGCTCTGCCATTTCGTCGGGGCCGTGGGTCAGGGGCTTTTCAAAGCCCATTTTCACGCCGGTCCAACCATTGGGATTGTGCGATGCTGTGACCATAGCTACGGCTGGCGCATCAAGGTGGAACTGCGAGAAATAAGCCATAGGAGATAGGGCGGGGCCGATGTCTTTCACGTGAATGCCAGCTTTCATCAGGCCGACAATCAGCGCCATTTTGATAGAAACGGAATAGTCGCGGTAGTCGTTGCCCACCGCAATCACCGGCTCGATGCCGCGGCGTTGCATCTGGGTGCCGAGACCAAAACCAAGCGCAGTCATGCCCGGGAGGTTGATCGCCTCAGGGAACTGCCAGCGCGCGTCATATTCGCGGAATCCAGTAGGAGCAATCATCGGGTCGCGCAGGAACTCCCAGGTGTTTGGGCGCACTTCGGGCAATGGTTTTTTCATAGCAATGTCTTTCTAGGCAAATTGGGTCGTTTAAATTGTGATTGGGTTGGCTTTGGCCAATGCATCAAACTGCATCAATGTGTCAATCAGATGTGGCATTTGGTCAAGCGGGATCATATTCGGCCCATCTGATGGCGCCTTATCCGGATCCTGGTGCGTTTCGATGAAAACAGCGGCAGTTCCAATAGAGACAGCGGCGCGGGCCATGACTGGGGCAAATTCACGCTGGCCGCCTGAACTGCCGCCTTGGCCTCCGGGTTGTTGCACAGAATGGGTGGCGTCCATCACCACCGGGTAGCCGGTTTTGGCCATTTGCGGCAGGGAACGCATGTCGGCCACCAGTGTGTTGTAGCCAAAGGAGGTGCCGCGCTCTGTTAGCAGGATGTTGGTGTTGCCGGTGCTTTCGATCTTGGTGACGATGTTGCCCATCTCCCAAGGCGCCAGGAATTGGCCCTTCTTCACATTCACCGCTGCGCCGGTTTTACCTGCGGCCAAGAGCATATCGGTTTGGCGGCACAGGAATGCGGGGATTTGCAGGATGTCGACGGCCTCAGCCGCCAGCGCGCATTGCTCTTCGGTGTGCACGTCGGTCAGCACCGGCACGTCAAAGTCTTTGCGGATGCCGTCCAGAACCGAGAGGCCCGAATCGAGGCCAAGACCGCGTATACCGGTGAGGGACGTGCGGTTGGCTTTGTCGTAGCTGGCTTTGAAGACATATTGTGCGCCCACCTTGGCGCAGGCTTCTTTCATGGTGCCTGCGATCATTTCGGCGTGGTCCTTGCTCTCCAATTGGCAAGGGCCAGCAATGACCGTCAAAGGAAGGTCGTTGCCAATGGTGAGAGCACCAACATTTACATGTTTCATTACGAAGACACCTGTTCTCTGAGGATGGACGCGGTCAGCGAGATCATCAGATAGATGCCCGAAAAGATCAGGAAGGCCAAGATCGTGTTTTCAAAACTGCGTGGATAGGAGGGGTCCTGGGCGGAGACCGGATCCACCGAGGTGGTCAGGTAGCGCACTTGGCGGTTCGCCTCCAGTTCTGTCTGCTTGAGTGTTTGCAGAGACGTCTGCATTTGCAGATCAGCGGTCGCCAGATCCGCCTGTGCAATTTGAATTTGCGAGGTCTTGGCGGCCAGGGATTGCTCACCTGCGGTGGCCTCTGTCATGCGAGCGCGCTGTTGTGCCAGAGCCGCCTCAAGGCGGCGCACGTCGCCGCGCACTCCATCGACCCGCGCTTTGTTGGGGCGCGCATTGTCTTCCAAGGCGGCCAATTGCAGTTGCTTTTCTTGGAGTTGGATTTCCAGATTGGTGATCTGCTGCCGCAGCGAGGCGATCACACCTTCTGGGTCGAGCACCGTGTTTTCCTGTAAGCGGACCAGCTCGGCTTGGGCATCACGGCGTTCTTGTTTGGAGGTTTCCAGGCTCGTTCGCGCATCGCGCAACTGGTCTTCGCGCTTGCGTTGAGACAAGTCATCTACGCGTTGTTCCGCGTAAGAAATCAGCGCTTTAGCGAATTGCGTTGCAATCTCCGGATCCGCCGCGCTGACTTCCATGCGAATGGAGCCTTCGGTAGGATCGTAGCCGATTTTGACAAATTTCTTGTAGACCTTGTAGGCCTGTTCATTGGAAGGATCCGCAGTCAGACGCTGAATTGGGTCAATTTCGGTGTCAGAGAAATGATCTTTAAAGCCTGCATCGCGGTCCAGTCGGATCATCGCGTCCTTACTGGTGAGGTAGTCCTGCACCGCGATGGCGTCCTGATTGGAGTTGAGTTGTGCGGGAAGTAGTCCGCCCAATGCGCCGCCGGCGCCAGCGGAGTCCGCCTGTTGCACTAAGAAGGCGGATTTCGTGGAGTACATCGGGGTTGCAACCGAGTAGAAGTACCAGCCGGCGAAGGCCGTGGGCAGGAAGACAAAGGCCGACAAGCGCGCCAGCAGCAAGAGCAGACGACGGCGGCGGCGGCGCGCAATGTCTTTCTGAATTTCGCCAATTTCCAGAGCCCGCATTTCTGCTGGAGACATGGTTTCGGTGGATGGCAGCGTGCTTTTGCCCATGGGCATGGTTTGCGGCAGCTGCACCTTGCCCGCTTCGGCGGGTTGTTTGATGGATTTATCCGAGGGCATCAGGTCCAGCATGTTGGTGCGCTGAAACGGGTCAATGCCTGCCTCTCGCAGCAGGCGGACAGCGTCATAGTCCGAGGTTGCTGCAAGGCCTTGCTTTTGTGCCATACGCCGCGCCATGCGCAGTTGGCGACCGGTTAGCCCCTCACGTTTTATGGCGTCAATGGCAGCCTCTGCCCCTTGAGGGGTGGGCCGCGCAGGTTGAGCCGGAGCAGCCTTCGCCCCCCCTTGGGGGCTGGGTTGCGCGACATGGACAGGAGCGGCCTCTGATGGTGGTACAGGCTGTGCCGGATTGGGCATGTTTACGGCGCGCGGCGGTGCCTGCGGGGTGGGTTGAGGCGCTGGTTGCGCAGCCGGTTGGGCAACCGCGTCTGACGGTTGGGCGGGCGGGGTTTCGCTGCGACGAACGCGAAATTTTTTAGCCTTGGGTTTGGTAGTCATAGAGCTGTTTGGCCTCTTCCAAGGTGTCGAACATATACAGTTTGCCATTCAGCAGCACTGCGGCCGATCTGGCAAATTTTTCCAGCACTTGCGGCTGGTGTGACACAATCACAATTGTGGTGGTGCGCAGGCGTTCGCGGAGCACGTCACCGGCTTTTTTGTTGAAGTCCACATCGGTAGAGGACGGCATGCCCTCGTCAATAAGGTAGATGTCGAAGTCCAGCGCGAGCATTAGGGCAAAGGTAAAGCGGGATCGCATACCGGACGAATAGGTGCCCAGCGGTTGCTCAAAATACTCACCGAGATTGCACAGCCAGCGGCAAAAAGCTTCGACATAGTCTGGATCAAGCCCATAGAGACGCGCGATGTAGCGACTGTTTTCCACTGCGTTTTGCTTGTTTACGACACCGCCCATAAAACCGAGAGGGAAGGAAATCCGGCAATCGCGGCGGATCACGCCTTCGTCCGGTTTCTCCAACCCCGCCATCATATTGATAAGTGTGGTTTTGCCAGTGCCGTTGGGGGCGAGGATGCCTAGGGAGTTGCCCAATTCGACACGAAAAGAGACGCGTTCAAGGATGACCTTGCGCTGCGTGCCGGTCCAAAAGGACTTACTCACATTGTCGAACTCGAGCATCAACTGCTCCCGAAACTGCTCTCACGTGCCATTATAACACGAAACGTCACACTAAAGTGGTTAACGCTCTGACGGCGTTTCGCCCAATATGTCGGATTTGCCAGGCAGATAGCAACTGTCTGAGGCGGGAATGGCGCAAGAAATAAAAAAAATTGGAACATAATGTGGAAGTCTTGGAAAAAATTGGAGAACTTTGATGCATCCAGTTGCCTTGTTAAGGGTTTTGGCGGCAAAAACCACCGATGCGTTGAGGCACCGGTGGTTTGGCGGGGTTCAGGTTAAGACGTTAGGCTTACGCGACCGCCTGCCAGGCGGTCCCAGCGATCAATGCCCCCGTCAGGGCAAAGCCGAGGTAGGCAGCGAAGACGCGTGGTTTCACCAAGGCCCAGACCGCGATGGCGGCGGGGATGCAGCTCACGCCGCCAGCGATCACAAAGGACATTGCCGCGCCATTGGACATGCCTTGCTCCATCAAGCCGCTGATAAAGCCCACGGCGGCAAAACCGTTAAGGTAGGCGGGCATGCCGATAAGAGCCGCGATCAGGATGGTGCCAAAACCTTCGCCGCCAAGGAACTGGCCAACCCAAGCTGTGGTGTCATAGGCGATCATCAAGGCTTCGAACATGTAGGCGATCAGCAACCATTTCACGAGGAACAGTGCGTTCTCCACCCATGTTTCGCGGAAGACAGTGCGACGATCCGCGTTGCCCCAGAATTTCCAGACCGGTTTCTCGGAGAACGGCGCTTTGGTGCCGCAGCAGCCGCCAACTTGTGGTTTCTCCCGCAATGGGTCCGCAAAGACCGCGCTTTTGGAGAAGGTCATGGTTAGGAAACCACCCATCATACCGATGCTTACGGCGGCGACGGTTTTGGCGACGGCGAAGTCCCAGCCAAGTTCGCCCCAAGTGATTGTGAACATGGCGGGGTCCATTAAAGGAGAGGCTAGCCAGAAGGCCATGACAGCACCCAATGGTGCGCCGACAGCCAACAGCGCGGCGATAAAGGGGATCACCTCGCAGGAACAGAACGGCGACAAGCCGCCCATAAAGGCTGCGAGGATGATCATGCGCACTTGATTGCCCTGAAAGGCTTTGGCAATCAGGTTGTCCGCGCCGGAGGCTTTTACAAAGGCGACCAGTGTGATGGCGATGATGATGAAGATGCCGGTGTGGCTCATCGCGCCAAAGACAATCTCAGACGCGGGCAGGAATTTCTCCGGCGCCACCAGCAACAGGATCAGCGGGATGATCCCCACCGCCAGCCAGGCTTTGTCGAGCTTTTTCCATCGGGACCGCCAAGGAGTGGGGGCGTTTTGAGTTGTGTCAGCCATGGTCGTGCTCCTTGCACTTTTTGGCAACGTCGGCGCAGCACTCACGCAACAGGAAGGTGGAGAGATCACGCACAGCGTCATAAGCGATGGCGGCACAGATGATCGACCGCCCTTGTTTTTCCTGAGTCACCAGCCCGGCTTGGGCGAGGATCTTCATATGATGGGTTAAGGTGGAGCCGGTCACGCCTGTGCGTTTGCCCAGCTCCCCGATGGAGAGGCCCTCGTGGCCAGCGCGCACCAGGCAGCGCAAAACCGAGAGCCGTTGTTCCGATCCAAGTGCCGCAAAGGTGGATGCGGCCACTTCCAGGGAAATATCTGTTGGGTTACTGTGTTTCATGTTTCTAAAAATATTGAAATAAAAGAGTCGCGCAAGCATTATTTCGAACATTGCCGAAATAACTTTCAGCAGCTATCAGGGAGGCATGACATTACGCCAGGAAATACAGGCCTGCCAAATATGTGCAGACCGGTTTGCAGCCACTGCGACAGGTCACACACCGCGGCCAGTGGTGTGGTTTGATGCAAAGCCCAAACTGTTGATCGTCGGGCAGGCACCGGGCGCGCGGGTGCATGAAAGCGGGCGGCCGTTTACTGATCCCAGTGGTGATCGGCTGCGGGACTGGATGGGGGTGGATGAAACTATTTTCTACGACACATCCCGCGTGGCGATTGTGCCCATGGCGTTCTGTTTTCCCGGCTACAATGCAGCGGGAAGCGACCTTCCGCCGCCGCCGATCTGTGCCAAAACCTGGCGGACACGGGTGATGGGAATGCTAGGTGACGTGCCGCTAACCCTTGTGGTGGGCGGCTATGCCCAAAAGTGGCATCTGGGCACTAAAGCGGGCGTGACGGACACTGTCGAGAGATGGCGCGACCATGCGCCTAAGGTCTTCCCCTTGCCACATCCGTCCTGGCGCAATACGGCATGGATCAAGAAGAATCCCTGGTTTGAGGCCGCGTTGTTGCCGGTGCTGCAAACCCGTATCAAGGAGGTGCTGACGTGAGCGACTTGACCCCACTGGACCAAGCCCACGAGGCGATGGAAGCGGCGCCGGAAGATGATGCCGCCCGTCTGCGGTTTTATGAACGGCTCGCCGATGCGGAGCTGTTTCTGCTATTGGAAAAAGAGCCGGAGGGCGACCGGATAGCGCCGGAGATTTTTGAAACCTCCGATGCCAGCTTTGTGCTGGTGTTTGATACCGAAGACCGGCTGGCACAGTTTGTTGGGCGGGTGGCACCTTATGCCGGTCTGTCCGGTCGGGTTATTGCCAATATGCTGGCAGGGCAGGGCATTGGGCTTGCGGTCAATCCCGAGGTGGCCCCATCCTCGATCCTGATCCCAAATGAGGCTCTGGGCTGGCTGGCGGACACGCTGGAGCACGCGCCGGATGAGGTTGAGGCCAAGGTGGAGAGTTTTGCGCCACCTGCGGGCTTGCCGGAGGTGCTGATCACCGCGCTAGACGCGAAGCTGAGCACGGCGAGTGGTCTCGCCAAAATGGCCTATTTGGTGGGCACGACCTATGAGAGCGGCAGCCGCTCCCACATGCTGGGTTTTGTCGACGTGGTGCCGGGCGCGGAAGGCGCACTGGCGAAAGCCGTGAACGAAGCACTGACTTTTTCCGGCATCGAGGCGGGCGCGCTGGACGTGGGTTTCTTTGCCATCAATGATCCGGTGGCGGCGCAGCTGGCGCGGGTTGGTCTGCGGTTTGACCTGCCAGAGCCACCAAAGGCGGAAGACCACGTGCCCGTTACGCCCGGCAGTGATCCCGACAAACCGCCAATTCTGCGCTAAACTGACGGTTTCACAGTCGCCAAATATCCCGGGGTGAATGGCGCAGCGCGCTGCGCCAGAGGGGCTGGCCTCTCTGACTGTGGGTTAATACCCAGCGCTGCGGTCCACGACATGCACAAAGGGTTCGCCTGCCTCACCTCGGCGCACGTTCTCTGCCACCACTTCGCTTGAGGTATTGACGCGGGTTTCAGAGGCAATGTGCGGTGTGACCGTGACATTGGAATGCGCCCAATAGGGGTGATCCTTTGGCAGCGGTTCCACGCGGAAGACATCCAATGTGGCGTGGGCGATATGGCCGGAGTTGAGGGTTGCCAGTAGGGCGTCATCGTCAATGAGCGGCCCGCGGCCCGGGTTCACGATCATCGCACCTTTGGGCATCCACGACAGGCGTTCCGCGTTGAGAAGGTTTTCCGTGGCCGGGGTTTTGGGCAAGAGCAGCACCAAAATGTCGGCGCGGGTCAAGGCGGTTTCCAAGCCTTCGTTGCCATGCAGACAGGTGACACCATCAATGTCTTTGGCGCGGCGGCTCCAACCTGCTACGTCAAAACCGAAGTCGCGCAGGGCTTCTGCGCAAGCTCTGCCCAACTCCCCTAGCCCCATGATGGTCACGCGGCGGTCTTGCGCCAGAGGCGGCACATGTGGGGTCCACTCGCCGTTTTGTCCAAGGATATTGCGGTCCATGCCAAGGTGGTGGCGCATCACATGGCCGACGACCCATTCCTTCATGCCTTGCGTCATGCCGGGATCCACCATGCGGCAGAGCGGCATGGTCAGGGTCTTGTTGCCCACGATATTCTCGACACCAGCCCAGAGGTTAAGAACGGCTTTGCAACGGGTGTAAGGCGTGAAATCCTGCACCGCGCTGTTTGGGGCATAGACGATGTAGTCAACCTCCTCTGGTGCGAATTGGGTCTGCAGGTTCGCGTTCAAACCCGCGGCTTTGAGTGCATCTTTCAGCGGGGTTTCATACTCTACCCAGCGGTCTGGTTTCGCGGCAAAGAGGACGTTGATCATGTGGCAAACACTCCGGACATGTCGGTAAAGCCTTTGATTTCTATGGGATTCCCGAAGGGGTCGTTTAAGAACATGGTACTCTGCTCTCCGGGTTCACCGGCAAAACGGGAGAAGGGTTTTAGGATAAAGTCTACGCCTTGATCCGTCAGGTGCTCGGCAAGCGCGTCCCACTCACCTTTGGGCAGGATCACACCTAGATGCGGCATGGGCACCATATGTTCACCGACCTTGCCAGTGGCGGCGGTGGCAAAGGGCTCGCCAATGTGCAGCGAGAGCTGATGGCCAAAGAAGTTGTAGTCCACCCAGGTGTCCGTGCTGCGGCCTTCGGTGCAGCCTAAGAGGTCGCCATAAAAGGCGCGGGCCAAATCGAGGTCGCGGACATTGTAGGCGATGTGAAAAATGCTCATGCGCGGCTCCTTTGCGGGGCAGAATAGGGTCTGTGTGCATAGGTAGTAGCGCAAAGTGAAGAAGGGTAGCTTGTTTTTGCATCTTCAGACATAAGAAAAACTATGGATGTGAGATTTGTAGAAACACTGCTGGCGGCGGTGGAGGAGGGCTCTTTAGCGGCGGCTGCGCGGCGCCAGGGCATAACGGCTGCGGCTGCGGCCCAGCGGATTGCGGCGTTGGAGGCGGGTTTGAGAGTGCCGCTTCTGGTGCGGGACGGGCGGCATATGGCGGCGACGCCGGATTGTGAGGCCTTGCTGCCGGACTTGCGGCAGATGGTGGCTTTGAAGGCTGGACTGGCGGGGCGGTTGGCGCAGGAGCAGTTGGGTGGGCGATTGCGGTTGGGCGCGGTGTCGACAGCGTTGAGTGATTTTGGGCCGACCGTGGTTCAACAACTGGAGGCGGAGGCGCCTGCGGTGGAGCTGGCACTGATCCCTGCAGCCAGCGAGGCGGTGTTTCGCCAGTTTGAAGACGGTGCGCTGGATGCGGCGCTGATTGTGGCGCCGCCGTTTGTTTTGCCCAAGACGATGCAGTTTGACGTGTTGGCCAAGCAGCCGATTGGCTTTGTGCGGTCTGAGGATCAGGGTGCAGGCAGTAACGTGCCGTATCTGGTTTACAGCCGGTCCTCCTGGGGTGGGGCGGCTTGTTGGCAGGCGTTGATGTCGCAGATGTCAGAGCCGCAGGTGCGGTGTGAGATGGATGCGGTGGAAATCATTGCACAGATGGTTGAGGATGGTCTGGGGCAGTCGGTCTTGCCGCAGTGGGGCGGGTTGGCCCGACATCACGGCGGGTTGGCGTTTGAGGCCATTCCCGGTGCAGTACGCGACGTTGGCTTGCTGACATGGCGGAGGGAGGCGCGACGACCTGTGATCCGGCTGTTGCGGCAGTGTTTGGGTGTTGAGGCGGCCTAGCTAGCGTGGGCGGTGCACGTGAGCGGATTGCACGAGGCCAAAGCCTGCCATCAGAACCAACATGGCGGAACCTCCGTAGCTGACCAAAGGTAGGGGCACGCCGACGACTGGTGCGAGGCCCATGACCATGGACATGTTCACGGCGAAGAACAGGAAGAACGCGCCTGCGATGCCGAGGATCAGCAACGAGGAATAGCGGTCTTTGTTGGAGATAGCCGACGCGATGCAGAACAAAACAATCAAGGCGTAGAGCGACAGCAGGGAGACCGCACCGACGTAACCAAACTCCTCAGCCAAGGTGGTGAAGATAAAGTCGGTGTGTTTTTCCGGCAGGAAGTTCAGACGGCTTTGGGTGCCTTGCATAAACCCGCGTCCGGTCCAGCCGCCAGAGCCAAGGGCAATTTTGGATTGGGTGATGTGGTAGCCGGCGCCGAGCGGGTCAGAAGATGGGTCCAAGAAAGTGTCGATGCGGCGGTATTGGTAGTTTTTCAAAAGCTGCCAATCCGTGCCGCGAGATCGGAACACGGCGACCACCAGCCCCACCACCATACTGATCACAGCAGCGAAATAGCCCCAGTGCACACCTGCAAGGAACATCACAATTGCGCCCCCGGTGAGCAGCAGGATTGAGGTGCCGAGGTCAGGCTGGCGCAGGACCAGCATGTTGGGGATGATGATCAGTAGGACGGGGATCAGCACCCAGATCGGTTTGCTGGTTTTCTCGGTGGGCAGCCAATCGTAATAGGCGGCGAGGCTCATCACGAGGGTGATTTTCATCAGCTCTGAAGGTTGCAAGCGCATGAACCCAAGGTCGATCCAGCGCTGGGCGCCCATGCCGACGCTGCCCATGACCTCGACCAGCACCAGCAAAACCAGCGTAACCAGATAGGCAAAGCCCGAGATCGATCGCCAGAACCAGATCGGCACCATGGCGACGAAGAACATGACAAACACCCCAAGGGCGTAGCGCTTCATTTGCGGTTCCGCCCAGGGTGAGAACGATCCACCGGCCACAGAGTATAGCATCAGGAAGCCGACGCCGGCCACGGCAGTGATCAGCAGCAGCAGGGCCCAGTTGAGGTGCAACACTTTGCGCAGCCCGGTGGGCACATGCTTGACGTTATATTCGAGATAACTCATCTGCGCCTCATGCCCGGTTACGGCGCGTGATTTCGCGGCCTGGCACCAGTTTTTCCAGCTCTTCCTGCTGTTTCTCGATGCTGTTGCGGTCTTTGGTCGGGTAGGCCGATAGGGGGGGCGTGCCGCCGTAAAGCGCCTGAAGCGTGATGTCGCGACCGATGGGGGTGGCTGCCTTTGAGCCACTGCCATGTTCAACCACGACCGCTACAGCAATCTTGGGGTTTTCAAATGGCGCATAGTTTACGAACAGACCGTGGTCCCGGCGGTTCCAGGGCAGGTCTTCGTTGCGGGTCACCCCTCGGGCGCGTTCGGCGGCGGTGATGTTGCGCACCTGCGAGGTGCCGGTTTTCCCCGCCATACGGAACTCATCTTCGATGATGCGTTTGCTGTAGGCGGTGCCGCGCCGGTGGTTGGAGACGGCATACATACCGCGTTGCACCTCGGCGAGGTGTGTCGGGCTGATGTCGAGCCGCGGCGCGTTCGGTACTGATTGTTCGACTCCGTTGATTGATTTTACCAGGCGAGGCGGCACAGCTTTGCCGGTGGCAAGGCGGGCGGTCATAACGGCTAGTTGGAGAGGGGAGGCCAAGACAAAACCTTGCCCAATAGATGCGTTTGCCGTGTCGCCAACCACCCAGTCCTCGCCACGCACCGAAGATTTCCAATCACGAGAAGGGTTGAGGCCACGCGCGACACCCGACAACGGTAAGTCAAACTTTTGCCCGATGCCAAACTGGGCGGCCATCTCAGACATTTTGTCGATGCCAACCTGGAGTGCAAGATCGTAGAAATAGACGTCACAGCTTTCGCGCAAGGCTTGCACAAGGTTCATGTGGCCGTGGCCGCCGCGTTTCCAGCAGTGAAAGCGGCGATTAGAGATTTCCATATGCCCGGGACAATAAACGGTGTCGTCGTAACCCACGATGCCCTCTTCGAGTGCGGCGAGGGCGGTGATCATTTTGAAGGTAGACCCTGGCGGGTAGGTGCCTTGCACGGATTTGGCAGCCAGAGGCCGGTGGTCGTTGCTCGTCAGATCTCCATAGTCTGCTACTGAAATGCCCTCGACAAAGAGGTTCGGGTCAAAGGTGGGCGCGGAGGCCACGGCCAAGAGGTCGCCGGTTTCGCAATCCATAACGACGGCCGCGGCGCTTTCATCGCCAAGGCGCGCTTGGGCATAGGATTGCAGCTGTTGGTCAATGGTGAGTTGAATGTCTTCGCCCTGTTCACCTTCGCGGCGGTCCAGCTCGCGCATGATGCGACCCACGGCGTTGACTTCCACCCGTTTGGTGCCGGCGACGCCGCGCAGATCATCTTCCATGCGACCTTCGAGGCCCACTTTGCCAATTTGGAAGCGCGGAATACGCAGGAGTTGGTCGGGATTGTCGATCTTTGATAGATCATAGTCTGAAACCGGGCCGACGTAGCCAAGTACATGGGCCATGTCGCCGCGCAAAGGATAGTAGCGCGAAAGGCCCACTTCGGGCGTGATGCCGGGCAGGGCGGGCGTGTTCACGGCCACTCGCGATAGTTCATCCCAGCTTACACGGTCTGCAATTGTGACGGGCAGGAACGGCGGGGAGCGGCGCATTTCGGTGACGGCGCGGTCGAGTTCGCTTGGGTCGAGTTCTACCAAAGTCGCCAGTTTGTCGATCACCGCGTCGACGTTGCCGGCGTCCTCAGGGACAAGTGTGACACGGTAAGAAGGCTCGTTGCGGGCCAGCACAATGCCGTTGCGGTCAAAAATCTCACCGCGTGCAGGGGGGATTAAGCGAATGTTGATGCGGTTTTCTTCCGCCAACAGTCGGTATTGATCCGCTTGATCCAGTTGCAAATGACGCATGCGAAAGCCAAGGCCGGTCATAAAGGCAAGCATACTGCCGCCGAGTAAGAGCGCGCGGCGAGAGAGACGGCCATGAACCTCGGTAAGCTCGGTAGGGGTCTTGCCGCGCATCAGTTGGCCCCCAATGGGTCATGGGCTGTGGCGCGACGTACGCCAAACAGCAGGTGGGATAGGAACACCACACCCGGGTAGATGGCGATGTTCATGATGGTTTGCATGAGCATCAAGCCCAACGATGGCAAAGGCAGAAGAAAGACGGTGCCGATCAGACGGTAACCAAGCGTTATGGCGAGCATGATTGCAGCAGCGGTGAGCCATTCGGTGGCAAAAGTGGCGTCGCGCAGGCGCTGGGCGCGGATGCGCTGAACTTCGCAAGCAAACACCATAATGGCGGCGGCGAGCCCCGGTGGTCGCAGCAGTAGGAAATCGGCCAAAAGGAACACGCCAGCGATCAGCAGTGGCGGCGTGTAGTCTGGTTGGCGCACCGCCCAAGCGAGAGCGAGGACCACCATAAATTCCGGGCCAGCCCAGCGGCGTGGGGTGGTTTCTAATGGCAAGAGCTGAGCAAAGACTAAGAGCAGGCACAAAAGCGCAAAGACAAACCGCATCAACCACTTATTGGATAGAGCTGCGTCAGCCATCGGTGGTCTCCGAAAAGGCTTCGGGGCTGTCGGGAGCAATGACGGTACCGGGGCTGTCCAGATGTTCTCGACCATGGTGGCGCAGCACACGCAGGAACTCAAGGCGCTCATAATCTGCGGCGAGGCGCACGCGCAGGCGACCGGTGGGGTCTACGGCAACTTGACCGATCAGCAAACCACCGGGGAAGACGCCGCCGTCTCCAGATGTCACCACGCGGTCGCCAGGGCGCACCAAGTCTGGTGTTTCAAGGAAGTCCACATGGGGCGCGACGGAGTTGTCGCCGACGATCAACGCGGATTGGCCGGAAGGTTGGATGCGGGCAGGGATGCGGCTGGAACTGTCGGTCAGCAGCATTACGCGGGAGCTGGATTGACCGACGCCCGAAATGCGGCCCACAAGGCCAATACCGTCCATCGCGGCCCAACCGTCAATGATGCCATCCCGGGCGCCGATGTTGAGAAGTACCGACTGACGGAAAGGCGAGCCGCTGTCGGCAAGCACCACGCCAGTGATATAAGTCAGCTGAGGATCGAGGCGAACATTGTTGAGATCCAGCAGGCGGGCGTTTTCCTGACGCAGTTGGATCGCGGCCTCTTTCCAAGCTTTCATCTGCTGCAGCTCACGGCGCAATTCGCGGTTCTGCTCAACGATGCGCGTATAGCTTTGGAAGTTGCGCATGATGTTGACCGCGCCGGTGACGGGCGCCATGGCCCAGTCAAAGTTTGGCACCACCGCGTCGGTGATTTGCGCGCGAAAACGTTCCACACGTGGGCTGTCGATACGCCAGATCAAAAAGACACCCAGCAAGAGTAGGATCAGCACACCCAGAAGCAGCCGCCGTAGCGGTGCGGAGAAATCCTCGCTCTGGGTGCGATCTTTGGCCAAGGTGCCTCCGGATCAGAAAGGATGGGCGCTATACTACACCGCTGAACAACTGACGCCAAACCGGCGCGTGATCACGCCGGGTTAGCTGTCGTAGTCAATTGCGTGACGCAGTTGCTTTTCATACTCTAGCGCTTTGCCGGTGCCCATGGCCACACAGTTCAAGCTTTCGTCAGCGATGGACACAGCTAGGCCAGTTTGCTCGCGCAGGGCGAGGTCCAACTCGCCCAGCAGCGCGCCGCCGCCGGTCAACATAACGCCACGATCGACGATATCTGCGGCCAGATCCGGTGGGGTGGCTTCCAGCGCGGTCATCACTGCTTCGCAGATTTGCTGAACTGGTTCGGCAAGCGCTTCTGCGACTTGCGCCTGAGAAATCTCGGTTTCTTTTGGAACGCCGTTCAGCAGGTCGCGACCACGGATCTGCATGGATGCGCCGCGGCCGTCGTCTGGCATGCGGGCGGTGCCGATGGAGGTTTTGATGCGCTCGGCGGTGGCTTCACCCACCAGCAGATTTTGCTGTCGACGCAGGTAGTTGATGATGGCTTCGTCCATGCGATCGCCGCCGACACGTACGGAGCGTGCGTATACGATGTCACCCAAGGACAAAACGGCCACTTCGGTGGTGCCGCCGCCGATGTCCACAACCATGTTGCCGGTTGGGTCCGTGATTGGCATGCCTGCGCCAATCGCGGCTGCGATGGGCTCGGCCACAAGACCTGCGCGTCGGGCGCCGGCAGAGAGCACGGATTGACGGATCGCACGTTTTTCAACGGGGGTTGCGCCGTGTGGGACGCAAACAATGATCTTTGGCTTGGAGAATGTGGAACGCTTGTGCACCTTGCGGATGAAGTGCTTGATCATTTCTTCGGCGGTGTCGAAGTCGGCGATCACACCGTCGCGCATGGGGCGGATGGCTTCGATACTGCCCGGCGTCCGGCCCAGCATGAGCTTGGCATCTTCGCCCACGGCCAGCACTTTTTTCACGCCGTCTTTGACGTGATAGGCCACCACGGAAGGTTCGCTGAGAATAACACCTTTACCTTTTACGTAGACCAGCGTGTTTGCGGTCCCGAGGTCGATGGCCATGTCGGATGTAAACAGGCCGCCCAAATTTCCCAGCATATGATTTTGTTCCCCAGAAATTCCCAAAGCCCGCGACTCTCCTCAAGCCCGGGAGGCCTTCTTATAGGAACTCGAAAGCCATTGTGAAAGACCTGCGATGTGTCAAAGGCGACATTCCGCCGCGAGGGGGGGGCAGAGGGTGGCCAACTGGCTGTGATTGCTCGTTTAGAAGGCAAGTTTCACCATGCCGACGACTCCTTCGTCGTAGCCATCGCGGCCGTGGTAGCGCAAGTCAAAGGAAATGTTATCTGTGAAGGCGTATTCCGCGCCCACATCCCAGTAATAGTCACTGGCGGCACCATCATCGGCTCCGTAGCGAGCCGAGGTGCGCCAGCGGTCGCCAAAATCATAACCAAGCTGCGCGTAGCGGTTGTAGCTAGTGTTGGTCCAGTTGTAAGCGGCGTAACCTTTCACATACAAGGCGTTGTCAAATGTGTACGTGAGCCCCACGGCCGCTTCGCTGCGGTCATAGCCGGTGTCATCGTAGGATTTGCGTACAAGACCAAGGTCATAGGCGAAGTTTTGACCTACGTTGGAACGGTAACCAGTATAGAGGTCGTATTGCCATTTGTCATCGGTGCCGAGATCGATGTTGGAGCCCCATACTCCAAAATAGAACCCGCTGTTTTCAACCTCGACCCAAGGCTGAATGGCGAAGCCGTCCGATTTGGACACACCGGAATCGATGTAGTCGGACGTCATGTCCGCCCCGTAGGACCAGTTCCAGCCTTGGGCGGCGGCGCCGGTGGTAAACGCAAAGGTAGCACAAAGCGCAGCGGCGCAAATAGGTGTGCGATAGTTCATGGGTCTTTCCTCTCATGCGTGAGTGGTGTTTTTGTTTTTGCGAGACTGTTCTGTCTCGGGACGCAAGTGGCCGCCGCACACAGGGGTTTGAAGAGGGGCGCAAAAAGCCGCTTAAAACTGGGCAAGAAGCTGCAAAATCTGTTGGTTCCAATGGGCTGAAAACTGCCGTCTGGGCTTTGGCGCGTGGTCAGGCTATTGAAAGCCCATGCTGAGTTACCAACACATCTACCACGCCGGCAATCTGGCGGATGTTCAGAAACACGCGCTTTTGGCCGTGATGCTGGAATACATGGGGCAAAAGCCCAAACCGATGAGTTATCTGGAGACCCACGCGGCGCGTGGCGTCTATCAGTTGGATGATGTGGCGGCGGTCAAAACCGGTGAGGCAGAGGCCGGAATTGGCAAGGCGGCTGGGTGGTTTACAAATGATCATCCCTACAAGCGCGCATTGATGGCGGTGCAGGCGCGGCATGGCGATAAGGCCTATCCCGGCTCGCCTGCGATTGCGCAGGCTTTGTTGCGACCAGAGGACAGCATGCAGTTGTGTGAGTTGCATCCGCAGGAGGCGACTGGTTTGCGGCAAGCCATGCGCGGCAGTGGCGCGAAAGTACATCAGAAAGACGGATTTGAGACCGTCATGGGGATTTGTCCGCCAACGCCACGGCGTGGGGTGCTGTTGATTGATCCGAGTTATGAAATCAAAAGCGACTACAAGACCCTGCCGGGCTGGATTGCCAATGTGCATCGCAAGTGGAACGTGGGCGTGATTGCGCTGTGGTATCCGATCCTGCGCGACGGTACGCACACACCAATGCTGGAAGAACTGGAGGTCAAAGGGTTCCCCAAGGTCCTGCGCCATGAGGTGGAATTCCCCCCTGCAGAAGAGGGCCATCGTATGATAGGGTCCGGCATGTTCATAATAAACGCGCCTTATGGACTGCAAGCGGAGGCGCAGGACCTGACGAAGAGGTTTACCGGCCTCTGAGCTCCGTTGACCCTGTGTCCCACGGCCAGGTTTCGCATTCCTTAGGGTTGTGTTTCACATTGTGAAATCCACAAATTGTGGAATAATTTCAATTGACAGTAGAGTGAGGGTTGCGCACATTTTTGGCGTGGCACCTGACGTTTTTTGTTTGCCAATGTTTTAGCTAAGATTGCTTTCAGGTGTCCTTTTTTAAGAGAGTTTTGTTATGGGTCTGAACCCAATGAAGACTGTCGTGCGTCTCTCAGCGGTCACCGCTGTGGTCACGACGGTTGCGACCGCACTGACGGCGCAAGAAAAGCCCAACATTCTCGTGATCTGGGGGGATGATATTGGTCAGTCCAATATCTCTGCCTACACCATGGGACTGATGGGTTATCAAACGCCAAATATCGACCGGGTGGCCGATGAGGGCATGATTTTCACCGATTATTACGGTGAGCAATCCTGTACTGCCGGCCGTTCGTCATTCATCACCGGTCAATCGGTGTTCCGCACCGGCCTGTCCAAAGTGGGCATGCCAGGCGCACCTGAAGGCATGCAGGTGGAGGATCCCACCATCGCGGGCTTGCTGAAAGCGGAAGGCTATGTCACCGGGCAGTTTGGTAAAAACCACTTGGGTGACCGAGATGAAATGCTGCCAACCAACCATGGTTTTGACGAGTTCTTTGGTAATCTCTACCACTTGAACGCGGAAGAAGAGCCGGAAAACGAAGATTACCCTCAAGACCCTGAGTTCCGCGAGCGGTTTGGTCCGCGTGGTGTGATCAAATCCTCTGCTGATGGCAGCATCGAGGACACTGGACCGCTGACCAAGAAGCGTATGGAAACCGTGGATGAGGAAACCGTTGCGGCGGCGATTGACTTCATCAAACGCTCCAACGATCAGGGTCAGCCTTTCTTTGTCTGGTGGAGCGGCACACGGATGCACTTCCGCACGCACGTTAAAGACGAGATGCGCCTAAAAGCGGATGAGATCGCTGGCAAACATATGGATGAGTACCAGGCGGGCATGATCGAACATGACATGCATGTTGGCCAGCTTCTGGATGTGCTGGACGAGCTTGGCATTTCCGACAACACCATTGTGCATTACTCCACCGACAATGGCCCGCATATGAACAGCTGGCCGGATGCGGCGATGACTCCGTTCCGTGGTGAGAAAAACACCAACTGGGAAGGTGGTTGGCGTGTGCCCTCCATGGTGCGTTGGCCCGGCAACATCGAAGCCGGTTCGATTTCTAACCAAATCATGCACCACATGGATTGGTTGCCAACCTATCTTGCAGCGGCTGGCAATGCGGACATCAAAGAAAATCTGAAAGCCGGTGGTGTTCAGGCGATTGGCCGTGAGTACAAGGTGCATTTGGATGGTTACAACTTCCTGCCGTATCTGAAGGGCGAATCTGACGAGACCCCGCGTCGTGAGATTTTCTACTTCTCCGACGACGGCGATCTGACTGCGCTGCGCTACAACGACTGGAAAGTGATCTTCCTTGAGCATCGTTATCCGCAGACCCTGCGGGCCTGGGCGGAGCCATGGACAGAGCTGCGTATCCCGCTGTTGTTTAACCTGCGTCGTGACCCGTATGAGCGCGCCAACATCACCTCTAATACCTATTGGGATTGGTACCTTGATCGCGTTTACCTGCTGTTGCCAGCAGCTGGCTATGTGAGCGAGTTCCTCGCGACATTTGAGGAATTCCCACCGCGTCAGAAACCGGGCAGCTTCACTATTGGGGATGCTAAGGACAAGATCTTTAGCCAGATTGGCTCAAAGTAAATTCCTGACAGAGAAACCCCCTTCCGGCCGGTTTTGGCCGGGAGGGATAATTTTGATCTGGGGCACGGCCCTGATGTAATTTGGATGGCCCTATGACTTTGTTGACGTCGTTTAAAACACCCTGTTTGTCTTTGGCTTTGATGCTGGGCTTTGGCGTTGCGCAGGCACAAGAAACGCCTCGACTTGTTTTACAGATCACTGTGGACCAGCTGCGGGGGGATTTGATCACACGCTTTGGTGCAGGCATGGGCGCGGCCGGATTTCAGAAACTGCTGGATTCGGGGGTGCATTACACAAATGCGCATCATCGCCACGCCAATACGGAAACGGTGGTGGGGCACGCAACGCTGTCGACAGGCGCGGACCCCGCAGTGCATGGAATGGTCGCGAACCTTTGGTTTGACTGTGAAACCGGCCAGCAATTCTACAATGTGCAAGATCCGGATTTTCCTCTGATCGGCGCGCAGGGCGTGGATCAGAATGCCGAGATTGATCCGACACAGCGCGCGGCGACCACAGATGGGCGTTCTCCGCGCAGCATTCTGAGCAGCACTATTGCGGATGAAATCAAGATGCATTTTGGCCCTCAGACCAAGGTTTTTGGGGTGTCTGTGAAAGACCGCGGCGCTATTGCCATGGCGGGACACGCGGGGCAGGCCTATTGGTTCTCAAAATCTGAAGGTCGGTTTGTGACCTCCTCATTTTATCGTCAAGATTATCCTGATTGGGTGTCAGAATGGAATGACAGTGGTAAAGTTGCGGCCTAGGCCAACACCTTCTGGATGCTGCGCGATGCGCGCGAGAGTTACAGTTTTGGTGATCGCGATGATCAGCCGTGGGAGACAGATTTTCCAGGATTTGGGC
The DNA here is from genome assembly GCA_024224295.1 of Shimia sp. Classification (GTDB taxonomy): domain Bacteria; phylum Pseudomonadota; class Alphaproteobacteria; order Rhodobacterales; family Rhodobacteraceae; genus Shimia. Next base: position 54,565 of record JAAENN010000020.1, on the reverse strand, counting down.
GGGTTTTCCCGCATGATTATGGCCTGCAGGATGGGAAGTATTACACCACGTTTCTGACGCTTAGTCCGGCCGGAGATGAACTGACCGTGGATTTTGCCAAGACTTTGATCGAGGCGGAAGATTTGGGAGCAGATGTGTTTCCGGATTACCTGTCTGTCAGCCTTAGCAGCACCGATTATGTGGGCCATATTTTTGGACCTAGTTCGCTGGAAGCTGAGGACAATATAAGACGGTTGGATGACACGCTGGCGGAGCTACTTACATTTGTGGACGCCAAAGTGGGTTTGGACAAGACGTTGGTGGTGCTATCGGCGGATCACGGAGCGCCTGAGCATCCGGAGTATCTGGCACAGCATGGGATTGAGGCAGACACATTTGCATTTGAACGGGGGGATACGGAGCCGGGCTTTGTGCGTCTGAAGAACCTGTTTGGTGTAGGTGAGGGATTGATCCGCAATTTTTCCAATCCTTATGTCTACTTGGACAAACAGAAGATCACCGCACGTGGACTTGCCGTGGCGGATGTGGCGGACGTGGTCGCCGAAGAAATGGTGAAATTGCCGGGCATTGCGCGCGCCATTCCAAGTGACCGCTTGCGGCAGGGCGCGGTTGCAGACGATATGATTTCAAGGGCTGTGCTTGCGAATTTTCACAGCGAACGGTCCGGTGACATTTATGTGGTGTTTGAACCGCATTGGTTTATTGCAGATTTTGACGGGCTAACGGTGGCATCCACGCATGGCTCGCCGTGGCGCTATGACAGCTTTGTGCCCGTGATTTTTGCCGGACCCGGGATCGCGGCGGCGCGCGTTGGGCGTGAAATACACACGGTGGACGTGGCACCAACCATTGCCGCCTACCTTGGCGTTAAGGCACCGTCCGGGGCGAACGGAAACCCGTTGGTGGAGGTGAGTCAATGAACCGGGGAAAGATCAAAGGGACAAAAACATGACGGCACTGGACGAGATCAATGCGCTGCGCGACCGCATGGGCGAGAGCATCATTGGCCAGCGCGATGTGATTGACCGCTTGCTGATTGGCTTGTTGGCCAACGGTAACCTTCTGCTGGAAGGCCTGCCGGGTTTGGCCAAGACCCGTGCCGTGAAAGCCTTGGCGAAGAACCTGGAGTGTGACTATTCGCGGATCCAGTTCACGCCGGACCTGTTGCCTGCGGATGTGACTGGAACGGAGATGTATGTGCAAGGCGCGGCGGATGGGGAACAGTTCCGATTCCAGCCGGGGCCGATTTTCGCCAACGTCGTGCTGGCGGATGAGATCAACCGGGCGCCGGCAAAGGTGCAGGCGGCCTTGCTTGAGGCGATGGAAGAACGGCAGGTGACGGTGGCTGGGACCACGCATAAGATGGAACCGCTGTTCATGGTGATGGCGACACAGAACCCGGTGGAGCAAGAGGGGACCTATCCGTTGCCCGAGGCGCAGATGGACCGGTTCCTGATGCATGTGAATATTCTCTACCCGCCACTGGAGGATGAGATTGAAGTGATCCGGCTGGTGCGCGGCGAAGAGCAGGCGCAGTTGCAGGAGCAGACTGCCGAGAAGGCTTCAAAAGCGCCGCGTCCACCGATTTCGCAGGACGTGGTGTTTCGAGCGCGACGCGAGATCGCCGGTTTGCATTGTGCCGAAGCGATGGAGGTCTATATGGCCACGATTGTGCAAGCCACACGCGCGCCAGCAGCGTTTGGCGAGAACCTTGCTAAGTGGATCGAACTGGGTGGGAGCCCGAGGGCGTCTTTGGCGCTGGATCGGTGCTCGCGGGCGCACGCTTGGATGAAGGGGCGCGATTACGTAGATCCTGAGGACATTCAGGCGATTGCGCCGGATGTGCTGCGCCATCGGTTGGCGTTGAGCTATGAGGCGCAAGGCAGTGGAGTGTCCGCAGATGATGTGGTGGCCGAGCTGTTGACGCTGGTGGCGGTGCCATAGGCGGAGGAAGCCATGCGAAACCGTACAGCTTTATCCCGCGCAGGCGTGGCACCGGATCGGTCGCCATCTCAAGATGCGGATGATCCGCGCATCTATGTGGGCTTGCAGGGGTTGCGGTCATTGGAAGCGGCTGCGCGAGCAATTTCGTTTTTGCCAAAACAGCCTGCGCGGTCCGCGCTACAGGGGCGACACCGGTCTCGCATTCGCGGGCGCGGTTTGGATTTTGAAGAGCTGCGTGATTACCTGCCGGGCGATGATGTGCGCGCAATTGACTGGAAGGTCACAGCGCGGGCGGGATCGCCTTATGTGCGGGTTTACACGGAGGAGCGGGATCGTCCGACGTTGATTGTGGTCGATCAGCGGATGTCGATGTTTTACGGCACGGTGCACAACACCAAGGCGGTCACCGCAGCGGAATGCGCGGCGATCGTAGCCCACCGGGTGGCCAAACAGGGCGACCGTGTGGGAGGTGTGGTGTTTGGCGATAGCGAGTTAGACGAGCTACGTCCGGGACGTGGACGTGCGGCGGTGACACGGTTTTTGACCTCTTTGGAGACCGCCAATCATCGGTTGAAGGCGGATGCGCCAAACGTGACCCCGATGCCGTTTAATGACGTGCTGGCAGCGGTGGCGCGGTTGGCGACGCGGGATCATCTGGTGATCCTAATCAGTGATTTTGACGCTTGCGATGATGAGACTGAGCGGCGGTTGGGCGCGATTGCGATGCACAATGATGTGGTGCTTGGGTTGGTGGGAGATCCCAGTGCAGACGTGGTGCCGGATAAGGGCGAAGTGACAGCGTCGGATGGGCAGAAACAGACCTTGTTGGATTTTCAGGCGGAAGAGGTGCGTGTGGGGTTGGCGCAGGTGACCGGATCGCGGCGGGATCAGGTGGCGGCGTGGCAGAAGCGGATGCGCCTATCAGTATTGCCGTTGACCACCGCCGAGGACACGCTCGCGCAGATGGTGCGGTTGCTGGGAGGACGCGCACGATGAGCGACGAGGCCTCCTCAGCCGTGGACAACGACAGCCTTGTGGGGCTGATCAATCAGCTTGTCGAAGTGCCTGATCCGGCACAGGTGTCGATGGTGCCGCAGACGGCAGGGTGGCTGGTGATACTGGGCATTGTTTTGGCTGTTGCAGTGTGGCGTGGCTGTCGGATGTGGCGACACTATCGCGCCAATGCCTATCGGCGGGCAGCGTTGAAGGCGCTGTCGCAGGCTGGGGATGATGCGGCAGCTGTCTCGGGCATTCTGAAACGCGCGGCGATGGTTGCCTATGGGCGACGGCGCGTGGCTGGGTTGAGTGGGCAAGCTTGGGTCACGTTTTTGGCAGAGACTGGCTCGGGGCAGTTTGAGGACACGGCGTTAGCGAGCGCGGGCTATCAGAGAGGTCCGGTGGCGGCTGATCCGCAGTTGCTTATAGCTGCGCGTACGTGGGTCACATCGCATAAGGCACCGGAGGGAGCAGATGTTTGAGCTGAGCCATCCGCTTGTGTTGCTGCTTTTGCCTTTGCCGTTGATCTGGCGGCGTATTGTGACTCCCTACAGGCAACGCCAAGACGCCTTGCGGGTGCCGTTCTTTGATCAGATTGCAGAAGCTGCCGGGCTGACCGTTCAAGACGGCGCGGCGATTGTGGCGCATAAGCGGCGGGCGCTGATCGGGGGTGGCCTGATGTGGGGGCTGTTGGTGCTGGCCTTGGCAGGACCGGTGCGGTTGGGACCACCGCAGGAGATCACCAAGGCGACCCGGGATGTGATCCTGTCGATTGATATTTCCGGCAGCATGGACACGCGGGATTTTCCCGGTGAGGACGGCAAACCGGTGCAACGTTTGGCGGCTGTGCAAGAGGTGGTCGAAGCGTTTTTGGTGGATCGGTCTGGTGACCGGGTGGCGCTGATCGTGTTTGGCACGCGGGCTTATGTACAGGCGCCGTTGACCGAAGATCTGGACACGGTGCGGGCGCTGTTGGCGCAGACCGAGGTGGGCATGGCGGGGCCACATACGGCGCTGGGCGACACGATTGGTTTGGCAATCAACACATTTGAGGCCAGCGAGATTGAGGAACGGCTGTTGATCCTGATGTCTGACGGCAATGACACGGCGAGCCGGATGAGTCCGGTGAACGCCGCCGAGATTGCGCGAGACAAAGGTGTGCGTATGTTTGCGATTGGCGTGGGCGACCCGGAGGCCAGCGGCGAGGATCGCCTGGACATGGACCTGCTGACCAACTTGGCGCAACGCACTGGGGGAGACGCGTATTTTGCCGCTGATGCGGCGGCGTTGGACAATGTTTACGACGAGATTGACGCGCTGAACCCGCAGGAGGTCGAGATGCTGAGTTGGCGGCCACAACAGGATTTAGCGCACTGGCCGTTGATGGCGGCCTTGGCGGTTGGGTTGGTCCTGTTGATGTCGCTTTGGCTGCGCGATCACGGGAGGGCGCGGGCATGACCGTGGACCTGTCCCTTTTCCTTGAGGCGTTCCATTTCTTGCGGCCTTGGTTGCTGATGTTGGCCTTGCCGGTATTAGTGACCTGGTTGCGGTTGCGTCAGCGGCGTGGCGCAACGGGAGGCAACGACGGCTGGCTTGCACCGCATTTGGCTGAGGCACTGACCGTTCCTGGGAACTCAGCAGGGCGGGTGCAGCCGATTGATGTGATTTCATTAGTGCTTTTGCTGTTGGTGGCGGCCGTGGCCGGACCAAGTTGGACCCGCGCACCGACACCGTTTGCGGCCCAGACCGCGCCCTTGGTGGTGGTGATGCAAGTCACACCGTCGATGGAACAAAACGATGTGGCGCCAGAGCGACTGGCCCGGGCGCGGCAGAAGACCATGGATTTGCTCGCATTGCGCAGCGGCGCACGGACAGCGTTGGTAGCCTTTGCGGGGTCTGCGCATGTTGTGGTGCCGATGAGTGAGGATCCCGGTGTGATGCAGCCTTACCTCGAAGGGTTGACCACGGCGGTGATGCCAATTGAAGGGCAGGACATTCAGGCCGGGTTTACGACGGCGCAGGCGCTGTTGGCGCGGGAAGGCGCGCCGGGTGGTGTTTTGTTTATGGTCGATCAGTTGTCAGCCAGTGCGGCGGCGGAACTCACGGAGACTTGGAGGCAAGCTGGGGGCGATGAGGAGGGGGCTACGGCCTCCGAGACTGTGGCCTCAATGAGCTTTCTGTTCATGGTGCCAGACGGCCAAGACTTACCGCAGGTACCGAATGGGGCGTCGGCTACACGGGTGACGCCTGACAATGGCGACGTGGCGGAGGTTGAGCGCTCGCTGGCCTCGGCCTATCGCCGAGCTCAGTTGGAAGACGAGGCGCAGCCGTGGGAGGATCGCGGCGCGTGGCTGGCTTGGCCCGCGTTGGTGCTATTGCTGCTGTGGTTCCGGCGCGGCATGGCGGTACGTTGGGCGGGGCAGGCAGCCCTGGTGCTATGGCTTTTGCAGCCAGGACAGGCGCAGGCAGAGGGCTGGCGTGATTGGTTTCTGACGCCGGATCAGCAGGGGTGGCGGGCGTTTGAGCGTAAGGACTACGCGGATGCTGCGACGGCGTTTGAAGACCCGTACCTGCGCGGTGTGGCGCTCTACCGAAGTGGGCAATACGAGACAGCGGCGCAGGAGATGGCGCGGCTGGACACGGCAGAGGCGGCGTTTTTACAAGGTATGGCGCATTTGAAATCGCGGGGGTATCGCGATGGGGTGCGGGCGTTCGAGCGGGCGCTGGAAATTGATCCGGAACATGAAGGTGCGCAGCAGAACTTGCCGATTTCAAAAGCCATTGTGGAGTATGTGGAGACCACGCGGGAGCAGTCCGACACCGGTGAAGACACTGGCATTGGCGCGGACGATATGGTGTTTGACAATGAAACTGGACGTGGTGAAGACACGCAAATCGAGGTGCCGCAGGAAGATGCACTGGCGCATTTGTCCACTGAACAATGGATGCGCACAGTGGACACGCGCACGGAGGATTTCTTGAAGCAGAGGTTCCGGCTGGAAGCTGCACGGGGAGAGCAGCCATGAGGTGGGGTGTTGTCATCGCGCTCTGGCTGGCGAGTGTCGTGACGGTTTGGGCGCAGGATGTGCAGCCTAAGCTTGAGGTGACTTTTGAGGAAAGTGAGACCGTGCCGGGGCAGCCGTTGACGCTGCGGCTGACGGTCTTGGTCCCGACCTTCATGCCGGACCCGCCGGTGTGGCCGGACTTTGAGACGCCGAACTTGATGGTGCGGCTGCCGTCCAAGGCGAGCTCTCCCACCAGCAAGAGCATTGGTGGGGAGACATGGTCCGGGATTTCGCGACGCTATCAGATCACGCCAGTGGTGCCGGGCACGTTTGAGATCCCGGCGGGTGAGGTGAAGGTACGTTATCGCGCGCTTGAGGGGAGTGATGTTTTGGAGGCGACTTTGCCGGTGCCAGCGCAGACGGTGACGGGTATTGTGCCAGAGGGGGCTGAGGGACTTGATCCGTTTGTGGCGGCGGAGAAGCTCGCACTGACTCAGACCGTTGAGGGGGATACCTCCGGGCTGGCGGCCGGATCGAGTTTTACGCGGGTCCTTGAAGTGAAGATCGACGGCGTGTCGCCGATGTTCTTGCCTTCTGTGACGCCAGAGGAGGGGCTTGCGGGGTTGCGGGCCTATCCGGAGAGCCCATTGGTGGAAGAGATAGAGAACCGCAGCGTGGTGAGTGGCTCGCGCGTTGAGAAGACTATTTATGTGGTGGAAGGCGGTGTGGCAGGCGCTTTGCCTGCAGTGCGTTTGCAGTGGTTCAACCTTAAGACTGGCAAAGTGGAAGAAGCCTCGGCAGAAGCCATTGAGGTGCAAGCGGACGCACCGGTTTTGGCGCCAAGTGCAGAGCCGTTGGATGTTAAAAAGGTAGTGCGATGGGGCGCGGCTTTGGCGGTGCTGTTACTTTCTGCATGGGCACTTGTGCGTTGGGGCGTGCCGGTTTTGCGCCGGTTTTGGCACAGAGCGCAGGATCGGTGGTTGCAGAGCGCGGGGTACGCGTACGGTGGTCTCAAGACAGCTTTGCAGAGGCGGGATTTGAGTGCCGCTAAACTGGCCTATTTGCGTTGGGCGCAGAAGGTACCGCTTGCCGGACAAGAGGTTGAGAAAGCTATTGAAGAAGCCTTCTTGCAGATTGGCGCGGCGCGGTTTGGCAATGACAGCGCAGCCGAGGAAGTGCAGGCTTGGCAGCACCTCAAAACACTCTGCCATAGAAAACACCACGAAACCCGCTATCGTCGCGACACGAAGACTCCGGATTTGCCACCGCTTAATCCGGTCTCCACGCATCAGAACTGAAAGACAGCTGTATGACATTTAAGACTTTTTTCGGCATGGCCCTGGCGTGCGTGATGCTGGGCACTGCCGGATATGCGCAGACGCCGCATGGCGCAGGCGTCCCAGCCTACGTCGGGTCAGAGGCCTGTAAGGACTGTCATACAGAAGCCTATGACGCATGGAAAACCTCGCACCATGGCGAGGCCTGGCGAATGCCTGGGGTGGACAGTTTTGTTGGTGCTTTTGAGGGCGAAAGCTTTGAGCATGATGGTATGCGCGCGACCTTTAAAAAGGATGGCGATACTTATGTTGTGACGGTGCACGAGAAGGATGGCGTTGAGGCGACTTATGAGATGCATTCGGTTGGCGGGGTGCATCCCCTCGAACATCCTATCCTGTCGACCGGCAAAGGGCGATTGCAGAGTTTTGATGTCGTTTGGGATGTCGAGCAGAAGCGGTGGTACCACCTCTATCCAGATCAGGACTTACCGCCCGAAGATGCGTTTCATTGGACCGGTGTCTACAAAAACTGGAACAGTCGTTGTGCGGAATGTCACTCGACTGGGTTTGAGAAGAATTACGACTTTCAGACCAAGCGATATGCCAGCCAACAGGTTGAAATCGGCGTGGGCTGTGAAGCTTGCCACGGTCCCGGTGCGGCCCATTTGACCATTGTGGACGGGGCAAAGCCCGAGCGCTTTGCGGTGTCCTTGGACGATTGGGGCTTCACGGCGACGATGTCAGATCCAGCTGAAGCAATGGAACAATGCGCGGGCTGCCATTCGCGGCGAGAAGGCTTTGGCAATGGCAATCCGCTGCCGGGAGCGGCCTTTGCCGACAACTACAACCTGGCGATGCTGCGGCCGGGGTTGTACCACGCGGACGGGCAGATTTTGGATGAGGTTTATGTTTTCGGCTCGTTCCTGCAATCCAAGATGTCCCAGAAAGGTGTGACCTGCGCCAATTGTCACGCGCCGCATTCGGCGGAGGTTGTTGCAGAGGGCAACGCGGTTTGCACCCAATGCCATTCGCTTGCAGGCAATCCGGAATTTGAGAGCTTACGGTTGGCGGACTATGAGGATGTGGCGCACACCAACCACCCTGAGGGCACTGAGGCGGCGCAATGTGTGAGTTGCCACATGGTGGACAAGGTTTACATGGGCACGGATCCGCGCCGCGATCACAGCTTTCGCGTGCCGCGTCCTGATTTGAGCGATACGTTGGGCAGTCCTAATGCTTGCACTATCTGCCATGATGAAAAGAGCAACGCGTGGGCAGCGAAGAGGGTGGAAGAGTGGTTCCCCGACGGGCGTTGGCTGGAGCCGCATTATGGCGAGGTATTGGCCAAAGGTCGCGCAAACCCTCAGGCCGCGGCGAATGAGTTGATGGGGGTGGCACAGGATGATGCGCAGTCAAATTTGGTGCGCGCAACGGCGTTGTGGTTGTTGGGACCGGGGGCGACCTCTTTGGATTTGGAAGAGTTGGGTGCGTTCTTAGACAACGACGACCCGCAAATCCGGGTGGGGGCGTTGAATGCCTTGCGGGCGCGGGCGGTGGTGGCGACAGCGCCGTACCTATTGAAAGGTTTGCAGGATGAGGTGCGGGCAGTGCGACTGGCGGCAGCGCGGGCAATCATGAGCCAGCGGCCTAATCGCTTGCCGGACAGCCTGCGGTCTGCGTTGGGGCAAGCCTATCGTGAGTTTGGCACTGTGATGCAGAACCAGATGGATTTTGCCGAGGCGCACTTGCAGGTGGCGGGCTATTCGATGGTGTCGGGTAATATTCCTTCGGCCATTGCTGCACTGTCAGAAGCGGTGCGGCTCAACCCGCAGAACCCGCAGGCCTGGAGCAGCTTGGTCCGAATGACGGCGCAAGTTGAAGGCCGTCAGGCAGCCCAAAAGCGCATGCGACAGGCGCTGACCTACAATCCTGATGATCCGGATTTGCAGCTGTTGGCGGAGCAATTCTGAGCCCTCCTGCGGCATCTGCGCACAAACGGCCCAAAACTTGGAGTTTTTCTAAGGTATTTTGGGTATGCGCCGGTTGTTTTAGGGGGGGCGGATGCTTATCAGTCTGAGGCAACGAATGGGAGGGCGCCGATGAACGACGGCAGTATTCTGGCAATAATTGCCATTTTACCTTTCCTTGGCGCATTGGCGCCGGGGGTTATGATCCGAGCTGGGCGCAACGCCTGTGCCTCATTTACTGCCGTTCCGACAGTTTTGGCGCTGTTACTATTGGCCACTCAAGCCCCTGCAGTGATGCGCGGGGAAGTGGTCAGTACGACTATTGACTGGCTGCCGCAGCTGGGTCTCTCTGCGAGCTTTTTTTTGGATGGTCTGGGGCTGCTGTTTGCGGGGATGATCCTTGGAGTTGGCCTGCTGATCATTCTATATGCGCGGTTTTACTTGTCCGCCAAAGATCCAATGGGGCAGTTCTACACCTATCTATTGCTCTTCCAAGGCGCGATGCTGGGCATTGTTCTGTCCGACAACATCCTGCTTTTGCTGATCTTCTGGGAGCTGACCAGTCTCTCGTCCTTCCTGTTGATCGGCTATTGGAAGCACCTGCCGGAAGGTCGCCAGGGCGCGCGTATGGCGTTGACCGTGACCGGCGCGGGTGGCTTGGCGATGATCGGCGGCATGCTGATCCTTGGGAATATCGTTGGCAGCTATAACCTGACCGACATTTTGGCGCAGGGGGATGTGATCAAGGCGAGCGAGTGGTATATGCCCGCGTTGATCCTGATCTTGATTGGGGCATTCACAAAGTCCGCCCAGTTCCCGTTCCACTTCTGGCTGCCACATGCGATGGCCGCGCCAACCCCAGTGTCCGCGTACTTGCATTCTGCCACGATGGTGAAAGCCGGTGTGTTTCTGATGGCACGGATGTGGCCTGTTCTCGCTGGTACGGACCCTTGGTTCTATATCGTGGCGACCACGGGTCTGATCACTATGGTGTTGGGCGCGGTGATCGCGCTGTTTAAAGATGATCTCAAAGGCTTGCTGGCGTTTTCTACGGTGAGCCATCTTGGCCTGCTGACCATGCTGTTGGGTTTTGGGACCAAGGCGGCGGTGATCGCGGCGGTGTTCCACATCATCAACCATCTGACTTTCAAGGCGGCGTTGTTTATGACCGCCGGGATTGTCGACCATGAGGCGCACACGCGCGACGTAAAGCGGTTGGGTGGTCTGGCAAAGCTGATGCCGATTACGGCGATTATTGGTACCATAACAGCCCTGTCGATGGCGGGCACTATTCCGCTAAATGGGTTCATTTCCAAAGAGATGATGCTTGAGGAGGCGGCTCATACGGTCTGGTACAACAACCCTTGGATTGTGCCCGTTTTGGCAACTTTGGGTGCTTGTTTTTCTGTGGCTTACTCCTTCCGATTTATTTTCCACGTGTTTGGCGGGCCGGTGCGCGACGATTATCCATCTACGCCGCATGATCCGCCTTTTGGGCTTTATGCCGCGCCTGCGTTGCTGACGGTGCTGGTGGTTGCGATTGGTGCGATGCCGTTTTTGGCGGAGCCACTGGTGACCGTGGCAGCCAACGCCGTGACCGGATTGGACACGCACCCACATCTGAAGCTGTGGCATGGTGTGACGCCAGCGCTTTGGATGTCTGTTGTGGCCTTTGCCGTTGGCGGTGTCCTTCTGGCCATTCATGGCAAGCTGGACGCGCTCTGGCTGCGCGTACCGCGGCCTGAGGCAAAAGCGATCTTTGATGCTATCATGGAAGGCTGTGTGGCGATGGCCAAAGCTTTTGCCCGTGGCACCCATAATGGCGTGATGAGCCGATATCTAGCGTTGTTGGTGTTGGCGGCTGTTGGGGTGGGCGCGCACGCATATTTCACCGGAGGTATTGGCGCGCCAACGCGGGAGATCTTGCCGGTTCCGCCATTGGTTTGGGTCGGCTGGCTGTCGTTGGTCGTTGCGACCTTCTTGGTCGTAAGTCAGCACCGCCGTCGCTTTCGCTCCTTGGTGTTTATCTCGATCATTGGTCTCGTAATTTCGGGGGGCTTTGTATACCTCTCGGCGCCGGATCTCGCACTGACGCAGATTTCGGTTGAGACTGTAACCATCATGCTGCTGCTCTTGGCGCTTTACTTCCTGCCCAAGGACACACCGGCAGAAAGCAGCAATGGCAAGCGTTTACGCGACGCGGTTGTGGCAATAGCGGGAGGTGGCGCCGTTGCGGCCTTAGCGATGGCTTTCTTGACCCGGGATGTGGACAGCATTTCCGCCTATCACCTCGCCAACTCTTACAAAGGCGGCGGTGGTACCAATGTGGTGAACGTGATCCTCGTGGATTTCCGGGGCTACGATACCTACGGCGAGATCATTGTGCTGGGCATTGCTGGTCTTACGATCTTTGCGTTGATGGACGCGCTGTTGCGTGGGCCGGCGGCGAAACGTTTGCGCGATCGCGCGTTTTCGCCAGATCGGTCGCGTGACCGTCACCCACTGATGATGGTAGTGGCAACCCGTGCCATGTTGCCGATAGCGGTGATGGTTGGGCTCTACATCTTCCTGCGCGGTCACAACCAGCCGGGCGGCGGCTTTGTCGCTGGTCTGGTGATCTCCATTGCCTTGCTGATGCAATATATGGCCTCGGGCTTTGCCTGGGCGCAGTTACGACAGCGGATTGAGTATCACTCGATGATTGGCTGGGGCGTGATCATTGCTGGATTGACCGGTGTGGGCGCGTGGCTGGCGGGCAAACCGTTCCTCACCAGCGCTTATGGCTATCTGCATTTCCCACCCATCGAGGAGTTTGAGTGGGCCACGGCAATGGCGTTTGATTTGGGCGTGTTCCTGGCTGTTTTGGGCGCGGTGATGCTGATGCTGTACAGCCTGTCGCGGATCGCGCGGTTTGCCGGGGAAACCATCAACGTGACGCCCATGGATCATGATCCGTCTGAGGCGCCTGAGGATGGCGCGGACGCGCAAGAACTGAAGGAGGGCCAATGACATGGAGATGATTGTAGCCAGTGCCATTGGCGTGCTGACGGCGGGGGGGATTTACCTGATCCTGCGCCTGCGGGCCTTTCCTGTGATCCTTGGGATGGCGTTGCTGTCTTACGCGGTAAACGTGTTCCTGTTTGCCACTGGACGCCTGGCGGTGAACGCGCCGCCGATCCTGAACAAATATGCTGATGTCAGCTATTCTGACCCGCTGCCGCAGGCCTTGGTGCTGACCGCGATTGTGATCAGCTTTGGCATGACGGCGGTCTTGGTGATGATCGCGCTCGGTGCCTATCTTGAGGCGGACAGCGACGAGATCAACCTTACCGAGGCTGATGACGACGCGGAGAGCACAGAGGGGCAGGGCGTATGAACCACTGGATTATTGCCCCTGTTGTGTTGCCAGCGCTGCTGGCGCCAGTGATTGCCTATGTGATGCGGCACGACATCAAGTTGGCGCGCTATGCGTCGGTGGCGGGCGCTGTTGCATTGGCTGCGATCTCTTTGGGTCTTCTGGCGATTGTCGCGGATGGAGACACACACGTTTACTACCTAGGCGATTGGCCTGCCCCCTTTGGCATTGTGCTGGTGCTCGATCGCCTGTCGGCGATGATGGTTCTACTGACTTCAGTTTTAGCGTTGATTGTGTTGTGGCATGCGATTGCGACAGAGTGGGACAATCGCGGGCGACACTTCCACGCGCTGTTCCAGTTTCAACTGATGGGCGTTTGTGGTGCCTTCCTGACCGGCGACGCGTTCAACCTGTTTGTGTTCTTTGAAGTGCTGCTGATTGCCTCCTACGGTTTGATGATCCATGGCGGCGGCAAGGTACGGCTTAAGGCAGGTCTGCAGTATGTGGTGATGAACCTTGCAGGCTCCACGCTGTTCCTGTTTGCGCTTGGAGCGCTCTATGCCTCAACCGGCACATTGAACCTCGCGGATCTGGCAGTGAAAGTGCGGGAACTTCCGGTGGAAGAGGCGGCCATTCTGAGGGTGTCGGCGGTGTTGTTGTTGATGGTGTTTGCCATAAAAGCGGCGTTGTTCCCGGTGCAGTTCTGGTTGCCTGCAACTTATGCCAATGCACCTGCGCCGGTGGCGGCGCTGTTTGCGATCATGACCAAAGTGGGCGCCTATGCGATCATCCGGTTCTACACGCTGGTGTTTGGGCCGGATGTTGCTGCGGTGGACGGGCTGATTGGCAGCTGGGTGATGCCAGCGGCGGTGATCACCCTTGCTGTGGGCGCCATTGGCGTTTTGGGCGCACGGCGCTTGATGCCGATGCTGTCCTTCGCGGTGGTTGGCTCCATGGGGACGTTGTTGCTCGCAGTGGCGGCGTTTACACCTGAGGCGATTGGGGCAGGGCTCTATTACCTACTGCACTCGACCTTTGCGGCTGCGGTGCTGTTTCTGCTTGCGGATCTGGTGGTGACACGGCGGGGCAGCGACGCCTTGAGCGCGCAGCCGCCGATCTATCAGAACGGACTGTTTGCAGCGTTCTTCTTTGCCGGTGCCATAGGCGTGACGGGGATGCCGCCTCTGAGCGGGTTCTTGGGCAAGCTGTTGGTGTTGGATGGCGTGCGCGACATGCCGTGGATGGCCACCGCATGGGCGGCGATCCTGATTGGCTCTCTGGTAACCATTGTGGGCTTTGCGCGCGCTGGCAGCGTGGTGTTTTGGAAAGCCACAGCCTTGGCCGATCCTGAGGCGGAGGAGCCGGAAGGCGCAGCACCGATTGGTGTGAATGCGCTGACTGGCGTCAGCCTGTCTTTGGCGGCACTAGCTTTGCTGGCGGTGTTTTCAGGGCCGGTGATGGGCTATCTTGAGCAAACCTCAGCACAGTTGTTTGATGTGTCGGCCTACGTTGAGGCGGTGCTTGGACAGAATGGGGAAGATCTGAAATGAGGAAACTTCTACCACACCCGATTTTGAGCCTGACGCTCTTGGTGATTTGGCTGATGCTGGTCAACAAGGTCACGGTGGGCAACGTGCTTTTGGGGGCAATCTTTGGGGTGATTGTGCCCATCTTGACCGCGCCCTATTGGCCGGGCCGTCCGCGCATCAAGAACTACTTCAAAGTGGTGGAATACGTGCTGGTGGTACTTTGGGATATTGTCGTCGCGAACTTTCACGTGGCTGCGATTATCCTGTTCAAGCGCAACAAGGATATCAACGCAAAATGGGTCACGGTGCCGCTCGAGGTAACCTCACCTGAGGCGATCACCGTTTTGGCAGGCACCATCACAATGACACCGGGAACGGTTTCGGCGATGTTGTCCGCAGATGGCAGTAGTGTGCTTGTGCATTGTCTGGATTGTGAAGATCCAGATGCTGTGCGCGATGAGATCAAACACCGCTACGAGCGCCGGTTGAAGGAGATTTTCTCATGATCACGATGGCTCTCTATTTTGGCTTTGCCTGCTTTGGACTCGGCATGTTGATGTGCCTCTGGCGCATCGCTAAGGGGCCTACTGCGGCGGATCGGATTTTGGCGTTGGACACAATTGTGATCAACGCGATTGCGCTTTTGATCCTCTATGGTGTGCACAAGGGGACGGCGATCTACTACGAAGCCTCCATGTTGGTGGCGATGGTTGGCTTTGTGTCCACGGTTGCCTATTGCCGCTTTGTGCTGCGCGGCGACATAATCGAATAAGGGAGAGACAGATGTTTGTAGAAATCCTTGTGTCCTTCTTCATCGTGCTGGCCGGTGTTTTTGGCCTTGTGGGCAGCTTTGGCATGCTCAAACTTAAAGACACTATGCAGCGGCTGCACGCCCCTACCAAGGCGACCACGCTTGGGGTTGGAGGTGTGTTGATTGCGTCGATGCTGTATTTCCTGCTGGTGAAAGGCACCTTGTCGTTCCATGAGCTGTTGATCACCATTTTCCTGTTCCTGACCGCGCCCGTTAGTGCGCATTTTGTCGCCAAGACCTACATTCAGGCAAAGATGAAGCCGGAGGAGTTGCCGGGTTCTGAAGGGGAGTTTGGCTGGGCGATCTATGATGATCCACCAGCCTATTACGACAACGACTAATCAACTCGATCCAGATAAGACCCTAAAAAGCGCGCACTTCGTCGGCGCGTTTTTGCTTTTTCTGACAGATGCTTGGCATTTGTGGTTAACCCAAGCTTGCCGCCTGAGGTGTGCCATGTTTCTATGGTACAAATTATCATGTGATCACCGCCGCACCGTTTGGCCATGATCTCCAAGCTATTGGGATAAGACACCATGAAGTTTCCGATTTTTACCCCACTGTCAGCGGCTATGCTCTCGGTCAGTTTATTGGCCACTAGCGCTGCGGCGCAGGATGCGCCCGCCCCCAAAGTGGCGATTGCTGCAGCTTACACCGACGAGTTGGTAGATGAAGTAGTTTTCATCGGTAAAGGCGAAGCAGTTGATAAGGTGGATCTTGTCGCCCGCGTGAGTGGGTTTGTCGAAAAAATCCATGGTCTGGATGGGGATGAGGTTTCGGGTGGTGACCTGTTGTTTGAGATCGAACCGGAGGTTTATCAGGCCGCGGTCGACGCGCGGCAAGCGGATCTTGCACAGGCCGAGGCCAATCTTCGCCTGACTGAGGTGGAACTGGTGCGGAAGACCGAGCTGTTTGAGCGCGACGTGGGCACCGAGGCGGATCGTGATGTCGCCGTGGCTAACAACGAAGTCGCGAAAGCGCAGGTGTCAATTGCTAAAGCAGCCATCGCACAGGCGCAGCTGGATCTGGACTACACTAAAATTCACGCACCTTTTGACGGGCGCATTGGGCGGTCCAACGTGAGTGTTGGCGAATTGGTTGGGCCGACTACCACCTATCTGATCAATATTGTTCGAACAGCGCCGATTTTTGTGGAATTCTCGCTAACTGAGAAGCAGTTGGTCGAAGTGATGGAGCATCACGAAGCCGAGTTGCAGGAACTGTCGGATCGAGAAAAAGCGCCAAAAGTCTATGCAATCCTTCCTAATGGCGATGAACTGGATGAAGAAGGACAGGTGGTCTTTGTTGACAACCGGATCAACCCGTCAACCGGCACCATCACTTTGCGGGCGGAGTTTGCAAATGAACGTGGGTTGCTGCTGGATGGGGCTTTTTTGAACCTCCGCATCGCAAGCGCAGCGCCAAGCCAAGTGTTGATGATCCCGCAGGCCGCTGTGCAGCGTGACCAGCGCGGCGACTTTGTGTTGGTGGTTGGGCAACAGCAGACCGTGGAGCAGCGCTATGTCACCCTTGGCCGTCAAGTAGAAACCACAGTGGTGGTTGAGGACGGCATGCGAGAAGGCGAGGCCGTGATTGTTGAAGGTCTCCAGCGCGTGCGTCCGGGAGTGACCGTTGATGCGGTACTGGCCGGTCAGCCGACAGAGGAGCAGTAACCCGTGTTTTCAGCGATCTTCATCCGGCGCCCTAAAACGGCGTTTGTGATTTCTCTGGTGCTCTCCATCATGGGGTTCATCGGGTATAATGCGCTCCCAGTGGAGCAATTCCCGGATATAACGCCGCCAGTGGTGACCGTTTCCGCAAACTACACCGGTGCAAACTCTGAAACGGTGGAGAACACCGTTGCCGCACCGATCGAGGCACAGGTCAACGGTGTGGACGACATGATCTATATGTCGTCTGACAGCACTGATACCGGCTCCTACAACCTGTCTGTGACCTTTGAAGTGGGCACGGACCCGGACATTGCATCGGTAAACGTGCAGAACCGCGTGGCGCAGGCGACGTCGTCGCTGCCAACCGAGGTGACCAACAGCGGGGTGGTGACGCAGAAGTCTTCCACCAACATGCTGATGATTGTCAATCTGGCGTCGCCAAACGGGACCTATGACGAGGTGTTTTTGTCCAACTATGCCTCGATCAACCTGCGTGACGCGCTGGCGCGTGTGAAAGGCGTGGGCAAAGCTGACGTGATGACCAACTTTGAATACTCTATGCGGATGTGGATGGATCCGGACCGAATGGCAGGGTTGGGGCTGACACCAGGCGATCTGGTTGCGGCCATTCGTGAGCAGAACCTTGAGGTCTCCGCAGGTCAAATTGGTACTCCGCCGATCCCCACAGGGCAGCAGTTTCAATACACCATCAAATCCAAAGGCCGTCTGACCACGGTGAAGGAGTTTGAACAGATTGTGCTGCGCACCGGTGAGGCGGGTAGCATTGTGCGCATGAAAGACGTTGCGCGGGTCGAACTTGGCGCGAACTACTACAACGCGTCTGGTCGGGCGGACGGCAATCCTGCGACGGTATTGGCGATCTATCAGGCGCCGGGGGAAAATGCCTTGGCGGTGGCAGAGAAAGTGAATGCGGAGATGGAACGGCTGGCTTTGGCCTTCCCGGATGACGTGGTTTACGACGTGCCATACGACAGCACGCTGTTTGTGGAACAGTCATTGAGCGATGTGGTCTCCACCCTGATCCTCACGTTTATCCTTGTGATCTCGGTCGTGTTTATCTTCCTCGGCAATGTGCGGGCCACGGTTATACCGGCGGTGGCCATTCCAGTGTCTTTGATCGGCGCGTTTGCCTTCCTGTTGTTGTTTGGCATGTCGCTCAACACGATTTCTTTGTTCGCGCTAGTGCTGGCAATTGGGATCGTTGTGGATGACGCGATTGTTGTGGTGGAAAACGTGGAGCGCATTATTGCGGAAGAGGGGCTTTCGGCTCCTGACGCCACGCGCAAGGCGATGGGGCAGATCACAGGGCCGGTGATTGCAACCACGTTGGTGTTGCTGGCGGTGTTTGTGCCCGTGACCTTTATGCCCGGCATCACCGGGCGGTTGTACACGCAGTTTGCCGTGACCATCTCCACCGCAGTGGTGATTTCTTCAATCAACGCTCTGACGCTTTCACCGGCGCTGTGTTCCTTGATCCTGAAACCGCGCGATCCGGGTGGCCCCAAAGGCCTGATGGCGACGTTTGAGAAAGGCGTTGATGGCTCCCGGAGCTTCTATGTTGGAATTGTGCGGCGCTTTGTACGTGTGCCGATCCTGGCGCTGGTGGTCATTGGCGCAATGATGGCGGGCTCTGGTACGTTGATGAAGACGATCCCGGCGGGCTTTATCCCGCTGGAAGACAACGGCACCTTGTTTGTGGATGTGCAATTGCCAGATGCTGCGTCGTTAGAGCGGACTGAGAAGGTCAGTTCACGGCTGAACGAGCAGTTGATGGAGATCCCAGGCGTGGCAGGTTCCGTTCTGGTGAACGGATTTAGCCTATTGACCGGATCAGGGTCAAACGGGGCAATGATCATTCTGAATCTGGAGCCATGGGACGAACGTCAGACTGACGAACTAAGCGCGGATGGTATTCTTGCGACGGTTTACGGCATTGCCAATCAGGAGATTTCCGCAAGTGTGATTGCCTTTAATCCGCCGCCAATTTCTGGCCTCGGCCTGAGTGCGGGCGTGGAAATGAAGGTCCAGCAGACCGGCGGGGGTACCGCGCAGGATTTGGCTGCAGCAGTTGGATCGCTGGTCTATGCGGCCAACCAACGGGCAGAGATTGCGCAGAGTTACTCGACCTTCCGTGCCAACGTTCCAAAGGTCTATGTCGATCTGGATCGGGAAAAGGCGAAGTCGCTTAATGTGTCGATCTCAGACGTCTTTACAACGCTGCAGGGCTATATGGGGTCGATCTATGTGAACGACTTCAACTTGTTTGGTCGAGTCTATCGCGTGATGATTCAGGCTGATGGCGAGTTCCGCGCTCAAGTAGAGGACATCAATTCGCTATACGTCCGGTCGCAGAGCGGCGAAATGGTTCCAATGGGCACACTTGTGACGGTGCGCAATGAGCTGGGGCCTGTCGCACTGAACCGGTACAATATGTTCCGCTCCGCGACTGTTACTGGTATTCCAAAAGAGGGTCTATCCACCGGTGATGCAATCCGTGTACTGGAAGAAGAAGCAGCCAACGCTCTGCCGCCAGGATATAGCTTTGAATGGACTGGTACGGCGCAGCAACAGCAGTCCGGAAGCGGGCTTGTTGTGATTATTCTGATCATGGCGGTGGTTTTTGCCTATCTGTTCCTTGTTGCGCAGTATGAGAGTTGGACCATGCCGTTGGGTATTCTGCTTTCGGTTACGGTGGCGCTGTTTGGTGCGCTGGCTGCGGTGCTTGTGTCGGGTGGAGATGTGAACCTCTACACCCAGATCGGGATGATCATGCTGATTGGTTTGGCCTCCAAAAACGCCATTCTCATCGTGGAATTTGCGATGGAGCGGCGGGCGGCTGGCTTGAGCATCAAGGAAGCTGCTATCGAGGCCGCCAGCCAGCGTTTCCGCGCGGTGATGATGACGGCGCTGTCCTTCCTGTTGGGTGTGGTGCCACTGTTGGCGGCAAATGGCGCTGGCGCAGCCAGCCAGAAGGCCATTGGTGTTGCCGTGTTTGGCGGCATGTTGGCCGCAACCGTGATTGGCGTCATTCTTATTCCGATCCTCTACGTGTTGCTGCAGCAATTGCGTGAGTGGGTGAAAGGAACCAACCGCAAAGCAGAGCCCGGTAAGGCAGCTTAAGTCTCTGTGAACAAAGAGAAGGGCTGGAGGTTTCTCCGGCCCTTTTTGTTTGTGCCAAAGCTGGAGTAGCATTGAGCCATGAAATGGGTTCTGACTGTTTTAGCACTTGCCGTATCTGCACTGCTTGCATTTGCTGAGGAGCGGCCGCAGGGGCTGATGTGGAACCGCTCCGGGTTGCCCGCGACCAACCCATTGCAGATCAAAACCAATACAGGCGCGGATTACTTTCTGTTACTTCAAGACACGTCCACAGGTGACGCGGTGTTGGCGGCCTATGTCCGCGGCGGTACGTTTTTCCGCGTGTTGGTGCCACCAGGACGATTTGAACTTGCGTTTGGCTCTGGGGAAACATGGCAGGGGGAAGCCGACGCGTTCGGCCCCGAGACACAATGGTTTGTGCTGGACCCAGCCCTGGAATTTCGCTCCTCAGCGGCGCGCAGGGAAGGGCATTTGATTGACTTGCGGAATCTGACGCAAGTCGAGATCCGAGGGCTTGCGGATTGCCAAAGACGGGAACTTGATCCGGAGAGCCTGCGTCTGCCTAAGCTGGAATACCCGAAGCCAAATGACGGACCGCAGCGACTTGAGACAGGGCAAGCGCCAAAATACTCTGTACGGTCGAGGATTTGCGATTGATCGCCTTGATTTAAAGGAGAAAAGAAATCTACATGGACACACAATAGGTGATTCAATACTTCAAGAATCATGTTTAACGCTAGCGTTTTATATCTGGACAGCCCAAAGTTGGAAGAGCTTCTCGAGTTAGAAGAACGCGTGCTTTGGTCAGGCGCGCCGGACTACGGACGCAAGCTTTTTGAGTTGCGGCAAAACGAAAAGATCGTAGTGATCTGCATCGCGGTTGGGGCCGTGGCAATGCTTTTGACCCTGCCATTTGTGCCTCAGGGGCATGGAAATTCGATGCGCGCGGCTTGGGCTTTTCTCATAGTCATTGCCATGCTCGTTTGCTTTTTGGTGACCAATGCGCTGGATCGGAAAATGTTGCTGTCCAACTTGGCGTACTTTGTGACGGATCGCAGGGCCATTGTTGTTCGGGCGCAAAAAGGCTTGTTCCGTGACGGTGATGTTTACGTAGTTTCGTGTCGCCATTCCGTCGAATTTCCCTACTCGATCCGCAAAAATCACCCCTATGCGTCGCTTCGTGTGGGAACGCTTTTTGACAAGGAAAGGAACCGCAACGCATTGCCTGATCATGTGTTTGACGAACGTGCGAGGCTGCGCCCATTGGCTCTGAGTACTTGGACCACCACTCCTGTGGAGTTTGAGAATGTGCGCGAGGCTGACTATTTGCGTGCGCTCATCCGGTCTGCGGCACAAAAGAGAGAGGCGTCTTAAGCGCGCTAGGCATGTACAGGCGTAAAAAGGCCGAGGAAATCCCCGGCCTTTTTCTGTTTTGTCGCAGTGCTTACAGCTGGATACGGAAACGGGCGAACCCGTCTGGGCCTTCGCCAGCGGCCTCGATAGAGACGCCTTCGATGCTGTCACTATAGTCGGCCGCCTTGGGGCCGGTATCAAACAGCACAGAGGTGCCGGGCAGCGGCGCGAAAGTCCAGTTGGCGTCGGCGCGGGGGCTGATTGTGCCTTTTTCCACGATGTAGCGCACGATCACGTCGCGGTTGGTGTCTGGGCCTTCAAACACAATGGTATCGCCCATGGCACCCGGGAACTTGCCGCCGCCGCCAGCGCGGTAGTTGTTGGTGGCGATGATGAATTCCGCGTTCATGTCCAATGGCTTGCCGTCAAACATCAGGTTGGAGATGCGGTTTGCATCGGCGTTGATCATGTTGCCTTTCGGGTCGAACTTGGACGGTTGGGACAGGTCGATTTCGTAAGTCACACCGTCCATAACGTCGAAGTTGTAGGACGGGAATTCAGGGTTCAGAAGCACCTGATCGGCTTTGCCGGTTTCTACCTGATTGAAGATGCCTGCGGAGCGTTCCAGCCAGTCTTTGACCTCCTGACCGGTCACGCGTACGGCGCGGACGGTGTTGGGGTAGAGGTAGAGGTCGGAGACGTTTTTGATCGCCACGTCGCCTTTGGCCACGTCGGTGTAGTACTCCGGACCACCACGGCCACCGGCTTTGAATGGGGCCGCGGCGGAGAGGATGGGCAGGCCTTCGTGTTCGGTGCCTTTCATCATCTGCTCGATGTACCAAAGCTGTGCGATCGAGACGACTTGCACCGATGGGTCATCAGCCACCAGTGCGAAGTAGCTGTGCAGTGGCGCGTCGGTTTTGCCCACGGCACGTCTGACGTAGGCTAGGGTTTCGTCGTGCTCTTGCTGAACACTGTCCAGAACGTTCTGCTGGTCTTCCACCAACGCAGTGATGGAGCGGTCCTCGTTGCGCTTGGAGATTGGGCGCGCCTCGGTGCTGTGAGAGACAATTTTCCATTCGTTTCCAGAGCGTTCCAGCATCAAGTCGATGAGACCCATGTGGGAACCCCAGAAGCCGCCCATGGCCGCGGGTTTGCCCATTATGGTGCCGTTTGCTACGTCTACGCCTGCCATGCCGTCATAGGCGGAGGAGGGGAAGACGCGGTGGTGGTGGCCGGTCAGGACGGCGTCGATGCCGTCCACTGCTGCGAGCGGCACGGAGGCGTTTTCCATGCCGTCGGAGTGGTCTGCCGCGCCGATGCCGGAGTGGCTAAGCGCGATGATGATGTCGGCGCCTTCTTCTTTCATCTGTGGCACGAAGGCTTTGGCGGTTTCGACAATGTCACGTGCTTGGACGTTGCCTTCGAGATGACGGCGGTCCCAGTTCATGACTTGCGGAGGGGTAAAGCCAATCACACCAACCTTAATCAAGTGTTTCTCACCCGCGCCGTCGGTGAGTTCACGCTCCAGAATGGAGTAAGGTTTGAACAGGGTTTTGTCTTCGCGCGCATTGCCGCCTTGCTCCAAAGAGATGTTGGAGAGCACGGTTTCGAAGTCCGCACCGGCCATGGATTTCATCAGGAAATCAATGCCGTAGTTGAATTCGTGGTTGCCGATTGTGGCGGCGTCATAGCCCACAGCGTTCATCGCGGTGATGATCGGGTGCATGTCGCCTTCTTTCATGCCGCGCTCATAGGCGATGTAGTCGCCCATTGGGTTGCCCTGCAGGAAGTCGCCGTTGTCGATCAGCATCGAATTGGTGGCCTCATCACGGATGTTTTTGATCAGAGAGGCGGTGCGGGAGAGGCCAACGGTGTCGCGGGGCTTGTCGGCATAATAGTCATACGGGAAGACGTGCACATGCAGGTCGGTAGTCTCCATGATCCGCAGATGTGCTTGATTTTGTGCAGCATTTGCCGAGAACGGGTGCAGGGCGATGAAGCCAGCGGTGGAGGCCAGGAAGTGGCGGCGGGACAGGGTAAATTGGGCCATTTTGGTGCTCTCTGTTGTAATAGCTATTGCCCGCATGGCTGGGGCCAAAGCGGGTTTGTTTTGGGAATAATGCAGCGAGTGTAACAGCGATTTGACCGAGTGGACAAATTTTTACGACATGGACAAATGTCTGCGCAATAACTCTCGGCTCTCGAGGCAAAATCCACGTCGGCATTACGTCTGTATCGTGACTGTTTTACGGAGGTGCGTTTGGGAGCGCAAAAGCATTAACGCACAGGGCGTTGCAGCGCTTCTAAGAGGGGGCGGCGCTGGCGATCCACCAAGTGTTGCCGCTGGGATCAACGATGCCCGCCATGTGATCGCCGTGAGGGCGCAGGTTTGGCTCCATGATCGAGGTTGCCCCAAGCTTTAATGCGCGGGCGTAGGTCGCAGCTACGTCGGCGACCTGAATGTGCATTTGGGAGGCGTTAGCGGGGTAGGTGTCCGTGGCCTGATTGAGCATCAGAACGGAAGGGCCGATACGCAGACGAGCGTGCTGGATTACGCCGTTGTCGTAGCGGTCTTCTTTGATAATCTCGGCGTCAAAAGTGGATTGCGCGAAATGGATAAACACTTCGGCGTCCGGCACCGTGAAATAGGGGGTCACGGTGCCAAGAGCTGTCGTGTCGGAGGTGTCGCTCACGAATTCCCGTTGCCGGTGAACCGCGCGGCGTCGGCGGCAGCGCGGCGGATGGCGTTGGATTTGTGCACGGTCTCCATGTATTCGGCCTCGGGGTCGCTGTCGTAGACAACGCCGCCGCCCGCCTGAATGTAGAGCTTTTGATCTTTCACGATCGCCGTGCGCAGTGCGATACAGATGTCCATGTCGCCACCGGAGCTGAAGTAGCCCACGCCACCGCCGTAGATGCCACGTTTCTCAGGCTCCAGTTCATCGATGATTTCCATCGCGCGCACTTTGGGCGCGCCGGACACCGTGCCTGCTGGCATACCCGCAAAGAAAGCATCCAAAGCGTCTTTGTCTTCGGCGAGTTCGCCGACGACGTTGGAAACAATGTGCATCACGTGACTGTAGCGCTCGATGATGAATTTCTCGGTTGGACGCACGGTGCCGATCTTGGAGACGCGGCCTGTATCGTTCCGGCCCAGATCCAAAAGCATGAGGTGCTCAGCGAGTTCTTTTTTGTCCGCCAGCAGGTCTTCTTCGAGGGCTTTGTCCTCTTCAGGCGTGGCGCCACGGGGGCGGGTGCCTGCGATCGGGCGGATGGTGACTTCGTCGCCAAAAACCCGCACGAGGATTTCCGGGCTTGCGCCGACCACCTGAAAGCCGCCGAAGTTGAAGTAGAACATAAACGGCGAGGGGTTGGTGCGGCGCAGGCTCCGGTAGAGCGCAAACGGGGGTTGCGGGAAGTCTTGCGTCCAGCGTTGGGCGGGCACGACTTGGAAAATGTCGCCTGCTTTGATGTACTCTTTGGCCTTCTCCACAGCGGCCAAGTAGCCGTCTTTGGTGAAGTTGGAGACTGGCGGGGAGACTTCATGTGCGTCGCCCAGATCACGCGCGGCCTGTGGCATGGCGCGTTCGAGATCGCGCACGGCGTCCATCACGCGTTCTGCGGCCTGCGCATAGGCGGCGCGGGCTGATTGGCCGTCGCTGACCCATGCCGGGGAGACCACGGTGACTTCGCCTTTCACACCATCCAGCACGGCGACCACAGAGGGGCGCAGCATGCAGGCGTCAGGCAGGCCAAGCGGGTCCGGGTTGATGTTGGGCAGATGCTCCACCAGACGGATCATGTCATAGCCGAGGTAGCCAAACAGACCGGCGGAGGCCTGTGGCAGGTCTTCGGGCAGGTCAATGCGGCTTTCGGCAATCAGGGCGCGCAGGTTGGCGAGCGGATCGCCTTCCTGTGGTGTGAAACCTTCGGGATCAAACCGCGCGGTGCGGTTGATGCGGCTTTCCGTGCCGTGGGTTTGCCAGATCAGATCGGGCTTCATGCCAATGATGGAATACCGTCCACGCACTTCGCCACCGGTCACAGACTCCAGCATGAAGGCGTCCTTGTGGGCGCCAGTAAGCTTGAGCATGAGCGACACCGGGGTGTCGAGGTCGGCGGCGAGCCGCGTGTACACTACCTGATTTTCACCGGCCTCATAGGCTTTGGCAAAATCTTCAAACGAGGGAGTCAGGTCCACCTTGGCGGCCTTTCTTTACTGGAAGTTCACGTGCACCGCGTTCAGTGCCTGTTGATTGATCTGTGTCGGGTACATGCCTTGCAGCGCCTGCGCATAAGCGGCGAAGACGTCCTGAGAAATGCCGCTGGACAGCTGTGCGGTGATCGCAGCCTTCAGCGCCGTAACTTCTGGATCGTCGGTTGCGGGCTCCGTGATGGCGTTTAGGCGCACCACGATGAGGCCGTCCGCGCTGTCCAGAGTGCGCAGTTCGCCCACTTCCATCTCGAACACTTCGGAGAGGAACTGTGGCGGTGTGTTTGGCACAAAAGCGGCGCGGTCCATCTCGACCTCTTCGTTGGCGGTGAAGCCAAAGGAGGTGAAGCTGGTGCCGTCATTCAGGCGCGGCTTAAGCGTGTCGATCAGAGCTTGAAGAGCTTCGGTGGCGCGTTCGGCGGTGATGGCTGCCGCGGCGTCTTCTGCCACATCTGACAGTGGGGCAGGCTGGCTTGGGGTTTCTCCTTCCAGGCGCAGGGCAAAGATACCGCCGTCCTCAAGCACTTCGATTTGTGGGAAGTCTTCAACGGTCACAGTAGAGGCGACTTCGCGGAAGCCTTCGTAGCCGGCGAGATCATCCTCAGACAGTGGGTGCCAGTTGACTGTGCCAAGCTCCATATCTGATTCTGCTACCAGCTCTTCCAGCGTGGCGCCACCGGCGAGCAAGTCGTCGATGTTGCCGATCTGGGTTTCGATCAGGCGGCGGGCGCGGTCCGCAGCAAGTTCTTCGCGCAATAGCTCTTTGGCTTCGTCGAAGGTGGTGGTCTGTGCGGACAAGATGCCGTTGACACGGAACAGGGCCGGTCCAAGGTTGGACGGAGCCGGGCCGGCGATGCCATTGGCTGGTGTCAGGAAAACAGCTTCCCCGGCTTCACCAAGGTCTGTTTTGGTCACGTCGCCCAGGTCAACATCTGACAGGGAGAGGCCGCGGCCTTCGACGAGGCTTGTGAAGGTGGCGGTGCCCGCTGCGATCTGATCCATCGCGGCCTGTGCAGCGGCTTCGTCAGCAAAGGCCAGGCGTTCAACCAGACGACGCTCGGGGCGGTTAAACTCGCTGTCGCGCTCGTCATAGAGGTTTTGCAGGGCGGTTTCGTCCACCTCGACCTGATCGATGATCATTTCAGGTGACAGCCAGGCGTAGGTGATCTGACGGGTGGCGGGCAGCATGAAGCGGTCTTGATTTTCGGTGTAATAAGCTTCGACTTCGGTCTCGGTTGGCGCGGTGACCGGGCGGGTCAGGTTGTCCGCAGTCAGTTTGGACCAGGTGAAGTCACGTTCTTCGGCGACAAATTTGATCACGGTGTCGGCGTAGATGTCTGGCATGACCAGGCCGGAGACCACGGCGCCTTGCAGCAGGGAGCGGGCGGTGTCTTCGCGCACGCTGTCTTCAAACTCGGATTCGTTCATGCCGGCTTGATCAATTGCGTAGCTGTAGGCGTCACGATCAAACGAGCCGTCCAGACCTTGGAAAGACGGAATGTTCATCAGCTCTTCGCGCAGGTTTTCGTCACCGATGGAGATGCCAAGGCGCTCGTTTTCCGCGTCCATCGAGCGGGTGGTGGAGAGGCGGGAAAGCACCATGCGGTCGATGCCGAAGGCTTGTGCCTGCGCAAATGGCAGCGACTGGCCGGTTTGAGCCTCAAGGGCGCGCAGCTCTTCTTGCAGGGCGCGGGCGTAGTCGTCGACCGAGATGTCTTTGTCGCCCACGGTGCCGACGGTACGCACGGTGCCTGTGAGGCTGGTCGCGCCGAAACCGCCCAAGCCCAGAATGAGCAAGCCCATAAGAATCCAGACCGCTGTTTTGGAGGTTTTGCTTTGCGCCATGTCCGATGTCCGCCCTGTAATCGTTCAAGTTTCTTCCGCGAAGGTCTACGCGGTTGGGGCAGGGGGGGCAAGCCACATTGGCGTGTCGCCCCTGTGTTGTGGGTGCGTCAGGCTTTGACCGTGGCGAGACGGGCAAAGAGATCGCCGATTCCGGCGCGGTCGACGTTGGCAAAGGCTGTGCGCAGGGTGTCTTTGCCCGCCTGATCGCCCTCCGGCGTGAACATGGTGCCGGGCAGGGTCAAGATGCCGTGGCTCTGCACCAGTTGCTGCGCCAGTTGGTCGGATGGCAGGACAAACGGGTGCTTCATATAGGCGAAGTAAGCGCCTGCGCCCTGCAACTCCCAGCCTTGGGCCGTCAGCAGGGGCAGATTGTCGGTGATTGCCGCGCGGCGGTCGAGGATTTCGGCGCGTTCGCCTGCGAGCCATTGGCTGAGATTTTGCATACCCCAGAGCGCGGCATGTTGGCCGAGTTGGTTGGGGCAGATGGTTACGGTGTCCAGGAACTTTTCGGCTTCTGCTAGCAATTCTATGCTGCCGACCATGGCGCCGACACGGTGGCCGGTGAGGCGGTAGGCTTTGGAGAAGGAATAGAGTTGTACCAGCGTGTCTTGCCAATCCGGGTCGCCAAAGAGGTCATGCGGCGCGCCGGTTCGGCTGTCGAAATCGCGGTAGGTTTCATCGACAATCAGACTAATGCCACGGGATTTAGCGAGGTCGTACATGGTGCGCACGAGGTCTGCCGGGTACTCGACGCCGCCCGGGTTGTTGGGGGTGACCAGCACAATGGCGCGGGTGCGCTCTGTGATCAGGGCGGCCGCGTGCTCTGGGTCGGGCAGGAGTTGCGCGTTGGTGGGCAGCGACACGGCGGTGACGCCCTGCATGTCGAGCCACATTTTGTGATTGAAATACCAGGGTGTTGGCAGGATGACCTCGTCACCTTCCCCAGCGATGGCGGTGAGGGTGGCGCAGAAGGCCTGGTTGCAGCCGGAGGTGATGGCGACTTGCGCAGGGGCGATCTCTCCTGCGTAGGCGGCGGACCATTGCGCGGCCACTTCGGCGCGCAGCTCAGGTAGGCCCAGCACCGGGCCGTAGAGGTGGGCCTCTGGCTTGTTGAGTGCGGTGTCTGCGATGTGTCGCAGCAAGGGTTCCGGCGGGGCGGCAACAGGCGCGGCCTGACTGACGTTGATCAGCGGGCGCTCGGGAGGGAATGTCACGCCGTCGAGCCAGCGGCGGGCTTCCATCACGGGCGGAGCAAAGGTGGCGGCGGTGCGGGTGAGGGTCATTTGGTCAGTCTCTCAGGCAAAAGCGGGCAAAAGAAAACCGCAGCGAGGCGCCTCGCTGCGGTCCGAAGAATGCGGGTTGTGATGTGGGGCAAGCCCACCAACCGGTGCGATCAATCGGTGCCGCGGTAAGGCTCGACGTATTGCAAGGCCATATCCCATGGGAAGAAAATCCAGGTGTCCTGGCTCACGCCGGTGATGAAGGTGTCGACCATCGGCTCGCCCGCAGGCTTGGCATACACAGTGGCAAAATGCGCCTTGGGGTACAGTTTGCGCACAAGTTCGAGGGTTTTGCCTGAGTCCACCAGATCGTCCACGATCAGGATGCCTTCGCCGTCGCCCATGAGCTCGGCGTCAGGGCTTTTGAGAACCTGCGCCTCGCGCTGTTTGTCCTGCGCGCCGCCACCGGAGTAGTAAGATTTCACGGAGATGGTATCGACGGTGCGTATGTCCAGTTCGCGGCTGACGATCATCGCCGGGGCCATGCCGCCACGGGTGATGGCAACGACGGCCTTCCATGCACCATCATCAGGGCCTTTGCCGTCCAAACGCCATGCCAGCGCGCGGCTGTCGCGGTGGATTTGATCCCAGCTGATGTGGAAGCCTTTTTCGTGTGGCAGACGCTCGCTCATGTGGACTCACCCCTTTGTCGCAGATTTCAGCCGTTCTAGCAGAACGCAAAGGCGGCGCAAACTGTTTGCGTGCCTACCAAGCGGTGACCAGGTATTTGCCGGCATCCATGGCAATCAGAGGCGGGCGGCCGGTAGCTGCAAAGGCATGGTAGGCGGGGGCAAGTTGTTCCCAGAACGCTTCCCATTGATGGCCAGAGGCTTTCGCCATGCGCTGGGTCGTTGGGTGAAAAGGGAAGGCGTGTACGGGCACAGTGGCTTGTCCGCCGTTCAATGCAGCCTCGACGGCGACGTAGATCTCTTCAATCGCCGGGTCGGTCATAGCGTAGCAGCCGACTGAGACGCAGTCGCCATGCACCATAAGAAAGCTGCCGGTGCGGTCCTGTGCGCGGTCAAACCGATTGGGAAAGCCGAGATTGAAGGACAGGTGGTAGCTGCTGTTTGGGTTCAGAGCGGATTTTGTAACCGTGTAAAAACCTTCAGGCGATTGGCGGTCTCCCTCTTTGAGCTTGGGGCCGAGGTCGCCGGAGTGGTTGCAGATCGGATAGGTTTTGAAGAGGGCGTAGGTGTCAGCGGGCGTTTGCACCCAGAGTTCCAGCTCGCGTTCCTCTTTGAAAATGCGGATATAAACCGGCGCACCAAGGGTGGTGTCGTAGGAAGCAAATCCAGCGTTCAGCACAGGTGTTTGACGGGCGCGCACGATTGCGATGTCATCGCGTGGCCAGATCGCTTCTTTAATCGGGGGCGGAATGTAATGTGGGCGGTAGAGTGCGAACATCCCCAAGGCGCTCGTGATGCAGAGCAGAAAGAAGAGTGCCTTGAGGAGTGTGCGCATGATCAGAGCGCGGCCTAGGTGGCCGCGATCTTGACGCCTAGAGCCGCCAGAAGGCCGCCAAAGACGCGGTCAATCAGGTGTTTCAGGCCGATGTAGATTTTGCGGGTGCGGTCCAGAGAGAACAGCCGCGCCACGGAGGTGTTCCAAAGGAATTCTCCAAGGAAGATGCAAACCAACAGGAGCGCCAGCGCCAGCGGAGTGGCGTCGGTGGGCACGGTGCCGACAAAAACCGCGCCAAAGAAGACGGCGGGCTTTGGATTGGCAAGCTGGGTCCATATGCCGAGGCGGAGGGCGGCGATGGGTGTCAAGGCCGCGACATCCGTGGCAGTGTCCTCCAACGGTTCATCGGCTGCGCGCCACATTTTGAAGGCGGTCCAGATCAGGAAAGCCGCGCCGCCGATTTTTAAAACGGTCAGCAAGAATGGCGCGTATTCAAACAGGAGGGCCAGCCCAAAAAGGGCGGAAGCAGCCCAGAAGACTGCGCCAAGGCCGATGCCTACAGACAAGGTTGCACCGGTCTTGAGGCCTTGTTGCAACCCCACACGCGCTGCCATGAGCACGGCAGGGCCGGGGCTGACGGCGGCCATCAGGCAGAGAGATACAGCGGCGATGAAGGCGGCGAGGCTCATTTACGGCCCACCACCGCGTCGATGTCCGGTGCATCCACGGCTTTCATGCCAACGATGTGGTAGCCCGCGTCCACGTGTAGGTTTTCGCCGGTCACACCGCTGCCCAGATCAGACAGCAGATAAAGCGCGGAGTTGCCCACGTCTTCGATGCTGACATTACGGCGGAGGGGCGAGTTCAACTCGTTCCACTTCATAATGTAGCGGAAATCGCCGATGCCAGAGGCTGCCAGCGTTTTGATGGGGCCTGCGGAAATGGCGTTCACGCGGATACCGTCTTTGCCGAGGTCTTCAGCGAGATATTTAACGGAAGCTTCCAGCGCGGCTTTGGCAACGCCCATGACGTTGTAATGCGGCATGACCTGTTCCGCACCATAGTAGGTGAGTGTCAGGGCGGAACCGCCGTCTGTCATCAGCTTCTCCGCGCGCTGCATCACGGCGGTGAAGGAATAGACGGAGATGTCCATGGTCATCAGGAAGTTGTCTTTGGATGTGTCGACGTAGCGGCCTCGCAGCTCGTTTTTGTCCGAGAAGCCAATGGCGTGAACGATGAAGTCGATTTTGCCCCATTTTTCTTCGATCTCGGCAAAGGCGGCGTCAATGGAGGCTGCATCGGAGACATCACAATCGATCAGAGTGTCAACGTTGAGCTGTTCTGCCAGAGGGACCACGCGTTTCTTGAAGGCGTCGCCCATATAAGAGAACGCCAGCTCAGCACCAGCGTCGGCGCAGGCTTTGGCAATGCCCCAGGCAATAGACTTGTCGTTGGCAAGCCCCATAATCAGGCCACGTTTGCCTGCCATGAGTTGATTTGACATCCGGTGAACTCCGTCCCACTTGGTTATGGGTGACGTTTAGGCGATTGACCCTGTCGCATCAAGGTCTTCGCCGGATCGGAACACTGACTAGCCTACGGGCTTGAATGACGCACTTGGAGACAGCGATGAGTGAGAGAACTGGGATCTTTGCGGGTGAGGACCCGTTTGAAATTGCGCGGGCGTGGCTGGCGGCGGCTGAAAACAGCGAGCCGAATGACCCAAACGCCATTGCGCTGTCGACTGTGGATGCGGACGGCATGCCTAACACCCGTATGGTGCTGCTCAAGGACGTGGAGGATGCAGCGTTTGTGTTCTATACAAATTACGGCAGTGCAAAGGCACAGGAGTTGGATGGCGCGGGCAAAGCGTCCTTTGTGTTGCATTCGAAATCTCTGCGCCGCCAAATTCGGGTCAGAGGACACGTTAAGCGCGAAGACGGCCCGCAGGCGGATGCATATTTTGAGTCGCGTAGTTTGAAGAGTAAGCTCGGTGCTTGGGCCTCTGAGCAGTCTCAGCCCCTCAATTCTCGGACAGATTTGATGGCGAAAGTGGCAAAAATGACAGCCACGCACGGCACGCATCCCAAACGCCCATCTTTTTGGGGCGGATATCGGCTTACTCCAACGGAAATTGAATTTTGGGCAGACGGGGCGTTTCGGTTACATGACCGTTTCCGCTGGACACGGGAAACCCCTGAAAAACAGTGGGAAATTCAGCGTCTTAACCCTTAATTAGTTAAAAGTTTTATAGGCAAGCGCATGAAAAGCATGGAAATTTTGCGCTTGCCGAAGTCGTCATGATGCAGCACAGTCACGCAGATCATGGGGATGATACAAACTAAGGTTGAGGCATTGAGTACTCTAGAAAATGACGTCACGCAGGTGATGGGCGTGGTGAAATGGTTCGATCCGGTCAAAGGATTCGGATTTATTGTGTCTGACGACGGCGGACCGGATATTTTGTTGCATGCAAACGTCTTGCGCAATTTCGGTCAAAGCTCTGTTGCAGACGGGTCTGTGATTGATGTCGCTGTCCAAGTGACACAACGCGGCGCACAGGCAGTCGAAGTGTATAAGATTGAAGCACCGGAAACAGAAGTTCCGGCTGCTCTGTCTGATTTTGAAGGCATGGACCTTGATGACATTCGGGCAACGCCGCTGGAGCCGGCTCGGGTGAAGTGGTTTGACAAGGGCAAGGGCTTTGGCTTTGCCAATGTGTTTGGCCGCTCTGAAGACATTTTCCTGCATATCGAAGTTTTGCGCCGGTCGGGTCTGTCTGACCTGCAGCCGGGCGAAGCCTTGGCGCTGCGTGTGATCGACGGTAAACGTGGTCGCATGGCAACTGAGGTATTGGCGTGGGAAAACGCGGTTTTGGAAAACGACTAACATTGCTTGGCGCGGGTCGTAGGATCGGCGCCAAGATTTTTGGGTTGCTGGCAGGGTTCATGATCTCCTTGCCCGCCCAAGCAGAAGACGCCTGCCGCGAAGACAGCGTGCTGATACGCGGCGACTTTGGGCAGGCGCGATTCTCCGTAGAAGTGGCAGATACCGAGGCCGAGCGGGCT
Organism: Shimia sp.; assembly: GCA_024224295.1. GTDB lineage: Bacteria > Pseudomonadota > Alphaproteobacteria > Rhodobacterales > Rhodobacteraceae > Shimia. The sequence continues at coordinate 21,722 of JAAENN010000020.1, read as the reverse complement.
CAGGGATTGATGAATCGTCCCCACATGGCCAGCAGCGCCGGAATGCTGTTTATCTATGAGACCACACGACCTGCGTCTTTCTGGATGCGGAACACTTTGATTCCCCTCGATATGTTGTTTGCGGATGAGCACGGGGTGATTCAGCATGTCCACAGCAACGCCATTCCTTTGGATGAAACGCCGATACACGGTGGCAATTCTGTGCGTTATGTTCTTGAAATCAATGGCGGTTTGGCGGAGGCGATGGGTATCTCCGCAGGCAGCGAAATGCGCCACATAAATTTTTTACAAGAAATCGCAAACTGGCGTTGTTAGGGGGTTTTCATTCTCGAACAGTGGGGGTAAACCCTGCCTCACAAGTCGGGGCGTAGCGCAGCCTGGTAGCGCACCTGTTTTGGGTACAGGGGGTCGCAAGTTCGAATCTTGCCGTCCCGACCATTTTCCTCCCAGAGGAAAAGAAAAAAGACGCAGTCTTAGGGCTGCGTCTTTTTCTTTTGGCGCCAAGAGGTTGTGCTCTTATCGCTCATGATTGCTCACAGCTTTTTGTCGACCGTGTCGGTGTGGTGGCCGATTAAGGCGCGGACCTTGGCTGCGAGGGTGCGGCCGCTGGTGTAGACGGCGCTGGTTGGTATGTCCGGGGGATCTAGTGGGAAGTATGGTCGGTCAGGCACGACAGATCAGCCAGATTGATTGGGAGATGTGGAGTTTTGTTGTGGTCGAAGTGAACTGGGCTGGCCGCCAGGACAGAAGGCCTCAAGGTGTGGCCGCGGGCCATCTAAGAAGCATCCTCCAAGTGGCCGAAGCGAATGGCAACATCGAGGTCGCGCTGTTCTGATTGGGGCAGGGGCAGTTTGGCGATTTCTTGACAGATCTCTTAGGCTGCGCCTAGGTGGGCGCATGAAAATTGTGAAGTTTTTGGGTGTGTTGCTTGGGGCTCTTTTTTGTCTCGTGGTGTATTTGTGGATGCGGCCGCCATCCGTGGTGATCTACAGCTATGAAGATCTTGTTGGGGTGTCCTGTGCAACGCTCCGCCAGCGACATGAGGAAGTCATTACCTCGCATCATGATGCGGCTATGGACTATTTCCACCGTAAGGGCGAATTCCCGGAAGGGCTTGGTTTGCCGTCAGAGGAGCAATTGCCCTTTGCCTTGGTAATGCAACGCTATGTGCAGGACGAAGAGCTATCTGGATTTGATTTGACTCAGCCTTCCGGATCAGCGGCGGAGGAACTTCACGCGCGCTTTGATGCGGAAATGTCGAGCGTTTGCGCCACGCGTCCGGAGATGCTGGCGTGGGATGCCGGGCATGAGGCGGCGCGGCGCCTTGGGCTGCGGTAAGAGGCAGCGCGAGATCAGTTAGAAGCCATACTTTCTGGAAATTTGTAGAACCTAATTCAGGAGGTTATGCCGTGAGGCAGTTGAGAGTTGTTTGGGGGGCAGTGTTGCTTTGTTCCTTGGGGTCGGTGGTTATTGCCGATTGTCCAGAAGGGCAGGAGCCTTTTGCGTCATGTGAGATTGCCGGACGGAACACAGAGGTTTTTGTGTGCTTTGATGAAAGCCGTGCGACTTACCGCTATGGCGCCGTGGGGCAGCAGCCGGATTTGGAGCTTTCAGTGCCAATTCAAGACGTTGATTTCAAGCCTTGGTCGGGTGTGGGAAGGGCAATTGTCGAGAATGTTTCGTTCTATAACCAAGGCCACCGCTATACAGTTTTTGCCGGGTTCGACCGGCCTTTCTCTGAGGAAGAGGTGGAGCGTGAGGATCGGCACTTTGGTGGGCTCGAGGTCGCCCGGGATGGCTTGGTGCTGGCCGAGCTTGAATGTGAACCTGCGAGCGTCAACTATGGGTTCGGTGGCGGAATATATGACGCCAAAACAGCCGCAGGATATCAGTGGGATGATGTGTCGCATTCATGGACGGAGGCAGAGTACCCTGTCATCCGCCCAAAGCTGCTGCAGCAAGAAGTTCAAAACGGCATGGAGGAAGACTGCCTGCCCGAAACGGAGTTTGCGCTTGGTGGTGTGGCAATGGGAGATCCTCTCAGCAAGCTGGGTAAGCTTGGATCACCGGAACCTGTAGAAATAGGGGTGGAGGCCGGAGTGGCGGTAGATCGCATTTCGGCCGAAGGGCTTCAGATTGATGTGTTTCAGAACAGGGTCATTGGGTTGGAAGCCATGTCGTCCAATTGGGAAACACCCTCTGGGATCGCAGTGGGGGTTGCGCGAGGAGATGTTGTTAAAGTTTTGGGGGGCGTGCCTGGAGGTGAGGCAGCTACCGCTGCGCGTTTTGGCGTTCTTGGTTGCGCTGGTGAGGCCGATGAGAGCCCGAATTGGTATATGGGTATGACCTTTGGACCAGATGGGCGTGTGCAGGCCATTGGTATGACGCATTTGGCTCCGTAGTTACGTGAGAGTTAGGTCGTCCTAAGTTGGGTGGCGGCAAAGTTGGAAAACAAAAAAGGCGCCCGAGGGGGCGCCTTTCGAAATTCAGGTGTCAGGGCTGCTTAGAGCAGGGCCAGATCTACAGCGCTTTCGCGGCCGTCACGGCCAGCTTGCAGCTCGTAGCTGACTTTCTGGTTGTCTGCGAGACCGGTCAGACCGGAGCGCTCAACTGCAGAAATGTGTACAAATACGTCGTTGCCGCCTTCGTCAGGTGCAATGAAGCCGAAGCCTTTGGTGGTGTTGAACCATTTGACGGTGCCAGTAGCCATCGTCGTTCTCCATTTTTTGTGTCGTCCGCATCATGCGACAACCCGGCGGGTATCTTGATCGAAAGCTGAGCCGGTTAGGAGCAGGGGGTCGAAAATAGAAACTGCGCGCATATCATCTGGTCAAGATGACAGGGAAAAACAAGGTCTTAATGTAGAATAAATCTTTCTAGATGGTGGGTTTTACAAAAATTTCACAGTTAAGTCGGGGCGGGCTGGGGGCGCGAAGGCCGGGGGAGTGCCAAGTATTTACCGGTTTTCTTGGAGTGATGAAAAAATGCGCAGAAAGCATTTTGCAAGTCAAAATAAAGGTTTGGGGGTTATTTTGACCATGTGGTAAATATTTTTATTGATTGGTCAAAAAACCTATGCAAGCCTGAATGGGTAGCCAACAAGGTGTATGGGGAGGTCTTATGTCCAACACACCGTTTAGCGACGGAATTCAGGCAGCGCGTTTAGACGCTGCGGAACTGTCCGAAAACTTTGGGGATTTGCACCCTCGTTTTGATGATCACGAAGCCCTGGTAGCGGCGGATCGTTGTTATTTCTGCCACGACGCGCCGTGTATGACGGCCTGTCCGACAGACATTGATATTCCTCTGTTCATTCGTCAGATCGCCACCGGCACGCCGGAAGCGGCGGCCAAGACGATTTTTGATCAGAATATTCTCGGCGGCATGTGCGCCCGTGTGTGCCCAACCGAAACACTGTGTGAGCAGGTGTGCGTGCGCGAAACTGCTGAGGGCAATCCGGTCGAGATTGGCCGGTTGCAGCGGTATGCCACTGATAAGCTGGTGGATGCGGGGCTGCACCCTTTTGGCCGAGCCGACAGCACCGGCAAGAAAGTTGCGGTGGTGGGCGCGGGTCCAGCGGGTCTGTCCGCGGCACACCGTCTGGCGATGCACGGGCATGATGTCACCGTTTATGATGCGCGCGCGAAAGCGGGTGGTCTGAACGAGTTTGGCATTGCGGCTTATAAATCGGTTGAGAGCTTTGCCGAGCGCGAGGTTGATTGGCTGCTGAAGATTGGTGGCATCACGGTTGAGACCGGCAAGAAACTGGGCGACGGGCTGTCGCTGGACGGTCTGAAGACGGAGTTTGACGCGGTATTCCTTGGCATTGGTCTGGGCGGCGTGAACGCGCTGGGCGTGGATGGCGAAGATAAAGATGGCGTGGATGATGCGGTGGATTTCATTGCAGAACTGCGTCAGGCGGATGACCTTGGTCAAATGGCGATTGGGCGCGATGTCGTAGTGATTGGCGGCGGCATGACCGCTGTGGATGCGGCTGTACAAGCCAAGCTGTTGGGCGCGCTCAACGTGAGCCTTGTGTATCGTCGCGGCAAGGACCGCATGAACGCGTCCGAGTTTGAACAGGACCTGGCTGCCTCCAAAGGCGTGCGGATCATCACCAATGCCTCGCCCAAATCGGTGATTGGCAACGGTGCGGTGCGCGAGATCGAGTTTGAGTACACCGACAATGATCTGAAACCGACCGGGCAGACCATTCGTCTGGCAGCGGATCAGGTGTTCAAAGCCATCGGGCAGACACTGGAAGGCGACGGCCTGCCGGAGCTGGAGTGGGGCAAGATCAAAGTGGATGACTCCGGGCGCACGTCTGTTGCGGGCATCTGGGCTGGTGGCGACTGTGCCACGGGCGGCGATGATCTGACCGTGACTGCGGTGGCTGAGGGTCGCGACGCGGCCGAAGACATTCACGCCAAACTGTCGGCGTAAGGGGAGATAAGCATATGGCCAATCTCGAAAGTGATTTTGTAGGGATCAAATCCCCAAACCCGTTCTGGCTCGCCTCGGCGCCGCCAACGGACAAGGAATACAACGTGCGCCGCGCCTTTGAAGCGGGCTGGGGTGGCGTTGTGTGGAAAACCCTGGGCGCGGAAGGTCCTCCCGTCGTCAATGTGAACGGCCCGCGCTACGGGGCGATCCACGGTGCAGACCGTCGGTTGCTTGGCTTGAACAACATCGAGCTGATCACTGATCGTCCGCTGGACGTGAACCTCGAAGAGATGACGCGGGTGAAGCGGGATTACCCCGATCACGCGCTGATCGCCTCGGTCATGGTGCCGTGTGAGGAAGACGAGTGGAAACGCATTCTTCCCATGATCGCGGAAACCGGTTGTGACGGGTTTGAGCTGAACTTTGGTTGTCCGCATGGCATGGCCGAGCGCGGCATGGGCTCTGCTGTGGGGCAGGTGCCGGACTACATCGAAATGGTTGCGCGCTGGTGTAAAGAGGCCACCGATCTGCCGGTGATTGTGAAGCTGACGCCGAACATCACCAACATCCTGCATCCTGCGGAAGCGGCACTGCGCGGTGGTGCGGATGCGGTGAGCTTGATCAACACGATCAACTCGATCACCAATGTGAACCTCGATGCGATGAGCCCGGAGCCGATGATCGATGGCAAAGGCACCCACGGCGGCTATTGCGGCCCAGCGGTGAAGCCTATTGCGCTTAACATGGTCGCGGAAATTGCGCGTAACCCTGAGACGGCGAAGCTGCCGATCTCCGGTATTGGTGGCATCACCACCTGGCGCGATGCGGCGGAGTTCATGGCGTTGGGCGCGGGCAACGTGCAGGTGTGTACGGCGGCGATGACCTATGGCTTCAAGATTGTGCAGGAAATGATTTCTGGTCTGTCCCAGTGGATGGATGAGAAGGGCTACACTTCCACTGCAGATTTTGTTGGTATGGCGACGCCGAATGTCACGGACTGGCAGTATCTTAACCTGAACCACGTCACTAAGGCTGTCATCAATCAGGATGATTGTATCAGCTGTGGTCGGTGCTATGCAGCCTGTGAAGATACGTCCCACCAGGCGATTGAGATGTCTGAGGACCGTGTTTTCACCGTGAAAGACGATGAATGTGTGGCCTGTAACCTCTGCGTTAACGTCTGCCCGGTGGAGAACTGTATCACCATGCGCACGCTGGATGTCGGCGAGATGGATGAGCGCACCGGAAAGCCGGTGGAGGCCGATTACGGCAACTGGACCGCGCATCCAAACAACCCTATGTCTACGGCAGCGGAGTAAGCTTCACACGGGGCCGTTTGGCCTGTTTTTCAGGGATCTTCCCTTCCTGAAACTAACCGTCGCGGTGTCCCCCGCGACGGTTTTTTGTTTGCCTGAGAAGAGAGCGCATTTTCGGCGAGTGAAGCGGATTAAGGCGTCAACAGTTTGCGGAACATCTGATCGAGGAACGTGTCGGCTCCGTCGAGCACGCTGGTGTCGCCGTCCGTCAAAACCTGCACCTGGGCGTCAAAATCGGCGTAATGCTGGGTGGTGGCCCAGATTGAAAACATCAGGTGGCGCGGGTCCACATCGGCCAGTTTCCCTTTGGCGATCCAAGCGCGGATCAGAGAGGTCTTTTTGTCGACCAGCGGTTTCAGGTCGCTTTCCAGGTGCGGCTCCATACGCGGCGCGCCTTGCAAGATTTCATTGGCAAAGAGCCGGCTTTCGCGCGGGAATTCGCGGCTCATCTCCAATTTGCGGTGCACGTAGCCGAGGATTTCCTCGAGCGGTTCGCCGTCCGGGTCCATATGGTCCAGCGGGTCAAGCCAGGTTTCCATTAGCTGGTTGAGCAACGTGACGTGGATGTCTTCTTTGCCGCCAAAATAATAGAGGATGTTGGGCTTGGAGAGCCCAGCTTCTTCGGCGATTTGGTCCAGCGTAGCTCCGCGATAGCCATGACTGGAAAACACCTCAAGTGCGGCGTCCAGAATACGCTTGCGGTTGCGTTGCTGAATGCGGCTGGGTTTGCGCGTCGATGCCTCGGCCATAGGTAACGTTCCGTGTTTCTTTGTGTTTTAAGCTAATGCAGCCAAAGGCTTGGGTCTACAGGGATTTAGGATAGAACGGCCTTACTCAATGGCACCAATCCCGCGCAGGATTATGGTCTTGATATTGAATTTGGCGTCTTCCCACTGCACATCATCCAGCGGAGCGCCGCCATTAAGCGTTTCGATCTGGTGACCAAAGTCGGCGTAATGCTGGGTGGTGGCCCACAGCATGTAGAGCAGGTGACGCGGATCGATCGCGGCCATGCGGCCCTCAGTGATCCAGCGTTCGATGACCTCGATTCGACCGGTGGTCCACTCGGTGAGCGTGGTCTCCAGATAATCCTGAATCACCGGCGCGCCGTGCATGACCTCGCTGGCCCAGACTTTGGAGCCATCCGCATGGCGGCGGGAGATCTCCATTTTGGCGTCGATATAGGCACCGATGCCTTCTTCTGGTCCTTCGGCTTGGTCAAAAATATCCGCCGCCTGAAGCCAGATTTGGAAGATTCTCTGTACCACCTGCCGATAGAGTAACTCTTTGGTAGGAAAGTAATAATGCAGGTTCGCCTTGGGTAGTCCGGCGACGTCGGCAATGAGCTGCATCGTTGCCCCGCCAAAGCCCGCCTCGGCGAAGACTTTTTCTGCTGCTGCCAAAATAAGCGCCTCAGCTTCCTGACGGCGCATTTTTTTGCTGGTCGCTTTGGGGGATGCCGCTGTGGTCTCTGCCATCAAAAGTGCCTTGATAAAAAATCTTGACCGGTTGGTCAGGGTGTGCTCGTCTGAATTTGACCATACGGTCAGGAAGGCCGTGAGATCAAGAGCCCCGCCAGCAAGGGCAGCCCAAATGGGCGCAAGCCCGGGCCAGACATTAGGGAGTAGATGCTATGGGTGCACCGGGTGAGAACCTTAAGGTGAACGCGGATCGGCTGTGGGACAGCCTGATGGAGATGGCCACGATTGGCCCCGGTATCGCCGGTGGCAACAATCGCCAGACATTGACCGATGAAGATGCGGAAGGCCGCGCGCTGTTCCAATCGTGGTGTGAGGCTGCGGGTATGACCATGGGCGTGGACACGATGGGCAATATGTTTGCCACCCGTGCCGGCGAAGACCCGGAGGCGCTACCGGTCTATATGGGCAGCCACCTCGATACGCAGCCAACCGGCGGCAAATATGACGGCGTGCTGGGGGTGCTTGGCGGGCTGGAAGTTGTACGCTCGATGAATGATCTGGGCATCAAGACCAAACACCCCATCGTGGTCACCAACTGGACCAACGAAGAAGGCACACGCTATGCGCCGGCGATGCTGGCCTCCGGTGTGTTCACCGGGCAGCACACGCAGGATTGGGCCTATGATCGCGTAGATGCTGAGGGCAAGACGTTTGGCGATGAACTGAAACGCATTGGCTGGGTTGGCGACGAAGAGGTTGGCGCGCGCAAGATGCATGCGATGTTTGAGTTGCACATCGAGCAGGGGCCGATTCTGGAAGCAGAAGGCAAGGACATTGGGGTTGTGACCCACGGTCAGGGCCTGCGCTGGATTGAATGTACGGTGACTGGCACAGAGAGCCACACAGGGTCCACACCGATGCCGATGCGTAAGAACGCGGGGCGTGGGTTGGCGCGCATCACCGAGTTGGTGCATGAGATTGCGATGAAGCATCAGCCCAACGCAGTAGGCGCGATTGGCCATGTGGATGTCTATCCAAACTCGCGCAACATCATTCCGGGCAAGGTGGTCTTCACCATCGATTTCCGCAGCCACCTGCAAGAGGTGATTGACGCCATGCTGGCGGAGTTTGCGGAGAAGGCGCCCAAGCTCTGTGAAGCGATTGAAGTGGGGCTGGAGTGGGAGATTGTGGGGCAGTTTGATCCCCCCGCCTTTGATGAGGCCTGTGTGGGCGCAGTGCGCGAAGCGGCAGAGCGTCTGGGCTACAGCCACATGGATATCGTCTCTGGCGCGGGGCATGACGCATGCTGGATCAACGATGTGGCGCCGACGGCGATGATCATGTGTCCTTGCGTGGACGGGCTGTCGCATAATGAGGCCGAAGACATCAGCAAAGAGTGGGCCAGCGCAGGCACGGATGTGATGCTGCACGCGGTGCTCGAGACGGCGGAAGTTGTAGAATAATTGGTAAGACCGGGGGCGTTGCCCCCGGACACAGACATAGGTGGGGCCAGCCCCCACACCCCCGAGAAATATTTGGCCAAATGAAGCCGAGGTCGGGGCAAACTGCGCATATGTGCAGAGACATCAGGGAGCGAAGATATGACCACCAAAGTCATTAAGAACGGCACCGTTGTGACCGCAGATCTGTCTTATGAGGCGGATGTGCTGATTGAGAACGGTCAGATCATTGAGATTGGCAAAGGCCTCAAGGGCGACGAGACGCTGGATGCAACCGGCTGTTACGTGATGCCGGGTGGGATTGACCCGCATGTGCATCTGGAAATGCCATTTATGGGCACCTACTCCAGCGATGATTTTGAGAGCGGCACACGGGCCGGGCTTGCGGGCGGCACCACGATGGTGGTGGATTTCTGTCTGCCGAACCAAGGCGAGAGCCTGCTGGACGCGATCAAGCGGTGGGACAATAAATCGACGCGCGCGAACTGTGACTACTCTTTCCACATGGCGGTGACCTGGTGGGGGGAGCAGGTGTTCAACGATATGAAAACCGTGATCGAGCAGCGTGGGATCAACACGTTTAAGCACTTCCTCGCCTACAAGGGCGCGTTGATGGTGAATGACGATGAGTTGTTTGCCTCGTTTAATCGTCTTTCCGAGCTCGGTGGGATTGCCATGGTGCATGCCGAAAACGGTGATGTGGTTGCCGAGATGACCGCAAAGCTGCTGGCCGAGGGCAACACCGGCCCTGAAGCGCATGCCTATTCGCGCCCTAGCCAAGTTGAAGGCGAAGCCACCAACCGCGCGATCATGATTGCCGATATGGCGGGCGTGCCGCTTTATGTGGTGCACACGTCTTGTGAAGAGGCGCATGAGGCCATTCGCCGGGCGCGGATGCAGGGCAAGCGCGTGTGGGGCGAGCCGCTGATCCAGCATTTGACGCTGGATGAGAGCGAGTATTTCAACGCCGATTGGGACCATGCGGCGCGGCGTGTGATGTCGCCACCGTTCCGCAACAAGAAACATCAGGACAGCCTGTGGGCCGGTCTGCAATCTGGCTCGTTGAGCGTGGTGGCAACCGATCACTGTGCCTTCACCACCGAGCAGAAACGCTTTGGTCTCAAAGACTTCAGCCAAATTCCGAATGGGACTGGCGGGCTTGAGGACCGTATGCCGATGCTTTGGACGCAGGGTGTGGCGACCGGGCGGTTGACGCCCAATGAATTTGTCGCCGTGACCTCGACCAACATTGCAAAAATCCTGAACTGCTACCCGAAAAAGGGCGCAGTCTTGGTTGGCGCGGATGCGGACCTTGTGGTTTGGGATCCGGAGAAGTCCAAGACGATTTCGGCGGACAGTCAGCAGTCGTCGATCGACTACAATGTGTTTGAAGGTCATGAGGTCAAAGGCCTGCCACGCTTCACTTTGACCCGTGGACAAGTGGCGGTGCATGACGGTGAAATTCGCACCCAGGAAGGTCACGGCAAGTTTGTGGAGCGCGAAGCCAACACCACGGTGAACAAAGCGCTTTCGACGTGGAAAGAGCTCACCTCGCCGCAGCCTGTGCAACGCACCGGTATTCCGGCGACGGGGGTGTGATGCACCTCGAAACCGCTCTTAAGGCCCATTTTTTGGCCATTCAGGCTGGCGCGCTTTTTGTGTGCGTCGGCTGGATGGTGGTTCAGGCTGGGCTGGGGGCGGCAATCGGAGGGGTTTTCTTCTGGATCGTGGGCCAGGTGGCTATTTTGCCAATAGCGATAGCTACTATGCCAATCGGACTGGGCTTTCGTTGTATCGGCGGCAAGCTTTTTGGCAAAACCCGCGCTGCTACATTGGCGACAGGCGTTGTTGCTGGCGTACTCGGTTGGCTGACGGTTGCTTGGGAGTTGAGTTCCACCACAGAGGGAATAGCGAAAGGTTTGGTGTTTGCCGCGATTGCTGGCCTGATTGGGGGCCTAGTTTGGATGACCGTCGAGAGATCATCCCCAAAGGTGGCGCAATGATGGGCAAGCCGCTTTCTTCAGGCCCGGCCTTGGGCCGGGCAGCCCCCGACCGCCCCCCATGGGCGGGGGCTTTCGCCCCCACCCGCGGACGGGGGCTGGGTGCTCTAGGTTGGCACCAAGTCTTCAAGCTCGGGCAGCAGGCGCACGCTTTCTTGTTCGTGCGGGTCGGTGCGGGCGATGACGGCAACGGCTTCGACTTCGCCGGTGTTGATCGGCAGGTGCGGGACACCAGCGGGGATGTAGACCAGATCACCCGGATCGGTGGACATAAAGTGTTCCAGCTGGTCGCCCCAGTACATCACGGCATTGCCCTCCATGACGTAGATCGCCGTTTCATGGCTTTCGTGCAGATGGGCTTTGGCGCGGCCGCCGGGCGGGATGCGCAGGATATGCATGCAGATGGCCTGCGACCCGGTGGTTTCGCGGGCGATGCCTTGAAAATAACTAAACCCTTGTTTGCCTTCGTACGTCTCGTCAAGGCGCAGCTTATGGCAGGTGGTGGGCATGGGGGTCGACATGGGGGCTCCTTCCCGCAATGGACAAAAACAATAAGACTATCAGAGAAGTGGAGAGCGGTGTGTCAAGCGTGATCAGCGCCAAGAACCTGAGCCTGACGTTTCAGACCAACGATGGGCCGGTGCATGCGCTCAAGGATGTGGACCTTGAGATCAACAAGGGGGACTTTGTCTCCTTCATCGGGCCGTCGGGCTGTGGCAAGACCACATTCCTGCGCTGTATGGCCGATCTGGAACAGCCCACGGCGGGGAAGATCACCGTCAACGGTGTAAGCCCGGCGGAGGCGCGAAAGGCGCGGGCCTATGGCTATGTGTTCCAGCATGCGGGTCTCTATCCGTGGCGCACGATTGGCGGCAACATCCGCCTGCCGCTGGAAATCATGGGCAAGGACAAAGCAGAGCAGGACAAATCCGTCAAAGAGGTGCTGGAGCTGGTGCATCTGGAAGGGTTTGAGAAGAAATATCCTTGGCAGCTGTCGGGCGGGATGCAGCAACGCGCGTCGATTGCGCGGGCGTTGGCGTTCCATGCCGACATTCTGTTGATGGATGAGCCGTTTGGCGCGCTGGATGAGATTGTGCGCGATCACCTCAATGAGCAGCTTCTGGAGCTGTGGGCGCGGACCAATAAAACCATTGGCTTTGTGACGCACTCTATTCCGGAAGCGGTGTATCTGAGTACGAAGATTGTGGTGATGAGCCCACGTCCCGGTCGGATTCATGATGTGATTGAGAGCACATTGCCCAGGGAGCGGCCGTTGGACATTCGCGACAGCCCTGAGTTCATCGAGATTGCGCATCGGGTGCGTGATGGTCTGCGTGCGGGGCATGGCGATGACTGAGGGGACCGTGAGACGGGCGGTGGAGGCCGATGTGCCAGCGATGGCGCAGATCGTCTGTGACTGGGAGGCGGCCATGGACTGGATGGAGTCGCCTTATGGTCCCGAGGAGATTGCCGGATTCATTCGTGAGGCCATGCCGGAGCGGGAGATCTGGGTCGCGGGGGAGCCAATAGCGGGCTACCTGTCGTTTGATCCAAGCGTGTCGCGCGTTGGTGGCTTGTATTGTAAGACCACGGGCGCTGGTGTGGGCAAGACGTTGATGGACCGCGCCAAGGCGGGGCGAGACTATGTTTGGCTGACGACGCATGAACCAAATGAACGGGCGCAGAAGTTCTATAAGCGCGAAGGGTTTGAGGAAGTCAGTCGTCATGAGGCGGAGCCGCCAAACACGGTGCGCGAAGTGCGAATGGAGTGGCGGGCATGAGAAACCTTGTTCCAATTCTGACCGTGCTGGCCGCGATCGTGGGCATTTGGTGGCTGGCTGTGGCACCGATGAACATCCGTCCGGCGTTGGATATTGCGGAGCGCGGCGGTGCGGTGGTTGTGCCGGAGGGCTCTGTAGAGCGTCGGAACGTATCTGCGTTCAAACTGATGCTTGATAACCGCGCGTATGTTGCGGTGGGATACGACTTAAAGCGGCCCCGGTTGCCCACGCCAGCACAAGTGGGTGAGGAGTTTTGGAAAACCACGGGGGCAATGGTGGCCAAAGGACGTGCCTGGTCCAAGCGGTCGCTGATTTATCATGCTTGGGTGACGTTGCAGTCCACACTCTGGGGGTTCTTTCTGGGAACCACGGTGGGCATCCTGGGCGCGGTTGCGATTGTCTACAGTCGTGTGATGGACCGCAGCGTGATGCCCTGGGCGATCATCAGTCAGACCGTGCCTATTGTGGCGTTGGCACCGATGATCATTGTGGTGTCCAACCAAGTTGGCATTGAGGGGCGCGGGGTGCCTAAGGCGATCATCTCTGCCTATCTCTGTTTCTTCCCGGTTCTGGTATCGATGGTGAAAGGGTTGCGGTCTCCGACGGAACAGCAGCTTGATCTGCTAAAGACCTATAGCGCCAGTGGATTGCAGAGTTTCTTTAAACTGCGTTTGCCGGCAAGTGTGCCGTATTTGTTCACTGCGTTGAAAATCGGGATTGCGGCGGCCTTGGTGGGCACGATTGTTGGCGAGTTGCCGACGGGTGCCATCAGCGGATTGGGTGCACGTATCCTGATTGGGGATCAGTTTGGCACGCCTTTGGCGATTTGGTCCGCGTTGATCTGTGCCGCCATCCTTGCGGGCGTGCTGGTCTCGGCCATTGATATCATGCAGCGCGTCACCTTGCGCAAAATGGGGTTCGTCTCATGATTTGGATCATCGGAATATTGGTGTTTTGGGCGCTGGCATGGGCCGCAAATGTGCGGTTGGTGCATTCGGCCTATGCGGACACGACAGCCGTGCGCATTGCCGTGCCTGTGCTGTTTGGGATCACCATTTTGGTGCTGTGGGAAGGGCTTGTGCGTGGGTTTGGCGTGAGCCAGATCATCTTGCCTCCGCCGAGCCAGGTCCTGGTTGTTTTTGCACAATCCACCGATTTGCTTTGGGTGGACTTTGTGCAGACGGTGCTTAAAGGGGCTTTGCGGGGCTTTCTGATCGGTGCCTGTGCGGCGTTTGTGGTGGCATTGCTGATTGATCGCAGTGTTTTCCTCACGCGTGGCCTACTGCCCATCGGTAACTTTGTGGCGGCTTTGCCGATTGTGGGGGTGGCCCCCATTTTGGTGAACTGGTTTGGGTTTGACTGGCACTCCAAAGCGGCTGTGGTGGTGGTGATGGTGTTTTTCCCGATCCTGGTGAACACGGTACAAGGGCTGCGTGAAACCGATGCGATGCAGCGGGATTTGATGCGCACTTATGCGGCCGGGTATTTCCAAACCTTGCTGAAGCTGCGCATTCCTGCGGCGATGCCGTTCATTTTCAACGGGCTGAAAATTGCCACAACCTTGGCGCTGATCGGGGCGATTGTGGCGGAGTATTTCGGCTCACCGACGCGGGGCATGGGGTTCCGGATTTCCACCGGTGTGGGCAGCCTGTCCATTGATCTGGTGTGGGCCGAGATTTTTGTTTCTGCTCTCGTGGGCAGCGCCTTTTACGGGGTGGTGGCCTGGATCGAGAAACGGGTGACCTTTTGGCACCCCAGTCAAAGGCAGGCCAAATGAGTAAAAGCGTGTCCCATAAGCTGTTGCAGGTGTACCGGCGCTACCTTGGGCAAATTGCCCATTTGGTGGCGTTGGCACCACCTGCACAGCTTGGGGCGCGGTTGTCTGAGGACAGTTTCACGGGGCTACAGCATTTCTCCATTGCTCAAGGGTATGTGTTGCGTGCGGTCTATCCTGCGCTTGGCCGAGAGGTCCCGGAGCTACCGGAGTGCCATGACGTCGCCAGCCTATTGGCACGTGGCGCGGAAGTAGAGCGCCACCTTGAAGTGCTGGAGCCAGACGACTTTGACCAGTCTAGGGATGTCGAAGTGACCCATATTGCGGGGGAGGCACAGGTGACGCAATCCGCCTGCGACTTCATCGACCTATACGCTTTGCCCAATTTCTTTTTTCATCTGAGCATGGGGTATGCGATTTTGCGCACAAATGGTGTTTCAATAGGCAAAGGTGATTTTGACGGATTTCATAGCTACCCCAATGGGTTCAGCTTTGTGACAAACGCTGCAGGGACGGTGTAAAAAAAAATAGCCAAAACCAACAAGGAGATAAGCCAACAGGGAAGCGATGATGAAAGCTCTGACTGTCGCGGCGCTGGGCGTGTCCGCCAGTATCGCACAGGCGGCGGATGAGGTGACGCTTCAACTGAAGTGGGTCACTCAGGCGCAGTTCGCAGGCTACTATGTGGCCCTTGAGAACGGCTTCTACACCGAAGAAGATTTGAATGTGACCATCAAACCGGGCGGTCCGGATATTGCGCCGACGCAGGTGCTGGCCGGTGGCGGCGCAGATGTGACTGTTGAGTGGATGCCAGCGGCTCTTGCGGCGCGGGAAAAAGGTCTGCCCATGGTCAATATTGCTCAACCGTTTAAGTCTTCGGGAATGATGCTGACCTGCCGCAAGGATGCCGGTGTCGCGTCGACCGATGACTTTGCCGGCAAAACACTGGGTGTTTGGTTTTTCGGCAACGAGTTTCCCTTCCTGAGCTGGATGTCACAGCTGAAATTGGGCACCGACGGTGGCGATGCGGGGGTTGAAGTACTCAAGCAGGGTTTCAATGTAGATCCAATTTTGAATGGTCAGGCCGCCTGTGTGTCGACCATGACCTACAATGAGTACTGGCAGGTGATTGATGCTGGTTTGACACCAGATGACCTCACAACATTTAAGTACGAAGATCAGGGAGTTGCAACGCTGGAAGATGGTCTCTACGCGCTAGAAGAGAAGCTCGCAGACCCGGCGTTTGAGGACAAAATGGTGCGGTTTGTACGCGCGTCCATGAAAGGCTGGAAGTGGGCAGAAGAGAACCCTGCAGAGGCGGCCATGATCGTGCTGGAGTATGACGAGACCGGTGCACAGACCGAAGAGCATCAGGTGCGGATGATGGGCGAGATTGCCAAGCTGACTGCAGGTTCCAATGGTGCTCTGGCGGAGGCGGATTATCAGCGTACCGTGGACAGCCTGATGTCTGGTGGGTCTGATCCTGTGATCACCAAGATGCCAGAGGGCGCATGGACTCATGCGATCACTGACAAAGCACTGAACTAAGGTCAATTTAGATGCGGGGAAAGGCCGGGTTTTTGCCCGGCCTTTTTCTTTGTCCGCAGGGTTCCATTTCCGGTGCGTGCCACATATGTGGATTGCGGAATGTGATTGTGGAGAGGTGCCATGAGCGGGAAAAAGCTGACCTGTTTTGATTGCGGCCAAGTGAACCGTGTGCCTTTTGACAAGCTGGGTGCGGGGCCGAAGTGCGGCTCCTGTGGTAAGGGCTTGATGAGTGGCAAGGTTGCGGAGGTTGACCTCGCAACATTTGAGAAAGCTGTGCGCACGGATGATGTGCCGCTGGTGGTGGATTTCTGGGCGCCGTGGTGTGGGCCGTGTCGCCAAATGGCGCCACAGTATCAGGCTGCTGCGCAGGATGTGAAAGGCGCGGTGCGATTGGTTAAACTAGACACGGAAATATACAAAAATGCGGGTGCGAAGTACCGTATTCGCGGCATTCCAACGATGGCAGCCTTCACCAACGGAAAAGAGCGCGCGCGGCAGTCTGGCGCGATGCCAAAGTCGGCGATTGTGAACTGGGTTAAGGCGTCCGTCTAAACCCGTTGAGCAGGTAGCGTGGGATTTGCGAGAGCACGTTGCGGGCCAGTTCCGGGTACTCCACTTCACCGGCAAGTAGGCGCATATACATTGTCCGCACGGTACCTGACCTACTGAAAGACCCGATCAGAGACTTTTGCCAACGGGGAGCGAAAATAATACGCCGCAAAGTGCGTGCGATGCGTAGGTTTCGGTGTATGTCCTTGAGACTGTAATTGTACAGGCCAAGAGCGGTGTGTGGAGCGTTAGATTTGATCGCGTCGCAGGCGGCTTGTGCGGCGAGCTGGCCGCTTTTCATGGCAAAGGCGATGCCCTCCCCAGTGATTGGATCGACCAGCCCTGCGGCGTCGCCAGCAAGCAGGATGTGCGCGCGTCCTGGGGTGGGGCGGAAGTCGCCAAAAGGCAGGTGGTGGCCTTTGACTTTTCCAACCTCCGGCGGCAGGCCCAGCGTGCGTATGTAGCGCTGCATCTGGTCTTTCATGTCCGGGTTTGGCGCCCGCAGACCGCCTACGCCCACTGTGGTGGAGCCTTGTTTTGGGAACGACCAACCATAGCCCCAGGTTGCGGCAGCAAAGTCAATACGAAGAGGTTGAGTGGCGGGGTCTTGTGCTGACAAAGGCGTTTCGATTTCCAGACCAAAGCCGATGGTTTTGGTGTCAAAGGATTTGCCGAAAAGCTGCTTGGCGACGATCGAGTTCACCCCGTCGGCGCCGATGATCACCGCCGACTTTAAGACGCTCCCGTCGCGTAATTTTACTGCGGTTTCAGTGAGTTCTGCGATGGCCTGTCCGGTGAAGTCTTCTACGCCTGCGTCAAGCGCATGGGTGAACATGGCGGCGTCCAGATCCAGTCGCATTGTCAAATGAAGGGGCGGTATGTCTTTGAGCACTGCCAACTCGCGCCCGTCGTGCCAAAAGGCCATTTCGTCACGTGTGACGGCGTGGCTCAGGTCAACTTCCTGGCCGAAAATTTCGTGGTAGTAGGCCCGGCTGCGTTCGGTAAAGAGACCGCCGCAGAGTTTTGAGCGCGGGAAAGTGGCCTTGTCGATCAGCGCTACGGAACGCCCCTGTTTGGCAGCCCAAGTGGCGGCCGCGCTGCCAGCGGGGCCTGCGCCAATTACGATGATATCAAACTGGGTCATGCGCGCGTCCTTCTGGGGCGGGTTTCTAACAGCTTTTCGCGGCGGCGCCAGAGGGTTAGGATGAGGAAAGCCAAGAAAGGAAGCGCCATGAGTGACGAGAAACAACCAGACGGAGAGGCAACCCTGCGGGTGCTGGCGATGCCGTCAGATGTGAACATCAATGGCGACATCTTTGGGGGCTGGGTGTTGAGCCAGATGGATATTGCCAGCGGGATCATCGCCGCGCAGCGGGCCAAGGGGCGGGTGACGACCGTCGCAGTCGATGCGATGCAGTTCATCAGACCGGTGCAAGTCGGTGATATCCTTTGTGTTTGGGCTTGGGTGGAGCGCGTGGGGCGCAGCTCTATGGGCATCAAAATAGAGGCCTGGGCGGTGCGGCACCGGCGGGGTGTTTCGGAGAAGGTGACCGAGGCGGTATTCACCTATGTGGCGATTGATGAGGATGGAAAACCGCGGGCTGTGCCAGCGGAAGATGCGGCCTGGCCGCCGCGTTAATTTGGGCCGATTGGCACGTCGGTATTGCGTCTGTATCGCGGCCGTTTTGCGGAGGTGGATGTTTTGGCGGGCGCAACGGCGGCGGGCGGTGCGGTTTGGCGGCTTTAACCTGTGATGGGCAGGGTGTGTCATGAGGAGGCGCGGAATGTCTGAGGATCAGAGCGAAGAGTGGCCGCCGTTTCAGCGGGCGAGCAAAGGCACCAAGACGCAGCGCATGGCGCGGGAGGCGTTGGGGCGCAACTTGCTGGCGTTAACGGCAGAGACCTGGATCACCGAAGCGCTGCGAGAGGCGGTGCCAGAGGCGTGGCACACGTTGGAGCAGGATCTGGATGTGGCGGAGCCAAAGGAGAAGGTGACGCTGTATCTGGATCGCTCGGTGGCGAAGTTTTACCGGGCCATGGCGCAGGGGTATCAGGCGCGCATCAATCGGCTGTTGGCGACCTGGGCGCAGATGAAGATTGCGGAAGAGGTGCAGCTGGACGCGCATTTGGCGGCGCGGTTGCGCGATTAGGGGGCGCTGCCAAGCCGTTGATTGCACATTGGCCTCGCGCCAAGTCGCCGCCGCCAGCAAGAGAAAATTGTTTGGTGCTCTTACCAATTGAGAAGCACCAACATTTTGCTCCGCCACACGAGAACGAAAAAACTCGAGGCAAAACGACACTTCCGGCCCATGGCTGCCGTTGGTGCGAAACCCGTCTAACGGCAGCTCCCAGCCCAAAGCGGACACAACAGTTTTGCACGTCGGGCGGGAACAGGGCATTCGCTGCGTTCTGCATAGGAGTCTGCTCAGCGGACGAAGCGCCATTTCGCTGTAGGTGCTTTAGCTACGGTGAGCGACCGCATCATGGGAACTAGTAATCGCCACGGTGGCGTGTATAATTTCTCCGCGCAAAATTTCTATCAGAGGATGTGTCATGACCTTCAGCGAAGCCATTCGCACCTGTTTTTCAAAGTGTGTCGATTTCTCGGGGCGTGCGGCACGGTCCGAGTACTGGTGGTTCATTCTTTTTATTGCGCTGGGCAACATAGTCCTCAGCTTCGTGGACGCTGCAATCTTCGGCCGAAGCGTTGATGGGCAAACGGTCTCGATCCTGGGCGCGATCTGGTCACTTGCGCTTTTTTTGCCTGCGATAGCCGTTGGTGTGCGCCGTTTGCACGACCGCGACATGACCGGTTGGTGGTTGCTTCTGTACCTTATCCCGGTACTTGGGGCCCTGGTGCTGCTGTTCTTCTTCGTCCAGAGTGGAACTAACGGGGCGAACCGTTTCGGATCGGAACCGCTCGCTGAAAAGAAGAGCGCCTGAATAGGGCTAAGCTGAAATCTTTTTTCTCGAGGTCTGCTACCTAGCCGGCACATACGCTTCTGGCTCGAATCTGATATGCGGCAGCGTGGCAGCATGGTTGTAGCGAAATCGCGCTCCAGATTTGCCGTCAGTTGAGACCGCTTCCAGCCCAAAGCGGCCAACTAGAATTGACTTGGAGCGAGCATGCTGCAACTGCAATCTATGAATCTCACGTTCCTTAAAGCAGACGTTCCAAAAGCCTACAGCTGATTTTGCGATCAATGACCGGACTGAGCCCAGACCAGCCGATGCTACGAGATATACGAAGGTCAGCTTTTCATCAAATTGCGAGTTGGTTTACTCAATTATGCTCGATAGTAACTGCTCGGTCATTGATGACGCGTCAGACCAAGGGTAATCGGGGATCGTATTCGCACAAAGAGCGATACCGATCATTCCGGATAAGAGCGTGTCGGTCCTAACTTCAGCTTCAAGATCTTCCGGCATAACCTCTTGAAACAAATCCGAAAAAATCAAGAAGTGTGCCAATGTACTTTCGTCCTTAATAAACGTACTGACATCCGCCCGCGTCACATCGTTAGACATAAAGACAAGTCGAAAATGATCGGGGTGAATAATCCAATATTCGACAAAAGTTTGCGCGGCGGTACGCAGCCGTTCACGCGCTCCAACGACCGATTTCAGCTTTTTCTCGATATCACGAGACATGTCGCTGAGTACGTCTGCCCAAAGGAATCTTAGAATATCCGTCTTGCCCTCGAAATGCGCATAGATTGTCATCGGGGCGCAGCCGACCTCCTTGGCTAAACGGCGCATTGAAACCGCTCCGAAGCCCTCCGCTCGGTAAATCTCAAGCGCGTGCTTCCCAATCTTTGATCGGAACTCCTGAATTTCAGCCTTGGTGCGGGTTGGCCTGCCAGCAGATCTAGCCATGGTTGGACCTTTTCAAGATTAATATGGAACGCGTACCAATTAATGCTTGCCCTTGCAAGATGGAAATATTATAGGACGCGTGCCAAATATTAATCGCCCATCGGGTATGCATTGAGGAAAAGTGACATGCACAAGACAAACTTACTGAACGCGGTTGTTGTGATAATTGGCGCTGCCATTATCTTTTTGGGACTGAATATCGGCCTGGGCGGGATTAAGACACTGGGGTGGCAATCGACGCGCGATTTTGTTGCGATCACGGATGCGGCAACCTTTCAAACCCAAGACAGCCACATTCGATTCATCGGCGGGGTCTGGTTCGCAGTCGGCGCTGTGTTTGTGATCGGCGGCTTTGCTCTACGCAGGCTTCGCCCGACACTGATTATTCTGTCGGCTATGATCGCAACCGCGGGACTGTTTCGACTGAGAGGCATGGAAACTGAGGTCCTATTTAGTGCTGCCATTGCCCCGTCACTGATATTCGAACTGGTAGGTTTTCCGCTACTTGCTTGGTGGCTGATGGCGTCCAGCAAAAGCGATGCGAAGATTATCAAGGGTGTGCAATCCCAATAGCAGACCTTCATGCGCCTAACCTGTTTGTCCGCTCAGCCGTCCTTGAGACCTGACAGTAGCGAGTTTGGCGATCAGGGATTGCCTAACGTCCGGATTGTGTCCAAAACAACGGATGCTGCGCTACGAATATAGGTCTCCAACAAGCTTTAATGTCTGCTTTACTGAACAGCGATAGATAGCGCGTGAATTGGCGCCAGCCAAATGGGTCTAGAAAAAGTTATGCCTGTAGAATTTACAATCTTCCCCCAACGCGGCCTTGTTGTGGTTCGATACTTTGGCTACGTCGCTATCAACGATACGTTAATTGCAACGGAAACCTACGTTTCGCATCCAGACTATGTCGCGGGCCAAAAACAACTGGTCAATATGACCGAGGTCACTGGTTTCGAAAAAGACTATGTTCAGTTTATGGGTATGCAGGCCCGATTAACAGAACGGCTTATTCGATCTAATTTGCAATCGCTTGTCGTATACATCGCACCTACGAACATAAGTCGAGAATTGAGTGCTGTGTTCGTACGTTCCTGGATTGACGTAGGTACTGTTGTACCGCTGGTCCAAGATTCTGAAGCCGATGGGCTCGCCCTTTTGGGGCAGCCAGAAGAAACACTTGATGTTCTGCTGGCAACATTGGCGAATTGATCCAAATTTGGCAGAAGTTCAATTCACGGCGTTTTGGCCACGCGCTGATGAATGGCGCGGTCGTCCCGGAAGCAGTCCTTCAATGCAACGCTTTAAAAGGCGAGTTTGTCCAGCACAGTTGCACCCCCGCCGAATTTCGCTGCAACTCTCATCAATGACCGCATTTTATGCGGCGACGCAGCTATCGAGAGCTATGTTACCTGGCCGAAGGGCGGACTTTGCAAAGGTCGCAATCTGCGCATAGCAGCCATTGATGCAACCCGCGGCGAGTGCTGGTCGCTCCCCCCTCAGTCCGCTGGCCTTAACAGGTGACCACGACCTCATCACCTTGTGTCGTCG
>JAAENN010000019.1 GCA_024224295.1 Shimia sp. | reverse complement strand
TCCCCCTGCCATCAAGCCTGCCTTTCCCCGAAGAGTTTCAAGCATACGATGCCGGACCCAGTTTTCCAACTCCGACCCGGGGGCAGGGTGAAACACCCTTGCGGCATCCCACAGGTATTCGATGACGTGGATCAAATCAACAATGATCGTAAGATCAAGGCCGTTCTTTTTTGCCAGGCGTTTCAGGATGCGGATTTGACTCTTATTGCCATCAACCAGCGCAACCCAGGTCTTCTTATCGCTCGGGTCTCGATGGCGGGCTTCGGCCAACGCTTCTTCAATGACCTGTTCGGGTTCTTTCTCGAGACTAGCCCAGACACGCTTTTGCTCCGGACGGGGCCGTGGCGGGCCGGGATGGGGGCAACTGCTGTCGCCAACCAGTTGCTCGGGCGTTCGCACAAACGGCGCAATCGTATAGACAGCCGCCACGGTGGCCATGCGCTTTGCATTTTTCTTTTCCCCCTTGGACAGCCGTGTGCCCATTTTGTGTGCACGTGCTGCGGCGGCTTTCCGGGTTTGTTCCCGCAGGTCCTGGGTTCGCATCGTCACACCCTTGCCATCGACGCTGATGGCCAATACCGAGCCGGCGCCTTGATCCTCGCCGGGGAGCGCCTGGCGCGTCTGGTAAAAGGCGTCGAAGTCCACCGCCGCTC
>JAAENN010000018.1 GCA_024224295.1 Shimia sp. | reverse complement strand
GGGATACCAATTTGGGGTTGCTCAGTGCTATTCGCCTTGCCACGGCGCTGCATGCACATTGATACTGATGTCTGCAGTTTTGTGCCCAAACCATTCCGCATTTTGATCCCGGGGGGATGCTCCGCTTCATGTCGAAGCAGCCCATGCAGAGCTTTCACTTGGAGCGATTCCTCCAGCATGCCCACATGGACACATTGCAGGAAGAGTTGCACAACGCTGTGATCTATGTGACGGACAAGGCAGCGTGTAACGAGTGGAAGACGCCGTTGGGCAAGGCGGCGAAGCTCTCCAAGCCGGACGAAGTCACACAAGCTTTGAGCGGGCCCCAAGGCGCTGCGGCCGTGGTGTTTGGTGGCACCCTCGGCATGTTGGATTTGACGAATCGCGTCAAGTCGATGGACCAGCTGGATGTGGGTCGCATGCGCTGGGCGTGCGAGGTCTTGGACCAAGACCAGGCAATATCGAGGGTCTTGCCTCAGATTGTGGTGCGCGCTGACTTTCTGCCGGGAGAGGCCTTCCACGACCTCCAGCGCGTCGAGCGCGACGCAGACATCGATGTGGTGTGTTTGTCGATTTGGTGGCACCGTCCCGATGATGAGGGCGCTCAGCATCCGCTCGAGGACATGTGCCGTGACTTGGTCTTCAGCGCACAGATGGTGGGGCAAGGGCTGGACTTGGAGGTTGAGCGGTTCAAACGCCTGCAAGACGAGGAGAAAATGCGGCACGTGATGGGCAAGTCCGCGTGGCGCTTGGCAATGGACCTGCGGGACATTGTGCAACTTGGGGAGAGCAATCGCGTTGGCCTCTCAGATGCGGACCTGCTTGCTAAAATCTTGTCCACGAGAAGGGAGTTGGCGAAGGATTGGAAGTCGGATACTTGTGGGAGGTACCTGGCAGTGGCGAACAAGATCGATTCCAAGGGCAAGGCGATCCTGACCAGGTGGGAGCTCATGTATCTGCGCGGAACCTTGGTCGATGGCATCACGGCACTCCGGGCCGCAGCGACGGCCTCGGCGACGTCAGAGGAGATGAGCGTGTTGCTCGAGACGCTGTTTTACGAGCAGGCGTGCAAGTTGCGGAAGAGCATTGCGGCCAAGGGTCGGAACCACACGGCAGATATCACAAACGCGTTCCGAGGGATTTTGTTGAGGCAAGCCTTGTTCAAGTACTTGAGGCAGATCTTCCCCAAACTCGAGGAGGCCATTGAGAACTACGGGCGCTGGGAGTGGTTCAATGAGACATTCAAGGTGACGAAGACCGGACTATTGCCGGAATCGTCGCCTGCCGAAGAAGACGACGAGGGCGATGCTGCCGAGGGTATATGCTCTAGGCAGGGCGAGCCAAGTCGCTTCGAGAGCAAGGTCAAGTTGCTGAGGTTTTGCGACCACTTGGCGAGGGGAAGGCATGACTTCGCGTTGGCGGCCCTGGGCAAGGAGCAGGGCAGCGCGTTGACCCTCGACTTGAGCAGGGAGTGCATGCGGACAGTGAAGGCCAAGATCCAGGAGATCTGGTCTGATTACGTCACGGACTTCCCGCAGCAGCCGTGTGAGCCGATGGTGGCAACCCAGGTGCCGAGCGCGCAGGTTGATAACGGCATTGATGGCCATGAGACCACAGTGAGGGCCTCCAACAATATCGAGAGCGAGGTGGAGTACAACACGCGCAAGGCCACGTGGCTGTCGCAGTGTGAGAAGGCGACAGAGGAGTCGGTGGAGCAATACATCGCCTCGATGATCGTCTTGGTGACGGCGGCGTATGAGACGACGAGCATGGAGCAGAAGCTCCGACGGATCCCGTTCATGAGCGAGCCTGGGCGCAAGCTATTCATCTACGACAGCTTCTGCAAGGACCCCGTGAATTGGCTGAACATCAAGAAGAACAGGCGGAACGTGTTTGCCGGGACTAAGGTGACGATGCAGTTGTCGCAGGCAGGCGATGAGTCCTTGGACACCTTGGCGGTGACAAAGAACATCTACCAATCATTCCGGTCGCCGAGGGCGGACCATATGAGCGAGGATATCGTCGCGTGCTTGGTGCCAGGGACACGCGGGGACAACCCCGTGAACGAGACGCTGCAGATGGCGTGGAAGTCGTTGAAGGCATTGGGCGCCAAGCACGTGGGGCCGAAGATTGGCACGCTACGAATCAACCAGCAGGATATGCTTGCCCATGTCTTCGCGCGTGGGCCTTGGCACAGCGCCCCGGACGATCATCTCGTGTTCACGTTTCAGGCGGCTCCGCAGACCGGACAGGTGCGCAAGAAGATGAGGTATCTGAAGGATCAGGAGAGACCTGGGGACACGTACTACAATGACTGGCCGGTGCCTATGTACCAGCCATCGCAGATGCCGAAGACCACCACGAGCGAACACGACGCCATCTTCGCCTCAGACGACGTGGTGGCCGAGGGGGAAGGTGATGGAGCCGGGGCTGCCCTGATCTCGGATTTGGGCGACAATGTGCTGCCGTTCCCCAGGGAGCACCACGTCAAGCTCTGGCAGGAGATGATCCACGTGTGGGAGATCGACGTGGCGGTGTTGTTCCAGCCGGGCAGTGGCCAAGCATTGTTGGCGTTCGTCTTGGAGAGGAAGCATGCCGTCGGCATCGTGAAGAACAAAGCCCACAAGGATTTCGTGTGTAAGAACTTGACCGCGGCCGTGAAGTCGCTCGGCTTGGCCCCGGACAGGAGGCCAACGAAGCCGATTGAACTCACCATGTGGGAAACATCCCGCGCAGGGCCGGGCGGCGCAGCACCCGAGACGAATTCGAAGGCGCCTGGGGCCACGCCCCGGCAGCCAATTTTAGGGCTTTCAGCGGCTCCGACGCCAGTGTTGCCAGTGGCTCTGACGCCAGCGGATCTCGGGGGCGTGGGACTGGCCGCCTTCGGCAGCGTGACCTTGCGTTGAGCCGGCGACATCGCACGGCGTGTCGGCAGTCGGTGGCATGTCGCTGGGGCCTATGTCCCGGAAAGGACCCACCGCGCACGGCGTGTCGGCAGTCGGTGGCATGTCGCTGGGGCCTATGTCCCGGCATGCATTGTTTGGCGGTCGGCGGCACGCAGTGACTCGTTGGAGTCTCGGTCCGTGCAAAGCATCATGCTCCACAGGGGCCATGTGACGCAGCGCCCAACACGGACGTCGGCATGTTGCTGGGGCCTATGTCCTGGCATGCATTGTTTGGCGGTCGGTGTTGGGGCCTAGGTCCGGGCCCAGAGGGGCGCCCAAAGCGGCGCTTAGCACGGCGCTTAGTCCGTCGCAACGGTGGGACTCGCTGCGGAGCGCGAACACCTGGCGTCCACTCAGCGACAAAAACAGCAGCAGCAACAACAGGGATACCAGCAGCAACAGAAGCAACCACAGCAACATCATCAGCAAGACAATATGTTGCGGTAACAGCCCAGAAAACATGGAAACCAAATTGTGGCAATGACAAATGGCAGATGTGGTCCCAATTGGTTTCAACTCTTTGTCTGCCCAAACCATGATAAACTGTAGACGCCAAATGAAAACGTATCTGTGCTCTTCAGAGTGAGACCTTGCCATGGGGCGCGCGCGCATTGATATAGATGCACATTTGTACTGCTGCTTCCTCCTCAAGGTTTTGGGCGGAGGCTTGGATCTACTGTATGTGTGTCATCCTGGCCTCGGAGGTTAGGACCCGCCCCGCTCCGTGCACATGGCGTGGCGTTCGGCAGCGCTTCCCTACTTCCGGGAAGGTCACGTGCGCCCATGCAGGGATGGCGCTTCGGTTCCGTTGGGGCGTTGCCCTCCGGAGTTGGTCGCGCAACTTGCACTGAACAACTTGCATCCGGATGAGGACACGGCCCATGACGGGAATTGCGGCTTGGACGCCTTCGGGAGGAGCCTCCTGCATCAGATGGGAAGGAGTCCCAAGGCGGGCGGCCCAGTCCAGAGCAGCAGAAACAGATCCAAACTCAAGGCCGCGGATGACAAAATTGCACTCTTGCGCCGAGTTGGGCTGGAATGGCTGGAGGCCAACGCACAGGAGCCCCTGTGGCCTGGGATGACAGTCTCGAAGTTGTGTTGGGTCGTCTCTGGCACGACCTTCCGTGAGTATGTGGAGAAGATGCAGAGGGCAGGGGAGTGGATCGACACAGCATTTTTGCATGCATTGGGGGCCGCCCACGGCGCCAATGTGTTAATTTTTCAGCCAGGCATGGACATAGCGATAGTTGGGGCAGACTTGGCGGAGAGCGCGGACAAGCACAACAGACAGCCACCCATGATGGTGCCCATCGCGTTGGTCAATGATGTTCACTTCTGGGGCGTTACAGAACTTCTCCCTGAGGCCCCTCCACCCCCGGTCGACAAAGGCGAGCATGCAGTGTTCACGGCCATGGAGGGCTTGGACATATGCCCAGGCCCTGGCGGGACACGGCAAGCCGACCCAAGTGACATGGAAGACGGCGAGGACCCTGACGTTGCCTTCTCGTCCGCAGGAGATGCAGCTCAGATGAATCCCGGCGCTATCGGGGTGGAACTTGACCTTTGTGTGGCCTTGGGAGGATGGGTCCCCTGGAGTGCCCCGAGCGCAGAAGTGCTCCAAGCCATGGCGAACGTGCAACGCTACCGTGAGTCTGCCGGCAAAGAGCTTGTGGACTTGCCCGTCATGTGTACGAGGCGGGCAGAGGCGATCACGGAGATGGCATATGAGGAGGCGCACTTCGCACTGATGCCTCTGAGCCTCCGATACCAAAAGTTAGCCCGGATTCGACTTGGAGGTGGCACCAACTGGTGCCGCCACGACAAGGGCACAAGTGGCACTCGTCAGATATTGTCAGCCTGTGCAGGGGTGCAGAGCGTGACTGCGTTGGCCAGAACGCTTGAGCAGGGGGCATGCGCACGCCATAACAGAGCTCATGTGCCGGGAAACCCAGTTTGCCCAGGCTTGGGGGCATTCACGGCCACCATGGTATACAATTGGAGAGTCTTGTGGTGGTCACTGCCATGGGCGTCGCGCAGGGAGCACCTCATTCGTTTATTCCATGCCAGCTTGGCGGCCCACAGAGCCACAGGGTTGCCCGATGAGCGTTGGCGTGTGCAGTTCACATTCCTCGGCGTGAACGTTTGCCGTGATGCTTTCATGGTGTTGACGGGTGTGGGAAGCTCGGTCACGCAAGCAGTACGAGCAGACGTGCTTAGCAACAAAGTCTCGTACTCGACGCCCGCCGAAAGAGGGTTGCATGGAGGACTTTTAAAGAACACGTCGAAGAGCATGGCGTATCTGAGCGCCAGGCAATGGTTGGAGGTGTATGCCGGGTCACATTCGGAGCGGAGCCCAATGGATGCAAAGGCATATTTGCCAGCAGGCAGAAAGGTATTCTTCTACTACCACTACCGCCGCGATCTGTTAGAGAGACATGGACTCACGGATGATGACGTCGCATTGGGTCGGGCACCGCGCCCGGCAAAACGGCGCCGCGACGGGCCGACCGACGTAGGGATCTCGACCGCGCGCGCCGCCTGCTGGACCGACACGGGGGTCCCGACCACGAGCGGCGCAGGGGCCTATGCTCCAGCGCCATGCAGTGTGGCGGACATTCCCCTGGCGGACCGCGTCACCTTTTTGCGAGCGTGGCGGATCGAGTGCCCATGGCTCATCGTCTGCAAGAGCGTGAGCATGTTCACGCGGTGCAGTGTGTGCGAGTATTTGAGATTGCTCATTGACCAGACACCGCGTGACCAGGAGTCCTTGAGGCAAGCGTTGCAGACTCGCTTGGGGGATCATTTTGCCTTCCAAGCAGCGCAGCGTTTGGCACATGCCCGTGCGGAGGAGGAGTGCGAGCAAAGCGGAGGGCAGAAGTGGATCATGTTGATCGACAAGATGGACCAGAATAAAACAATCTGCCCAACAATTTGGAGCCAGTTGTCGACCAGACTCTTCAAGGAGCACGAGAAGAGGTTGATCTCCGGGTTGATTGGTTCCATGTGGTTCGGGACAAGGAACGTGAGGCAGCACGTGCGCACGGTGTTTGGCGATTGCAGCCATGGCTCTGAGATGCAGTGCAGTGCCATTCTGGAGAACTTGTGTGAGGTGTCCGTTGCTGAGGGGCACCTGCCGCAGGAGTTTACCATTTCCGCCGACAACACGCGGAAAGAGACCAAAAATCAGTTCTGCATGTGGTTCTTGATCTGGCTGCTGTGCGCATTGTCCGACTCACCGCTGAGCTGCATCAATGTCATATTCCTCCTCGTGGGCCACACGCATAACAAATTGGATCGGATGTTCTCTCGCATCTCCGTCGCCCTGCGTGGGAAGGATTACTTCACGGTGGAGGGAATGTTGCGGCGGTTCCGTGAGTCCATGCACTCTCACGTGCACGCCAGCCACCTGGCGCAGGTGTGGCCCTGGAAGGGTCTGACAGAGGGGGACATGCCAGGCGCCACACGCCGCATGCGCAATCTCGATCCGGTGCACGCCTTCAGGTTCACACGGGACCCTGGCGGGATCTGGATGCAGTGGAAACAGTGGTGCACGGATGACTCTTGGTCTGCGCATGTCCAAATTCTCCAGAGGCATGAGATCTGCCACCTCGGGGGCTGGCGGCCTGTGCCAGGCAGGATGGAGTTCCCCTCCGGCGGACCGGTCATCCTGGACTGGCTCAGCAAGTTGGAGGCATGGTGCGCGGCGCAGCCTGTGGGGAGCGCGTACCTGGGTCTACATGCCGAGTTTGCATGGTTGCGCGCTGCCGTCCGACACCAGCTGCCAGGGACCTATGCCCCAGGCAAGCAGGTGGAGGACATGTTGCGAACCATGAGGGGACTACCGCGCTCGAGGCCAGGGACTTATGCCCCAGGCAACGAGGTCAACGTGTTCCCCCAAGACATCGTCGCACAGTTGTACCCAGGAGCAGATATCCCGGGCATTCCCCATGAGGCACTCGTCCGCATCGAGAATGTGACGCACAAGGCCAACGGCGCCGTCAAGAGGTCCGACGCCGTTTACCCTGGCAGCTTCGTGCTCATAGCGGCGCCGGAGGGCACGATGGCACATGGCCAGATCCTTCAGATTGCCGTCGGCATGGCCGTGGAGACATCATCGAAGAAGGGCAAGTTGGTGGTGGCATGGTATTTGCCAGAGATGGGTCAGGTGGAGAATTTCAGAGGCGGCGGCAAAAAGAAAATTGCCGATCTGTTTGGGGCATGGGCGCCGGTGGAAGGCATGAGCGTCGAGACACTCAAGCGTTGCCGCCTCCCAAACGCAATCGTGAACGTGCAGGCGGTCTTGGAATGCAACTTCGACCTAACAGAGGAGAGCGCCTTGCCGTACGACCTATTCGACGCCCTACGCATGCGCCATTCGATCGATCTGTCGGGCTTCAACACCAGCATGACCCGGCGAGGTAACATGTATAGGAGCTATGTGTTGATGCGAGGTGTGTAGCCAGGGGCCTATGTCCCAGGCCGACGCATCAGATTTGCTTGATATGGGGCTCGCGCAAGGCCAATGCTCACATGTATCGGCTCAATCTGTCAGTGGGAAGAAGGATTGCGCCGTGGGGGGAGCCATGGCCGCTGCCTTGACCGCTGCCCAGATGACGGTCAAGGAGATTTTGGAGGGCAGTACGCAGCGGTACTTGCTCGCGTACGCACGAGCTTTGCCAGGGGCGTCGAAGAGCACACGGAAGCAAGACCTGGTGAGTAACCTCATGGACTTTTGCGACGACATGTCCCACAAGCAGTCCATGTGCACTGACTTGTTGGCTGGGCATGGTGTGCGCGACTTGTGTCGGTTGATTGCGCGGTTGAGGGGGCTTGGTTGCTTGGTGAGGCTCGGTCAGAAGCCTCGGCGGAATGATTTGGTGGCCGCCATCGCCAGCGTGGACGAATATGCACCCAGTAGTAACCCGGGGCCCTCTACAGGACTCTCCCGTCGCAAAGGCCTATGCCTTAGCGCGGGGTCCGTGGGGTCGGCGGAGAAGCCTTCGGCAATCAAGGAGGGCGCGGGGCCGCAAGAGTCGATGGCCCTGGTCGCATATGACACGGCTGCTGACCCTGGCAAGCTTCAGAGGAAGCTGATGAAGCGTTGGGGGAAGAGGTGTGCCAGATTTCTCAAGAGGGCAGCGCGCAAAGAGAAATTGGCAGCACGCAAAGAGAAATTGGCAAACCTGGATACCGTCCTGCAGAGAGTGCTGCAAGATCATGGCGAAACCACCACCATCGGAGAGCTGCGCGCCATGGTGGGACGAGCGGTGGGCTTCACGCTAGAAGGGAAGTACAGGGCCCCCTTCGACAAGGCATTGTCCAAACTCGCCGCCCCGCGGCCCCCCCAGCCCCGAGCCGGTGGTCGCTTCAATATAGCCCACAAACGCGCGAAACACGACAAGACGAGGAACGCCTAGGCCGGGCACTGAGGGGCCGGGGCTTATGATGCAAGGGCCCATGTCCTAGCATCCTAGCAAGGGCATATGATTCCGTGACCTGTGATGCGCCGGCATGGGCTGAAAAGGGGAGCGTGGGGAGGGTGCAGAGGTGACCAGTGCAGCCTTAATAAGCTGAGAAGCCCTAAGCCCAAAAATCCCGGAGGCCATTTTGCAACGGAGGCCGTTCCCGTAGATCCACTGTTCATTTTTTTGGAAAAAACACGTTTGTCAAAAAGTACCTTTTCTGAAATTTCTTGCCTTTCTGAAATCTGGAAAAAAACGTTTTT
>JAAENN010000017.1 GCA_024224295.1 Shimia sp. | reverse complement strand
TGCTTGATGAAGACGACAGCACACACACAGAGGTCCGCGAGCTGGGCGATTCACTCAAGAACAGAATCGACGAAGTGCGCGAGGAGTTCACCGGCCCACAGGACGTTCAGGGTTTCATCAATACACCCAACACTGTGTTCAGCAAGCTGGGCGAAGGTTTCGGCTTGACATCGTATTGGGGCGCAGCCACGCCAGCGCAGATGATGCATCTGGAAAACGGCGAAGAGATACACATGCACCACCTCATACCGCGGGCGAGTGGCGGCAGTAATGCCGACACCAACCTTCGGTTAATGCATCAACTTTGTCACCAACAAATCCACAGCAATAGTGCTCCCGCGACGGTTAGCAAACTGCTTGAGCCGGATGCGGCGTGAGTCGCACGTCCTGGTTCTGAGGGGGCCGGGAGCTGGTGACAGCTCCCGGCTACCCGACTACAACCGCGCGAGGCCCGCTCGACGTACGATGTACCGCCCGAGCAATGGCTGCCCATCCCCGTCCCGCCCCTGGTCGAAGCGGCGCTGTTTGAGGCTGTAGAAGCGCAGCTGGCAGAAAATCGCCGCCGTGCCCGTACCCGCGCGCGTGGTGCCAAGTATTTGCTCCAGGGCTTATTGGTGTGCCGTTGCTGTGGCTATAGCTACTATGGCAAAGCCATCAGCCCCGCCGCCCGCAAGGGCAACCCGCGCGTGTATGCCTATTATCGCTGCATCGGTAGCGACGCCCATCGTTTCGGCGGCCAGCGGCTGTGTGATAACAAGCAGGTGCGGACCGATCGCCTGGAGCAGGCGGTTTGGCATGAAGTCTGTCAGCTACTCGAAGACCCCCAGCGCTTGGCCGATGAATATCAGCGCCGCCTCGATGCGCTACAGGCGACGCCGGATGATGCCGATACGGCCCTAGTAGAGAAACAGATCAACAAGCTGCGCCAGGGTATTACCCGTCTGATTGATGGCTATGCCGAAGGTTACCTTGAGAAAGCCGAAGCTGAGCCGCGTATCCGCCGGTTCAAAGAACGGCTGCAAACACTCGAGGCGCAGGCTGCGCAACAGGCTGATCAGGCACAGCAGCAGCACGATTTACAGCTGATCATCGGGCGGCTGGAGGAATTCAGTGCTAAAGTCAAAGACGGCTTAGAACGGGTGTGCTCTCAATTTTATGTAGAGATTCGTATGCTGATAAAACCGCACTTCCGGAATATAAGCCTCTGATATCTACGTCCGTTTATCAATTGTCAGCTCTATACTATTCAAGCAGCGACGGGGAAACCATATTGATTCACTTTGGCCCAGAATTGTTCCCACCGCGCTGTGGTCAACACCAAGGCGCGCAAACTCAACACGGTGGCGGCGCCGGTTTCTTTCCACTTCATCCCGGAACCGCACAGGCGCTGCTTAACTAAGGTTTTACAGGCGGCCTCGGTGACCCCAGAGCCAATAGGTAGATGCTGGGCTTGGAAGCGGGCGTAATCCATTTGGTGGTGATGGTTGTCATAATAGGTCATGGCACTGGCTAGTTTATCTTGGGTGGCGGGTGCCAAGGAGGTTTTTTGGGCTAATGATTGCATTTCGGCCAACAACTGTTCAGCGCTGCCCGATTCATGTTTGAGCTGATGGCACGCGGTGTTTAGCCAAGCGCTGCGCTTGGCCTTACTGCGCGGGTGGACGGCTGTGGCAACATCAGCGAGGTAACCGCTGGCGTGATAGAAGTCGAGGATTTGAACGCTGGTGTGGTGTTCTAAAAAACGCCAGTTATCGGCCGCGCCGTCGGCTAAACCGACGTAGCGGGCGTCGGAGTAGTGGGTTTTGAGGTGGTTGATTTCACGCTCCATCCGAGCCAAGAACTGAGCCTTGCCGTATTCCGGGGTGGCCCCGATATAGATCGTATGTTGGCGTGTGCCGTCGGCATCATACAATGATAGCGTGCCGGTCATCGCTTCCCGATAACCCTGTTCACACAACAACATACAGGTGCCATCCAAGCCCACCGCCACGGTGGTGATCGGCACCGCCAGGGACGGTACATGATAGCACCAGTTCTCTTCTTTGGCTTGCACCACACTACCGACCGCTTCGGATAACGTCTTCAGGTAAGAGCGTGCCAGCGGGCGCCCATGATTCTCCGCCAAGTCGCGTGCTACCTGTGTCGAACTACCTTGCGCAAATTTCGACGATACCATCTTCGCCAAGCGCGGCGTCGCCGTTATCACCAGCCGCCCATCGCGTTCTAAGGGACAAAAGGTTTTGCCCCCCTGGACCGTTTGGTACACATGCCGACTCACCTCCACTTCCCCATACGGCGTCTGATACACTTTCGCTACTTCCCCCTTTGAGGTCAGCTTTGTCTCTCCCACCATAATCGCCGACCCGTCCGTGTCAAAATACTTCAGCGCCGCTTGTGTCAACTGACAACCTGCTTCATTTAAACTCGCTAAAATCGCTTCTTCCGTGTTCAACATGCTGCGGCTTAATTCCACTTTGACCTCTACAGTCACCGTCGTCCCGTCGATTGATATCATGGATACAGGCATCGCTCTTCTTCCTCATATAAGCTCAACTACTACAGAATACTCATAGTAGCAACTTAGATAAATTACATCAAATTGAGAGCACACCCTCTGAAAATGTCATGGGGTGGCTTGGTTTCTCGAAACCTGAAGCAGGCGATTTCTCAAAATTGTCAAAGCTTTATGTCTTAAGTTGGCGCGTATGAGGCTGACCCCTCGTACGGCAAGAAACGCCTCCAGTTCGGGAATGAGTGCTTCAAGCACTTCCCGGTTGTTGGCGGTGACGATAAAATCATCCGCGTATCGAACGAAGTTGATGTTATGGTGCCGGCGGAAGCGCTCCGACTTCCCCTTTACCCGTTGCTCCATGCCATCTAACGCAAGATTGCCGATCACTGGTGAAACCAATCCCCCTTGAGGGACGCCCTGGGTGGTCGGGTGGTACGTCGCGTCCTCCCTGTAGCCACTTCGCAGCCATTTCGACAGGATTCGCTTGTCCATCGGGATGTTCTGTTCAATCCATTGAAACGAAAGATAGTCGAAAAAGCCCTTGATATCTCCTTCCAGTATCCAGTTTGCCGAGGTCTTTTGACGCAGTATCTTAAAGCACTGGTCGATGGCATCGGCGCACCGGCGTTTGACGCGAAACCCGTAGGAGTTATGATCCGCCAGAGTTTCCGCGATGGGAGAGAGGGCTTGCAGGTGTACCGCCTGGCGTCCTCGATCTTCCATAACCGGGATGCTTAGCGGCCGCCGTTTTCCATTCTTTTTAGCGATATATTTCCGCTTCAGTGGTCTCGGCTGGTATCCCTGAACATCATCCAACCGTTGCACTGCCTGGGCTTTGAGTTCCGGGGTGTCCCAGATCTCGCCGTCCACACCGGGGGTCTTCCTCCCCTTGTTTTCGGTGACCCGTTTTACTGCCAGTGCTTGGGCACTGAAAGAGTTCACCGACAGATAGCTCAGACGTTTGGCCTTGCGCCAAGCGCCTGCTTGAACAGCCTGAACGATTCGCGGCTGCAGGGACCTCACCTTTCGATGGCAGGCGGCCCAGTTGATGCTGTTCCACGTTA
>JAAENN010000016.1 GCA_024224295.1 Shimia sp. | reverse complement strand
CGAGGCCCTCTGCGATCACGTCGCGGGCAAATTCTTCGGGGGTGAGCGAAGATAGCGCCGTGTTGAAGGGCAGTTCATAAAGCTTGCCGACGCCGAGTTTTTCCAATCGGTGCGCGCGGGTTTCGGCGCTGGTCAAACGGAAAGGGGCGGCGTCGGCCGCGAAGTATTCACGCGGGTGCGGCTCAAACGTCAGGATGCCCAAAGGCGCGTCCGGCGCGGCTTTGCGCGCGAGGTCGATCACCGATTGGTGGCCCAAATGCACGCCGTCAAAATTGCCAATCGCGACGCTGGCGCCGCGATCTTGGGGGGTCACAAACTGATAGTCGCGAATGATCTGCATGTGGCAGGGTTAGCCCCTTGGTTGGCTAGGCGCAAGAGAGGACGGCGCGGCGTTACTCGGCGGCGCGGGCGCGGGCTTCGGAGATGTCGCCAAAGTTCTGCGCCGCCCAGCCCACAAGCGGTTTGAGTACACGCAAAAGGTCAAAGCCCTGCTCGGTCAGAGCGTAGGAGACCGCCAAGGGCGGGCCTGGATGCACGGTGCGGGTGAGATGACCGTCGCGTTCCAACAGGCGCAGGTTCTCGGTGAGCACGCGTTGGGTGACGTCTCCAATGGCGCGTTTGAGCTCGCCGAAACGCAGCTCTTCGTCCTCTAATGTGATTAAAATCAAGAGGTTCCACTTTGCAGTGACTTTGGTCAGAACGGAGCGGACCGGGCAGTTTTCCGCCTCTTCTTTGGTGTGGGCGGTTACTTTGACCATACCTGGTTCCTTTAAGGTGCGTAATTGATACTTGGTTCGAAATCAATACCGTCTGGCTGTACATGCAACAAGCTGATTCGAGAGGCTGACCAAAATGACTATCACCGAAACCGTGCTGAACGCGTTCTCTGCGCTTTTCATCCAGTTTGATCCGGAGGCGGCCAGCGCGCTGCTGGCGCCGGACTACATTCAGCACAATCCGGCTGTGCCCACTGGGGCGGCGGCGATTGTCAGCATTGTGCCGGTGATCCAGCAAAGCGGTATGACAGCGACCACGCATCGGGTGATCACCGAGGGTGATCTGGTGATGATGCACAACACCTTTGACAATGCGCAGGCCTTTGGGGCGGAGGAGTTGGTGGCGTTTGATGTGTTTCGCGTTGCGGATGGCAAAGTGGTGGAGCATTGGGACAACCTGCAGCCGCTGGCGGGGCCGAACCCGTCGGGCCGTACCATGACCGATGGGGCCACTGAGATCGTGGACCGGGAAAAGACGGCGGAGAACAAAGCGTTGGTGAGTGCGTTTGTGACCGACGTTTTGCACGGGAAGGCGCCAGAGAAGATTGGTGACTACATTTCGGCAGAAGGCTATGCGCAGCACAATCCGCAGATCGCGGATGGGTTGGATGGTCTTGGCAGTGCGTTGCAGATGATGGCAGAGGCTGGCATCGAGATGCGGTATGACGCTACGCATATGATTGTTGCGGAAGGGAATTTTGTTTTCGCCGCGTCAGAAGGCGTGTTGGGCGAAGCGCACAGCGCGTTCTTTGATCTGTTCCGTGTCGAAGACGGCAAAATCGTGGAGCACTGGGACACGGTGAGCGAGATTCCAGCCGAAATGGCGCATGAGAACGGTAAATTTTAAAGCCAAAAGGGCGGTGCGTTTGGCGCCGCCCTTTGATTTTGGAGGAGTTTTTCGGTTTGGGAGGATCAGTCCAGTTTGCGCGACGGCGCCAGCACGGTGGCTTCGCCAGCGAGGACTTTTTTGCCCTCGACCATGCAGGCGCAATCCAGTTTCACACGGCGTTTACCGATGCCGATGTCGGTCACGGTCACAGAGGCAACAACCGTGTCATCGGGGCGCACAGGGGCAAGGAACTTCAGCGATTGGCCCATGTAGATGGTGCCGTGGCCGGGCAGTTGCTCACCAATCACCGCGGAAATCAGACCAGCGGTGAGCATGCCATGGGCGATGCGTCCACCAAACATGGTGTCCTGCGCGTATTCTTCGTCCAGGTGCACCGGGTTGTGGTCGGTGGACACGGCAGCAAACATCTCGATGTCCTGATCGGTCACAGTTTTGCGCACGTACCGGGTCATGCCGATTTCCAGGTCTTCGATAAAGATTGTGCCGCGAGGCAGATTGTCCAACATTTGGCCCTCCGAGATCTGGACTGGCTGTGAAACTAAATGACGCATGATGCGCTTGGCTGGCAATATTGTTACTTTGCAGCTGCAGAAAAATCAAGCACTTTTGTACTAACGCAGTTTGCCAATCGCAAATTGTGGTGTGACTTGCTGTTCCGCGAGGTATTTCGTTAACGCGTCTTCATCCGGTTGGTGGGCGGTTTTGGTTTCCGCTGCGGCGAGGCCGCCGGTGATGAACAGCGAATCGATGTTCTCACCCATGGCGCCGGAGATGTCGGTGTGGGGGCCGTCGCCGATGGCGAGGATGTCTTCGTCCGCGATGTTGACCCCAAGGGCGGCGAGGCGGCGCCGGGCGAGATCGTAGATCGGCGGGTGGGGTTTGCCAAAGTACAGGCTTTCACCGCCCATGTCGGTGTAAAGTTTGGCCAGTGCGCCGGCGCACCATTCACGCACCTCACCGCGGTCCACAATGATGTCGGGATTGGCGCAGAGCAGCTTCATGCCTTTGGTTTTGGCATAAAGGAAATCGGCGCGGTTCACGTCCGGGTCCGCCATGGTGTCGAAGGGACCGCAGCAGACAATGCCTTCGGCCTCAGACAGCGGGACACGTTGGATGTCGGTAGGGTTATCAAGGATTTCAAGCGGTTGAAAGAACCCTGCATCACGCTCCCATTCTCCCATGAAATAG
Organism: Shimia sp.; assembly: GCA_024224295.1. GTDB lineage: Bacteria > Pseudomonadota > Alphaproteobacteria > Rhodobacterales > Rhodobacteraceae > Shimia. The sequence continues at coordinate 5,050 of JAAENN010000016.1, read as the reverse complement.
ACTTTCTCGCCCACGGCGCCGTTGAACATGGCTGACCGTGCGCTGTCGCCGGAGGTGGCGATGGTGTCATAAGCATCATCAGGCACGCCAAAGGAGCCAAGCTGTTCGGCGACACCGGCGCGGGGTTTGGGGGAGTTGGTGACCAACACAACAATACCGCCTTTGGCGCGGTAGGCTTGCAGAGCGGCGATGGCTTCAGGATAGGCGGTGACGCCGTTGTGCACGCAGCCCCAGAGGTCGACAAACAGCGCTTTGTAATTGTCGGAAATTTCGGCGAGAGAAGGGATGATCTGGGTCATGGTAAGTCCTGCGCGTGAAGTGTTGCGCAAGGTATGGCAGGGGCATTTACAGAGTGCCAGCGATTCCAAGCTTAGACGCGCTGCGGCGCAGCGATTAACGGCCAAAATCCACGTCGGTATCTTGTCGGTATCGCGACTGTTTTGCGGAGGTGGGGAATTTTGCTGCGGTGCAGAAATTAACCTTTGGCGCGGTTCACCAGTTTGCGTAGGGCGCCGACGATGCTGCGGAAGGGTTCGACCCGATCGTAGAACCGCAGGTCATGAATGTCGGTGCGGGAGCTGCGTTGGCCTGCAAGGCAAGGCGTGGCGAGGCGGAAAGTGGTGTTTGGCACAATGGAGCGGACCATGTTGAAGGCGCCATCAAAGAACATTGAGCCGCCTTCGGGATGGCCGGAGGGGCGGGACCGTACAAGTTCGAGGTAATCGTGGAAGGCGCGGATGCTGTCGCCCTGGATGGCCCAGAATTGTGTGCCACGGGTGCCGTCGGTCCACTCGGCTAGGCCAATGTTGTCGGTCGGTGGGGTTTCTGGTTCCAGATAGCCAAGGGCCGCGATCGACCAGTCAGTGATCTTAAGGTCCGCGAGCACTTTCGCAAGTGTATTGTCCGGCAGATCGTTGAGTTCAAGATCGTCTTCGCAGATCAGGATGCGCTCATAGCCTTTTTCCAGTGCGTCGGCGAGCACGCGGGTTTGCGAGAGGAAGTTGCCAAGTGAGCCAATCGAGGGGAACTCGCCCTTTTCTTTCGGGCGGGAGGCCTCAAAGAAAGTGATGTGGTCATTGGGAATGGACACGCCAACGCGGGCAAAGTCGGAAATGGTCTCGCTGTGGCGGTCGTCCCGATAGGCCAAGTTCACAATATAGACGTAGTCAAAGTGGTCAAACAGATCGGGAAAGCTCATTTTGATGTCCGCGTTGGAGGTGTTTTTGCTGCACCTAAAGGCACTTGGCGGCGGAAATTTGTCAACAGCGCGGTGGTTTTGCGCTTAGGCCAGTGTGGCGGACAGGCGGAGCGTGGGGCGGAAGCCGTTGTGCAAAGCGATGCGTGTGGGAGCTGGAGTGAGCACGGGAAATAGGCCTTCTGGGCGTTTGATTGGGGCGGCGTAGCCGTCCGGGTTAAACGGCAGCGCCATGTCCTCAAGCAGTAACGTGGGGCCGGTGTCTGTTAGGATGAAGGTGGCGTCGGGTAGGGTGCGAGTGTCGGTAAGCTGGCGGTTTTGGCCGTAGATGCGCGGAATGGCGCGGGCGGTGTGAAGTTTGTCGTCGAAAGCCGGGGCGCTGCCAGAGTGGTCGGCGGCGGTGAGGAAAGCTTTGTGGTCGCGCCGGCGGCATTCGGCGCAGGGACGGTGTCCGGCAGCAAGCGCGACCGCTTCGTCATAGAAGAACAATTCGGTGTAGCGGTTGGGGGCCATGAGTCGGCGCTGTCGGTTTTTGAAGGAGAGGACACAGCAAACCCAGGCTTTGTGACGCCAGCGGCGGTGGGTCAGCTTGCCGTGATGGTGTGCATTATCGTCGTGCAGAACACCCCGGTTGCCCATGACCGCCCCGCGCGTACGGTGCGCGAGAATCTGGCCGTCAGGCTGGACACGATTTTGTCGCGGCATGGCGCTCTCCTTTGCGGAGAGGATAGCAAGGTGCGCAGTAAATGCGCACCCTACGGTTTTGTTATTGCATGCGCAGGGCGCCGTCGATGCGGATGACCTCGCCGTTGAGGTAGCCGTTTTCGACAATGAAGCCTGCGAGGCGGGCATACTCAGACGGATCGCCCAGACGTTTTGGGCAGGTCACGTCTTGTGCCAGTTGATCTTGTACTTCTTGCGGCAGGCCTTGCAGCATCGGGGTCAGGAAGATGCCCGGTGCAATTGCCATGACGCGGATGCCGGAACGGGCGAGGTCACGGGCCATGGGCAGTGAGAGACCTACGATGCCGCCTTTGGAGGCTGCATAAGCGGCCTGACCGCGCTGTCCGTCCATGGCGGCAATAGAGGCGGTGTTGATGATCACACCGCGCGCGCCGTCGGCTTCCGCTTCGTTTTCTGCAATCACCTCGGCGGCGAGGCGGGCGACGTTGAAGGAGCCAACGAGGTTGATGTCGATGGTTTTCTGGAAGGTTTGCAGCGGATGGGAGCCGTTTTTGCCAATGGTGGTGGCGGCAGGCGCGATGCCAGCGCAGTTCACCGCGGCAGTGATTTTGCCCATGGCCGCTTTGGCGGCTTGGATGCCGGCGGCGGCGCTGTCTTCATCGGTCACGTCGACCTTGTGGAAGGTGCCGCCAAGTTCCGCAGCGATCTCTGCTCCGCGCGCCTCATTGAGGTCAAACAGGGCCACCTTGGCGCCGTGGGCTGCAAAGTGGCGGGCGGTGGCTTCGCCCAGTCCGGAGGCACCCCCGGTGATCACGGCGCAGGTTTGATCAAGTTTCATTGGCGGCTCCTCCCAGTGAGACGTCTTGGTCGATAAATGAACGTGTGTTCAAATAACCTGAGTGGGGGCCGTGTGTCTAGGGGGGAGTGGCAGGGGCCAGCCCCTCTGCGCCTTTGGCACATTCACCCCGGGATATTTGGGGACTGTGAAGGGGAAAAGAAAAGGCCCGACTGGGTGGCGGGCCTTAGATAGCGTGTGGAGCCGGGGCGGTGTTAGCTGTCCAGTTGCACCAGCGCGTGGCGCTTTTTGCCGGCAGAGAGTTTGATCGGGGAGCTGAGCGCGGCGGCATCGATCATCAGGCCGGCGTTGGTCAGCGGGGCGTCATCAAGCTTGGCGCCGTTTTCCTTGATCAGGCGTTTGGCGTCTTTGCCCGACTTTGCCAGACCCGACTTCACTATCAACTGCACAATGGAGATGCCGTCGCCGAGGTCTTCGGCAGTGAGAGTCACGGTGGGCAGGTCGTCGCCCACGCCGCCTTTTTCAAACACTTCGCGGGCGGTGGCTTCGGCGGTCGCGGCCGCGTCGGCACCGTGGCAGAGCGTGGTCACCGCGTTGGCGAGAATGATCTTGGCTTCGTTGATTTCGCTGCCTGCCAAGGCGCCGAGGCGTTCGCACTCGTCGACCGGCATTTCGGTGTAGAGCTTGAGGAAGCGGCCCACGTCAGCGTCGGTGGTGTTGCGCCAGAACTGCCAGAACTCATAGGGCGACCGCATGTCGGCATTGAGCCAGACTGCACCATCGGCGGATTTGCCCATTTTCTTGCCGTCTGAGGTGGTCAGCAGCGGAGATGTCAGGCCAAACAGCCCGCCATCGTCCACGCGGCGGGTCAGATCGATACCGTTCACGATGTTGCCCCATTGGTCGGAGCCACCGAACTGCACCAGACAGCCGTAGCGGCGGTTCAACTCGAGGAAGTCGTAGGCCTGCAGGATCATGTAGTTGAATTCGAGGAACGACAGGGATTGCTCACGGTCCAGACGGGACTTCACGCTCTCAAAGCTGAGCATGCGGTTCACCGAGAAGTGGCGGCCAATGTCGCGCAGGAAGGTGAGGTAGTTCAGATCATCCAGCCACTCTGCGTTGTTGAGCATCAGCGCATCGGTGTCACCATTGCCGTCGCCGTAGTCTAGGTATTTGGCAAAAACCTGTTTGATGCCGGCGATGTTGTCGTCGATCTGGGCATTGGTCAGCAGCGGGCGTTCGTCCGCGCGGAAAGACGGGTCGCCCACTTTCGTGGTGCCGCCGCCCATCAGGGTGATCGGCTTGTGGCCGGTCTTTTGCAGCCAGCGCAGCATCATGATCTGAATGAGGGAGCCGACATGTAGGGATTTTGCAGTGGCGTCAAAGCCGATATATCCGGGCACCACGCCGTCACAGAGAGCCTTGTCAAAGCCTTCATAGTCTGTGCAATCGGCCACAAAGCCGCGCTCTAACATCACGGTGAGGAAATCCGATTTGGGCGTGTAGGTCATGGTGCCACTCATTGTCCGTTGTTGGTTTTCATTGCCCCCTATGGGCTTCCCGTCCTGTTAGCACCTCGGAGGCTAAGTTGTAAGCGGGGAATACAGAGGGCGGTGGAAAGGCAGGGTTTCCGCACTTTGTGCGCGGGCGTAGGGCTGGTATGTTTGGGCTTTTGAAGTTGTTTTTATGAGTGATCGTTTTGAAGAACTGACACATCTTGTCTACGAGGCGTCGCTGGACAATTCACTGTGGCCCGAACTGATTTCGGAGCTGGCGGAGGAAGTGCATCGGGCACGCGACAGTCGGTATTTGGAAAGCCCTGAGGCCATGCAAGCGGAGACGCGGGGGTTGGAGAACCTGTCGCGGCATTTCCGGCGGGCGTTTAGCATTTCGGAGCGCATGGTGGGGCTGCAGGAGCGGGAGGCGTATTTGTCCTCCGTGCTCAACAGCTTTGCCTTTGGCGTGGCGCTGCTCAATGAAGAGGGGCAGGTCGTGATGGCCAACCGGGCGATTTACGACGTGTTGCCGATGAACGACATGCAGGGGCAGGATCTACTGGTTTTTCTTCCCAAAACGGGCGAGCACAGGCCGTTGTCTCATTGCGTACAAGAGGCCAACCGCAAGGGAACGGCCCTGGAGTTCAAGAGTCAGGAAGACGGAGTGTCCGACCTGATGGTGTTGCCACGAGAGGAGGCCGCGCGGATTGGCTTTCCGGCGATTGCGGCAAGTGTGGTGATCTCTACCGGGCAGCAGACGCACATGGGGGTAGCCCATATCGCCAAGACCCATGGGTTAACACGGCGGGAGGCGGAGGTGCTCAGTCATGTGGGGCAGGCTTATGATTTGCGTGAGGCAGCCAAGAGGATGGGGGT
>JAAENN010000015.1 GCA_024224295.1 Shimia sp. | reverse complement strand
CGATTCTGTTGAAAAACTCTGAGGTTGCGGCGCAGCTGACTGGCTGATTCACTCCAGTTATCAAGGCAGGAGTGCAGACGATGATGGGCGAGCGGCAAGTCATGCAGAGTGCGTTGTTCTATGAGTTTTCGCTCGAGCAACACGTACCGGCCGGCCATATGCTCCGGTCGATCGACCGTTTCGTCGACCTCGGTGAACTGCGGACGCATCTCGCACCATTCTACAGCGCCACGGGGCGCCCGTCGGTCGATCCGGAGCTGCTGATCCGGATGTTAATCGTTGGCTACTGCTATGGCATCCGTTCGGAGCGCCGTTTGTGCGAGGAGGTTGATCTGAACCTCGCCTACCGATGGTTCTGTCGGCTGGGCCTTGAGGGCGGCGTCCCCGATCACTCTACATTCTCGAAGAATCGACATGGCCGCTTCCGTGACAGTGATCTCATGCGCCAGCTGTTTGAGACAGTCCTGCGGCGCTGCATGGCCGAGGACCTGGTGGGCGGTGTTGGCTTTGCGGTCGATGCCAGCCTGATCAAGGCCGACGCCAGTCGGCAGAAGGGCGTCGAGGGATCGCAGGGACTGGACCCAGAGATGTCGAGCCGGGCGATTGACGAATATCTTGCGGTTCTCGATGACGCGGCGTTCGGCGCCGCGAGCGAGGTCACGCCGAAGTTCATCTCGCCGGCCGATCCGGCCGCGCTGGACCGGCGCTCACGGGGGACAGGCTTTCTTCGCCTATTCCGCCAACTATCTGATCGATCTCGATCACGGCGTCATTGTCGATGTGGAAGCCTCGACCGCAGTCCGTCAAGCCGAGGTCGCGGCGGCAAAGACGATGATCGCGCGCGCCGAGGAGCGGTTCGATCTGTATCCGGAACGCTTGGCCGGCGATACGGCATATGGATCAGCCGAGATGCTGGCATGGCTGGTCAACGAATGCGGGATTGAGCCGCACGTGCCGGTGTTCGACAAGTCGAAGCGGACCGACGGGTCGTTCTCACGCGACGACTTCACCTACGACCACAAGGGCGATGTCTACGTCTGTCCGGCCGGCAAGCTGCTGACCTGCACAGGGACGGTCGTGAACGACAACCAGCTCATGTACCGCGCCAGCAAGTTCGACTGCGACGCCTGCAGCCTCAAGCAACGCTGCTGCCCCAAGGAGCCGGCGCGGAAGGTTCCGCGCAGCATCCACGAGGGCGCTCGCGATATGGCGCGCGACATCGCCAAAACCGACGCCTATCGCACCTCGCGGCGGGAGCGGAAGAAGGTGGAGATGCTGTTTGCACACCTAAAGCGCATTCTGCGCCTCGACCGTCTCCGACTGCGAGGACCATGTGGCGCCGGAGACGAGTTCCTCCTCGCCGCCACCGCCCAGAACCTCCGCAGACTGGCGAAGCTGATCCCAGCGCCGCTACCGATGATGACCACCTAAGCGACCGGAGACTGCACCGCCTTACAAACTCAGCCGACAAGCTGTCGCCAGCACAGGATCAGCACCCTCCGCAAACCAATCCCAGAGTTTTTCAACAGAATCGACCCTTTGCGGCCATAGCAGAACATGACGTTCAGGCTGCAAGCAGTCTTTCAATAGACGATACAGCTACTTCAATTGCCGGGCGTGACAGGTAAAATTCGGCCAGAAGCTGGCCTTCGCTTTCCTTGCCCGCAGGGTCAATGCCGCGCTTGCATAGTTGCTCGAGCACCTGTTCCTGTTCTTCATCTGAAGCGAAGTCGCGTTGAACGAAAGTTTGACCTCCTAGCTTCTCCGTCACGTAGCCCCAATCCTTCAGCGTTTCCTCGATAGCGTCGAACGGAAACATTCGCAGCACGAAATTGCCAATCCATGGCGATCGTCCTTGCGTCAAGGCGGGTAACAGGCGCTCGAAGCTCTTTTCGGTCAGATAACCGACGCATCCGGTCGATGTCACCAGGTCGACCAGTGCCAAATTCTTCATCGCCTCGTCGGGCAGCAGTTCCGTTTCGAGATTGATGGCAAGTCCCTCGTTCAATAGACCGGATTCTTCGGCAAATGAGATGGCGGACCCGGCCTGGTCGAGGCCCGTCATCGTGATGTCCGCATGTTCGTCAAGATTGCTGAAATAGCGCAGGTCGGACGCAACAACCTCTTCGGACGCAATCCCAGCAAGAACTTCCTCGCCCCAATGGTCGTATAGCTCGGACATCGACAAATCGTGCTTCAACAGCGCCGCATTGACACCGTATGAACAACCCAGGTCGAGTACGTGAACTGTGTCGTTCCGCTGATGCCGCAGCTTGGAGATCAGCTTCTGGAAAATCGGTTTGGCGACACCGGGAATGGCATATTCGAGTTTTCGAAGTTCGCGGAAATAAGCTCTTGGGTCAGGCTGATCGTAAATATGATCCATATTGGCCTTGGCTTCATTAATCTCGTCCAAGGCGGTATTGCCCGACATTATCTATCTCCTCTGGCTATTTTGTATACGCGCAAAACGCCAAACCCGCACGCCGTTAGGCATCCGTGGCGCGGGCGAAAAAATTCTGTTTGTCAGCTTGTTTTGCGAAACTAACACGGTGTCCCACCGTTTGAAAGCAATCTGGGCTGTGAGGGGCGGGACACATCGGCATGATGTCTCCTCTTGGCTAGGCGCATCGTTTCGGCGGGCGCCGAGGACGTCGGCTCTACTCCCAACACTGGACCTTCCGACTACGATAGCGGCTATTGCCTCCGGCACGTCGGCTCACCCTCTGGCTCCGGTCGTAGCCGGGATGGTCGGCCTATGGGGAAAGGTGACCCGAAGCGGGCATTATCCCCATGCCATTTTCAACGATGTACACAAAATCGTATTGTTTCTCAGCGATATTGCCAGACGTTTTCGCTCACCAATTGGAGCTGGCGACCCTGTGTGGCAAACAGCGTTGAACCAACAAT
>JAAENN010000014.1 GCA_024224295.1 Shimia sp. | reverse complement strand
CCCTGGGGCTCAGCTTGCACCGTGCGCCGAGTGAATGCGCGACAGGGTTTGACCTGGCGCGTCGGGGGCGGCAACGCGATCAGCCCCTGGCGGTGCATGCGCAGCAGCGCCACCCGGCAGCTCATGTCTTTCAAACCCCCATCGGGTTTGCGCCAGTCAAAGGCCTCGCACACCAGATAAGAAAGACGTTGGCGATTCGCCTGCGGGTGGTCTCGGATCAGATGGCGAATTCGCTCAATGTCCTGAGCGGCGAATGATCTGCCGCTGTAGCGTGTTGTCGTATCGGCCGGCTTCATGCGCTACTTTATAACGCATCAAGCTTGGCGTGTCCCGCAGAAATATTTTGGGCAGCTATCAATTATTCTTGGGGCAAGCAAGCGGCAACGCTACATCATATGAACTGCGCCTTCATTAGGCACGCACGGTTGCCGGAAGGACACGTAGCGTTTGCCATTGAAGGTGAATTCCGTGTCAAAGCGCGCCGCCTCAATGCCCGCCAAGCGTTGCCTATCCACGTTCTTGTCCCAGGTCACGAAGGGTCT
>JAAENN010000013.1 GCA_024224295.1 Shimia sp. | reverse complement strand
GGAAACGCGGTCTATGAGGTATTCCCAAAAGGAGATGCCGTGTTTGCGACAGGTCTTTTTCAGGCTGGCAAAGGTATCACGACATCGTCGCCCCGGATCACTTCGAGTGCTGCCGCTGATTTTCCTTTTTTTCACATACTCCCGGATATCGCTTTCACTTAAGTTGTTGTGAAGAGGAAGCCATGGCTTTTCCAGGACCAACAACAATTCGGCCTTATTCCTATGAAGCCGTTTGAGGGCTTGGCGGAGCGTGGCAAAACTCGTGCGCGCGGCACAGAGTTCTTCAAAACGTGCCTCGATGTCTTCTTTCAATGCCTCATTCGGCGCCGCCTTGTACACCTTTAAATCCGCATAGAGGTCCCAAATCTGTTCCCGTACCCAGCGCTGCTCTTTGCGATGGGTCTCGTTGAGTGGAATAATCCGCACAATAACGCGTTCGGCATGGATCCAGCACAGCCCGTGACGAAAGACATTGAACTGCCCAGCGTCGTCACTGACGATAGCCATTTCCGGGGGGAATCCATGGGCCAATAAACGGCCCATCAGGGCGCCTTGCGTGGCGATGGCAATATGGCGCTTACCTTCAATGCCCAGTTTTGACAGATGTTCCATCCATGCCTATCCGGTTGACTCCCAAGACATCCATCGCTAGCATGAGGCTGCGCGCACCGCGCTATGTGTGTGAGGAACGTTGCCGATGCCTGAACGCGGCGGGAGCCGTCATGTCCCCAAGACGCTGCCCGACTTCCAGCAGCACTTCCCGAACGAGGAAGCCTGCATCGCCCACCTCTACGCCAAGCGCTCCCCCGATGGCTTCGTCTGCCACTACTGTGAGCAACACGAAGTTGATGCTGGGCCGCCCTACACCTTCGTTAGCCGTCCCACCGTCTACCGTTGCCGCAACTGCAAGCGGGATACGAGCCTCACTGCTGGGACGATCATGCATCGGAGCAAGCAGCCGCTCTACACCTGGTTCTGGGCGGCCTTTCTCGTGACGGGCCTTACTCCGGGAATGAGCGCCGTCCAGTTCAAGAAGATGCTCGGGATCGAGCGATACGAGACTGCTTTCCAGATGCTCCATAAGCTCCGGGCTGCGATGGTCCGTCCAGAGCGCGACCCCATCGGCCAAAAGTTCCCGGTCGAGGTGGATGAGACGTTCGTGGGCGGTGCGACGCAGGGGAAGGGGCGCGGCGTGACGGACAAGGTGCTCGTGATCGGTGCCGTCGAGGTTATGCCGCGGCGCGAGTCGAACAAGTGGGGCGGGCGGGATCCGAACCTCCTGGGCGGACAACTGCCCACGCACCGCGGCGGGCACGGACGCGGCATTCTCGCAGGCCGACTCCGACTACAAGTCGTTCCGGACCGGAAGCAGGAAACGCTGGTACCCTTCGTGCAGGCGAACGTGGGCCAGGCGCGGAAGTGCGGACGGACGCGTGGATTGGGTACGAACCGCTGGCCGCGCGGGGCTACGACCATGAGGCTGTGGCCGTCCGTGGGGACCACGCGAAGACCGACAAGCACCTCCCGATGATCCATATCGCGTTTGGGAACCTCGATGCGTGGTTGCTCGGGACGCACCACGGCGTGTCGCCGCAGCACTTGCAGGCGTACCTCAACGAGTATGTCTTTCGGTTCAACCGCCGGTTCTGGCCGATGGTCGCGTTTGACAGCATGCTGGGGATCGGCGTGCGCGCGGCAGCGCCCACCTACGCAGGGCTGTACGAGGGAACGTGGGTGCACCCTGGAGTGTGGCAAGAATGATGCGAGCTACGAGCCACCGCCTTGGGAGCTATCCGGATAGGCATGGTAGATTCTACGGCTTGAGTGAAGAGCAAGCGCAGGCGAAGCTGAACCGGCCAGATCTGAGATAGTCAGTGGGCGCGTACAAACTGTACTTTTGGAAAATTGCATGAAATACACTTTTTCTATTCACAGTTCAATATCTTGCATAAAGCCCGCTGACGCCTTGGTGAAATATGCGGGCTGGTGCCCGATTAACGAACTCGGACCGAAAGAGAAAACCGTCATAGGTACCACTGCTTAGAAATTAATATTCTGGTCCCAATAGGGATTATCACCAAATCGCTCTACAAGAAAATCGATCAACGCGCGTGTACGCTGAGACAAATAGCGCGTTTGTGGATAAACCGCATAGGCATTGGGCTGAGGAAGCTTGTAGTCGCATAGTATCGGTACCAAATCACCGACGGCGATCGCCTTCCAGGAAATAAACGTTGGTGTGACAACGATACCGTGCCCGGCTACGGCCAT
>JAAENN010000012.1 GCA_024224295.1 Shimia sp. | reverse complement strand
CTGGCACTCCCGGCCGTGTTCCAGTTTTTTTAAGACTTGCGGCGAGTGGGGCACGGCCGGGGCTGGACTGCCCGTCTTTAGGGTACTAAGCACATCGGTGCTCATGCCGTGCTCGGGTGCGACGCGAGGTCGCATAGGCTAAGTGTCTGGGTTTATAAGGAAATAATACCAGGCTGGGCTAGCACCGAAAGCCCATTTCCATACTGCCGGGGCGTAGCGGGTAACCACTGGGTCTCAAGCAGGCAGTAAAGGTAGGGTGTCCAAATCGCTGATAGCCTGTTCCCCGATTTTTGGCCTTAGGAGCTGTGGCCAACTGAGGTGCACCATGGACAGCCTCACCGGGGCTGGCTCCAGGCAGAGGAGAGGTTCACCGAACAACGGTTTTGATGACAGCGAGTTAGCGATTGTTAATCGGCGCTCAAGCGGGCATTGCGAGCTGTGCTGGCGGGTCTTTGGAGGGGAGCATGGCCGTATTTGGCACGCTTATCACGGGGCCAGTGGTTTTTGCGCAATGCGTTGATAGAGTAAGGGTTATGGGCTTTTTTGACCGGTTTTTGGCCCCTGGAATCAGTTCCAAGGGGGCCTCGGTATCCGCCACGGTAAGCTGATTGAGGGCACCGGGGTGTGGCAAGATGCAGCGGCGCTGCTGGCTCAGTGAGGGCGGTGAGCCGATGACGCGGTGCTGTTGTGCCACCGACACGTTGAGGACCTGTTGCGCCTCTTCTTTGGGGAGTGGGCCGCAGAGTGCGGGTAGTCGCGTGGCGAGCCGATAAGCGTCTTTGATCTCACCGGTGCCGTGGTGCTTGACCACCCCAAACAAGGATTCTATGGGATCGGAGCTAATCGGTAGCCCGGTGTTGGCGACACCGAGGGTTTCGGCGATGTGTTGCTGTGCGTTGAGCCACTCGGTGAAGCCAACGCGCACCGCTGAGGTGAGGGGAATGGGTTCAATGAGCGCTTCACATTGCGCCACGGTGGTGCCACTCAGTCCTTGGGTCTTGAGTAGTTTCTGGCACGCCAGCAGCGGGGTAGCATCGCGCCGGAAACGGCCGATGAAGGCTTGACAGGCGGGCAGTTGATCCAGGCTGGCACGTAGTTTCGCGGTGAGCGATTCGGGTGCCACGCGCCCCACCGGGGCGTGCTTGAGCAGCTGATCAGCCCAGCGCACCAAGCGGTGCAGATTCATGAAGCGCGCTTTGCTCGACACCTTGGGCGGGGCCAGACAAGCGAGTACGGTTTGCTTGAGTTTCTGTGAGGTTTTGCCACAGGCGGAAAGGAAGGTCTCGAACAGGGGATGGTGGCGATACTCATGCTTCAAGAGGTTGGCAATGACATGGGAGATGTCAGCAATACAGGGGCTGGGCCAGCCGCGCTCGCCTAACAGCCGCACCGCTTTGCCGAGGTCGGCTCCGCCATCTTTGAGAAACCCCGCCGGGCGGCCCAACACCGCGATGACCCGCTGTAGGAACGCGGCGATGGTTTCCCCCGTCCACGTGGGCGCTACCGCCACCGCCACACAGTGAACGTTGTGCAGCGACGGCGCCCCGGCGTGGTCCGCGTGATGGCGCACATCCAGCGCCAGTACGGCCAGAATCTTACCCGCGCCCAAGGCAATGCTGATATCGAGCAGCCACACCAAGCCATTCGAAAACCGATCGCCCCCACTGCCCGTACCGACCACCGCACTGGCCTGCTCCATACGGCTAATCGATAGCCGCGTGACCCAGTTAATGATCGTTTGAGGACACGGAGCTTTGCGCAGTCCGAGGGGTACACTCAGAACCTCCAGTACGCGTGACACCGCGCGAAACCCAATCCGGGCGATCAGAAACAGTTGCAGCGCCATCCACACAACATCAACCTTGCCGCCCACCGCAGGCAATCGCTCTTGGTCTGTCCTCCGCTTCAACTGCGCTTGCGCCTCCTTCGCCTCGTGCTTAAACTGATCACGCTGCGTTTTCACCCGCCTCAGCTCTTTGCGCACATAACGCAACTCCTCCCCTCGACTCCCCGCTTTCTCCTTCCACTGATCTCGACTGTGCCTTAACTTAGCGTGCTTGCTCATGCCACCCGCTCCGGTTTCATACGCGCTTAGAGTATGCCTCTTTAGCGCCCCGGGTGCAGCTCTTACGCTCCCGCTGACGCGCAACACCTGATCCGCTTCAACGCCAGCAGCGCTGCGCAACTCGCTCGCGTCGAACAGGGCCAGTTCCTGGGAAAGAAAATGACGCCAAAAGCGTGGTTTTTGGACAGCCTAGG
>JAAENN010000011.1 GCA_024224295.1 Shimia sp. | reverse complement strand
TGTGTTGGGGCACCTTCTGCTTCTGGAAAGTCTGACGCAATAGCTGAGAAAAGACCAAGGGGCAGCGCCAAACAATGCGCTGCCCTTTGTGTTTTCCGCCATTTCCCCCTCCTATGCAAAACGCTGTACCGAGGGTTTGGCGACAAGAAGCACCAGAGCCCCGCCCGGCCTTTTCCTTCGCAAAATACCTCGGGGGTGTCGCCACGGGCGACGGGGACAGCGCCCTATGTCTTAACCACCGGAAACCTTCCTTAACGCCGCTGGGGAGACAAAATATGCACCTCCGCAAAACAGCCGCAATACCGACGCTTTACCGACGTCAATTTCAAACGGTTAACGGCCCCGCCACCAAGAACAGTGACGAGGCCGCTTTCGAAGGTTTTGACAGTTTTACCAGCTGCGTTGCGCCAGCGTGTTAAGCTCATTCAGACGATCCAGATTGGCCACCGTGCTGAGCATGATCCGCTCATGGCTCCAGTCCTCCGGCTCGGTCAAAGACACCGCGCCAAGCAGCACCACACCAGCCATCAACACCGACATGCCCGCGCCCAAAACAAGAGCTTCCTTGGCCGGATCGTCCTGATCCCGCGCAATTTCCACAATGCGATCTTTCAACATCGACCGACGCGACAGGAACGGAACTTTTCGGCCCACCAAAGGCACACCAAACGCCGCAGGCTGCGCCTTGGCTTGCGCTTGCGAAAATCGCGCGATCTCCAACAGGCGCAGCGCGTAACCATGCGCATCAAAGCCTTTACGCGCCAGATAAGCACGATCACAGGCCAGCTCACCCAACTTACGCAAGCGGCTGGAAAGAAACCAGAAACCCGGATTAAGCACCGCCAGGGGAGAAATCAGAGACAGCAAGACTTCTGCATCCACATCCCCTTGCCGGATATGCTGCATCTCATGGCCCAGTGCCATTTGAACACCCGCACCATCGCGAAACAAAGACGTCGGCAGTACCACGTAATAACGTAGCAAGCCCCGTGTCGAAAACGGCACGTCCACCGCTGGCGAGACGACCACAGACACCCATTTGGTACGTTGCACCACACACCCTGCGTTGATCGCGCGCCGAATGCGGCCAATGTTGATGGCCAAGTAGACACTGCGCACGACCAACCCGACGCCAAAAGCGGCTATCAAAATCTGCGCCGCAATCGAGCTGCCGGTGGCCATCTGATCCAGCCACTGCGTTTTCATCGACAACAGTGCCGACATCTCCTGTGCGGACAGCGCAATATTCCCGCTAAGAACCTGAGAAACCACAACATCTGTCGCATTCACTGAGGCCGCATAGGTCGTTGTCATCAAATAGGGCGTGACCAACGGCACCAGCGCCAAACAGGCTATGGCGGCCATGCCCAAACGTCGTCGCGTATGAAAACTGCGCCGCCCTCCAGACAGCACAAAAAGGCCCTCAAAACAGGCAAAAACACATGCGGCCAACAGGATCAAAAGCTGAACCCAGATCGCCCCCCCTACGATTTGATCAACCGTCATCCTTTCTGATCCTTGTGTCGATGATCTCTTTGATTTCCTGGATCATTTCGTCTGTCAGATCCTCATTATCCACCAGTCGCGCCACCAGCGCTGTCGGGGTTCCTCCAAATAAGGTTTTAGACAGATTTTTAAGGCTGCGACCTTCATAGTCGCGTTTCTGAACGGCGGGGGAATACACGAGCGCACGGTCCTTTCGGTCCGAGCTCACAAACCCCTTGTCGTCCAAAATTTTCATCACGGTGGCCACCGACGTATAGGCCCGCTGCTGATCTTCATGAAGCGCCCCCATAATATCGCGCACAGAGCCTGTGCCGATCTCCCAAAGGGCAATCATGAATTCGAGCTCAACATCCGTGAGCATCTCGCTGCGTCGACGTGCCAACGTGGCCACTCCGTATATAATTACTAGGGAATTAGTACTCCATCGCCGACTTTTCGGGAAGACTTTTTTGAGACGCACCGAATTGCGTAATGTGAAGCAGTAAGGCTCAAGTCACAAAAGGTATTCCCCAAACATCCCATCGCGCCAAACTTGAGAAAAGGCATAAATGAGCTGAGCTCTTACATGAAGCACAACTTGGCAGTTAAAGCGGCGTTAGAAACGCCTTGGCAGGCGTTTCCTGATCGCGAGCAAGTGTAGTT
Source organism: Shimia sp. (assembly GCA_024224295.1). Taxonomy (GTDB): domain Bacteria; phylum Pseudomonadota; class Alphaproteobacteria; order Rhodobacterales; family Rhodobacteraceae; genus Shimia. The sequence continues at coordinate 387 of JAAENN010000011.1, read as the reverse complement.
GGTAGCCAATACGCCAGGCATTACGTGATCCTGGAGTACGGTTGCGGAGGCTCTACCAAGCTAGCCGCTTCCCCCCCCCACTCTCTCGTTTTGTCGGTAGAGAATGATCGAAAATGGGCGCGCAGCGTGAAATATGCCCTGCATCAGCAACACCCTAACGCCCCTGTGAACGTGCATTGGGGTGACACCGGAGCACCCGTGACGCCGGGATGCTCCCGTCCCAAACAGCGCGGCTTGTCCTGGAAAACTATCCGCATGATGCGCTCAATATCTGGGACCAGCCATTTTTCCAGACAGTCAGACCTGATCCTAATTGATGGCCGCTTCCGCCCGGCTTGCTTTCTCGCGGCCATGATGCGCGCATAGCGATCCGTGAAGCACTTATTG
>JAAENN010000010.1 GCA_024224295.1 Shimia sp. | reverse complement strand
TTGAGGGCCGCTGCGAGGCCGTCGTAGATGGCTTTGACATCATCGAAACGACGTGAAACGGACTCCAATGGGGTACGTCCGGCTTTGTTTAGCGCATTTTTGTCGGCGCCTTTGTCCAGCAGAGCCTTGACGATCTCGGTACGGCAGAGGAAAGCGGCGATGTGAAGCGGGGTTGATCCTTCGTTGTTTGTGATTTTCATGTCAGCCCCGGCATCGATCAACGCCTTTGCAATTTCGGTCTTGCCGAATGTTGCCGCGACGATCAGGGGAGTGGAGCCGTAGGCGTCTTTCTCATTCAGGTCGGAACCTGCGTCTATGTGGCGGCGAATTGCATCGAGATTGCCCTGGAGGGCTGCGGTGTGGAGGCTTACACGCGGCGGCCTTTTTTCGGTGTCGGAGTTCTCCTGCTTTGGGCAGCCGGCCACAGTAAAGAGTGTGAATACGAGCATTGCTGTCGTTACTGTCTTCATTTTTGACTCCTTCATACAAATATTACGTGAATCAATGTTAAGATAGTGTTTCATTCACCACTTCCTGAAAGAAACACGGCGGGAGGTTACAGAAAAAATTGGGCCCGGTTCAGTCCCGGGTGGCACCTATAAAGAGTTCTAAGTCAAGTCAGAAATCTTTCGTTTTGCGAAAAAAAGATGCTTGCTTTGAGAGCAATTCTTTCGCTTGCTCGACTCTGATGGATGCCCAAATATAGTTGCGGTCTGTTTTCGCCGTTGTCCGCTTTCACCGCCTTCGCCCGAAGATGAGGCGGTGAAAGAAAGGCAATGGCGAAAACGCTCGCCGGATCTGCAAGAGCCGTCCTTGAAACTGTCCGAGCCGTCGTGGGCATCCTAATCTTGCCGATCTAAAGGCAATCAAAACGTTGCCATGCACCTATCGGGAACTGACCTGTTTTTTCAGGCCGTCCATGCAAATCGTTGCGGCAAAGCATAAGATACCGGCCGGTCATTCAGCCACGGGAACTCCGCAATTCAGCGGGTTCAGTGCCACCCACGGACCTGGCCGGTATGAATACCGCGATACCACTTCTGCGCGTCGGAGCATCTGATATGAGCTTTTCAGATCAGACTCTCATCAAACCGGCATGACCTCTTCCACATGCCCCACATCACGGTCAGAAGCTTGCGCCCCAACGCATGTCGGGCATTACTCCGGGTTAAACCATCGCGAATCAATTTCTCGTAGTAGTCCTTAAATACGTTGTCCTTTCCATTTATGATGCTTACCGCCGCACCCACGACGGCGTCTTTCAAACGCTTGTTTGAGTGCCAGGCCAGCTTGAGATGGCCGCTCTTGTAACGTCCACGCGA
>JAAENN010000009.1 GCA_024224295.1 Shimia sp. | reverse complement strand
GCGAAGCTTCCCTTGGCCACCAAACCATGGACATCTGTCTCGAAGAGATCCGGCGTTGCCAGGCTGCCACACCCCACCCCAACTTCATCGTGCTCATGGGCGACCGATACGGCTGGTGCCCCCTGCCGGCCGAGATTGAGGCCAGTGCATTTCTGACAATTGCGAATTCGGTGGGGAAGACGGAGAAGCGAAAGTTGCTCGAAGATTGGTATCGACGAGACGATAATGCCATTCCCCCTGTATATTGCCTGCAAGAACGCAGGGGGCAGTTCGAGGATACGCCTACGTGGGAAAACCAGGTGGAGAAACCGCTGGGAAACGTACTGGTTGAGGCAGTCAATGGGCGTAACCTTGAGGACGGTGTAAAGCGGTTGTTCGACTCGGCAGTTGAACAGGAGGTTTTTGCCGGCATTTTGGATGTCCCCAGCGCCAAGCAGCACGCCCTGTGTTTTCTTCGCAATCTCTTAAAAGCACCAACCGAGGTCGAAACCTCCAGATTCGTCGAGAGGACGCCCCTGCGCCGCAGTCGACTGGATAAACTCAAAAACCGGCTGCGACAGGCACTGGGAGAGAACGTCCGCGAATATTCGGTGGGATGGGAAGACGGTCGACCCTCGCACAGCCATCTTGAAGCGCTCTGCAACGATGTCCTGGCGTCGCTTTGGCACCTGATCTCCGGTGAAATTGAGGCACGGCAGAATCAAGACCCCCTCGAGGTCGAAATCGCCGACCATGCGCAGTTCGGCGCGGATCGCTCCCGGGAATTCGTGGGGCGTGAAGACATTTTGACTGCTGTGTCCCAACGTTTGGCCGAAGGTCATCAGGTTCTGGCCATCCATGGAGAATCGGGTTGCGGCAAGTCGGCGCTGATGGGCGAGATTGCCAAACGCATCCACCAGACGTGGTATCCAGGCGCCATATTGGTAGAACGCTATGTTGGCGCCACCGCGGAATCCATTGATATCCGCAAGCTCCTTAACGGAATTTGCCGCCAGATTACAAGGGAAGAAAAGATAGCCGGCGATGCTGATTACCAGCAGTTGGTTAAGGACTTGCGGTCCGCTCTGCAGTCCGCCGGCCCTGAAAATCCTTTGGTGGTCATGATTGATGCCTTGGACCAGCTGGCGCCCTTCGAGCATGCGCGCGAACTGGCCTGGCTTCCCGTATCGCTTCCGCCCCATGTTTACATCGTGGTCAGCACGACGCCCGGTGAGACCTTGACCGCGTCCCAGGACAAGCTCACCAAGACCGCTTTGCTTCGTCTGGAGGGCATGCCTTCTGTGGAGAGTGAATTGCTGCTGGAGCGCTGGCTGGCCGGTGTTGATCGTAAACTGACCCCCAGCCAGAAGGAGGTGGTGTGCAAATCTTTCAGACGCTGCAATATGCCGCTTTATTTCCATCTCGTTTTTCAAGAGGTGCGCGGGTGGAGGTCATATCGTCCGCCAGAGGAAACCAAGTTGAAGCCGAACATCCCCGGGATCATTCACGACGTTCTCGACCGGCTAAGCCGCGATGATCAGCATGGCCGGCTGATCGTCTCACGCAGTCTGGCTTATCTGGACGCCGCGCGCAGCGGGCTCACCGAAGATGAGCTGCTCGACGTACTCTCAGCGGACGACGAGGTGATTGACGATCTCGAAAAGCGCTCCTTCCACAAGCTTCCCCAGCGCAGGCTTCCCGTGGTGATCTGGTCGCGTCTGTTCTTCGAACTAGAGCATTACTTGTCTCAACGAAGCGCCGACGGGACCAGGGTTTTGTCGTTTTTTCACCGTCAACTCGCAGATGTTGTTGGCAAGAGATTCCTGCATTCCGGCGAAGTCGCGTCACGAAGCGCCCATCTGGCGCGATACTTCGCGTCAAGGCGACTGGAATGGCGCGGAGTGTCCGAATATCCCTTCGCCCAGGCCCAGGCCGGCCTGACAAAGGATTTGGAACGAACACTCACCGACTTTGAGTTCATCGAAGCCAAGATCGGGTTCTCGGGATGCCAGGCGATGATCGATGAATACGATCTGCTGAAAACAGAAGCGGGAAACGGCAGCGTGGCGTGGCGGCGAACCGTTCAGCAGGCGCTCAGGCAATCGGCCGCCGTTGTGGCCGTGGAACCATCCCTGCTACCCGGTCAATTGCTGGGTCGGTTGCAAGCCTGCGCCGCGCGACCGGTGAAAGCCCTACTTGAGCAGGCGCGCAGTTGGCGGGGTAGGACATGGCTCTGCCCGTTGCTCCCGAGCCTGACGGCCTTCGGACCACTGATGCGGACGCTCACCCATGAGGGGAACATTGCCGCAATCGCCCTGACGCGCGACGGAAGGCGGTTGGTTTCGGCGTCGTCGGATCGCACCGTCCGGATCTGGGAGGCCCGTACCGGCGCAGAATTACACCGGCTGGAGCATAGCCGTGCGGTAGTTGCCGTGGCCATCAGCCCCGATCAAAAGCGCATCATCTCCTACGGAGGCGGGTCGATCCGCTGCTGGGACATCGCCACCGGCGCTGAGCTTGACCGGTTGACCAGGCCGCGCATGCCAACGACGTATTACCTCGCCGTTTCCAAAGACGGGAAGCACGTCACCACCATCACAGCCAGCGGCATCAGGGTGTGGGAAGTCGCCACGGGCCAGACCGAAGACATTCGCGTTCAGTCCATGCGCTGGGCTGCGCTCAGTGCGGACGGCAGGCGTGTCGTCATCGCCCAAGCGTCTCAAGTCAAGTACTACGATCTCGACACTGGCGATCAGCGCCGGCTGAAAGTGACGGAGGGCGTCGATCGTGTCACGATCAGCGCCGACGGTAGCCGGGTGGTTGTCAGTTCATCCACGGGTTGGTTCTATGATTGGGACATAGAGGATTTGAACGCCGCCCCTGCAGCAATCAACGTCGGCCTTCGCGCATACAGCCTGGCGACCAGCTTCGACGGAAGCGCTTGCCTTGCGATCTTGGGCAACGGGACGCTCAGCCTCTCCGATCTGGATTCGCAGCGGGTGATCGCAGATTGCGAGGTCCCCGACGCGCGAATGGCGCTTGTTCCGGACGATGGCAAGTTCGCGTTCACGGTGGTCGGCCGGCGTTCTGTGCAATTGTGGCGTCTCGAACCGAGGACTTCCGAGCCGGCCTCCCTTCCTCACCGTTCCGCGGTCACTGCCGTGGCGATATCGGCCGATGGGAGACTGGCGCTTTCTGCATCCACAGCCGGCGATATCCTGGTTTGGGATGTCCATCAGGCGAGAGATTTGTATTCGCTGCAGCTGCACCAGGGCAAGGTCAACGCCTTGGCCTTCGACCCCAGCGGAACGCGGTTCGTCAGCGCAGGGGCAGACAAGCGGCTGCTCGTGTGGGACAACCCCGATGATCGGCCCAAGGCGTTCAGACTCGGTGCAGCTGGTGTATTGTGCACAGCTCTCACGGCCGAAGGTGTGGCCCTAGCGGTAGGCAGGACGCGGAAAGGCGACCTTCGTCTGTGGCGGTTCGGGCACACTGGAGATGAGCAGCGACTGGAAGCCCACGGAAAGTCTGTTCGTGACGCAGCGATCAGCCCTGACGGCAAATACTTGGCTTCGTCCGGTGGAGATCGATCCGTCTGTCGATGGGAACTCGTGGGTGCCGGATCTCGAACCGCCTACGTTGAGAAGAAGGGCGTGGTTCGGCACATCGCTATTTCTGCTGATGGACGGCGAACGATTTGCGGGTTGGGGCGATCATTATGTATCGCCGACCCGATTGCAGGTGAAGTTTCGGCGGTGCTGCGAGGGCACACCGAGCCCGTGCAGGATGCGGCTTTAAACGCCACAGGCCAACGCGCGGTCTCCGTGGGGCGGGACGGACACCTGTTTCTTTGGGATACCGAGAACGGAACACCCATCGCAGGCTTTAGAGCCGATACATCCTTCACATCCTGCCATATCTCGCCAGACGGCGGCACCATTGTCGCGGGCGACAACCTCGGCGGCGTACATCTCCTGCGGGTGCGTTTGGTGCAAGGGGATAAATGATTCTGCCGACATTTTCGATACCGGGGTTGATTTCCTTTAAGCTGTTTTCCAAGAAATCTTAAGATTGAGGTGGTTTAATCAGGTTTTGATCTTGTAATTAAGGTAAAATCAAATGATTTGGCCGGCATCGAGCATCCAGAATCAAGCATCATGAGTGTTTAATAATTTATTTAGGTGGCCAAGCGGGTCTGGGAGACATATAGTGTTCCTTGAGTCCATCCAGAGAGAACTCATCGGATTTGCAAAAATTGATGATGCGACGCTCCCAGTCTTCTACCATTTGTGCCGCTGTCGGAACATCTTTCGCTATTTCAGGGGGGATGGATATGATACCGTGTTTGTCTCCCATGATAAGGTCGCCGGGTTTTACGGCCAGACCCCCGACTTTTACCGGCATACCAAAATCAATCATGTGAACATAAGCGTGGGAGACGGTCACACAACTCGAAAAAAAGTGAAATCCCAAGTCTTGCACCTCATCCAGATCGCGTACCGAACCGTCCGTAACCGTGCCGACACATGCCAGGGCCCTGTGAATGTTTGCGTTCACCTCACCCCAGAAGGAACCGACGACCGGATTATCGATGTCATGCAGCACGACGACCCTCGGCTTGGGATACTTTCGTACCTCGTTCCACCAATCCAGCGGCGATACACGCGGACCCTCAGGAGATGCCGCACTGATCATACCGGTGACTGCGTAACCGATCATCGGCTTCATTTGGGGAAATCGGCACTGGATCTGCGGAAGCATAAAACCTTCATTATGTTTCCGTATATTGAACAGTTCAACAGCATTGGATATGGCCGGGGTCGGCCAGGCCAGTAATGCGTCCAATTCGTCTTGCTTAAGATATTCCGGCATTTTGACTCTCCTTCACTTCAATATAGCTTTGTGGGCCTTGGAACGGAGAGGCAATTTATGTTGCGCCATTATTTTGGCCTTTGGTAGATACTGTTTTCATGATTACCTCTCCATTGTCAAAAGGTCAACAGTTTGCGGAATCATGGCCTATTTCATGGAGGCCAATGATATACCGGTTGCGCCGGCTATTTTGGGGATCGTTCTGGGCCGTCTGCTGGAAGACAGCTTTATGGTCTCCATGATCAAGAGCGATTGGGATTTGATGGTGTTCTTTCAGCGCCCGGTGAGCGCCGTTCTCGGAGTCATCACGGTGATTTTGTGGAGCGGTCCTTTTATTGCGGCTTTTCGCAAATGGCGGCGAGGCGCCAAAGATTGTGAAGCGCAAACCAAAGCATGTAAACCGAATGTCGATGATGCGATCTGAAACCGGTGATGGATGTGCGTCGATGAATCTTGTCGTTATCGTCTGTTCGGGAATAGTTATTTGAGAAAATTTCTGTACTTTCCATAGAGACTAACACGCGAGCAGAGCGGGTATCAAATAACCACGTTTGGGATTTCCAGTTCTCCTTTCGCGAATACATGTAGGAAT
>JAAENN010000008.1 GCA_024224295.1 Shimia sp. | reverse complement strand
TCATCAGCACTGCCCTCAACACAGCCATAACCTCTGCGTCGGCAGCCCACCCCAGAGACGTCGATGTTCAGCGCATCGGCACAATCAACGACCACAACAGACTCTCCGACCATAACGCCGCTCAACACAAGCAAATCGAGTGAATCCAAACCTGTAGAAAACCTCGACCGGGTGGCAGCCTCAAAGCCGTAGGCTTTGGGGATGGCGGGAAAAGCCATCCCCAAGCTGCGCTTGAGGCTGAATATGTAAAGAGACGCAATTCTTTCGCAGATAACGTATATGTGACGTTGGTACACCCATAACACTATCTGCATGTGAAAGGATTGCGTCATGGCTACATATTATATCGGTATGGACGTGCATTGCAACAACACGGAATTGGCCGTTGAAAAAGGTCGTAAGATCGTCGAACGCTACTCGGTGCCAACGACAATACCGGCAATCAGCGAGGTGCTGGAGTCGCTTTCAGGCAAAAAGCATTTGGCAATGGAAGAAGGGCCTATGGCAGGCTGGCTTTACCGTAATCTGTTTGACAAGGTCGATTGCCTGATCGTATCGGATCCGCGTCGTAATAAATTGATCGCCTCCGACGGAGACAGTGATGATAAGATCGACTCGGCAAAGCTGGCGGTGCTGCTGCGTGGGAACTATCTTCGCGCGGTTCATCACAGTCTCGACGCCGATCAGTGGCGTTTGAAGCGATGGGTCGGGCTTTACCATGACCGGATCAAGGACGCCACGCGGGCCATCAACAAGATCAGGGCCTACGGCCGGATGCACGGGATCAAGACGCCGCGTGCGGTGATACAGGATGCGGCAAAACGCAGGCAATGGCTGGCGTCTCTGGATGACCGCAACGCCGCGGCATTGCTTGAGGTCTTGTGGATCGGCTACGATGCGGCCGCACAGCAGTGCAGGAAGGCAAAACAGCATCTTCTCGGCCGCTCAAGGCATTATGAGATTGTCAAGTGGTGGCAGCAGCTGCCGGGTGTCGGTCCGATTCGCTCGGCGACGATGTTGGCGTATCTGGATACACCCTGGCGGTTCAAGCGCAAGAACCAGTTGTGGAAATACTGCGGTCTGGGTCTCGTGCACAACAGCAGCGGCAAGGACTCGCGTGGACGTTACAAGAGCGGCCATCTCAAGCTGGCCTGGCACTCAAACAAGCGTTTGAAAGACGCCGTCGTGGGTGCGGCGGTAAGCATCATAAATGGAAAGGACAACGTATTTAAGGACTACTACGAGAAATTGATT
>JAAENN010000007.1 GCA_024224295.1 Shimia sp. | reverse complement strand
GTGCGAAAATCTAATCGCCTTGCAAACCGATCGCTCCAACCGCATTTGCTTGGAATGTTTTTTTCTTTCAAGCCGAAGAAAATTTGCCATCTGGGGCATTCGTCTAGCAGCGGCTTTGTCTGGTCACATTGATCATCCAGAATACCAAAATGCTGCGCAGCGCACGAACGGCAGGTTCAACGGACCACGATGCAGCATCGTGGCGTGTGTGACCATGTCTGACGTCAGGACCTGTGGGACAGAATTGAGGATATGAACAACGGAGGGTTTCTGGTTCATCGTAACCGTCAAGGAGTGAAGATGAACAAGAAATCCGGAACCAGCAAATCCTCGGCTGACAGGCTGGTCAAAACCATCCGCCGCAAGACGCGGCAAACCTATTCGTCTGAGGAGAAGATCCGCATCGTTTTGGCGGGTCTTCGTGGCGAGGAAAGCATCTCGGCGCTGTGCCGCCGTGAAGGCATCTCTGAGAGCCTGTATTACAGTTGGTCCAAGGAATTTCTTGAGGCGGGCAAGCGCCGGTTGTCTGGCGACACGGCCCGTCAGGCGACGTCACCAGAGGTGAAGGAGCTGCGTTCTGAGGCCTTGGCATTGAAAGAATGTGTGGCCGATCTGACCCTGGAAAACCGTCTGCTCAAAAAAGGCATGACAGGGGCTGGGGAGTTCGAGAAATGAGATACCCCGCATCCGAGAAGCTGGAGATCATCCGCACCGTTGAGGGTTCCCGTCTGCCCGCGAAGCAGACCCTCGATATGCTGGGCATCCCGCGCACCACATTCTACCGATGGTACGACCGCTATGTCGAAGGCGGCTTTGATGCCTTGGCGGATCGATCGCCCTGCCCAAAGTCTGTCTGGAACCGTATTCCACAGAACAGGCGAGACGATCTGATCGAGTTCGCGCTGGAACACGAGGCGCTGACAACGCGCGAGCTGGCGGTCAAATATACCGACGAGAAGCGGTATTTTATCTCTGAATCATCAGCTTACCGCTTTCTGAAGGAAGCTGATCTGATCACCGCACCGGAGTATGTGGTTATCAAGGCGGCTGACGAGTTCACGGACAAAACCACCGCCATTAACGAGATGTGGCAGACCGATTTTACCTACTTCAAGATCATTGGCTGGGGCTGGTATTACCTCAGCACGATCCTGGACGATTACAGCCGCTACATCATTGCCTGGAAGCTCTGCACAAACATGCGAGCCGAGGACGTGACCGCCACGATTGAACTGGCCTTGACAGCATCCGGCTGTGATCAAGCGGTTGTGCGACACAAGCCGCGCCTGCTCAGCGACAACGGGTCGTGCTACATATCTGGCGCCCTGGCCGAATGGCTGGAGGGTCAGAAAATGGATCATGTCCGTGGTGCCCCGTTCCATCCGCAAACCCAGGGTAAGATTGAGCGCTGGCACCAGACGATGAAGAACCGCGTCCTACTGGAAAACTATTACCTGCCCGGCGACCTTGAGCGCCAGATCGGGGCCTTCGTCGATTACTACAACAACGAACGTTACCACGAGAGCCTGAACAACGTCACACCGGCAGACGCCTATTTTGGGCGCGACAAAGCCATCATCAGGGAAAGGGAGAAGATCAAGAAACTGACTATCCGCGAACGCCGCTTGCAACACCAAAAACAAGCCGCATAATCAATCACGCAAAAGAACCAGAGCCTCCAAAACTCAAACCGCTCTGATGCCCCATTTTATATGACGATGGACACACGCCCCCATGGCCCATATCAAACCGATCTACGACGCGCTCAGCGCCGCCGGCGCGCCGCTGGGCCTGCGTGACTACGGCTCGTTTGCCATGAACGCCATGCGCATGGAAAAGATGTTCAAAGGTGCCGGCGAGTTGACCAACGAGGTCACCCTGCCCGAG
>JAAENN010000006.1 GCA_024224295.1 Shimia sp. | reverse complement strand
GTTGCGCAAAGAATAAGAAGAAACGGGCTTCATGGGCGATGGGAAACGCTACCTGCTCGGCCCTCTCTACATGCTGATGGGCGACGTCGAGGGCGCGCTCGAATCCTACGCCTGGTTCGATGTCACCTGTCGTTTCGCCAACGCGCTTGCCACTTTTTTCTCACCCCATCCTTCAACGCGTCGATGTCCAACGCCTGCTGGGCCACGATCCGCTTCAGCCGCGCGTTCTCCGCTTCCAGTTCGCGTAACCGGCGCAATTCCTCTCGGTTCATCTCCCCGAACCGGCTTTTCCAACGATAAATGGTGTTCTCCGACACCCCGTAACGGCGCGCCACCTCCGCGATGGCTTTGCCACCCCGCACTTCGTCCAGAATGCGGATGATCTGCTCCTCGCTGCAACGCTTGCCGTGCTTCTGCCAGGGTTTTATCATTCTCGGAAAGATGAGGTAATCTCACCTATCTAAGCAAGAAAAGAAGAAAGGTGAGATTACCATGGCGACAGGGCAAGTGCCGCCGCTGATGGAAATTTTGGCAGAGATTCCAGATAATCGCCAGCGGCAAGGCAGACGCCATCCGCTGCCGGGCATGTTGGCCTTAGCGTGTGTAGCGACGTTACGTGGCTATAAGAGTATCAAGGCAATTGCCGAGTGGGGGGCAAATTACGGCGAGCAATATGCGGCTCAATTGGGGTTTGAAGGGCATGGGTATCCGGCACAGCCGACTTGGTATCGCGTATTCAGGGGGCTTGACATCGAAAAGGTTGAGGCCAAACTGGGAGAATGGAGTGAGTGGGTGCTGCAAAGTCTGACGGAGAAGGACCAGCGAGAAGGGATCAGCATCGACGGCAAAACGTTGCGCGGCAGTCGTAAGCAAGGGGCACCCAACAGCCATCTGCTGGCGGCGGCAACCCACCGGTTGGGCAGTGTGCTGGCGCAGGTGGCAGTGGATGACCACACCAACGAAATCGGGCAGGTTGAGGAATTGTTGCTGAAGTTAGTCTTAAAAGGGCGGGTGGTGACTACTGATTCGCTTCTGACCCAGCGGAAAGTAGCCGAAACCATGGTTAAGAAAGGCGGCGACTACCTGTTGCCGATCAAACAGAACCAGCCCTCGACCTATGAAGCCCTGGTCTACTGGTTCGATGGCCATCCGCCCCGCCCGCTGGCTCATGCTGTCGCTGAGCAGACGGCCAAGGGGCATGGCCGTCTCACGCATTGGCGGCTTGAGACGACCACCGCCTTGAACGATTATCTGGATTGGTGTGGGCTGGCACAATGCTTCAAGCTCACTTGTCGTACCACCTATCTTCGATCCGGGCACACCCAACTCCAAACCCACTATGGCATCACGTCTCTTGAACCGCAACGCGCAGCACCTGCGGCGCTACTCCACTGCAAACGCGACCATTGGACGATTGAAAATCGCCTGCATTGGGTGCGCGATGTCACTTTCGATGAAGATCGCAGTCAGGTTCGTATGCCACACGCCTATCAATTGATGGCAGCCGTCCGTAATCTCGTGATTACCTTACTGCGTAGCATCGGTCGCATCAACATTGCCAGTTCCTTGCGTCATTTCGCCGCTCATCCTGAACTCGCTCTCAGATTGCTGACTGATCCCCTTTCCTTCGGACAATGATAAAGCCCTGGGCATTCTCGCGAGGGTCTTGCCGCTACCGGTGCTTTGGGTTAACTTATGGTCCTTTCAACCGATAGACAATTTCTGCGCATAGGAAGTCCACGAATGAAGAAGCTGGAAGAACTAAAAAGCCACACGGCGGAAATCGTGAATCTGAACCACGCCACAGCCCTGCTGAACTGGGATCAGCAAACCAATATGCCGCCGGGTGGTGCGCCCGCGCGGGCAAATCAGCTCGCGACTCTGAGCAAACTAAGTCACCAGATGTTTGTATCCGACGAGATGGGTGAGCTGATTGAGGCTGCCGCGCGAGACGTGGCTCAGATGGATCCGGATAGCGATGATGCATCGCTGGTACGGGTCGCCCGCCGTGATTATAAGCAGCAGCGGAAGCTGCCGTCGGAGTTTGTCGCCGAGTTCAGTCGCGTAACAGCCCTGGCTCACGGTACCTGGGTGAAGGCCCGCGCTGACGATGACTTTGAGTACTTCCGTCCTACC
>JAAENN010000005.1 GCA_024224295.1 Shimia sp. | reverse complement strand
TATTGAGGATCTCGCGCCGTGTCGGATCGGCGAGGGCAGAGAAGACAGTGTCTAGCGTGTTTGACATGCGCCCTGCCTAGCGGGTGAGAGCCGGTGGGGTCAATGAGGTGCGACAATCGGGCCATTGCGTGCATTTAGCAATAAGTGCAATATGCACATATATGAAAACACCTGACACCCCCCCGCTTTACTGGGTTAATCGACTGGGCTTTGCGGCTCGGAAAGAACTGACCACACGTTTTGAAAACAACGGCCTTGCGGCAACTGCAGAGGACTGGGCGTCGTTGCGGTTTCTGGCGGCCGGCCCGCAGCCGACAACCGCGTTGAGTGCGGCAACGCTGCGTGACCGAACAACAGTGTCGCGCCTTGCCGAAAAGTTGGTGGGTAAGGGATGGGTGCAACGCACGCCGGATGCGCATGACCGGCGGCGGTTGAACTTGGAGCTGACGGAGGAAGGGCGCGCGGCGCTGACGCAGATGAGCGCGTTGGCGGATCAGTTGATTGCGCAAGCGAGTGTCGGGATCAGTGCTGAGGAGCAGCGTGTGGCCGCCTCCGTGTTGCAAAGGATGTTTGAGAACCTCAGCGACGCCTCTTTGAAAGGAAACGATGATGTCTGAGTACAATTACACCGAGTTCAAAACCGACGCCTATGATCTGGACCGCTTTGCGGGGCCTATGCCGGGAGAAAAGGCGCCGGACTTCACGCTGCAAACGGCGGATTGGATTGACCAGCGGCTGTTGGATTTTGAGGGAGATTTCCTTGTGTTGGAAATGGGCAGCCTGACCTGTCCGTTGTTCCAAGGGCGCCGCGAGGGCATGGCGCGGTTGCGGGAGCAGTATGCCAACTGTAATTTTCGCGTCCTTTATGTGCGGGAAGCGCATCCGGGTGCAAAGATTCCGGCACATAGATCACAGCAGGACAAGACAGCCTGCGCGACGGCGTTGCGGGAAGACGCGGAGGGGCGTTTGATCTTGATCGATGACGAGGAGGGCTCGGCGCATCAGGCCTTTGGCGGCTATCCGAACTCGGTGTTTATCATCAATAAGAAGGGCTGTGTGTTGTGGTTCACCGATTGGAACAATCCCAAGGCTGTGGAGTGCGCGCTTGCACAGATCAGCGTGGGGCAGCCTGCGGTGGCAAAGGCACTGTTCAAGCCGGTGCCGCCTTGGGTGGCGTTGCGGACGCTGTTTCGCGGGGGCAAGGGGGCGACGTCGGATTTCTTCCGTGGTCTGCCGACACTGATCTGGAAAAACCTGATCAAACGCAACTGGCGGATCATGCGTGGGCACGATGTGGGGATTGCGCCGGATCACAGTTGTTGAGCAAAGATCACCCAAATCGATGAAGTGTGAGCGGCAATGATTTTTGCGTGGAAGTCTGTCTGCCCAGAGGCATCAAACAACCTAGCAGGCGCGAAAATCATTGCCGCTTTTGAAGCTGAGCCCCGCTCTTTCGACGGCTTCTTTCAGGCGCTCGGAGAAAAATAAGACACTTCGTGCCCGGCTATCGTACCAAAGGTCCAAGTCGGCTGCCGCAGTAGGCTCTACGGTCAGGTGATATTTTGCCTCTGAGTTCACGCGCCAGCGATCAGCGCTTCTCGTGGCCTCTACTCCTGTCGATTCTTCGGCGATCAGGCAGTTTCTATTTTCGCGAATGTGTAGGTAGTACCAACGTCCCTCAACCGGGGTTCTTTGGTTATGTTGCCTTAGAGAAATCTGTTGTAGCCGAGTAGCTCCTAGGTTGAACCCCTGAAGAATGTCATACATGGCGCCGGATACGACAATTAGGCGACCTGCCCCAATAAAAGCGTCATTCCTTTTTGAAGGCAGTTCTTCACCAGTCTCATAAGTAAGGTACATATAATCTGGAAATTCACCTGCATCGATGTCTTGTGCAGCCCCGGGAATGCTGCCGGGCAGCACATAGTTGTAGCGGTTTGAAAACTCGACCGACAGCCCAAGCGGATCTGGATGTTCGTCTGAGCCGGGAAGGTGAAAGCTCACATATGCGACGTTCGATGTTTTCTTAAGAAAACAGGAGTCCCAGACCTTTTTATGCGCCACCTTAGAGTTCCCTGTTTTGGAGTGCTCGGCTTGTTGCAGAGCGTTTGCTCTACTCTTTGTCGCGAACCTTTCACGGTGCGTGCAGCTTTTGCAAGTCAGGCGCGAGCGGTGCTTGCAAAAGGTGCAGTCACGACCCGGCGCGGCAAAGATCAACCAAATCGTTGAATATCGCCAAAGAGCAGCAATGCGGGGCCACGGTCTACATTGGGTCGTCGTCGTTTTAGTAGATGTTGGATCATTATTGTTTTTTATCATATATTTGCGTGATTCTTCGCTGTCCTAATTCACGCATTGACTCAGAACGTGCTGCGCCGTAGCAATGCGCCAACGTTAGCGAGGGGTAAATTGCGCGTGAGCGAGGCCGATCACAAAGACCAGATGAAGCGTCTGGAGGAGCGGATCGCGGGAGCTAAAAAAGCTTTGGACCCAAAACCCCGTGCTGATGAGCACTATTCGGCGGCCAATCTGGCCTGGCGCATGGTCATCGAAATGGTTTCCGGTCTTGGG
>JAAENN010000004.1 GCA_024224295.1 Shimia sp. | reverse complement strand
GGTAGAGTTGATCGACGCCATCCCCGGCGACGAGCCCCTGCGCATGTACTGGCACGGCCATTGGCAAGATCTCTGCCGTGGCCCACACCTGCAACACACCGGTCAGGTACCTGCCGACGGCTTCAAACTGATGTCTGTGGCGGGTGCGTACCGGCGCGGCGACAGCGACCGCGCGATGCTCCAACGTATCTACGGGGTAGCCTTCAAAAACAAAGAAGACCTCAAAGCACACCTGCACATGCTGGAAGAGGCCGAAAAGCGCGACCACCGCAAGCTGGGCCGCGAGATGGATCTGTTCCATATGCAGGAAGAAGCCCCAGGCCAGGTGTTCTGGCATCCAAACGGCTGGCGCATTTACACCACGTTGCAAGACTACATGCGCCGCATGCAGAACAAAGACGGCTATCAGGAGGTCAACACCCCTCAAGTGGTGGACCGCAAACTCTGGGAAGCCTCCGGTCACTGGGACAAGTACCAGGAAAACATGTTCATTGTCGAAGTGGACGAAGAACATGCCCGCGAGAAAGCGATCAACGCGCTGAAGCCAATGAACTGCCCATGTCACGTGCAGGTATTCAATCAGGGACTCAAATCGTATCGCGATCTACCCCTACGCATTGCGGAGTTTGGATCTTGCAATCGATATGAACCGTCCGGCGCTTTGCACGGCATCATGCGGGTGCGCGGCTTTACACAAGACGATGGTCACATATTCTGCGGCATGGATCAGATTGTCTCTGAGACCAAAAAGTTCATCACTTTCCTTGCCAAAGTCTATGCCGACCTCGGCTTTGAGGACTGGACTGTAAAGCTCTCCACCCGCCCGGAAAAACGCCTCGGCTCTGACGAAACTTGGGATTTTCTGGAAACTTCTCTTGGCGACGCCTGTAAGGCCGCTGGCCACAACTATGAGGTTCTGGAAGGCGAAGGCGCTTTTTATGGGCCGAAACTTGAGTTCACGCTGACAGATGCGATTGGCCGGAATTGGCAATGCGGCACCCTGCAAGTTGACACCAACATGCCGGACCGCCTCGGCGCGACCTACATCGGCCAAGATGGAGCCAAGCACATGCCGGTCATGTTGCACCGTGCCACCCTTGGCTCTTTTGAGCGCTTTATCGGTATCCTGATTGAGGAACACGCCGGCAAACTGCCTTTCTGGCTCGCCCCACGTCAGGTGGTTGTGGCTTCCATTGTGTCCGATGCAGACGACTACTGCATGGAAGTTGTCGCAGCACTCAAGGCCGCAGGTGTGCAAGCCGAGGCCGATCTGCGCAACGAGAAGATCAACTACAAAGTCCGCGAGCATTCGCTGGGCAAAGTGCCGGTGATCTTGGCCATTGGTAAGAAAGAGGTGGAAGAGCGCACAGTCTCCACCCGCCGCCTTGGCGAAAAGCAAAGCAAAGTCCAGTCTTTGGACGAAATCGTGAGCCAATTGTCACAAGAGGCAACCCCGCCTGATTTGGCCTAACGACTTTTGCAACATTTGAGCAGGCGCGTTACGGGAAACCGGACGCGCCTGTTTCAATTTTGAAGGAAAACCAACCTTCCAGCGCGGGAATCTTCACGAAACCGTCACGTCATCTAACGCGTCCGTGACACACAGCCCCGTGATTGGCCTTTGAGCACCACCTCCCCTTAATCTCTACTCATGCCGCCGAGCAATGGATCACAAACAGATCAGCAAGGCGGCCGAGTTTTAGACATTCACAAGGGAAGAGAACCAATGTCCAACACCGTAAAAACCCTCGCAGTAGCAAGCGCCGTAGCAGCAGCCCTGTCCGCACACGCCACCACCGCAGTGGCCGCTGAAAAAGAGAAGTGCTACGGCGTTTCCCTCGCCGGTCAGAACGACTGCGCTGCAGGCCCAGGAACAACATGCGCCGGCACATCCACAACCGACTACCAGGGTAACGCCTGGAAACTGGTTGACGCAGGCACCTGCGCCTCCATGGAACTGCCAGCCATGGCAGACGGCAAGGCACGCATGGGCGCTCTGGAAGCGCTGGACCGCGACCTGCCAAAGTCCTAATTCGGACAACCGAAGCCCCGGTACGCCGGGGCTTCACCTTACCTCCCCAAAACACACAGATAATGCCATACTATACCTGAGTGCACGTTCGTTGCCCGCAACGCCTTTGTTTCAGGACTAAAAAACATGACTTATTCCCCCAAAACACTCCCCCTTCTCGGCGCTGTCGCCACCGCACTTTCACTGCATGCCGCCCCTGCAGAAGCAGGAAAGAAAGAGAAGTGTTTTGGCGTCGCCAAGGCTGGTGAGAACGGTTGCGCCGCTGGCCCCGGAACCACCTGCGCTGGCACTTCCTCTGTTGATTACCAAGGCAACGCCTGGAGCCTTGTGGACGCTGGCACCTGCCTGTCCATCGACCTGCCAAACATGGCGGACGGCACCGTCCGCGCCCCATCGCTTGAGGCCCTGCCTCGCGACCTCCCGTCTTAAGGACCACTCACATGTATGATGCGCCCCCCACCCCAAAAGGCCTGCCCAACCTGCCCGGCGTTGGCTACAAGCCACAGCATTACAGCGACCTGATCGAAAATCCCGGCACCATCGGATGGCTGGAAATTCACGCAGAAAACTACATGGGTGACGGTGGCCGCCCTATCGCACAACTGCGCCAACTCTCGGAACGCTTTCCAATCTCTGTTCATGGGGTTGGCCTATCGATTGGAGGCGAAGGCCGTCTTGATCCTGAGCATCTTGCCCGGCTCAAACATTTGGTTGGTTGGTTGAACCCCACAGTGTTCTCCGAACATCTTGCTTGGAGCACCCACGACGGCGCCTTTCTCAACGACCTGCTACCACTGCCCTATACCGAGGCGACGATTACCCGCGTCAGCGACCATATTGACGAGCTGCAAAACACCATTGGCCGCCAGATGATGTTAGAGAACCCGTCAAGCTATCTGGCCTTTGACGAAAGCACTTGGTCAGAGCCTGATTTCCTGCGCGAGGTTGCCAAACGCACCGGCTGCGGCCTGCTATTGGACGTGAACAACGTCTTTGTCTCAGCAACCAACCTGAACTACGACCCGCAAAAGTACATCGAGGACTATCCTCTGGACTATGTTGGTGAAATTCACCTTGGTGGCCATGACGAAGACGAAGACGACCACGGAAAACCGTTGCTAATTGACAGCCACGGCGCCGCTGTGGTGGATCCGGTGTGGGCCTTGCTTGATCACACTTTGTCGCTTTCCGGCCACCGCCCTATTCTGATCGAATGGGACACCGACGTGCCAGAATGGCCCATCCTGCACGCCGAGGCCGAACGCGCGCAAAAAGCCTTGTCCAAGGTGACAGCATGACCGTCACCCAAACCACCTTCCGCAGCGCTATTCTGGATGGTCAACAGGACCGCCCGCTTGGCCTGTCAGACGCCGAAGGCCGCCCTGCTGGGCGCCGGTTTGACGTCTATCGCAACAACGTAGCCGTCTCCCTGACGGATGCCTTGGCCACAGGATTTCCGACAATCGCCAAACTGATCGGCGAGGAAAACTTCAACGCCGTTGCAGGAATTTTCCTGCGCCAATCGCCCCCGGCCTCGCCGCTAATGATGCACTATGGCGCGGGGTTCCCGGATTTCCTGCGCGACTTTGAGCCGCTGGCCCATCTCGGCTACCTCGGCGACGTGGCAGACCTCGAACTCGCCCTGCGCCGCAGCTACCATGCGGCCGACGCCCCCCCAATTGCCGCCGACGCGCTGGCGTCTGTTCCACCCGAACACCTTGGCGAGGTCACCTTCACCTTCGCCCCTGCAGTCAGTTTGCTAAGTTCCCCGTGGCCTCTGCACGCCATCTGGGCGTTCAACATGCAAAACGGGCCCAAACCTGAAGCCGTAGCTCAGGATGTCATCATCCTACGGCCCGAGTTTGATCCAGAACCACACGCCCTGCCACCTGGTGGGTTGGCCTGCCTCCAAAGTTTGATGGCCGGTAACCCGCTGGGCATCGCCGCTGCAAGAGCCTCAGAGGCAGACAAAGCCTTCGATCTGAGCGCCATACTCACATTACTTTTGCCCGACAACGCTCTGACATCCATCACCATTTCACAACCTTCGGAGGTCTAAATGTCCAACCTCATCACACTATATCAAGACCTCATCGACCGCCTGAATCGGCTCGACTGGCTCGTGCCAACACTGGCCCGCCTGACCTTCCTGATGGTGTTGTTCTTCTACTTCTGGAATTCGGCCATGCTGAAAATCGACGGATCAATCTTCTCTCCCTCAGCCGGCGCATTTGGGCAAATCTTCCCCAAAGCTGCCGAGGCTGTGGTTTGGGACGTCACGCAGATGACCTTCTTCCAACGCCTCGTGATCCTGGCAGGCACCATCGCGGAGTTTGCCCTGCCCGTTTTGATCATTCTCGGCTTGCTGACACGCCTTGCCGCCATCGGCATGATTGGCTTTGTCGCTGTGCAAACCATCGTCGATGTCACAGGCCACGGCGTTGCGCTTGGCTCCCTGTTTGACAGTGCACAGGCTCTGATTGACCAGCGAATGATGTGGGTCTTCCTCTTGGCAGTGCTCGTACTGAAAGGCGCAGGCCCGATCTCGGTCGACGCAATTTTCAACCGTCGTGACCCTGCTTAATCCCCGCCAAAAAACTAAACTCCCGCGCTATTCCAGCGCGGGAGTTTCCTTACATCAAGGCTGCCTGCGTGTCTTGGCCCCAGCCCAAATAAAGCACGCCGTCACGCTCAATCAACGGACGTTTCATTAGGGCCGGATGCTTACGGAGTAACTCAAGCACCGGTTTCTCTCTCTCCACGTCGCTTAGATTGCGCCAGGTTGTAGACCGCGTGTTCGCAAAAGCAGCACCAAACTTCTCATATCCCGCCTTAAGTACTGCGTCAGATACACCGTCAGCGCGAACATCCACCAATTCGGCGCCATCCAACGCCTTTATTGCCTTTCGACAAGTATCACAGTTTTTGAGGCCATAAATTTTAAGCATTTTTGTTCCTTTTTCCCGTGCAAATAGAGACTTAAACCAACTGATTTGAACTTTCACGGCGGTTTTTCTTGATTTTTGCCTGAGCCGTGCAATCCTCTCTCCAGTATATTTAATTTGAGGGTCAGAAACTCGTGATTTCGGATCCAAAAACCAGATGTACTTCCGGGCCCCAGCCCGGATCGACTATAAGTGAATGTAGAGGAGAACGGTATGCCACGCGGTACCGTAAAGTGGTTTAACACCACAAAAGGCTTCGGGTTCATTGAACCGGAAGAAGGAGGAAAGGACGTTTTTGTCCATATTTCCGTTGTCGAAAGATCAGGCCTGAAAGGCCTATCCGACAATCAAAAAGTTGAATTTGAAATGACCCAAGGCCGAGATGGCCGTGACATGGCGGGTGAACTCAAAATTCTTTAATTAAGAAAAAGGGGCGTCATTTCGCGCCCCTTTTTATTTAAGTATCTCGCGCCAAAAACAGGCGCCTATTTTACGAACAGCCTTTGGAACCCGGAGGGCAGCTCATACTGTGGCTGCGTTTGCGCGTTCCGCCTGCATTGTAATAGACTTCGCCGGTTGTTGGATTACCGCAGCAGATCACCCCGCCCATTGTCACAGGTTGTAATTCACTGGGACAATGGTTCGCCGCCGCAGGATACGGGTGCATCAAAACGCCCTCCGGCTGGTTCACTGGGCCAATCACGGGCGCATTGCTGCTCCAGGTTTGCGCCGACACTGGCGCTGCAATCGACAAGGTAAATACGGCTGCAATTAAAGAAAAACGCGTCATAGGGCCTAAGCTCCAAATGCTGAAATAACGTGGCTAACTTCTGCTAACCTACTGCTAAGGCGCGGAAACTGTCAATTTCCACGTGAGAAACAACGTGTTTCGGTACAATCTGCTCCGGTATTAGCCACGCAGATACTCGCAAACTTCACATTTTGGCCCCTCTCCGGGCAATACTCTCGACGAGGCCAAACGCCACGCCGACAGGTCCACCTTCGGGAAAAACGTGTCCGCATCCGGCACATCCATATCGACCTCAGAAATCAACAGCCGGTCTGCCAAGGGTAGCATCTCGGAGTATATACCAAACCCGCCAATACCGTAGACCCGATGATAGCCTTCCGAATACGCCAGTTTCACTGCCTCCGCTACGCTCGACACAACCACATCCGCCGCATCCGGCTGAGAAGACACAACAATATTGAACCGCTTCGGCAGCGGCCTCTTCGGCAGGCTCACCCAAGTGGCCCGCCCCATGATGATTGCCCCGCCAAGCGTTTCCCGCTGAAACGTCTTCAAATCTTCCGGCAAGAACCACGGAATGTCACCATCCCGCCCAATCGCCCCGTTGCGCGCCCGTCCTACAACCAATGAAATCATGATTACACCGCCACCGCCGCTTTGATGGTTGGATCGGGGTCGTATCCAACAAACTCAAAGTCATCATAAGTGAAGTCAAAAATCGAGCTGACGTCGCGCTTCAATCGCAGTTGCGGCAGCGCCTTTGGCGTGCGCGACAGCTGCAAATTCACCTGCTCCATATGGTTGGAGTAAATATGCGCATCGCCTATTGAATGCACAAAATCACCTGGCTCGTAGCCGGTCACATGTGCCAGCATCACCTGCAACAATGCATATGAAGCGATGTTAAACGGCACACCAAGGAACATATCCGCGCTGCGCTGATACAATTGCAAATGCAACTTGCCGTTAATGATCCGCACCTGCCACATCGTATGACATGGCGGCAAAGCCATTTGCGGCACATCGCCCGGGTTCCAGGCCGACACTATCAATCGGCGGCTGTCAGGCGAGGTTTCGATCATCTCCACCAAATTGGCAATCTGGTCCACGCCCTTCTTCACAAACAGCGGCTCGCCTTCATGGGCAATGCCTGACGCCTGCAACGCCGGAAACGACCGCCATTGATAGCCGTACACCGGCCCAAGGTCTCCGTTTTCATCCGCCCATTCGTCCCAAATTCGCACCCCGTTGTCTTTCAGGTACTTGATGTTGGTGTCACCGGACAGAAACCACAGCAGCTCGTGAATGATCGAGCGCAAATGCAGCTTCTTTGTGGTCACCAACGGGAAGCCATCCGCGTGGGAATAGCGCGTTTGCATGCCAAAATACGAAATGGTGCCCGTGCCGGTGCGATCGGTGGACTCTTCGCCCTGATCCAGAATGGTGCGAAGCGCGTCGTGGTACTGCTGCAAGGTCTGCTCTGCCTTATTCTGCTTGTGGTTCCGCCATCGTGCCGCAACCGTGCGCCAAATTCAACGAGATACCGGCCCGCCAGAGCCTTCAATTCGGGCGCCCGACAAAAGGCGCACCCTAACAGCCCTGTGAGACCAGAATTCGCGCTGGATTCTCCGCCTCACTCCGTGCTTTGATGGCGCCAACACCAAAAAGGGAACTTATAGATGCACGTGAAATACCTGCACACAATGGTCCGCGTTGCGGATCTGGAGGCCTCCATGGCGTTTTATGCGCTGTTTGGCCTCAAAGAAATCAAACGGTATGACAGCGAAGAAGGCCGCTTCTCGCTGGTCTATCTGGCTGCCGACGGCGACCACGACGCGCCGCTGGAGCTGACCCACAACTGGGACGGCGACGAAGGCCTGCCGTCTGACAGTCGCCATTTCGGCCATCTCGCCTATGAGGTCGGCAACATTTACGAGATGTGCCAGCATCTGGCCGACAATGGCGTGGTAATTAATCGCCCACCGCGCGACGGGCGCATGGCTTTTGTGCGCTCGCCAGACAACATTTCAATAGAGTTGCTACAGCAGGGCGACGCCTTGCCTCCGGCTGAGCCATGGGCCAGCATGGAGAGCACCGGTCACTGGTGATTGGCCGCGCGGCCTCTGTCGCGCTTTTGGGGATGGCTCTCTCTGCCTCCCCTCCTCCTAGTGCGGCATCGACACATGGACAGTGCCGCATTGCCCTACTGCTTGCACTTGATGTCAGCTCCTCCGTGGATGCACATGAAGACCTGCTGCAACGCCGCGGGTTGGCTGCCGCCCTCACCGCTCCAGAAGTGCAAGCCGCCTTTCTAAATGCGCCGCAATCGGTGGCCTTTTCGGTCTATGAATGGAGTGGCCGTACCCAACATCATACCTTGCTGGACTGGACCGTCATCGACAGCCGCCAGACCCTCTTGGAAAGCGCCGCACAGTTGGCCCTCTCCAAGCGCTCTACCACAGAATTCCCAACTGCATTGGGGCACGCTGTTGGCCACGCCGCCAGTCTGTTTCGCGACGCCCCGGCCTGTGACGTCCAGGTGCTCGACGTCAGCGGCGACGGAGAAAACAACGAAGGCTTCACCCCAAAACAAGCTTACGCCGCCTTCCCGCTAAAAGACGTCACGGTCAACGCATTGGCGATTGAAACCTTTGGCGAAAAGGCCGCAGACCTCGCCGCGCAACCCGGCGACATGGCGGCCTACTACACACGCGAATTGATCCGCGGGCGAGACGCCTTTGTCGAAGTGGCCGACGGCTTTGACGATTTTGAAAATGCGATGCGCCGCAAACTGTCCCGCGAACTGTCGGTCACTGTAATAGGCCAATTGGACAGTCGTCATTAACCCGCCTAATCACGTCCGATCCGCAACACCTGGCTTACAGCGGCAAAATTCGGACACCACAAAAGAAAAAGCGCGCCGTGCCTTTCTAGGCTGACGCGCAAAAGCCGCGGATTCCCCGTTCTAGGGTGTCCGGGAATTTAGTAGATGTAGCGGATCTGATCTGTCCAGTAACGCTCCACACGGCGCAATGCGTGTGTAATCTGTTCAATCCCGTCGTCGCCCAGCACACCTTTGGCCTGCAAACCTTCGGCATGGCGCGCGAACAGCTTAGAAATCACATCGTGGATTTCACGGCCTTTATCGGTCAGGCGCACGCGCACAGAGCGGCGGTCAATTTCGCAGCGCTGATGATGCATATAACCCGCATCCACCAGCTTCTTCAGGTTGTAGCTCACGTTGGAGCCTTGATAGTATCCGCGCGTCTTGAGTTCGCCCGCGGTCACTTCATTGTCGCCAATGTTAAATAGCAACAACGCCTGGACTGCGTTAATCTCGATAACCCCAACACGCTCAAACTCGTCTTTGATCACATCCAGCAACAGCCGGTGCAGGCGCTCGACAAGCGCCAGCGAGTCCAGATAGTCAGCCATAAACGACTGTTCTGTCCCGTTTTCCATAGATGAATGAAAGCTCATTCTTGTTCTCCGTCAGCTTTGTCTAGCAAACAGATTGGCCCAAAAAGCCCAACAAGAGGTTAAACCGCCCAAAAGACGTCACAAATTCGCGTCAATTTGGGCCGCTGATGGCTTTCGAAATGTCCAAAATCATCGCGGAAAAGTGATCAGGTGACGGTTTTTGCCCCGTAACCCATTGATATAAATCCTGATCATTCTCGTGCAGCAGCGCATCGTAGAGATCAAGCGTCGCCGCATCCATGTCAGACAAGTTGTCATCCGCATAACGCACAAGAATAATGTCCATCTCTTTGATTCCGCGCCGCATAGAGCGCATTTTCATGCGTTTCAGACGATTCTCATGGGTCTCATTTGCCGGATTCGGTGCAGGTTTGGGGATATCCATCGTATTCACACTTTATTGCGCAGCGCCTTTTCCAGACGCGCGAGTTTTTCCAGATCATTCTTCATTCGGCTGCGGATCACGCGGATCTCTTGCACGATCGCGAGCAGATCCGTATCGACGCTTTCCTCCTCACCGGGCATATCCACGCCATTGCCGTCACCGGTCAACAGCCAACCCACAGAGACATTTAACAGCCCCGCAATCATCGAAAGGCGGTTGGCGCGGGGTTCGCTCAAGTCGCCTTCCCAATTGGCCAGCGTGCCGCGCTTGATTCCCAGACGTTTGGCCAGTTCGCCCTGCTTTAAGCCCGCCGCCTCACGCGCCGCCGCCAAGCGATCGCCAAAGGTTGCCACATCCTCACCATACCAGCCCTCGTCTGTCAGTGGCTCAACTTGGTCCTGTGACATATACATTCCTTTGGTTTCTGCCTTGAACGGCATTCCTGCGCACCCTAAGACATGGAAGCAGTGATTACAAATGAGGCCCAAATGTCTTTCCTGTCCAATACCCTGTCCCGCGTGAAACCGTCGCCGACCATCGCCATGACAGCAAAGGCCGCCGAGTTGAAAGCTGCGGGCCGCGACGTGATTGGCCTCTCGGCCGGCGAGCCAGACTTTGACACGCCACAAAACATCAAAGACGCCGCCGTCGCCGCAATTGCTGCGGGTAAGACCAAATACACCGCGCCGGATGGCATTCCTGAGCTGAAGCAAGCCGTTTGCGCCAAGATGAAGCGCGACCACGGTCTGGATTACACTCCGGCGCAGGTTTCTGTGGGCACAGGTGGCAAACAGACGCTCTATAATGCGCTGATGGCCACGCTGAACGACGGCGACGAGGTTATTATCCCTGCGCCTTACTGGGTGAGCTACCCGGATATGGTGCTGCTTGCAGGCGGCACGCCAGTGGTTGTCGAAACCTCTCTGGATACCAAATTCAAACTCACCGCCGATCAGCTTGAGGCCGCGATTACGCCCAAAACCAAATGGCTAATCTTTAACTCGCCGTCCAACCCGACCGGTGCAGGTTATTCACGCGCAGAGCTCAAAGAGCTGACCGACGTCCTGATGCGCCATCCCCATGTCTGGGTGATGACCGACGACATGTATGAGCACCTTGCCTATGACGGTTTTGAGTTCTGCACCCCGGCGGAAGTGGAGCCCGCCCTCTATGAGCGCACCCTGACCTGCAACGGCGTGTCCAAAGCCTACGCCATGACCGGCTGGCGAATTGGTTATGCTGCTGGTCCCGCCGAATTGATCGCTGCGATGCGCAAAGTCCAATCGCAAAGCACGTCCAACCCTTGCTCGATCAGCCAATGGGCCGCTGTGGAGGCGCTCAATGGGACGCAGGACTTTCTGGAACCCAACAACGTGGTGTTCAAACGCCGCCGGGATCTGGTGATCGATATGCTGAGCCGGATCGACGGTATCTCCTGCCCCACACCAGAAGGCGCTTTCTACGTCTACCCGTCCATCGCCGGACTGATTGGCAAGACCACTCCCAAAGGCACCGTAATCGAGAACGACGAGGCCTTTGCCAACGCGCTTCTGGAAGAGGCAGATGTGGCCGTGGTCTTTGGCGCCGCCTTTGGTTTGTCACCCAACTTCCGTGTCAGCTATGCGACGTCAGACGAAGCCCTCAAAACCGCCTGCACGCGCATTCAGACCTTTTGCGCCTCGCTGACTTGATCGCGTACAACAGACAAGAGGTGGCCCATGAGCAGTGACCTGCCAGACTACTACTTCCGCGTCCGCGAAAACGGCGCCATGGTTTTTCGTGTCGATACGGAGAACCGCCAACGCCGGATCGAAATGGATCAAATCGCGGTCATCAACGTCAAAAACGGCGACGTGAAACCCCATGGCGACACCAAGCTGACCAAGGAAGACAAAGCCGAGATCAATTCTTGGATGGCGGAGCGCCGCGAACTTTTGGACGCGCGCACAGTGGACGACATCCTGCGCACGGTGGACCACCTGAACCTGACCTCGCAATGGGCGCAATCCAAAGCCTCCCCGGACCAACTGGAGCAGGTCACCGACACGTTGTTGTTGGCGATGCATGATCTGCGCTCAGTCCTCGTGCGCAAGAAGGCGGACCGTTTGCTCAAAGGCAAGAAATAGTAGGGGCTTTGCCCCGTCCCATCACAGATGGGACTCCCCAGGATGTTTAAAGACTGTGAATGCAGGGCGTCGGTATTAAGCTGACGCCTTTTGCTCATCAAACCGTTTGCGCAAGCGGTTCAGATCCGTGACCCAGAAGCGGTACATCAACAGGATACCCGCCGCGGTCAGACCGCAGACAAGCCCCAGCCAGACACCTTCGCCGCCCATCCCAAAGGTAAAGCCCAGCACATAGGCGCTTGGCACGCCAATGATCCAATAGCTCACCGCGGCAATCACCATTGGGCCCCGAGTGTCCTGCACCCCGCGCAATAGCCCCAAGGCCATCACCTGCGCGCCATCTGTGACCTGAAACAACGCTGCCACATACAACAGCGTCACTCCGGTGGCTATGATCACCTCGCGCTGAGGTTCCTGAGGGTCAATAAAGGCGCCCAACAGCTGCTCCGGGAAAATCAGGAAAATCGCCACGGCAATAAAGGCCATGAGCAATGAGGCCACAATTGCCACCCACGCCCCACGCGCCATGTGATCCGCGTCCTTGCGCCCCATGGCATTGCCCGCACGCACGGTGGCGGCATTAGACAGACCAAGGTGGATCATAAACGCCAGACTTGCCAGTTGTAGTGCAATGCCGTGCGCCGCAAGCGTGACCGTGCCCAACCACCCCATCATAATGGAGGAGGCTGAGAACAGCCCGACCTCTGCCAGATTGGTAAGGCCAATCGGCAGTCCCAGCCGAAACACTTTGGCAAAAACCTCCCAATCCGGCCGCCAGATGCGGGCAAAGAGATCATGCTGCGGCAACGCCTTGATGGCATAGAGGACCACCCCTGCAAGCGAGACAAACTGCACAAGGATTGAGGCAATCGCCGCGCCCCGTGCGCCCATCTCGGGCAGGCCCCAATTGCCAAAAATCAGCCCGTAGTTCACCACTGCATTCACCGGCACTGCGGCGACAGTGACCCAGAACACCACGCGCGTATGTTCCAACGCTGCCAAGTAAGACTTGAGCACCATCACCAGCAAGGCAGGCACCAATCCAAAGCCGGCAATTCGCAAATAGTCCTGCGCCAAAATAGAGACATCCGCCTCTTGCAGCAAAGCACCTTCTAGCAGGGTGCCAGATAACAAGAACAGCGGCTGCACTACCACGCCAAAAATGACCGATAACCACAGCCCCATCCGCGTCACCCGCCGCAAGGCTTGCTCATCGCCTTCTGCATCGGCCTCAGCCACCAAAGGCATCACCGCAATGGCGAAGCCGGACCCCAGAATAAAGAGCACAAAGAAAAATGTGCTGCCCAAGACAACGCCCGCCAGAGCATCCACAGAATACCTGCCCAGCATAATCGTATCGGTTAACCCGATTCCAAACTGCGCCACATGTCCGCCGATCAGGGGTAGGCCAATGCGCAAAAGGGCGCGAACGTGGTCAGACGTCCGCATTGGGGAGGTCGATTGTGTAGGTGTCATGCCCAAGCAGTAAGCTTGTTAATTAGGCAGAGCAAGACCCGCCTTTGCGTTGATCCAAAAACCGCCCTCTGCCACCATAGTTCGCATTGATAGAACAAGGTCCCACTATGTCCCCTGATCCCTTTGCCACATTGATTTCCGACAGCCGTGCCTTTCTCAGCTCTCTGGCCGACAACAACACCAAAGACTGGTTCACCGCACACAAGCTCACCTATGCGACACAGCTCAAAGCACCCTCTTTGGCCTTGCTAGACACTGTGGCGGCCTCCCTGAAAAAACAAACCGGCCAAGTGCCCAGCACCAAACTTTTCCGCCCGCACCGCGACGTGCGATTTTCCAAAGACAAAACACCCTACCACCTACATCTGCACATGCTGTGGTCCACACCGCCCGTCGGCTATTTCTTTGGCATTGGCCGCGACTACCTCTCCGTGGGCGGCGGCATCATGGGCTTTGACAAAGACCAGCTGACCAGCTGGCGTGCCACCATCGACGGCTCTAAAGGCGCCCAAATCGCCAACGCCATCGCTGACTTGCAAACGCAAGGCGCTCGAATGGATGCCGCAGAGCTCAAACGTGTCCCTGCCCCCTATGACAAAGACCACCCGCATGCTGCCCTGCTGAAACGCAAGAGCTGCACCCTCTGGTTTGACTTTGACGAAAGTGAGATCACAAAAGGCGGCCTCGTGCCACAGCTCGAGACCGCCTTCCAAAAGTTACATTCGCTTACACAGCTGCTTGCTACGCGTTAGCGTGGTTTACGGGTGCCCGGATGTAAGGCCGCGCCCAGAATGTGATCGGACTGGTGGATCACATGGCTTGCAGTGTTCACAATCAGCGGGTCCGCCTGGTCCACAATGCCGTGATCCTTGCCGGGATACTCCAGCGACGCCAGGAAGTGGCGCATACAGTTGAGCCGCGCGCGCTTTTTGTCATTGGATTTCACCACGGTCCATGGCGCATCCGCTGTGTCGGTGTAAAAGAACATCGCTTCTTTTGCTTCGGTGTAGTCCCCCCACTTGGACAGGGATGCCTTATCGATTGGGCTTAGCTTCCACTGTTTCAGAGGATCTGTCTCGCGGCTCTTAAAGCGCCGTTTCTGCTCTTCCTGCGTGACCGAGAACCAGTATTTATAAAGCCGGATGCCTGAGCGCACCAACATCCGTTCCAGATCCGGAGTCTGGCGCATAAACTCAAGGTATTCGCCCGGCTCACAAAAGCCCATCACCCGTTCCACACCGGCGCGATTGTACCAGCTCCGGTCATACAGCACCATTTCTCCTGCGGTCGGCAAATGGTCGATATAGCGCTGAAAATACCACTGGCCGCGCTCTTCGTCGGTGGGCTTGTTCAACGCCACAACACGGGCCGAGCGCGGGTTCAGGTGCTCGGTAAATCGCTTGATTGTGCCACCCTTACCGGCTGCGTCGCGCCCCTCAAAAAGCATCACAAACTTCTGGCCGGTTTCCTGTGCCCAAAGCTGCACCTTCAGCAACTCCGCCTGCAACTCCGCCTTCTGCTTTTCGTATGACCGACGGGACAATTTGGTCGCGTAAGGGTATTCGCCCTTTTCAAACGCGCGGCGCAACTCCTCCGCCGTTGGCTCGTTTTCGGCATCCTCTATCTCTACGTCCGCTGTCTCCACAACGTCCTTAATTCCATCGTCGTTTACCTGAGCCGCACCGTCCAACTGGTCAACCATAAGCGCTTCCTCTCTTGCTTGTCTCGTGATGGCTTGGACATACCACGTGGCGCGCAATTCCTCTTTGATGCACGTCAACTGAATCTTCTGTTTCGCCCCAAATTCTCAATAGAAATGGCGCCTGAAGCCCCTTCCCTCGTATGCCGCTGCACACAACGACCATACGTCGCTTGCGCCGCTCCAGCAGACCGCCCCCATGCACCGCAAACAGCCTGCCGCTCGAGACCCGGCGTCAAGGGCAGTCAACGCTCAAAGGAACAAAAAAGCGAACCCAAAACTCGCCCACATAGGGCGGAACTTTATCGAATTTTCCTCATCTGTCACAAACCGACCCAAACACAAGCCACCTGAAACTTCATTTTAAGACAGACAGTTAATTAAATTCACCCACTGAAATAAGGATTCTTTCCGCTAAGATGCCGTTAAGACTTGGGTGCCTAGGCTGCTGCAGGAATTGCGAAAAGGCTACCCAAATGAAATTCATGACTGCCACGGTTTCCGCCATTGCGCTGACCGTTTCCACCGGCGCTGCCGTCGCCGACACCGTCACCATCCTAGCTGCAGATTTGCCGCCCATGGTCTACGCGGACGGCTCCGGCCGAGAGGCCGAAATTGTCACCCGCGTGATGGAGCACTGCGGCCACGAGGTGAACTATGTGGTGCAACCCTTCACCCGCCACTGGGCCACCTACGAAGGCGGCACAGGTGATGCGGTGATGACCGTGCCTGTGGGCATGCCCATGGACGGCGCCCAAAGCGCCCCATACATCGCCTACCAAAACGGCGTGTCTTATCTCGCCTCCTCCGGCAGCAACTTTGGCGGGCTGGACGATCTGTCCGGGCTTAGCATTGCCGCCTTTGAAGGCGCGTCCGGAATCCTTCCTGGCCTGTCTGACGCCCAAGGCTCTTTTGGCTCTTATCGGGAGATGGCCGATCAGGAAACCCAATCCAAACTGCTGTTTGGCGGGCGCGTTGACGGTATTCTGGGCGACGGCATGCTCTTTGCCGCCTACGCCGCCAGCCTGCGCGACGCAGGCTCCTCCGCAGGCGTAGACGCCAGCCAGCCGCTGGAGTTCAGCGCCATCTTTGAGCCCTCCAACTACGCCATGAACTTCCGCGATCCGGACATGTCCGCGGCCTTTGACCGCTGCTTTGGCGAACTTGAAACAGACCGAACCAGCGCGGCGATCAACACCAAGTGGATCGACAAATACCGTGACTCTCTGGCGGACAACTATCTGTCCATGTGACCGCCAGCCCCTCTGTCGCGGTCTCTCGTGATCTCGCGGTGTCCGGGTAGCTCCCCATTTTTGTCCTTCCATCCGGGCACCGCACATCCCCTCTCTCCAAAAGCCGCCTGTTTTATCACAGGCGGCTTTACGGTTCTTGCGACCAGCCTCTTCCCCCCGCCGCACACCCCTGCCATAATGCGCGACAAGCAACACCAACAAGAGCAGCCCGCGAATGCCCAACGACCTTCTGGCCGAAACACAGCCGACCGTTTACGACGCCTCCTCTATTGAAGTCCTTGAGGGGCTGGAACCTGTCCGGAAACGGCCTGGCATGTATATCGGCGGCACGGACGAACGCGCTCTGCACCACCTCGTGGCCGAAGTGCTCGACAACTCGATGGACGAAGCGGTAGCAGGCTTTGCCAACCGCATCGAAGTAGAGCTGCACGAAGACTATTCGATCACCATTCGCGACAATGGCCGTGGTATCCCGGTCGATCCGCACCCAAAGTTTCCGGACAAATCCGCATTGGAAGTCATCCTCTGCACCCTGCACGCAGGCGGTAAGTTCTCCGGCAAAGCCTACCAGACCTCGGGCGGTCTGCACGGCGTGGGGGCGTCTGTTGTGAACGCCCTGTCGGATTTGATGGTGGTACAGGTTGCACGCGACAAAAAACTGTTCGAGCAGCGCTTCTCGCGCGGCATCCCGCAAGGCCCGGTCGAACAAGTTGGCGCAGCCCCCAACCGCCGCGGCACCACAGTGACCTTCCACGCGGACGAGCAAATCTTCGGCTCCCACCGCTTCAAACCGGCCCGCCTGTTCAAATCGATCCGTTCCAAAGCTTACTTGTTTTCCGGCGTTGAAATCCGCTGGAAAACCCACATCGACGACGGCGAAACCCCAGCCGAGGCAACTTTCCACTTCCCCGGCGGTTTGTCTGACTACCTCAAAGAAACCATGGACAAGGCCACCACCTACGCCGAGCAGCCCTTTGCTGGCACCGTGGATTTCCAAGGCCGCTTTGGCGTGCCCGGCAAGGTCGAATGGGCGATCAACTGGACGCCGTCGCGCGACGGTTTCATCCAGTCCTACTGTAACACCGTCCCGACCCCCGAAGGCGGCACGCACGTGGCTGGCTTCTGGTCCGCTGTGCTCAAGGGCATCAAGGCCTACGGCGAACTGGTGAATAACAAAAAAGCCGCCTCGATCACCCGCGATGACCTGGTCACCGGCGGCTGCGCGCTGGTCTCCTGCTTCATCCGCGAACCGGAGTTTGTCGGCCAGACCAAAGACCGCCTTGCGACAGTCGAAGCCCAGCGTCTGGTGGAAAACGCGGGGCGCGACCATTTTGACAACTGGCTTGCGGCCGACACCAAATCCGCAGGCGCCATCCTCGACTTCCTGATCCTGCGCGCCGAAGAGCGTCTGCGCCGCCGTCAGGAAAAAGAGACCGCGCGTAAGACGGCCACCAAGAAACTCCGCCTGCCCGGCAAGCTGGTGGACTGTTCCGCCACCAACCGCGACGGCACCGAGCTGTTCATCGTGGAGGGAGACTCCGCGGGCGGCTCCGCCAAAATGGCCCGCAACCGCAAAACCCAGGCGCTCCTGCCGCTCCGTGGGAAAATCCTCAACGTGCTCGGCGCGGCGGGCTCCAAGATCACCACCAACCAGGAAATCAACGACCTGACGCAAGCGCTTGGCGTGGGCCTTGGCACCAAATTCAACGTCGACGATCTGCGCTATGACAAGATCATCATCATGACCGATGCGGACGTCGACGGCGCCCACATCGCCGCGCTGTTGATGACCTTCTTCTACACCCAAATGCGCCCGATGATCGACGCCGGCCACCTCTACATGGCCTGCCCGCCGCTGTTCCGCATCACACAGGGCGCCAAGCGCGTCTACTGTGTGGATGAGGCGGAAAAAGACATGTGGCTGGAAAAAGGCCTTGGCGGAAAGGGGCGCATCGACGTGTCCCGCTTTAAGGGTCTTGGGGAAATGGACGCCAAAGACCTGAAAGAGACCACCATGGATCCCGAAAGCCGCAAGCTCATCCGGATCACCATCGACGAAGACGAGCCCGGCGAGACCGATGGGTTGGTGAATGACCTGATGGGCAAAAAGCCGGAAAAACGGTTCCAGTACATTCAGGAAAACGCGCGGTTTGTAGAGGAGTTGGATGTTTGAATGACAAGTACATATGAATTTGCGGATGCCCCGCTGACACCTTCCATTTTTGCCACATTGGTACCGCAATTGTTCTCTGGAAAGGTTGCGGACCTACAAGAAATTCGCCAAGCCGTGCGTGATCACCATTTACAGAATGGACGGCTCGAACAAACGTCGACCAATCCGGCGAAAAAAGCTATGAGCAATCTAAGGAATGCCGGACAAGCTGAGTTGGTTCAAAAGGCAGATACCGGATTTCGCACGTCCAAAATGAAGGCATACAGAAAGAACTTGATGCGCCGTCCTTTCACAATTCCGCCCCACCGGAGAAAAAAGATTACTTGACCTCAACGGAATTGACACCGGCCAAATGGGTTGGCCAAGGCAAAGAAATTGTATACGTGTATGGCTACCCCGCGTACCGTAAGCTCGCTGAGCGAGAAGGCAAAAAATCTTGGCCTCTCAAGATCGGAATGTCAAAAACCGGACTTAATCGTGTCTGGGAGCAAGTTGGTACAGCAATTCCTGAAAGTCCCGAGATATTACTGGCAATAAAAACTGACAACGCAAAAAGACTTGAACGTGCAATTCATGAGAACCTAAAATTTGCTGATTGCCAATTGGCTGATGCTAGGGGAACAGAGTGGTTTGAAACCAATGTTAGAGCGATTGAAGCCACGTATTGCCATCTAAAAAGTATCTAGCATCTTATTAGATTGGCAAATATCTTTCAAAATCAACGGAAACAACCGAATTGAAGTGAACGGTTCACCTACCAAACCAGTAGATCACTGACCCAGCGCCTGACCCTAGGGTGGGTGCGGAACGCGCCCTCCCGTCAAACCGGAGGTTTGCCTCCGGCAAAACGGCGGAGGGTCGGGCGCGGCGGAATGCTCCGCATTCCGCATTGGTCTGCAAATCAAACGCCGTAGGGTGCGCAGTCTCTGCGCACCATCCAACCTCACCAACACCCCAAAACGGTGCGCATAAATGCGCACCCTACATCTTGCCCGCTCTCGGCCGCCCTGCCAAACTCCCCCCATGCGCCCTGCCCTTGCCTTGATCCTCATCCTCCTGCTGCCCGCCCGCGAGGCCACGGCCCAAGCCCGCAAGGACAGCGCGCGGCATCAAAACAACTTCATGTCCCCCCAAAGCCAACAGGCCCGCCCGCAAAAGCGCCAGACGCCGGACCTTCATCAATGGCCGCAGAAACAACAGCGCACAGACCTCTTCTGTGACCAATACGCCCGCGCCGCCACCGGCATGCGCGGCACCGTGCAAGGCAGCCGCACCGGCACCAATCTCGGCCAAGGCGCGGGCTACATCGGCACGCGGGATCGCAAACAGGCCGAGGCCTTTGGCATGATCGGCGGCGCGATTGGCTCCGCTGCGGGCGAAGCGCAGGACCAACAATTCTACCAATTCCACTTCACCGAATGCATGAACGACGGGCGTTTGGTTACCACGCCAAAATAACCCGCACCCACACGGCTCTTTGATCCCTGTTTCAATGCAAACCGCCTAAAGTCCCCCCATGGCGAACTTCATAAACATCTATCAACTGCCCCTGATCGCACTCTGCTTTGGCCTCGGCAGTTTTGGCGCGGTGCTGCTGTTCAAATACGCCCACCGCTCAAAAGCCTGGGAATTGGCCGATGTGATCTGGGTGGCATTGGGGGGCATTGGGGCCGTGGTCGCCATCGCCGTCGGCATCTACCAAGAGGACAGCACCGCGCTCAACCGACAGGTCACCGTGGCCTATACCGCCAGCCGCAGCTTTGACGCGGACGCCGCCCGCTTTCGCCTGCGCTACTGCGCCCATGTGGCGGATACCGACCTCGCGACGCTTTGTGAGAAAGCCGAATATCTCTCCGCCAGCTCCGCCGGCAACACCGCCCTGCCTCTGTTCCTGTCGGTGACCGAACGCGCCACCCCGCTGGAGGGCTTTCCCCTGCTGTTCACCGGAAGCCGCGAACGCACGGCCATGGAGAAAGCCGCCGCCGAGCTCGACATGGCCGAATTCATCGCCTTTGACACCCGCGATGTGGCCACCGTCATGGCGCTCGAAACGATCGAGCCTTATCGTCCGGATGTGGCCGCCGACTACCGCGTGCTGGCGCTGACCTACGATCACCTGATTGATGACATCGACGCGTTACATTCCGCATG
>JAAENN010000003.1 GCA_024224295.1 Shimia sp. | reverse complement strand
GAAATGCCCGTTTGGGTGGCCTGCTCGGATCTTTGCATGAGCTACGAGCTCGAATTGGTGTCTGACACACGCCTGGCCCAACCGACACGTCGTGATCCAGCTGCGTTCACGGAGGTGTTATCATGGCTGCGGTCGAACCCCGTTTCGTTGGAATGGACCTGCACCGTCACGATGTCGTGGTCGGGGCGGTCGATGCTCAGCAGGCGATTGTCCTGCCCCCCCAGCGCGTGCCCCTACGCCGCTTCTCCGCTTGGGCCCAGCGGCATCTGGCCGCCACCGATCAGGTGGCCGTCGAAGCGACCACCAACACCTGGGCCCTGCATGACCTGCTGACCCCTCACGTCGCGAGCATCCACGTGGCCCATCCCCAGAAGGTACGCTGGATTGCGCATGCCAAGGTCAAACATGACCAACGCGATGCCCTGGTGTTGGCCCGGCTCCTGGCCGCCAACCTGCTGCCCGAAGTCTGGGTGCCGCCCCCGCCCGTGCGCCAACTGCGCTCCCTCATCGTCCACCGCCAGCATCTCACCCAGCAACGCCGTGCCGCCAAGAACCGGCTGCGTGGGGTGCTCTTCCGTCTCAACCTCCCCTCTCCGCCCGGTGACCTGGCCGCAGCCGCCAACCGCGCCTGGTGGCAGGCGGCGCCCCTCAATGCCGTCGAACGCCTGCGCGTCCAGCACGACCTGGCTACCCTCGACCATGTCGACGGCCAGATCGATGAGGTCAACGCCACCCTCGCCCAACTGAGCGTCGCGGATCCCTGGCGCCCAGCGGCCCCTTTCTTACTGCAGATGCCCGGCATTGGGCTGGTCACAGCCATGACCATCCTCAGCGCCATTGGGGATATCCGCCGCTTTCCCACCCCCAAGACCCTCGTGGGCTATGCCGGTTTGGGGGTCAGCCTCTATGCCTCGGGGCAGACCACCCGCTCCGGGGGGATCACCAAACAGGGGCGCCGCGAGCTGCGTACCGCGCTCATCCAGGCCGCCTGGGTCGCCGTGCGCTTTGCCCCCGCCTGGCAGGCCCGCTTCCGGGCCCTGCAATCCCGCAAAGGCCCTCAGATCGCCATCACCATCATCGCCCGCAAAATCCTCGTCGTCATCTGGCACGTCCTCACCCACCGCGCTATCGACCGTAATGCCGATCCACGCGCCATCCAACGTGCTTTTCTCGATTGGGCCACCCAGCATCGACTGGCCACTTCCCAAGGCCTGAGCCGGGCCCAGTTCGTACAGCAGGCTTTGCTTCAGATCGGCCTGCACTCACCGGCCTGACCCTGGCGGCCCAGCGCCGCGCGGTCGGTGCGCCTACCACTTCATCTTTAACACCTGTCCCACCGCACTCAAGCGCGGCGGCCTGCTTCGGGCTGCCCTTTTCCGTGACGCCCCACTTTCCCTCTTGACTTTTGGTCTCATTGGCGTCGCTCCCGATGAGTACTTTCGCCCATGGATAAGCCATCCTGGGCGATTTTCGTTTTCCGAGGTCGAACCCGCGATCGTGACTTGAGCGTGAGCGCTGTTGAGAAATCGCTGTGACAGTGGCCTGGATGGAGTTTTTTGGGAGTACGGGTGGCGCTCGTGCCCCAGGCCGCCGTGAACGTGTGTGCCGCGATGTCGATCCCAACATACAGGTGGTCATGGTGTTTCATCGTACCCTCGTTTCCCCGTCGTGTGATACCATTGGCTCTATCGAGCAGCCCACGCCTTGCCTCGTGGATACGTAGTCGCGCTACTGGATACGGTTCAGGGTTTGGCTGCTCGTGCTGTTGGTGAGCTGTCTAATCTACGCGGTCAATGCCGCTCGTTTTTGCCGCTCTCGCCAACAGCCAGAGCCTCACACCAACCTTGCCCCTCTACGTCCAATATACGAGTTTTTGCGGATTACGGGTTCCGAGTACAGCGTAGCCGGGGTGCCCGTCTGCGCTCCGATCCCCG
>JAAENN010000002.1 GCA_024224295.1 Shimia sp. | reverse complement strand
TGACAGGGCCAAAGCATGTCGATGGCGATTGCCAACGAGAGATCCGCTTCGTTGCCATTCTCCGTGTCATGAATGATGGTCCGAGCTGTTGTTCGCCAGAAATCTTCGTGTTCCGCATAGTGTTCCGGGCACTGGTTAAGGTAAGCAGATTCATACTCGCCTGCGCTTAAGATCATCCACACGTACTGTGCTGCTGGATCGTCACAAGACCGCGGCCAATGGATCACACTACGGATTTTCTCAATCACCCTTTGGACTTGCCATTCTTTCAACGGCGAACGCTCCCCAAGGCAAGCAAGGAGTCGAGACGCCGGGATGGTGTCGATGGGCAAATCGACCTTTGTGCGTGGGCATCCTGCACACCACGCTGAAAGGGCAGCACAGGCATTTCGCCACACTGTTTCACTGGGGTGTTGCTGACCGGGCGAACGGGTGCCCAACCCTTTTGTCGTCTCGCCTGCACCGATCGCCTCAATAATGTTGTAGACCCATCGATCGGCCTTGTGATGGCACAGTTCAAGACTGGAGATGAGTTCTCGAATCTTGGATACGTTTGCACCAACAGGAGCAATATGGTCCTCCATTCCATCGATGGCTATGATTTCCGAATCAGCATGCAGAGCGCAATTACGCCACCATGATCTGCAGGATGTTGTCATTCATTCCGCTCCCCTGGTTGATGTGCCACCGAACGGATCCTGAGCTCACCGGCACCGCTGGCGAATCCGGCGGCTTGCAGTGAGTCGGTGAACCTGAACATGACTACGGTTGAAGCAAGCATACGGGCGGTGTCCGGTGCAGCGAGTGGTTAGGCGGCAGCTAGTTCAAGCTCCGGAGGAAGGGCTCACAGCCGGGTTCAACGCGGAGCCGCGTTGCCGCGAGTGGGCGTCCACTGCAGCGATTGGTTGTGCGGCGTTCTGCAAGGTTCGTCCAGAATTCGCTGAATCTCTGCGCCAAGTTCTCCAAGCCATTCTTTACAAATCGGCGCATCCTCCCCAGGGGGAATCTCCACACGGCACTGGCCATGCTTCGTTTCTGCTTCGATCACCACCCGCTCGAGCTCGTTTCGTTTGCACAGCAGTCCACCGCGCGGACGCACCAGTTGCGGTATGCGATGGCCCTTGCCCCAAATCGGCGGTTCGCATGTTGCGCCTACGACACGAACCGGTGTGCTCAAGTGCCGACCGGGCGCGAACATCGCGTGGAAGAGCACGTCGACCGGATTCATGTACGCCTCCTCCACTTTATAGGGCCAAGCGGTGGCGAGAAACAGGAGGTCCGGCTTGGTCGAGTCAGTAGGTGACGGACGGTACTCGATAAGGCAGGACAGGTTGCGGCTAGCGCCGGGTACGGGGCGCGTGTTCTTGGAGACGACCGAACATCCACTCAAAAAGGCAACAAGAGCCCAAAGCGCCGTTGCTCGACCTAGTTTCTTGATTTGCTGGTGGCTCATCGCCGCACAACGGTCGGAGCTGAGCGCTTGGCGGCCCATCCCTTAGCCCTCGTCCACCGACCTCGGTGGCTACCTGCCCCAAGCTCGCAAAGCTCCATGATAGCCAAGTCAGCTCCAGCGAGATGTTAGGTGACGAATCCCCCACTCCTCACCGCAGAATGCAGGACCATCCGCATCCTCTGACCAGCCCATCTACCCAAAACTACCAGCAAGCTCGAGAGCTTCTTCCTCGATGTATTTGACGAACCGCGCGACGCGCAATCCGTCGACTAGCGCGTGATGGAAATTGACGAAGAATCAAACGTCGCAAAGCAGGCATCATAGGTAGGGGTGACCACGCGCGTGATTTTCCCCCCTTTTCCAGACAATGAGCGACGGAAAGTTGAGCACTCCCCGTGCATATGACATCAGTGCTTTCAGTCAAACCAGACGGTTTGGACTTCGCCACCTAACGCCCTCGAGCTAACCGGCGCCGCCAACGACAGCACCCGCAAACCCGATTGATTGCACTACTCACTTGGAGAGTTTACAACCGCTCCCACAACGCCAGGGGCGGCGTGCGGTTCAGCGAGTTGTTAGGCGGCCTGCCCAATGTGTCTTCCCGCCAAGCTTTTCAACTGAGCCTCCGCATCCTCGCTCAGAAGACGCTGGGGCACGAAGTTGAACAGGTGGTCCGCTGCAGTGATCTGTCAGGCGGCTGGTTGGGCGCCATGTCGTATTACTAGAGAAGTGAATGCCTATTCCCTGCCCTTTACCGCCACTATATTCGCTACTGATGCATTTCTGCGGTGCTGCGCAATAGTCTGATACTCCGGTGATTCGTACCAAGCAAGCAGATCTCCACGAGAAGGGAAACGAATAATCACGGTCCTGCCGTATGACCATTCGCCCTCAAGTACTGTGACCTTGTCATCGACGGCGATAACCTTACCCTTGTAGCGCGCGAATACCTCATCATAGCCGTTTAAGTAGCTCTGGTATTCCTCTGGATCCCTGATGCCTATCTGGGCGATGAAGTATGCAGACATAGTTCTGCCGGTCGCTTAACGTCAGAGCTCAGCGGCGGCGATCAGCCGTCCGCTGCAGCGCCTTGTTGGCCATTTGCTTTGAATCCTTCATGAAACATGACATTGCCTTGCGGAATGTTCCCATCAAATGAAAGAGCGAAGAACACCTCTTGGGGAACACCCTCGTGGACCAGTCCTTCAACATTCTTAAATCCAAATTGCCGGTAGTATTGTGGATGCCCGACCAGGCAACAACCTTTCGCCTTGAGGTCTTTCAAGCGTGACAATCCTTCTTGAATAAGCGCCTTTCCTATGCCCTTGCGCTGAAAGTCTGGATGTATTGAAACCGGACCGAGTCCGTACCAATCATTCGTACCATCCGACATGGTTACGGGAGAGAATGCAATATGTCCCACTACAAGGCTACCTACCTCTGCGACCAAAGATACGGTTAGAGCTTTCGCTGATCGTAGTGCCTCGATGATGAACTGTTCAGTGTGATTGCTAATCTCCATTGTTTCGAATGCTGCGATGGTCACCTCGGAGATGACTGCAAAATCGTTACTCTTTTCGTCTCTAATCAGAACATTTTGTACCGTCATAGCAATTTCCCTGTTTTGCATAGTGTGGGCAACGGATTCTGAGCTCACCGGCACCGCCCGCGGTGCGGATGAGAATTGAGTTTCTGAAGCTAACCACCGAACCGAAGTCTACACCCGGCCCCCAAGC
>JAAENN010000001.1 GCA_024224295.1 Shimia sp. | reverse complement strand
GTCTTTTGTGAGGTCTGCGGCGGAAACAACTTGTGCGTTTGAGAGGGCGGCCCAGACCTGTGTCAGATGGGTTTTGCCTGCGCCTGCGGGGCCGGAGAGCACCAGTTTGCCGCCTGCCCAGTTGGGCCACAGGTCCACCAGACCAAGCGCCATAGCGTTGGCCGGGCTGACAAAGAAATCATCACGCCCAAGGGCTGCCCGGACGGGCAGGTCGAAGTTCAGCTGCTCAGCCATTTGGAGTTATTCGGCGTCCTGTGCGCTTGCTTGGTCCGTCTCGCTACGCCCCTTGTAGAGCGTGGAAGACATGTATTGTCCGGTGACAAAACGTGCAAGCACTCCGAGCGCAGCGGCGACAGGCACTGCGACCAACATGCCCACAAAGCCAAAGAGCGCACCAAACACCGAGAGGGCCAGCAGCAGCCAGACCGGGTGTAGGCCGACGGATTTGCCGACCAGTTTTGGCGTGAGAACATTGCCTTCGATCATTTGGCCGGTGGCAAAGATTGCTGCAACGAGGCCAATCTGTAGCCAATCTCCCCAGAATTGGAAAAGTGCTAGGCCAATGGCCAAGGCGCCGCCAATCAGGGCGCCGAGGTAAGGGATGAAGGTCACAAGACCGGCGATGAACCCGACAACGAGGCCAAAGTTCAGACCCACAATGATCAGGGCCACGGCGTAGTAGGTGCCAAGGATCAGACAGACAGTGCCCATGCCGCGCACAAAGCTGGCCAGGGTTTTATCGATGTCTTTTGCCAGGCGACGGATGGTGGGCGCGTGGTCGCGGGGGAGAAGCGAGTCTACTTCTGCCACCATGCGATCCCAATCCAGCAGGAGATAAAAAGCCACAACAGGCACAATCACCAGAAGTACCACCACGTTGATCAACGAGGCTGCGGAGCTCAGAGCTGTTTGGACAAAATCACCACCGCGCTCCTGAAGAAAGTCGCCAACCTTTTGCAAGGATTGGTGCATCATCGAATCTGGCTGCAACAGGCTGGGGAAACGCTCAGCCACAAAGACACGTAGTTGGGCAAAGGCTTCAGGCAGAGTTTTGACCAGTTCTTCGGTCTGTTGGATCAGAGACGGGATGATCGCAAGGATCCCAACCACAAAGAGCAATACACCAAAGAGCGTGATAACCGTGGTTGAAGCTGCGCGCGAGAGGCCTTTGGCCTCCAGTCTGTCGGCCAGAGGATCCAAAAAATACGCAATGGCGCCGCCCAGGACAAACGGCAAGAGGACATCACCAAGCGCCCAAAGCACTATGGCAAAAACAACTACAAAAATTCCCCAGAACTGAAACTGTTTGTGGGCGGGAAGGGCCATAAGCGCTGAACTCCGGTCTGTCGCGTTGCGCACAGTGATCGCGCAACCGGGCTGGGGTTGCAAGTCTTTGAGAGCGCTGACGGCTTAGCGTGTTGTCAATGCGCAGAGATCCGCGCGCCGGATCGGTTTTGCCAAACAGTGATCAAATCCCGCATCAAGATAGCTGGCGATATGTTTGGGAAAGACGTTTGCCGTGACCGCGATCATTTTGGGCAATGCGCCTTCCGTGTTTTCAGAGTGTAGCGTGCGGGCGATCTGATCTCCGGTCATGTCGGGCATGCGAATGTCGATGAAAAGCGTGTCAAACACCTGCGATTGAGCCGCTTGCAGGGCGGTCGTGCCATTTGTGGCGCAGATCACCTCCGCGCCCATGCTCTCCAACATGCGGGACAGGACGAGGCGGTTGACGGGGCTATCGTCCGCCACCAAGACACGTTGCCCGGCGAAAGCATTGGCCATTTTGGCGATGCGCAAATCTCTTTCTTCCACTTCGGAGGCCACCGGCATTGGTACACAAGTTGTGAAGGATGTGCCCTCGCCAGGAGCGCTGTTTACTGAAATCTGCCCCTCCATGAGGGTGACCAGGCGCTTCACAATTGGCAGGCCGAGGCCCGTACCGCCTTTGCGGCGGGCGATGGTGGTGTCACCTTGGGCGTAAGCGGAAAAGATTTCGGCCAGTTGATCTGAATCCATGCCGCAGCCAGAATCTGTGACTGTTGCGCTAATAGTGTCGGGGAGCGCTTCTAGCATGACGTGAATTGTACCTGAGTCAGTGAATTTCACCGCGTTGCTTAGCAAGTTTCCCAGAACCTGACGCATGCGAAACTCGTCCCCAAGGCGGGGAGCGCCGTTCTCGGTATCGGTTGTCTCAACAACCAGCTTAACATCTTTGCATTCGGCGGAGGCACGGTGCAACGCAATGACATCGGAGATCGCGGCGCGAAGGTTAAATGGGCGTCGTTCCAGATCCATTTTCCCGGCGTCGATCTTACTGAGGTCCAACGAATCGTTCAGGGTGCGCAGCAGGCCTTGTGTGGAGCTGTCCATGATGCGGAGAAGACCTGGCACCTTTTCGCTGAGTGCGTTGTCTTCCAGCTCTGCGGCCAAGAGATCAACGGATCCGATTATGCCGTTGAGCGGCGTGCGGATCTCATGCGCCATATGCGCAAGAAAATCCTCGCGCGCACGGGCGGCATTCTGGGCGTCGGACTTTGCCTGTTCAGCGGTGCGCAGGGCCTGTTTGAGGGCAATCTGTTCGTTCACACATAGGGCAAGTTGGCTGAGTTTTTGCTGGTCTTCATCAGCCCAAATTCGGGGATTGTCGTCAATGGCGCAAAGGGCACCGATACAGGTGCCGTCTGGCAGGTGAATGGGCATGCCTAGGTAAGCAATGACATTTAGGTCTGCCACTGCGCCATTATACTTGAGCACCGGATGTTCGCGAGAGTTGGGGACAATCAAAGGCTGGTTGCTGGCGCGCACGTGTTGGCAAAACGAATGGCTTAATGGGGTTTGGCCTGCTTTGGCCCAGTTAGCAGGTAAGCCGAGCTGACTTTTGAAATATTGGCGATCGAGGCTGGGCTGAACGATGGACACAAGTGCAACCGGCACATTCATAACAGTGCGGGTCAGTGACGTGATGTTGTCGAATGCGGCGTCAGACTGGGCATCGACAAGCTCCAGGTCGGCCAGCACGCGGTCATCCGCAGGTTTGATATCCATTCTTGAGCACACGGAAGTGTTCATCATCTAGCTCACTTGTTACCAAATTGGAAAACGCGAAAATTTGATGGCGGCTTTGGTGCACGCGGCGGTCTGCCTGTCCGGCCTATGAGCGCTGCAGGGTGATCCGTTTTTCCAAAGATCGTGTTCTTCTCCACATTTGATCAAATAGAAAAAGGGTTAACATTGACCTAACGGTGATCATTTTGCCTAAAAT
Organism: Shimia sp.; assembly: GCA_024224295.1. Taxonomy (GTDB): domain Bacteria; phylum Pseudomonadota; class Alphaproteobacteria; order Rhodobacterales; family Rhodobacteraceae; genus Shimia. The sequence goes on along the minus strand of JAAENN010000001.1, from coordinate 10,517 downwards.
ATGTGCAAAATCTAGGGGATGTGTTTTTCCCTTGGTCGGCTTGGAAACATCGCCACGGCCTGAGCGGATGTTGCATGGCTTGCCTCGACTGTCTGATTGGGCTAGCCCAAGGCAAATGTTTTGAGATGGCCGTTCTATTTGTGTCCGGCCCAAGCCGAGAGAGTGAGTGCCGATGCGCCTGTCCCGCTATTTTCTGCCTGTGCTGAAGGAAACCCCTGCAGATGCACAGATTGTCAGCCACCGTTTGATGCTGCGTGCCGGTATGATCAAACAGTCCAGCGCGGGGATTTACTCTTGGCTTCCGCTGGGATTCAAAGTGCTGCGCAAGATTGAAAACATAGTGCACGAAGAGCAAGTGCGCGCGGGCCATATTCCAATGCAGATGCCAACCTTGCAATCAGCGGATCTGTGGAAAGAGAGTGGGCGTTACGACGCGTATGGCGAAGAGATGCTGCGCATCACAGACCGTCATGATCGTGATATGCTTTATACGCCCACGGCAGAAGAACTGATCACCGACATTTTCCGTAGCAATGTGAGTTCTTATAAGGACTTGCCTCTGACCATGTATCAGATCCAGTGGAAGTTCCGGGACGAGATTCGCCCCCGGTTTGGCGTGATGCGCGGCCGTGAGTTCTACATGAAAGACGGCTACAACTTTGATCTCTCTAAGGAAGACGCGCTGCACGCCTATAATCGCCATCTGGTGAGTTATCTGCGCACCTACGAGCGCATGGGGCTTCAGGCAATTCCGATGCGTGCGGATGGTGGTCCAATTGGGGGCGACTATACCCATGAATTTCTGGTGCTGGCCGAAACCGGCGAATCCGAGGTGTTCTACGATTCTGCAGTGACCGATCTGTCGTTTGGTGACCGTGAAATTGACTATGACAGCGTTGAGCAATGTCAGGGCGTTTTGGAGGAGTTCACTACCAAATACGCGCGCACTGATGAGACCCATGACGAGGCGGTGTTTAATGAGGTGCCAGAAGAGCGACGCCGTACGGCGCGTGGCATCGAAGTGGGCCAGATATTTTACTTTGGCACCAAGTATTCTGATGCGCTGGGCGCGCAGGTGCAGACCGCTGAAGGTGAAAAAGTTTCCGTGCACATGGGCAGTCACGGCATTGGTGTGAGCCGCTTGTTAGGGGCGATCATCGAAGCCAGCCATGACGACAACGGCATCATCTGGCCGGAAGGGGTGACCCCGTTCCACGCGGGTATTGTGAACTTGAAGCAAGGTGACGCGGAAGCGGATGCGGCCTGTGAGGCGCTGGAGAAAGCACTGGAATCTGCGGGTCTGGAGCCGCTGTATGATGACCGCAAAGAGCGTGCGGGTGGTAAATTCGCGACGATGGATTTGATTGGCTTGCCGTGGCGCATCACTGTTGGTCCGCGTGGCCTGAAAAACGGGGTGGTCGAGCTGACCAGCCGCCGGACTGGCGAAAGCGAAGAGCTGGCGCCGGAAGCGGCCGTTGCCAAGTTGATCGAGATCTATGCGGATCACCGTGTGACCGGTCTCTGATCTAAGCGCCGCGACTGATTGAGAAAAAGAAGGCCCCCGCGATGAGCGAGGGCCTTTTTACTTATGCGGCAACGGTTTGGGCTGGTTCACGCACTGGAAGGGATTGCAGCACTGCAAAGGCCAGCTCGATCACGAGGAAACCCCAGATCAATGGGCTGGCGCCGTTGAGCAGCGCGTTGATCATCCACGCTGAAAAGAGCCAGCGGCCAATGGCATCATAACGGGCAAGCTTTGGATCATTGAGGCGTATGCGAACAATGGACCATACGATCACCACGGACCCTGTGAAGTTGGCAAAGAGAATGGCGTAGGTGCTGAGTTCGGGCAGCGGTGCGAGACCGGTGGCCGCATGGGCGCCGTTCAGAGCGCTCCAGAACAGGCCGAGCGTGACAGGGGTCATATAGGGCCAGGTGATCAGCAGATCATACCAAGACGAGATCCGGTACAAACGGTGAAAAGCGGTGGGTGACATGGTGCATCCTTTGTCAGTTGTGTTGGATGCAGGGAGATGTAAACCTTGGAGTAAGGTCCAAGGTCAAGGAGAAAAGTGATGCGGATTGGGACGTTGGCTGAGGCAAGTGGCGTGAGCCGGGACACTTTGAGATACTATGAAAAGCAAGGGCTGATCCGGGCGGATCGTTGGCCCAATGGGTATCGGGACTATCCCGAAGGTATGGTGGAGATGGTGCGGCTGATCCGGCAGGGGCAGGCGTTGGGATTTTCTCTTAAGGAAATTGGCGCGTTGGTGCAGGGGCTTGGCGGTGGGTTGTCTCAGTCGGAAGTGGAGCTGCTTTTGCGGGGTAAGCTGACGGAGATTGATGCCCGGATGCAAGAGCTGAGCAACTTGCGGGCGGTGGTGGTCCGGCGGTTGGCAGAGGCGTGCCCGTTGGGATTGGGCGCGCCAGGATCGCTTGACCCTAAGCGGGTGGCCTCATAGGGTCGCGCCAACCAAGAACCGGAGCAGTTATGTCAGGTCGCACAGCCCCTTTTTCCCGTTTCGAATGGATGATCGCATGGCGCTATTTGCGCGCGCGTAAGGCCGAAGGCGGGGTCAGTACGATGACCTGGATCAGCTTGATCGGCATTACCCTGGCGGTGTTTGCCTTGATCGCGACGCTGGCCGTGCGGGCCGGGTTTCGGTCTGAGTTTGTCGGCACCATTCTGGGCGCCAACGCCCATGTAACCGTCTATCAGAGCGGGGAAATTTCAGAGACTGGCGTGATTGATCGCACCATCAAGGACTTTGACGCGATGGCGGAAACGTTGCGTGATGTTCCGGGGGTGACACGGGCGGCGCCGTTGGTGAAGGGGCAGGTCATGGGCAATCTACGCAGCCGCAATGCGGGCGTAGAAGTCTTTGGCATGCGGGCGGAGGATTTGGCGGAGTTGCCGCGCATTGCCGACCCAAGTACCAGTGATGGCGAAATTGGCCGCTATAGCGAAGGTATCGCGATTGGGTCTGGTGTGGCACGTGAGCTTGGCGCGCGGGTCGGGGATCGCATCAAGTTGATCTCGCCCAATGGTGTTAAAACCGCCTTTGGCACCTCGCCACGGATCAGCAGCTATGAGGTGGTCTACATCTTCTCGGCGGGGCGCTATGACATTGATCGCACGCGGGTCTATCTGCCCTTTGCCGAGGCGCAGATTTTCTTTGATCGTGACGGCGTGGCAGATGAGATTGAGGTGATGGTAGCGGAGCCTGAGAAGGTCGAAGCGATGGCGGTGCCGTTGATGATGGCGGCCGGAGATCGTGCGTTGGTGTGGACCTGGAAACAGGCATCTGGAGGGTTTCTCAATGCGCTGGAAGTGGAGGACAACGTGATGTTCGTGATCCTTTCCATTCTGGTGCTGATCGCCACGATGAACATCGTGAGTGGTTTGATTATGCTGGTGAAAAACAAAGGACGCGACATTGGCATTCTGCGCACCATGGGGATGACCGAGGGATCGGTGCTGCGGGTGTTTTTTATTTGCGGGGCATTTACCGGCGTGCTGGGCACAGTGCTTGGCGTGGCGTTTGGATGTCTGTTTGCGCTTTATATCGATCCGATTTTTTCTTTTGTAAATGTGCTCTTAGGTGGCGAGGCTTGGGATCCGTCGATCCGTGGCATCTACCGCTTACCAGCGAAACTTGAGGTGGGCGATGTAATGTCAGCGATGAGCCTGTCGCTTGGATTGGCCTTCGTCGTGACCATTTTTCCAGCGCGCCGGGCGGCGCGGATGAACCCTGTTGAGGCGCTACGCTATGAATGACTTTGTGCTGAAGCTTGATGGCGTAGAGAAGCTATATAACAAAGGCTTGGCGGGGGAGGTTCGCGTTTTGAGAGGCGCGGATCTGGCATTGAAGGCCGGTGAAATGGTCGCGCTTGTGGCGCCGTCCGGGGCAGGGAAATCGACGCTTTTGCATATTGCGGGATTGCTGGACGAGGCAGGCAAAGGCAGCGTGGAGATAGGTGGCCAAACCCTGAGCGGGAAGTCAGATCGACGCCGTACGAGAGCGCGGCGGGAGGATATTGGCTTTGTCTATCAGTTCCACCATTTGTTGCCGGAGTTTAGTGCCTTAGAGAATATTTTGCTGCCTCAAATGGCCAATGGCGTGAGCAAGTCGGAGGCGGAAAAGCGCGGCAAAGAACTGCTGGAAACCGTAGGTGTAGCACATCGGGCGAAACACCGTCCGGCTGAATTGTCTGGTGGCGAGCAGCAGCGGGTGGCGTTTTGCCGTGCCTTGGCCAATAAGCCACGGATTTTGTTGGCAGATGAGCCAACTGGCAATCTTGATCCTGCGACCAGCGATCAGGTGTTTGACGCGCTGATGACCTTGGTGCGGGAGACCGGATTGGCGGCTCTGGTGGCGACCCACAATATGGAACTCGCTGCGCGTATGGATCGGGTGGTGCGGCTGGAAAACGGGGTGCTAGTCGACGCTTAACCTCTCTGTTGCGCGGTTGGTTAATGCTCAAAAGCGCACCAAAAGTCGCGTCGGTTTTGCGTCGGTATCCTGTCTGTATCGCGGAGGTGTGAATCTTGTGGTTGCCCAGTTTGTTAACGCAAGGCGCGCATGTGCTGCGATGACTTTGGGGGGACTACACACGCAAAACGCGGCCCCTTTTCAGGAGCCGCGTTTCAAAAGTCTAGATCGCTTGGCTTATGCCAGTGCGAGGTTGATCGCGGACTCACGACCGTCGCGACCTGCTTCGATGTCGAAGGTCACTTTTTGGTTGTCGGCCAGGCCGGTCAGGCCAGAACGCTCAACTGCAGAAATGTGTACAAACACATCTTTGCTGCCGCCGTCTGGTGCGATGAAGCCGAAGCCTTTAGTTGTGTTGAACCATTTTACGGTGCCAGTAGCCATTCCGTAGTCTCCTTAAAAAATCTGCCCGCACGATTGCGGCAGCGTGGCGATGTCGGTCTGTATCGAGAGACTGAACGCCGTTTGAAGGGAGACAGTGGTCGAAATAGAAAAACGTTTGCAGCGATCACCTAGGGGCGAAGTCCGGAGTTTGCAAGGGGGACGTAGGCGTTGAGTGAGAGTTTTCTTTCAAATTGTGGCCGTTTCACCATTCTGAATTGTTTTCAGAGGCGTGTGTGTCACCACACAGACGGATCGTTGAGCGCGCTTACGCAAGTGGCCGGGCCCCTCAGTGGCGTTAGCGGCGCTTCGGTGAGGGACTGTCCAATCCATCCATGTGGGAAGCTGAGTGCTTGTGGGGCAGAAGCGATGCTCTCAGAGAGGGGCTGGAACCCGGTTTTGCCGTAAAATGCAGGGCTGCCGTAAGTGATGGCAACATCTGTTCCGGTATTGCGCAAGGTGTTTAACGCGTAAGTTATAAGGGCTTGCCCGATGCCTTCGCCGTGCCGCTCGGTAGCAACCGCCATGGGAGAGAGCAAGTGCACGATGCGCGGGTCATCCGCATAGAGAAGAGGGGAAAAGACCACCGCCCCGACAAGTGTTCCGTTATCGATTGCGGTGAAGACGCGGGAGCCGTCGGCTTTTTGGTCTTTCAATAGCTTTGTGACCAGCGTGCCGATCAGTACGCCTTCGGCCTCGCCTTCAGACGCTGCGAAAGTCTCCGTAAAAAGCTTGGTGATTTCGTTTTCGTTGGGTGTTTGGGCTTCTGCGTACAACATCTCAAGCTTTCTTTACGGGGCGCGCGCGCGAATAGGTTGTGCCACGCGCCATGATCCGGATCAAGGCGCGTGGCTCTGGGCTATGGCAGGCTTGCGCAGAGAGATACGCAAAGCGGGGCATTGGATTGGGCCGCTGTAGCAAAGGAGGGTGTTGTGATGAAAATGGGTCTATGTGCACTGGCGGTTACATTGATCGGCGGGGCGGCCGTTGCTGAAAATGTAGCGGAGGGGGCGGCGCTATACCAAAAACACTGCGCGACCTGCCATGGCATTGATATGGATGGCAACGGGCCGATGGCGGGCGTGTTGGTGATTAAGCCGGACAACCTTTTGACCTTAAGTCACGAGAATGGTGGGCAGTTTCCTCTGGTGCGGGTAATCAAACGCATTGATGGGCGTGATCCGCTTGTGAGCCATGGCAGTCCGATGCCGGTTTACGGAGATTTTTTTGAAGGTGTGGACGTGGCGCTAAAGACCGAGACTGGTCAGCCGATTATGACCTCACAGCCGGTGATGGAACTGGTGGCTTATTTGCAGAGTGTACAGCAATGAAGAACTGGGTTGGCGTGATGGCCTTGTCGGGTGTGATGCTGGCCTGCGCGGAGGCGGAAATGCCGGAGGCCCCGGAGGGGGCGGCGCTTTTTGCGGAGAACTGCGCGATGTGTCACGGGCCGAGTGGGCGCGGAGACGGAACGCTGGCTGCAGAGTTATTGCCGAAGACAACGGACCTGACCACAATTTCGCGCCGCGCGGGCGGGGCGTTTCCGGTGGCGGCGGTGTTGAGTGAAATTGACGGCTATCACCGCGATCCGGTGGATGGCGCGGATATGCCAGAGTTTGGTGTTTTGCTGGAAGGTGATTTGGTGCCAATTGATGTGGGGGACGGGGTGTTCACCCCAACGCCGCGGCCGTTGGCAGCGTTGCTGGCGTATCTGGAGAGCATTCAGCGTTAGGCGCGATTAGAGGCTCATGGCAAGCACACGGCTGATTTCAGTCAGGCTGCGGCCGGACTGGTCCATCCAGATGTTAAAGGCGTCCTGGACTTTCTTCATGGCGCCTTTGGAGGTGGGTTGCTTGTCGATTATGCCTTCGGCAATCAGGCGGGCGACCACATCGCGGGACAGGATGAAGCTGTCTTTGCCAAGGAAACGCAGCGCATATTGTCCGGTGGCGCCACCAATGCGGGAGCCGCCCTTTTTAATGAATTCGAGCTGGTTCACGTAGTCGGTGCTGGCCCAGCTACCAAGTACTTGGCCCGCGCCGCCGTCCGCGCGCAGGGATTGGATGAAGTGGGCGTTTTCCAATACTGTGCGGATTTTGGGGCCATTGCGCACAATGTTGGTGTCAGACATCAGGCGGTCCATGTCTTCGTCATGCATGAAGGCGCAGCGGTCGACGTCAAAACTGTGAAACGCCGCTTCAAACCCGTCCCATTTGTTTTCAATGACCTGCCAGTTGAACCCCGCCTGAAAGACACCTTTGGTGAATTGCGCGAGCCAGCGGCCTTCGGGGATTTGGGCGAGTTCCGAGGTGGATTTGGGTTTGGTAAGCTGGGCTTCAAGCGCATCGGCACCGCCTTTACGCTCAGCAGAAATGGTGAAGAGGTCGTCGAAGCTGCGCATGGGGGGTGGATCCTGTTAGGTGCTGGAATAGGACGTAAGGAGAGGTTTGAGAAACTCTACAGCCTTTTGAACTGCGGGCCGATTTTGAGTGCGCTTTGAAACAAGTAAGGCAAAGCCGCCGGTGTCGATGCCAATGTCGCTCACCTTGCAAAGCAAACCGCCCTTAAGTTCCTCCTGCACAATGCTTGGCGTCACGATCATGGCAGCTTTCCCTGTCAAAACGGACAGCATACCCAGCCGAAAGTCCCGCTGCTCGTAGTAGTGTGGGGGAGACGGAGGGCTGATGCGTGCTGCGTGAAACCACTGTGCCCATCTCTCTTTTCGATACGAATACATCAGGTTCGACGCGAACAGCGCCTCAAGTTTCTTTTGCGGAGTGTCGGTTTCTCTCACAAGTGAGCTGGAAACATACGGGAACATGACTTCTTGGCTGAAGATGTACATGTCATCGGTTTGGTTTTCGTTTGAGACAAACCGAACCGCCAGGTCGAACTCGCTATTGTCCAGGTCAACGACATCGGCGGAGTGTTCGGCCTGTAGGTCGAAGTGATCGTTGGAAATGTCCTCAGCGGAATCCGATAGCCTTTGATTTAACCATTGGTGGGCGAAAAACGGCTCGACGCTTAGTTTGACGGTGTTGGATACGCTGGCCATAAGCCGATGGGTCACGTGCTCCAAGCTTGTAAAGATGTGCTCGATTTCGGCGTGGTAGGCTCTGCCCAAATCTGTCAGGGAGATGTTGCGTCCCAATTTGTGCACCAGCGGAGCGTTGAGCCAGGCTTCCAGGTTACGAACGTGACGCGCGACGGATGTGTGCGTGACCCTCAGTTCTTCCCCAGCTTTAGAAAAACTCGAATGTCGGGCCGTGGCGTCAAAGGCCTTTAGTGCGTTGAGCGGAGGAAGGTTTCGCTTCATAAAACGTGTTCTTTTTTTGCTTATATTTTGAGTATTTATTGAAGTTGTTACGGTGTGCAAGACGAATTAGCGTTAGGGGTGCTCCATAAGTGTTTGGTTTGGAGTAATTTTGTTGTTTAACAATAAGTTACGCCCGTTTTTGCCGGAGTGTTTGGCGTAAGTAATGCGCAAATTCAGACCGGAATTGACCAGTGCGAGCGAGTGGTTTGGTGGGTTTTCTCCCTAATGGGGAAAAGGTCATGTTGGTAATGATCAAGTAGCGAGTGTCGCGATGCATAAAACCAATAATCAGCTTCTGGAGCGGGCGTTCTTGCTGGCTGAAATTGCGCACCGAGCGCTAGACCGCGCCGCTACGGCGGGAAGTCATCAAGAACGCCGCTTGGAGTTTCTGTCCTTTTAGGATGCTTGTCTTCAGCTTGTCTAACACATGAATTGTGCAGAGCTGAATGACACCCGCACGGGGGTGTCTCACCGCGTGAGGATGGCTGAGCGGCAAGAAGAAGAGCGGGTGTGATCGGGGGAGCTGAGGCGGGTCCGTCTTGATCGCAGCACCAGCGGCTGGGTCATGACAGCAATGCAGGTAGGTATTTGCAGCAGTGCGGGTTGGGGGGCGTTTGAGGGTGTCTTCCAACCCGTCCTATTTGTTTGAGATGACCTGCTAACTAAAGTCTGCCTGAAAACGCCTTTGGTGAGTTACCCAAGCCAGCGGCCCCCGGAGATTTGCACGAGGTCTGCGATGGATTTGGGTTTGGTGAGCAAAGCTTCGAGCGCGTCGGCGCCGCCTTTGCGCTCAGCGGAGATGGCGAAGAGGTCGTCGAAGGGGCGCATTGTGGATCTCCAGAGGCGAGCCGGTTGAGATGAAGATTTTAAAGTGATTATTTTGCATCATCTTTCAAGGCACCGCTCTCGGATTTGAGCTTTCGAGAGGGCGGGCAGACATCCTGTAGAAATCCAGCGAGCGTTCCGGAAAGTGTGTCTCTATTCATTGAGTATTTCACAAATTGCCCATCCCGTTCCTTACATACAAGGTTGGCGGATTCCAGTATGGAAAGATGTTTAGAAACAGCGGGCTGAGACATTTCGAAACGCTTTGAAATCTCTCCTGCAGTCAGAGTCGCTTCAGACAAATATGCAAGAATTCGACGCCTCGGCGTGGAAGATAGTGCTTCGAACACTTTCTCTATCGTTGACATGGTATCACCAATTAACTAATTAGTTATATGTTTAAATGTTAGGTGAATTTAGATTGGAGTGCAAGGCGATGGCCCAAAAATTAAGTGAGACAGAGCGTGTTATTCCTGACGCGCGTAGTGACGCCGTAAGCGGGCGCGTGGTTTTCGAACCTTGGCGCGCACTATGGGTTTTGGGTATGTTGTTGGGCGCTTTGGTTGGGTTGCTGTTTTTTGCAAGTTGGTCGGCACTCTTTGTTTTCTTAGCTTTGTCGTCTTTTACGTTGTGTTTGGGGCATTCGGTGGGGATGCATCGGTTGTTAATTCATCGGTCTTTTGAATCCCCTTTGTGGCTTGAACACATATTGGTTTATCTGGGCGTGTTGGTCGGCATGGCTGGGCCGTTTGGCATGATGCGCGCGCATGACATGCGGGATTGGCATCAAAGGCAGGCTGAGTGCCCTGCGCATCCCAGTCATGATGCACCATTTTTTAAAGACGCTTTTTGGCAGTTGTGTTGCAGGTATCAACTGACACACGCCCCGGAATTCAGATTGGAGCCGCAGGTGCGCAGAGATGGGTTTTACCGCTTCCTTGAGGCCACGTGGATGGCGCAACAGCTGCCTCTTGCCGTCATTTTGTTTTTCTCTGGTGGTTGGTCGTGGCTTTTGTGGGGGGTATGTCTGCGCGTTGCAGTTTCCTTGATTGGACATTGGGCGGTCGGGCACCTTGCACATCGGCGTGGTCATCAAAGCTGGCACATCCGTGGTTTGCCGGTGCAAGGCTACAATTTGCCCAAGATTGCGTTTATCACATTTGGTGAGAGCCTGCATGGTAACCATCATGCGTTTCCACATTCGGCCAATCTGGCGATAGAGGCTGGGCAGGTGGATCCGGGGTATGTTGTGATAAAAAGCTTCGCTTGCTTGGGGTTGGCCCAAAATATCAAAACTCCGAAGAGTGCTCCATTCCGTGAAGGGTTGGAACGTGTAAGTCCGGTTCTAGCAGGAGAACGGCCCCCCTTCTTTACCTCGCCTTAACCCAAAAATCCTTAGGTGGCCTTGCAGCTCCCCAAACCCAATACTAAGACTCTCTTGGTAGGGTCCGACGGGCGGGCCGCAACGCGATCAACAGGCAGGCGATATGAACGACCCTTAT